>CAYYRD010000044.1:0-4271 GCA_964474025.1 uncultured Dehalococcoidales bacterium | reverse complement strand
TGATCCGATGGAGAAAGTCGCGCCAGATGGCGTTGTCGTGGGTGAAGGAGTTGCCGTAGGAACGGGTGTGGGCGCTGCTGTCGAGATTACCGTTGGCACGGGCGTCGGTATGGCCCCCACGGACCCGATCCCGTCAACCACGATCTGCCGCGTTACGGTGGCCTCTGCACCGCTGGAACCCCGCACGACGACCTGGACGACGATCACTCCGGTTACTGAATAGACGTGCGAAGCGAAGATTTCGCCCGTCTGCTGGATCAACAGCACATTCTGGGGGTCTGAGCCGTCACCCCAGTCCACCACTGCTCCCAGACGGTCGTCCTTATCCGTACTTTCCACCCGAAGGCCATCCAGCCGAACGACCTCGCCGACGTTCGCGAATATCGTTGATCCCTCGTTCAGGGTCAGGACGTTCGGGGTCGGCGTGGGGGTCGGGACCGGAGTAGGCGGCGGCGTCGGAACCGGCAGCGGAGTGACTGTGATCACGGGAGTCGGGGTGGTTATCGGCGTGGGCGTGGGAGTGGCCGTAGATACTGGCGCCACGGTAGCCGATGGCAACGGCGTGGCCGTCGCCGGTCTGGGCGTCGAAGTCGGGGACGCGGGAGCACTCGCCGGGGTGGCTGTCGCGCTCTGCGCCGTGGCCGTCGGCGTCGCGGTCGGGAGCGACGGTTCGGGCGTCGGAGTTGGCGAGCCGGAAGCGGCGGTAGGCGTGGCTGTAGCTTCTCGATCGACCGTGGGTATCGCCGTCGGCGGCAGCGGAGTCGGGAACACCACCGGCCCGAGTTGTGCCGTGCTGGAACCGACAGCGAACACGGAGAATCCCGGGACGAACGCACTGAAGAGCACGGCGTTCGCGGTCTCGGCCACGACGGTGGTGTCGAGCCGCGCCCACCGGCTGAACCGGTCCTGCTCCAGGTACTTGAACAGGTTGATACGGTCCAGGGTCAGGCCCTGTGTTTCGATCCACGCGGTCGCCAGCTCGAACTCCACCACCGACGGCAGATCAGACGCGTCCTCGACCCCGTCCACCTCCATCACCATGTAGCGGATCACGTGGCTGTCCTCAAGCTCGGGCACGCCCTCGGACGACGGCGACTCGATACCGCGGATCGTCAAAGACCCGTCCACCACCGGCGAGTCGGCCGAAATTTCCAGCCGCCTGATCGGCAGTTGTTCCACCAGCTCTGGCGGAAGCACCGCCACCGTGGTCTGGCCCTCCCGGCCCACCAGCGAGACCTGCATCGGGTCCGTGTCCACCTGCGGCAGTGTGGCTGGAGGCGCCGGGAGTCCGACGACATCGCCAGAAGGCCCGTCACCTACAACCGGTTCGCCGGGGATCACATCTGGGGCCAGGAAAGTCTCTGTGTCAGTCTGGGCGGGCGCAGCGGGAGGGGCCGGAATCCCGATAACGTCCGACTCGACTTCCCGCTCTTGTCCGGGGCCGTTTCCATCGAGGGCCAGTGACAGAAAGGCGACAGCTCCGGCAACACCTGCGACCAGGGCGACGATCACGAGCGTCGCCCATAAAGCGTTCAGGCTGTGCCCGACCGGACGGGCCTTAAGATCACGGTGTTCGGCCTGGAGCCTCCGGATCTCCGCTTCGTGTTCGGCCTGGAGCCTCTCCTCCTCCCTGCGGCGAGCCTCAATCGTGCTGATCTCGTCCTGGGTCAGCCCCCAGTTGACGTAGAAATTGTCCAGGTGGAGTCCGTATCCCCGGAGCGTCGAGTCGAGTTGCGTCTTGACCTGGTCGTAGATGCTCCGGCGAAGATCCTCGTTGCCGCGTATTTCCGCGGAATCGCGTTTCTCGATCTCGACTGCCAGTGCCTTGCCAAGGACCTCGTCCCTCAGGGCCGCGCCGACCTCATCCCCCGTGATCAACTCGCCCTGCATGAGGCGCAGCAGCAGCTCCGGTCGATCAGGGTCGATGGAGAGCGTCAGGTTGACCTGCGCCGTTATCAACTGGCGGTCGCGTGTTAGGACCGGGAGGCCGTAGGTTGCAGATCCCTCGTTGTTCTGGGGCTGGGTCGGATCAACAAGCCACGAAGAAAACCTGAAAGGCCTGAGATCGGTGAACAGGACCTCGGTGTAAGGGGAGAGGCCCAGGAGGCCGCGGAGAGCCTCCCAGATCCCCCTGGTGCGGAGACGACCTTCACTGAAGACCTCGGTGACCTCGCCGTTCTTGAGGACGACCGCGGCCTCGTAAGGCTCGACGATTGCGCTTCTCCTGAAACCGCCGAGCCTGGATGCGTTGACCCGCCGCGCAACGGCGCGGACCTGTTCGCTTCCCGGTTCTGACATTTGTGCGGACCCGGGGTCGGTTAGATCCGACCCTGCTTGGCAGCCCTGGCCTGCTCGATAGCCTCTCGGCTGCGGCGGAAGCCTGCGGAACGGTTCGCTTTGACGGCCAGGTTGTCGGACCGGACCATATCGGCGATGCGGTTCAGGTTTAGATCACCCTCTTTGCGCTCGATAGAGAACTGTTCAAGCTGCTGGGCGAGACGATCCTCGTCCATGTCGTTGATCGTCTTCCAGATCCCGCGTTTTTGAAGTTCGGATTTGCGGTCAAGGATGTCGAGCGTGGCATCGATCACCTGGAGGCGGGTAAGCACCTGCTGCAGGTCTGCCTCCGCCCTGTCCTTGCGCTGCAAAGCAAGATCCATGTTGTAGGCGGCGATATCGGTCTCTGCCTCCGTCAGGCCCGCCTCCGAGGCGGCGTCAAGGTAGCCGTCGTGTTCGTCCTGCGCCCTCTTGATGCGGGACACCAACTGGTCTTGCTGGACCTCCTGGACGAGCCGTTCTTTCTTGAGATCTTTTGCCTTTAGGTCTTCGAGGGTCTTCGCTCGTCCAAACCATAAAACGGCCATCTCATCTCCTCCTTCGTATCACGCGGACTTTTTCGCGTCCCAACCCGGGTTCCTCACCGACGGATATCTTCCGACTCCGCCGCAACCGCTTGATGCTTTCTTCGACGGTGTCGTCGTCGAATCGTTGGGCGATCTGCTCGACGGTCCACACATCCCGGTCGTCGTTCAGCATCAGAGTGTTTATGTACGCGATGCAGGCCAGGGTCAGGGCCTCCTGCGTTTCTTCAGCTTCCCGCCTTACCTGACGGCGTGTCTTAGGCGGATCAACCGGGTCCGTCAGTAACTCACGGGACAGATCCGGCCCGGATCGCTGGGTTTCAAGCCAGGCGTCGATCTCACCACGTCGAAAACGCCAGGAAGCGCCAATCTTGAACGCGGGGACGCGGCCTTCCTGCGCCCAGAGATAGATGGTGCGTTCGGCCATTCCCAGGTACTTGGCGAGTTCCGGCAGGGTCATAAGTTCTGAGTTAGCCAAGGAGAAAACCTCGACCGTCAATTCTGCGACCGTATGTATTCACGTGGCCAATTGTGTATCCGTATGTCAACATATGTCAATATCTGCGACCAAATGGTGAGAATTGACTCGCCCTCCCGAAAATCGCCGCGCGAAATCCGCGGCATAGTACCTCGACCTCCAGTTATCCATTCTGGCAACGAGTACCCCGTACCCCCTACCTTCGCCCACCGGCACTCCCAGCAGCCCGACAGAGCGTCCGATCCGCCCCGTCTGACACATTCCTATACCGCCACCGACGGCTGCGCCGTACCGTGCTGCTATGTATGGCCTACGCCAGCGACCATCGCACCTGATCTGCGGCCTCTGCCCGTCCATCACCGACACGAGCATCGCCCTGCGCTTCCCGCACATGCTGATCATTCACGCCGTTCTGGACCATGACGTGAGCCTGGAAGATGTGGCGCGCTCGCGACGCATGGATGCGCCGTCTGGGACACTTGTCTGGCGGCTACCGGACCGGCGGGAGCTAGCGGTGCTTTGGCAGACGACGGACTACCGAATTTAGTCGTTGTCATAACCAATTTAAAAAAGGGGAGACACGTCCAAGGATTTCTGATGGGAATCGTGTATAAGGAATCAATGGAACGACTCATTGGGATCGCTATTGGAGTGATGATTTTGATTGCGGCAAGCCCGTTGATCTTGGATCGCTTCAAACTGCTGATCGACTTCTACGCCTAACTGGCCACCGTCAGGTCACTCCACCGGCCATCGTTCGCCGCGAACGTCACTGCGCCGGTATTTCATTGCGCCCCGGCCGGTGCCAACATCACTCGTAGATCAACGCCGTAAGGCGGATTTGAGTGCGGGTTGCTGTCAAAGTTGCTGTCAAATCTGGTGCCGAGGGCGGGAGTCGAACCCGCACGGGCGTTATGCCCAACGGTTTTTGA
>CAYYRD010000043.1:0-5912 GCA_964474025.1 uncultured Dehalococcoidales bacterium | reverse complement strand
CAGCTCGCCGGGCTTGCCGGTGTGGTCGTGAGGACCCGGGCCCATCCCGGCATCGACGAGAACAGACGGGCCGCCGTCGGCTCGAATCAGGTGCCCGCGCCACTGAGACCTGTAAAACCCATCCGGGTCCAGCGCAAAATCGCGATACGGATCCCATGCCGGGGCCGGCACCGCCGGGTATATCTCCGAGGGATCCCGGTCCGTTCCCTGGTGGTCCTGGACGGTACTGATCTCAAAATCGCCAATACTGAGACTTGTAGACATGGTCGGCTCCAACGGCTCATCAATCGAAGTACAGACTTTCACGGCTGTACCGGCGCGACGCCGGGTGTCCCCGGATATCCAGTGTCGGGGATGGCTGTGAACCCGAACACGATATACCTCGAATAACCGGGCGGCAGGGAATCGCCGGACGGCAGTACGCGAGAAGGGGGAGCCGATGGCTCCCCCTTCTATCCGATCCGTATGTCGTCCTGAAGACGCTTACTCGGCCTCAGCCGCAACGGCTTCCTCGCCCTCTTCTTCGGGCGTCGATTTGCCTTTGGACTTTGGCGTCGTGATGTTGACGGCGCCTTCTTCGTCGATATCCAGCTCGACCAGGTCGCCGGGTTTGAATGCGCCGGCAAGCAGTTCGTCGGACAATCGGTCTTCGATCTTGTCCTGTATCAGACGCCGTAGCGGCCGTGCTCCGAAAGTCGGGTCGTAACCCTTCTCCGCGAGCCACTCCTTCGCGCCGTCCGTTACCTGGAGCACCATGCCCTTTTCAAGTAACTGGGCGCGGACCGTCTCGAGCAGCAGATCGACGATCTCGACGATGTGACTTTTGGCCAGTGGGTGGAACACCACTGTGCCGTCGAGCCGGTTCAAGAACTCGGGCCGGAAGAAACGCTTGACCTCTTCCATGACCTTGTCGGCCATGCGCTTGTACCGCTCTTCGGATTGCGAATCATCGACTTCACTTACCCTGCCAAACCCGAGCGTGGTGTCACGCTTGATCAGGTCTGATCCGAGGTTGCTGGTCATGATTACGACCGTGTTGCGGAAGTCCACTTTCCGGCCCTTTGAGTCGGTCAGGTGTCCGTCCTCGAAGATCTGCAGCAGGATGTTGAACACATCCGGGTGGGCCTTCTCGATCTCGTCGAGCAATATCACCGAGTAAGACTTCCGGCGAACGGCTTCCGTTAGCTGTCCGCCCTCGTCGAATCCGATGTAACCGGGCGGCGCCCCGACAAGCCTTGCGACCGTGTGACGCTCCATGAACTCCGACATATCGAGCCGCACCATGGCGTCTTCAGCGCCGAACATAAATTCGGCGAGCTGTTTCACCAGATGGGTCTTCCCGACGCCGGTCGGGCCGAGGAACATGAAAGCGCCGATGGGACGCGCCGGGTCTTTGATACCCGCCCGGGCCCGGCGAACCGCCTTCGCGACCAGCGAGATCGCATCGTCCTGTCCGACCACCGTCTCGTGGAGCGAGTCTTCCATGTGGATGAGCCGCTCCGTCTCCTCAACGCCCAGGCGGGTAACGGGGATGCGGGTCCACATGCTCACGACTTCAGCGATGTCCTCGTCCGTGACTTCTTTCACGTCCGGCTTTTCTGCGTCCCAGGCGGTCTGAAGCGATTCAACCTGTGTGGACAGCTTCATCTCGTTGTCCCGCAACTCCGCAGCTCTCTCGTACTGCTGGTTGGAGATCGCATCGTTTTTGTCCGTGCGGACAACTTCCAGGTCCCTTGAGGCCTCTTTCAGATCCTTGGGCTGGATGCTGTTCTTGATCCGGACGCGCGATGCCGCCTCGTCGATCAGGTCTATCGCCTTGTCCGGCATGTGCCGGTCGGGGATGTACCTGAGCGCGAGCGATGCCGCCGCACGCAGCGCCTCGTCCGTGATGGCGAGGCCGTGGTGTTCTTCGTACTTACCCTTGATGCCACGGAGGATGTCTACCGTGTCCGTGATGTCCGGCGGGTCTACGGTTACGGGCTGGAAACGACGCTCCAGCGCGGGATCGCGCTCCACGTATTTCCGGTAATCGTCGAGGGTCGTCGCCCCAATCGCCTGCACCTCTCCGCGTGCTAGCGCCGGTTTGAGAATGTTGGCGGCATCGACGGCGCCTTCGGCGGCTCCAGCGCCGACCATCGTGTGCATCTCGTCGATGAACAGCACACAGTTGCCGGACTGCCGGAGTTCGTTGATCACTTTCTTCAGACGTTCTTCAAATTCGCCGCGGTACTTGGTGCCCGCCACGAGGGAGGCCATGTCCAACGTCACCACGCGCTTGCCCGTAAGGGTCGGAGGGACGTCGCCGGATTCAACCATCTGGGCCAGTTTCTCGACGATCGCCGTTTTGCCGACTCCCGGTTCGCCTATCAAGACGGGGTTGTTCTTTGTGCGGCGGCTCAGGATCTGAACCACGCGCTGAACTTCGTCTTCCCTGCCAACCACCGGATCAAGTTTGCCCTGCCGCGCCCATGACGTCAGGTCCACGCCCAGTTCGTCCAGCGTGGGCGTGCGCGTGCCCGTCTGGGACTGGCTTCCGCCTTGCCCTCCGCCGCCCTGTGCGCTCTGCTCCGGAATCCGGGCCGTTTCTGCACGTACTTTATCGAGTGATACACCAAGGCTTTCAAGCACGCCCGCGGCGACGCCCTCGCCCTCCCGCATCAAGCCAATGAGAAGGTGGTTGGTCCCGATGTAGTGGTGGTTGAGCCGGCGGGCCTCATCGACCGCCAGTTCAATGACCTTCTTTGCGCGCGGGGTAAGTCCGATCTCGCTGGACGAGGGGCGTTCTCCGCGGCCGATTATGAATTCGACCGCGGATCGGACCTTCGTCAGCTCGACGTTCAAGTTGGACAGGACCTTCGCAGCTGACCCTTCGGTCTCGCGCACAAGTCCCAGCAGGATGTGTTCTGTCCCGATGTAGTTGTGGTTGAAGCGTTGAGCTTCTTCCTGGGCAAGGCACAAAACCCGTCTCGCTCGTTCCGAGAACTTTTCGAACCTACCTGGCATATGTTGCCCTTCCTGGTATTGGGTCGATTCCTCTATTCGCTGTCTGAGAAGACTTCCGCGATCTCCGAGAGCGACTGTGCGTCAAAAATCCCGGTCGATCGCGGCGCGGCTGGTTCCGCGACGCCGTCGGCTGGTGGCTCGTACGCATCGTCCCGGGCCTGCTTGAGGCTCAACCCCAGCCGGCGCCGTTCGGGCTCGATGCGAAGAATCCTGAGCTCAAGGTCGTCACCTTCCGTTACGACCTCGCGCGGGTGCTTGATCATCTGTTGGCTGAGCTCTGAAATATGGATCAGCCCTTCGATTCCGCCTTCGATCCGGGCGAACGCCCCGAAGTTGGCGAGCTTGGTCACAGTACCGTTCACCGTCTGACCGACCGAGTACTTCTCCTCGATCGTTTCCCACGGCTCGGGACCCAGGCGCCGCAGGCTGAGTGCAATCTTGAGGTTATCCCTGTCGACGCGCAGCACGTGCACGTCCAGCTCGTCGCCGATCGTGACAACGTCCTCGGGGCTCTTGACCGGCTCCCAGGACAACTCCGAGATGTGGATCAGGCCGTCAGCACCGCCGAGGTCTACGAACGCGCCGAAGGAGGAAATTCCGGTCACTCGGCCCTTCACGACGTCGCCTTCATTCAGTTCCTGCACGAGCCGCTTCTTCTGTGTGAGTTTCCACGCCTGCAGGGCAGAGCGCTCTGAGAAAATCGCACGGTTGCGCCTGCGGTTGAGTTCTATGACCTTGAACTCGATATCCATCCCGATGAACCCCTCTTTGGGGTCCTCGCCGCCGGGCACGTAAAGCTCTCGAGCTTTGCCGACAAGCTGGGACAGTGGAATAAAGCCCTGCACACCCTCGGACTCCACCACCGCGCCGCCGCGGTTGGAACCGACGATCTTGCCCGTGACGGTCTCCTCCACCTCCATAGCCTTTTCGAGGACACGCCAGCCCTGTTCGCCGCGCGCCCTGTCGATGGAGAGGATGGCCGAGCCGTCATGGCCCTCAGGGTTGAGAACGTATGCGATCACCTCTTCGCCGACCACCAGGTCAGAGATGTCCTCTTCGGTCAGGGTGCGCATCTCTTTGGAGAGCACAACTCCTTCTGATTTGTGTCCGATGTTGACCAGCAACCCGTCGTGGTCGTGGCGCATGACACGTCCGTCGATGATGTCCCCGCGCCGAAGCGAGCGCGACGGCATGTACTCGTCGAGCAGGTCCGCCATAGTCAGGCTGGACTCGTCAACATCCGGCGCCGATTCATCGTTCTCGATCGGGGCTTCGTCTTCGACCGGAGCCTCGGCTACCGCGACGGCTGCTTCCGTGACCGCAGCTTCCGTTTCCGGACTCTCGGCCACGACAGCTTCAACGGTTTCAACGCTCTCGATCACTGCGGGGGGAGCCTCGGCCTGTGCAACGGGCGCGAGGGCGTCCGTGCTCTCCGGGGTTGCATCGATTCCCTCGTTGTCGCCATCGGCGGCTTCGGGGGTCTGGTGTTCGTTCGTGTCAGTCAAACTTAGTTACCTGGGCCTTTCATCGGGATTGATGCTCACATTATATGTAACGCCCGATGGAGTGCCTAGTGAACAGACGACACGTCTCAGTTCCATTCTTGCTCGTGCCCGTAAGTTTGCGGTCTGCAAGCCAGCTGTTCTTCGCACTCGGGCCTAATCGTACGACGGCCGGGCTTCCGCCCAAAGCGAGATATAGCCAGTACTTATGGGCATGTTCGCCTAGTGGATTGACCGAATCCGCAAGTCAAAGACCCGGAGTGCCCCCCTGGCGGACACAACGCTGGGAGAGGGACGCGAATGTGCGTACGAGCTTCCGTCGCGGCCGAACTCGGGTGCCCGCATGCCGACGATATGAAGGTACGGACCCGGTCCATGGAACCTTCTTGGCTCAGCCAGACCAGGCGCCGGTGAAACCGCTCGGCGTCGCTCCATCGGTTGGGCAGGGGAGAGTCACGTGTGACGGGTTGATGGCTGAGAAGGGAAGGATCGGTCGGGCGCGTCGCGTAACGCCGGAAACAAAAAGGGAGCCGGTAATCCGGCCCCTGAAGGTTCTTCAGCCACAGATCCCAGGCAGCGCCCGGAGGCCAGGGATGGAAAAAGAAAAGCCCCCTGGCAGTGGTCTATTTTCCCACGCCGTCGCCGGCGCAGTATCGTGAACGCTACAACGTTTCACTACCGTGTTCGGGATGGGAACGGGTGGGTCCATTGCGCTCTAACCACCAGGGGACTGTTCACAAATAAAAGCCCGGACTCGTGAGTCCGGGCGGTTGTTCTTGGTCGCGGGGGGCGGATTCGAACCGCCGACCTTTGGGTTATGAGCCCAACGAGCTGCCGCTGCTCCACCCCGCAAGCTAATCCTAACGTATCAGCCTGTGTGAGTCCAGCGCATCGGCGGGTTTAGGAAACCCCTCGCGCAATTAAACAACCGTTTATTCGTAAATAAACTGACTCCAAAAATCTCCGAATAACCGAGAGACAGCCGCACCTTAATGTGGGTCAAGCCCTCGATCCATTAGTACCACTCAGCTGAGGACATTGCTGCCCTTACACCTGTGGCCTATCTACCACGTAGTCTACGTGGGATCTTACCCCTTCCTAAGAAGGGCGGGACAACTAATCTTGGGGAGGGCTTCGCACTTATATGCTTTCAGCGCTTATCCCGTCCAGACATGGCTACCCGGCGATGCATCTGGCGATACAACCGGCACACCAGAGGTCTGTCCACTCCGGTCCTCTCGTACTAAGAGCGGCGCCCCTCAATTGTCCTGCGCCCACGGCGGATAGAGACCGAGCTGTCTCACGACGCTCTGAACCCAGCTCGCGTGCCGCTTTAATGGGCGAACAGCCCAACCCTTGGGACCGCCTTCAGCCCCAGGATGCGACGAGCCGACATCGAGGTGCCAA
>CAYYRD010000042.1:0-7935 GCA_964474025.1 uncultured Dehalococcoidales bacterium | reverse complement strand
CGGAGGTGGCCGGACTAATATAATCCCTGGTATCGCTTCAGGGGGCAGGTCAATCGTCCCACTGCTTATCGGTGATGCCGTAACCGCCCTGGGCGACATATATTTCCGGACTCTTTTCCAGCAACAAGTCAGTCACGTGGAAGCTGTACGATTCGAGACCCTCCATCGCCCGGACAAGTTCGACAAACGTCTCGTTGTCCGCAAGTGATCTCGTCCCGCCTTCACGGGCGACGATCATGCCCTCCATCTCTTCCACGCCAACGGTTCGCAGCACGACTTTCTCGTCGATCAGGACGTTCCCGCCACGGCCGAACTGGTCGTGGAGTGGCGGGCGATGCCGGTTGCCGAGGTCTGGCCTGTTGTCCCGGGACCACGAGTAGAAGAGGATTCCCTGTGTTTCCAGGAATTCGTACGGGGCACATTCATCACAGTTGATTCCCTGATAGAAAACCTCGGGGTCGAAGCTCCCGGACACGACCTCCGACATAGCGGGAGGTTGACCGGCCATGAGGCTCACGTTTATGTCCCGAAGGTCGAAGCCGCGATACTGCGTGTACTCAAGAAACTGTACTGCGTAGTCGCCGAATCCACTGATGAACGGACCTGGCCCCATGGCCAGTTGTGCGGGAGGAGCACCACCTATCGCCCGAAAGTAATCGAACACCTCTTCCGATGATGCACGTCTTGAAGGTACGTCGACGTTGGCCAGCTCGGCGGCCAGCGCATAGTTGTTGACCCAGAGATCCGCCCGCGTTTCCGGCGTGTCAGGGATGTTCCCGAGGAGACCGTCGTAGACGGACGGCACGGGGGTTGGAAGCGCCTCGCGCGTGGCGTCTACAGACGCCTGTAACTTTGCGGCGATCGATGCCGTCACCGTCGCGATCAGCTCAGAGTTGGCGGTCCCGGTAACCTCCAGAGCAGCTTCAGTCGTGGCCTCGGTATCCGGCGCGTCAACAACATCGCCAGCACATCCGAGGACGAGCGTCACGGCCAGGACCGCGAACACGACCCGGTGCCTCCCCGGAACGGCCCTGATTCGGCGCATCACGTCCTTCTTCCCGGCAAGCGCGGCACGACCCCGCCTCCGGGAATTTCATCCGGAAACGCGCCGCCGCCTAGATCCACCTTGTTCGCCATCAACCCCCCGGCGCACGTGACCGAGAATAACTGTAAACGCCGATCGAGATCGCCGTCAGAACAGCGATCCCCAGCACGCCCAATCGAGCCCGATCCTTCTGTCCGGTCGGTTTTTCGCCCTTTTCCCGGAATTTGTTCATGGCTTGCATTGCCATCCCCCTGTGCCGCCGCGGACGAATCGGATCGCAGCCAAATCGCGACTAGTTCCTTCGCCCGGTATTCAGTGAAGGATGGCGGTGGACGCCCCGAACTTCTTGATGAAGCCCTCACAGCCCGATCACAGTCCGATTACAGATCCGCCTCGGCGGCACTTCCCGGCGCTCGCGTACTGAAGCTCTCGAAGCACGTATGACGGCCCTTCGAGAGCCTCAGGGCACGTGAGAACCTCGGGACACGGTATGCAATGGCACACGTAAGGGCGGTGGTTTGCTCCGCCCGCACGGCATCTTCAGGAAACGATCGTCACCAACCAATACGCCCGCATGCTGAGACACTCGAAGCACGCCTTGTGGGCAGACCAGTTCGTGCCGTCTAGTCCCGCTCGAGTGACAGCACCGCCATGAAGGCTTCCTGTGGTACGTCTACGCTGCCGATCTTCTTCATCCGCTTCTTCCCTTTGGCCTGCTTCTCCAGCAGTTTTCGCTTCCGCGTCACGTCCCCGCCGTAGCACTTGGCGAGCACGTTCTTCCGCATCGCCTTCACCGTCTCCCGCGCGACCACGCGGCTGCCGATGGCGGACTGTATGGGGACTTCGAACATTTGCCGTGGGATCAGCTGCCGCAGCTTCGCGACCAGTTCCCGTCCCTGTGACTGGGCATTGTCCCGGTGAAGCATCATCGAAAGAGCGTCCACCGGCATGTAGTTCACGAGAACGTCCAGCTTCACCATGTCACCCGGCCGCGGCTCGCCGATCGAGTAGTCCATCGATGCGTAACCCTGGGACCGCGATTTGAGCTGGCTGTGGAAATCGACCAGCAGCTCGGCCAACGGCATCTTGTACTCAAGTAAAACGCGGGCGTCGGCCGCGGCTGATGATTCAGCGTCTTCCCGGCTTGAGTCGACCGATTGCAGATACTCCATGCGGGTGTATTCGCCGCGCCGGGTGGTGACGAGTTCCATGACGGCGCCGATAAATCTCGAGGGCGCCACAATGCTCAGGTCCACCCAGGGCTCAAAGATTTTGTCGATCTCCTGGACCGACGGCATCGCCGACGGATTGTCCACCTCAAGCTCATCGCCGTTCGTCAGAAGCACGCGATACCCGACGCTCGGGGCCGTGGCAATCAGGGTGAGGTCATACTCGCGTTCGAGCCGTTCCTGCGTGACATCCATGTGGAGCAGCCCCAGGAATCCGCAACGAAAACCAAATCCCAGCGCAGCGGAGGACTCCGGTTCAAACGTCAAGGCCGGGTCGTTCAGACGCAGCTTTTCCAGGGCTTCCCGCAACTCCGGAAACGACTCGCCGTCCGCCGGGTAAAGGCCCGTATACACCATAGCCTTCATCGGCTCGTATCCCGGCAACGGGTCGGCGTTCGAAGGCCCGCCTGTGGTCATCGTGTCGCCCACCCGACACGAAGCGACATCTTTGAGGCCGGTGGCAACATATCCGACTTCACCCGTCTCCAGCGACTCCGTGCTGGTCATTGACGGTTCGAAATACCCGATCTCAAGGGCTTCGGCGGTAGCGCCCGTCGCCATCAAACGAATCCGTCCGGTGCGCTCAAGCCTGCCGTCCACGGCCCGGACGTACGCCACGACCCCCTTGTACGAGTCGTACTTGGTGTCAAATATCAATGCTCTGAGAGGGGCGTCCAGATCCCCCGTCGGCGGCGGAACGCGATCCACCACCGCTTCAAGGATTTCGACAACGCCCTCGCCCGTCTTCGCCGAGACGAAAACGAATTCGTCGTCCGTAAAACCGAACGCTGAGGCCATTTCACTGGCTACGCGTTCCGGCTCGGCCGCCGGCAGGTCGATCTTGTTCACCACCGGGATGATCGGGAGGTCGTATTCCATCGCCAGGTATATGTTGGCCAGGGTTTGGGCCTGTATTCCCTGCGTGGCGTCGACCACCAGCAGTGCCCCGTCCGACGCGGCCAGGCTCCGAGACACCTCGTACGTGAAATCGACGTGTCCGGGCGTGTCGATCAGGTTCAACTGGTATCCAGATTTGTCGGCCGCCCTGTACGCCAGCCTCACCGCCTGAGCCTTGATGGTTATCCCGCGTTCGCGCTCCAGCTCCATCGAATCCAGGTGCTGTTCGGTCAGCTCCCTGTCTGAGACGGCGCCCGTCGCCTGCATCAACCGGTCGGCAAGCGTGGACTTGCCGTGATCGATGTGAGCAATGATGCAGAAATTGCGTATGTGCGAGAGATCCATTACGAGAATGATAGAGCGTATGCGGCCTGAACACCCGTATACAGCCCAAACCGGTCCCCCGCAGTCACGGGTTAGCGCGGCTCAGTCCAGCGTTATGCCGACGGCACTGCCGATGCCGAACGTCACCGCAGCGGCCACCGCGCCAACAAGGAACATGCGGAAGCCCCCACGGATAATCGAGTTGCCGGTAAAGGCCGCCATCGCACCGCCCACGATCAGCAGTGCGACCGAGGCGCCGGCAGCAGCAGCGGCGGCGGCGGTGTTGCCGGTCGTGAATAAGAACGGCGCCACCGGGGTTATGGCGCCAACCGTGAAAGCAAGGAACGAACTCCACGCAGCGCCCCAGGGCGACCCGAGTTCATCCGGGTCCACGCCTAGCTTCTCCCGTGAAACAGTGTCCAGGGCGGTCGTCCTGTCTGACATGAGCTGGCGGGCAATCTCATCGGCCTGTTCTTTTTCGATGCCCTTCGCCGCGTAGATGTCAGAAATCTGCGCCGCGGCCAGGGCCGGATGGTTGTCATACAGGCGCTCTTCATAGCGGATCAGGTGCTCAAACATCTCCCGTTGTGAGCGCATCGAGACCCATTCGCCAGCGGCCATCGAGAACGCCCCGGCGAACAACCCGGCGACACCGGCCAGCAAGATGATCTTGGAGTCGCTCGTACCCCCGGCGACGCCCATCACCAGGCTGAAATTGGACACCAGCCCGTCGTTGATCCCCAGCACGGCAGCACGAAGGCTGCCACTCGAACTGGCGCTACGCCCGATGGCGGTGCGTATTCCGTCGAACGCGCCCGGCCCGCCGAGAGCCGCCAGTTCGTCGGCATGCGCCCGCGCTTCTGCCTCAAGTTCGCCCAGGGACGGATGCGCGGCGTAGGCGGCGACGGCCCGTTCTTCGCTGCGCATGAGCAACGGCAGCAGCACAGCCCGTTCCGACCCGATGAGGCGCGATGCCCACCACACGAGCCGCAACTTCAGGCCCAGTCCACGCCGCCGGATCGTGTCCGGGGCTATCCCGAGCTTCTCGGCCCACTCGTGGGCGTGTTCCAGTTCTTCCTGTGCCAGCCGAGCGTAGCCGGCGGCTTTGACGGGATCGGATTCGGCGTCTGAAATCCGTCGATATAACTCCGCCAATTCCAGTTCGTGGCGGAGATATGCTCGCAGTTCCGCCGAGTCCGGCGATGTTTCGGGGTTGAATGCCATCGAGTGTCTGAATGTAGCAGAGTCGGCCGCGTCGACGCCCCCTGAACTCCGTGAGGATTGCCGTGACGTTTCCATATCGGCCGCAACCGACAAGATGGTCCCCGCCGGGGATCAATTCTCAACGAGATCGATCCGGTCCAGCGCCGTTTGCAGCCGGACGTTGGCTTCAGACATGGCGGATTCGGCATCCATCAACATGTCATTCGCTTCCTCAAACTTCTGCCCGGCGACGATCTTTTCAAGCGCGTTTCCACCGTCCCGCATCGCATCAAGACGCAGCGACATGGCCTCCCGGATCAGCGAGTGGTACTCCTTTGCAGCCTCGTGTATCCCGGTGATGTCAAGGCCGCCCCACTCGGCGATGTCCTGTTCAATCGCCGCCGCCGTATCTCGGAATATCGGCAGCAGCGTGACGGCCGTGCTGATATCCCCGCCGAGCGTGAACACCGCTCCATCGTCGGCCGAAGTCATCTCGAACATCGCAGCCTCGGCGTCCGTCATGGTTCGTGAGTGCCGATCAAGGATAGGGTCGGAGGCATAGAAGTAGTCCCCGGCGGCAGAACCGCCACACGCGCCGATGACCGTAACGGCAATGAGCGCCGTAATAATCCGAACCGGCGACGGTATTAGCGTGCCTGTCGTCATCCGGTCACC
This sequence comes from uncultured Dehalococcoidales bacterium, assembly GCA_964474025.1. Classification (GTDB taxonomy): domain Bacteria; phylum Chloroflexota; class Dehalococcoidia; order Lucifugimonadales; family Lucifugimonadaceae. The sequence continues at coordinate 2,562 of CAYYRD010000042.1, read as the reverse complement.
CCCTGCCGGTAGATCGCCGCAAATCTATTCGCCTCAATCCTGGTGCCACCTCCAGATGCTACCTGTATGATCCGCTGCGCTACGAACCGTCCTGTCTTTGAGCCGCCAAACGAGCGCCTGCAGAAGTGAGAATCGAATCGATGAATCATCGGAACTCGCCGCATGTGGCACGCCCCGGTCGCCGGGCACACCGGAGCCGATGACCCCACACATCGTGTACGAAAGTCCGGACGGGACACCGTTTCCCGTCGATTGGACTAATGACGATCTGGCCAGGGATCAATGGCGATGGGACCAGGTCCACAATCCCACGCCCCTGACGCCGCTGGCGCAGGACATGATCGCCATTAAACGCCAGGGTATGTACCGGGGCGGTGACGTCACCGGGCGGCCGTTCAATGAAGAGCGCATGTACGCCAACGGCTACGGCTTCTCACGCTCACTGGAGGCCAGCCCGCACGATGCCGAACTGGCGGCAGAGGTTGCAGCGCGTGATCGCGAGCTCCGTATCGATCACTTGACCGACCTCTGGGAGTCCAGTTACCGGCCGGAAACGGAGGGGTTAACGCGATCGCTGTTGGAGTGGGCCACGCCCGCCGATTCGTTGTCCGACCTGTTGGGCCGGTACGATCACGTCGAGGCAGCATGGCGCAGGTGTGGAGAGTTGCACACGATATCCACGGGACTGGCCAGCGTCGCGATGCGCGAATTCAACGAGTTCTGCACCCATACGTTCGGCGATGAGGGCACGCGGATCGCCGTGGAATCCATCGCCGGCATGCCCAATATGTCGGTCGGTTCCGCGGTCGCCCTCTGGGAGCTTTCTCGCCAGGCCGGGGTCTTCCCCGCCGTCGCCGATCTGCTCCGTACTCGCAACACCGAAGCGTTCCTCTCCAATCTCGATGAAGTGGAGGGAGGCCGTGCGTTCCGGTCGGAACTCGAACTGTTCCTTGATCGTTGGGGACAGCGCAACGAGTCTTACTACGAGATCGGATTCCCTACATGGCGAGAGGACCCCGGCTTCGTGCTGGACACAATTCGCGCCTACCTCGACACCCCGGACGAGCAGAGCCCGTCTGCCCTACATCGGCGCGCGGTCGCGACCCGCAACAGGCGAACCGAAGACGTCAAATCTCGCATAAATAAGCCGGAAATTATTGACGAGTTCCTGGCCGGGCAATGCCGGGCGCAGCAGTACACGGTATTGATGGAGGACCACAACTACTACATCGATCAGCGCGCATACACGTCGCTCAGGACGCCCCACCTGGCGCTCGGCGAGCGACTGGTAGCGGCCGGGGCTCTCGACCGGGCGGATGACGTGTTTTATCTCCATGTGTCGGAAATCAAGAAGCACGCTGATCATCCAGACCGAAATTACCGGGAACTGGTCGCCAGCCGCCGGGCCGATCGCGCTGCATGGATGCACGTCCTGCCGCCGCCCTTCATAGGTGGAGACGCTCCACTCAGGGCCAAAGCTCAACGTGCTCAGGCTCCGGTAACGACAACACCGGAGACCACCTCGCTCAGCGGCCTCGCCGCCAGCTCGGGGATCGTAGTTGGTGTCGCCCGGGTGATCCTGTCCCTGGATGAATCGAACCGACTGTCGCCGGGCGAGATCCTGGTCACCTACGCCACAGCGCCCCCGTGGACACCGCTGTTTGCGGTCGCCGCAGCCGTGATCACGGACGCCGGAGGACCGCTCGCCCATTGCGCCGTTGTCGCCCGCGAGTACGGCATCCCGGCGATAGTTGGCGCCGCCACGGCTACATCGGTCATAAAAAACGGCATGAGAATCAAGGTCGACGGAACGTCCGGGGTCGTGACCATCCTGGGTTAACGACTGGAATAACCCCGGCACGCTCATCGCCTCTCACGAAATGGCCGCACACCGGCGTCGGACGACTTTTGGACCGCTCACGCCTTTTTCACGCCACGACCGCTAACATCCTCCGGATTCCCGGCGCTCCCCATTACCGCCGCCAGACACGGGGCGGCTGCCTGCTAAAGCCAACGGGTACTGGATTTGAAACCATATACAAGACGCTCGGAAACGGTCATGGCGAAACAGTGGCGTGAACGAGATCCGTTCATCGGCCCCATGCGTTTCGACCCTGATCGGCCTGACCAGAGCCCCTACCTGGACACCTCCGGCGGGGGGCGGCAGGTCGTGCGAGACGGCGATTGGATCGTCAGGGACACATACGGCCGATACTCGGTGTCCCTCGCATCAGAGTTCGAGGAACGCTTCCAGCGCGCGTGAGCGTGGCGTGGCCGTTGATGTACTGCCACGTGTAGTCGGGATGAACGCACAATTCAACCGGATAAGGCGCGCCGTACGGCCAAAAAAGCGGAGCCACCACCGTGGGAACGATGGCGGCCCCTGGGTCAGACCGAAGTAGGCGATCCGACCTGTAAATACCGTACTACGCCCTGCGGCAATTTCACATCAGCAGACGAGGTGTTTGGGCGCAACGCCTGACGAAACACCGCGCGCCCCGGGCCTGACTGGTGGGGGAGGCCGGATTCGAACCGGCACGCCTTGCGGCACATGCTCCTAAG
>CAYYRD010000041.1:0-9522 GCA_964474025.1 uncultured Dehalococcoidales bacterium | reverse complement strand
GGAAACGTCCAGTCTCTAACTTATTGACTGGTACCGTTTCAGGGGGTCAGGTCATGGGGAAGACGCCATTCATGTCCTCGACCTCGTTGGCCGGACGACCGGTTGCCCAGCTGGCGCTCGGCAAAGCGGAAGGTGTTTTGAGCGCCGCGCGCTCCTTCTTTTACGAAGCCGCCACCGAGACCTGGGAGCGCACTGTCGATGGGAGAGCGTCGTCCAGGGAGGAGAAGGGCAAGCTGTTCCTGGCAGCTGTTCACCTTATGCAGAGTTGCGTTGAGTCAGTAGATCTGATCTGTAATGCGGCTGGTACCAGTGGCGTGTATGCGCGCAGTCCCCTTGAGAGGGCATTCAGAGACGTTCACACCGCCCGGCATCACGGCTGGGTTTCCGAGAACCGCTATGGCACTTACGGGCAGATCGTGCTGGGCCTCGAGCCAGACTTCCCGGTCGCCCTCTTCGGTCCTTCCGTGGATCAGGAGTGAACAGCCACTCAGTGACGGTGACGTTGGCGCGCGTCCATTAGCCCTTTCCTGCAAGCAGACAGAGCCATCCAGGGATCCTGGAGCGAGGTCGTCGCGTTCCCGGCCATCGGTAAAACGGCGTGTCCGGGGTTCTCGGAAGGATTTTCCGACGATACCCGCCTGGATGCCCGGATTCCGGGCATTGCCAGGTTTGAACTGGCAAGGACAAGCATCGGCTAGCTCTGCCAATCACTGTCCGTTTGCGGTCTCGAGCCGAAGGGTGGTGGTCAACCAGAGTTCGCCGTGGCTCTTCCGGCCTGCGTTTCTCAGGAAGATCGCCTGAAGTCGTCGACCTGAATTTGCGGCCGGAGAACGTTTCTTTTGATCCGCAGTTCGTCGGTTCGAATCCGACAGGGTCCACCAAAACCAACGGTAGGGACATCCTACGTTCGTTCGGCGTCCGGTTGTTCAGGTCGGTGTTTCTGTCTGTGGCGAGGTGGCAATGAACTACCATCTCGCTCTCCCAGACACTGGACCCGCTGGATTAAAGAACTGGTTCGCGACGTTGGATCCGTAGAAGACCGTGGCTGGCATGTTGCGGCCCTCGCAATCATCGCCATTGGCTCGCGGCGGCCAATGGAGCTATCCTCCGTCACGGCTGCATCACAAGCTTGAGGAAGCGCGCTATGTCCCCGGTTACTCATCGACCCCTGGACCCCGAAAACCCGGACATCCTGTATGGCTCTACCAGCTCCCTGTGGGACGCCCGTCACCCGATCGAGTGGGCTATCAAGCGGATCGCCGCTCTCGGGTTGCAGGGCATCGAGCCGTACGCGAAGCAGATCGAGGACCACCGTGCCGACCCGCTGGCACTCAAGAAGAAGTTTGACGAAGCGGGCGTGACGATGATCGATGTCTCGAACGGGGCGCAGGGGCAGTCGACAAACTTCATCGACCCGGAAGAGACGCCGAAGACGATCGCCGACCACGTGGCGTTTGCCCGTGATTTCCTTCAGCCGTTCGGCTGCGACGTCTGGAAGTGCAACATGGGCGCCCGCCCGGAAGGCGGCACGTCGGAAGACCAGGTGAAGAGGGTAGCCGATACGCTGAACGAGATCGGTCGCCAGACAATCGAGATGGGGATCCGCCTTGCGCCGCACCCACACGTCTGGGGACCGATAGAGCGCGAGCACGAGGTCCGGGCGCTGTTCGACCAGACAGATCCTGACTACGTGTGGTTCACCCCGGACACCGGACAACTGGCCCTGGGCGGCAGTGATCCGGTGCAGATCATGAGCGATTACTTTCCTCGCATCGCCGAGGTGCACCTTAAGGACACGTGGGCGAAGTACATCCCGAGCAAGACGACCCCAACGCGGGAGCAGCACGCCGAAGCCAGCGTGTATCACAACATGGGTGGCGGGGGTGTGGACTTCCCGGCGGTGATGAAGCTGTTGCGAGACCGGCACTTCAAGGGCTGGGTCATGCTGGACATGGATGGCCCGAGGGAGGGCGACGATGGCTTCGACGCGATCGGCGGCAACCTGGATCTCGCCGTCGACGACTACCTGGCCCACAACGTCAACTATCTGCGAGTGGTCCTGGGCGTGAAACTGCCGCCTCTCGACTGAGAAATTCACCGGAGTTCGCCAGGGATCTGACGTAATCCGAATCGATCGGTCCGAGCTTCAGGTTTCTTGCCGTCAACTCGGCATCAACCCGGTTGAAGCAGTCGCGACGGGTTCCGCCTGTCATCCCGCCAGGTCCAGAAACAGCGCTTGCCGGTTCCCTGTATCATCCCGCTCACCATGGTTAGTGAGCGGATACAGCGTCGAATAGACCGACTGTTGGACGAGGCTGAAGAAGCTGCGGACGCGGGCGACTGGGAAGCCGTGCGTGCACGTGCCGAAGCCGTGTTGATTGCGGATCCAGACAACGCGGACGCGCCGGTCCTGCTTGGCATGGCAAACAAGATGGCGTCTCAGGTAGACGCTGGTGTCGAGTCATCTCAAGACTCTCCGCCTCCGCCGGCTGCGACATCGGCAGAAGGGCCATCTGATAACGCTCCCACCTCGTTCGCCAATGACCGCTACCGGGTGTCCAAGTTCCTGGGCGAGGGTGGTAAGAAGCGCGTCTACCTGGCGCATGACACCTTGCTTGATCGCGAGGTCGCTTTCGCGCTGATAAAGACCGAGGGCTTTGACCAGACCTCGAAGGAGCGCGTCTCCCGCGAGGCCCAGGCTATGGGGCGGCTGGGTGTCCATCCCAACATCGTCGCCGTGCTGGACCTCGGTCAGGAAGATGACGGCTCGCCTTACATGGTCACGGAGCTTATGGGCGGCGGTGACGTGGAAGCGCTGCTTGCTTCGCGAACCACCTCCGAACCTCCTCCCTCTCAGGGAGGAGGCGAAAAGGATCTCTCTCCCTTCGAGGGAGAGGATCTGAGTGTGGGTGAAACCTCCTCCACAGGCACCGACCCTTCGGTAGCCTCAAGACACGGCGGCCTGTCTCTTGAACGCACCATCGAGATCGGCAAGGCGGTCTGCGAGGGGTTGGAGTTCGCACATGCACGGGGCATCGTCCACAGGGATCTGAAGCCCGGGAACGTCTGGTTGACGGCGGATGGCACTGCCAAGATCGGCGACTTTGGCCTCGCCATGCTTACCGATCGCTCTCGCCTCACCCGTGAAGCAATGATGATCGGAACCGTGTCCTATATGCCGCCGGAGCAGGCAACCGGCGGGGAGATCACGGCAAGGGCTGATCTGTACTCACTGGGTGCCATGCTCTACGAGATGGTGACCGGGCGACCGCCCTTCCTCGGCGATGACGACATCGCAATCATCGGGCAGCACATCAACACACCGCCTGTGGCTCCCACGTGGCACAACGGCAACTGTCCGCGGCCGCTGGAAGCGCTAGTCATGCGCATGCTGGCCAAAGACCCCGCCGAGAGGCTGGAGAGCGCTCAGGACGTGTTCAATGCGCTGGACGCCATCGATCTGACCGCCCGCGGTGAGACGGTTGAACGGGATGCCAATTCGCTGGAATCTCTTGCCGGTGGTGTGTTCGTCGGGCGACAGGTGGAGATGGATCAGCTGAAGGCCGCGCTTGAAGACGTCCTTGGCGGCAAAGGTCGGCTGATCACGCTGCTCGGGGAGCCGGGCATCGGGAAGACGCGTACGTCCGAAGAGCTTGCCACGTACGCCGGTCTTCGCGGCGTCCAGGTGCTCTGGGGGCGGTGTTACGAGACGGGAGGGCAACCGCCGTACTGGCCCTGGGTGCAGGCGATCCGTAGCTACGTGCGAGAGATCGACCCGGACGAATTGCGTAGGCAGATGGGTTCCAGCGCTTCCGTGATGGCAGAGATCATTACCGACGTGAAGGACCGGTTACCGGAACTTCAGCCGCCGCCGGTGCTGGAAGACCCGGACAGCGCACGCTTCCGTCTCTTCGATTCGATCGCCAGCTTCCTGAAGGCCGCATCCCAGACCCGTCCGCTGGCAATTGTGCTGGACGACCTGCACTGGTCTGACCGACCATCGCTGACTTTCCTGGAGTTCATGGCCCGGGAGATCGGCCAGTTCCGGCTGCTGATCGTCGGGACCTACCGGGACATGGAGTTGAACCGCCGGCATCCGCTCACAGTCACTCTAGGAGACCTTGCGCGGGAGAGGCTCTATGAGCGGGTGTTGCTCAGGGGGCTGTCCAAGGCCGACATCGCCCGGTTCATCGAGATCGCGGCAGGGGCCAATCCGCCGCCGGAACTTGCCGAGGCCGTGTATCGGCACACCGAAGGTAACCCGCTCTTCGTGACCGAAGTCGTGCGAGAGCTGGTCCAATCGGGGGAGATTGCCGGGACCCGGACCTCTGGTGCGTCTACATGGTCGGTGCGGATTCCGGAGGGTGTTCGGGAGGTCATCGGCCGCCGCTTGGACCGATTATCCGAACGCGCCAACGACGTGCTGACCACAGCCGCCGTAGTCGGACGTGACTTCCGGCTGGATACGCTCAAGGAACTTGCCGAGGACACCACAGAAGGCCAACTCCTTGATGTCCTGGACGAATCGCTCGACGCCAAAATCATCGAAGAGCTTCCGGACGGCATTGGCCACTACCAGTTCACGCACGCGTTGATGCAGGAAACACTTTCCGGAGAGTTGTCGCTCACCCGTCGGGTCCGCCTGCACGCCCGTATCGCCGAAACGTTGGAGAGGCTGTACGGCGACGATGCCGACGAGCACGCTCCGGAACTGGCCTACCACTTCGGCGCGGCAGAGGCTGTGTTAGGCACGGATCAACTCCTGCGATACTCCATAATCGCCGGAGAGTCCGCGCTTGACCGACTGGGATTTGACGATGCGCTTGAATATTTCGAGCGCGCCCGGTCGGCCATCGTGTCAGCACCCGACGGAACGCACGAGGGCGAGGTGCTCGCCAAGGTCTATTCGGGACTCGGCGCGGCCCGCGCCCCAAGAGGATCCGCCAACGACCGGCAGATAGCGTGGCGCGATTTGACGCAGGCGTTCGATATCTACGTAAGCCAGGGCGATATCCCTAACGCCGTCCGCATGGTTACAAATCCAATGGTGCTTGGCGGTGTTCTCGAAGCGACGGAAGTACTGAGGAATGCCCTCGAACTGGTGACGGAGGAAAGCATAGAGGCCGGCTGGATATGGAGTCGGTACGGTACATCGCTGATGGATAACGTCGGCGATTTTGACGCCGCGAATTCCGCGTACAGACGAGCGAAATCGATAGGAGAGTCGCATGGGCAGCTGGCGCTGCGGGCGCGCGCTCACGCTCATCTCTGCCAGCTTGCGGACCACAGTCTGGATTCCGAGGGCGCACTCGAACACGGTGCTCAGGCCTGGGTCCTCGCCGATGAGGGCGATGATCCCTCAAGCGCCACACGATCTGCGGTTTACTGGGCGAACGCCCTTGCGAAGACCGGAGACCTAGAGCGTTCCACTGAGGTGCTGGAAGCAAATCTCGAACTCTCAAGACGTCTGGGCCAACAGAGCTGGCGCGGGGGAAGCGCTTTGCGCCTGATTGTCCAGACGCTGGCCCGTGGTGACTGGGACGCTGTCGCACGATTCCGCCAGGACCTTGTCCCAATTCCGACCGTGTCCGCCGAGGTCTATTTGCTACTCGACGAAGTGATCCGGGCCATCACGGCCGGGGGTCCAGATGATGCTGACGCCATCTCAGACCGAATGCGATCTGAGATACGAGATGCCGGCCGATTGTCAATGGTCGCGAACATCGTGGCGCTCAAGTTCGCCGAAATCACGGACGATGCCGACCTTTACCGATTCCTAACCGGGTCGGCGTCCGACCTGGTTGAAAACGCAGATTATTATCTTGATTTCGCGCATATGGGTCGGGTGATCTGGGCGGTCGCCGCGGCACGAATCGGGGACGCGAGATCCTGTAGCTCTCTTTACCAGGAACTATCGGACCAGAACTGCCGGTTCGATAACCAGACGGGATTTTCGGGGGACCGGGTCCTTGGACTGATATCGGCGGCGGCGGGAGATTCACCGCGCTCCGCTCAACATTTTGATGCGGCCTTGGATTGGTGCCGGCCAGCCGGTTTGCACGCCGAACTCGCCTGGACCTGCTCCGACTACGCCGAGATGCTCCTCGACCGCGACGAACCCGGCGACCGCGAGAAGGCTATCGAACTACAGGACGAGGCGCTGACCATCACCCAGGAGCTGGGGATGCGGCCGCTCACCGAGCGCATCCTGGCGCGACGAGAGATCCTGAGGGCTTGATTGGCCTGAGTCGTGGCGAAGATCATGTGAGACCCTGATCGGCCACGATAGCGTTCCTTTTGCTCCGCAGGTCAAGGGATCAAAGCGACAGGCCCAGCGTTTCGCCACCGTTCACCGCGTGACGCTTCGAGTTCGCCCAGGGATCGACCTCGGGCTGAGACCTTCGGTGACTCTGTGCCGGCCGATTTGGCCGCGCTGCACCGTTGAGCGAGCCACGGGCGCGTGTCATGGCTGCGCCGTCAGCGTGATCGGCGTCGTTAATGACCCGGGAGAACGAGTCCCCGGTCACGCCGTCCAGGATCGCCCCGGGTCAGGGGGCTGGCGTCCACTTTGATCCCCCGTCGGTCTAAATCACGTGGAAGAGCAGCAGGTGCTCCCTGAGGACGTCGATGCCGAAGTCGTTTTCCACATCACGGAGGACCGAGTGGATGTGGTTGGCGTCGTTCTGGCGGTTGTCGTACTCGATGACGAAGTCACCGCTGTGGACCCGGTAGTAGTGCTTCTGGCCGTGATCCATGCCGCCTGACCAGGCGAAGTGGAAGTTTTCTACACCGTCTTCGCGTATCTGGTTGAGAACCTTCCCGACTCCCTTGTCGGCGATGTCGCCTCGTACCTGGCTTGTGTACTCGGTGATGATGGAGGTGAGCATCTCTTTCTGCGTGCCGTTCATCTGTCCGCCGCGAAGGCCTTCCTCTCTGGGGAGCGCCACCTTGGAACTGTTGTAGGTGAGGATGTCCAGGGGGGCGTCTTCTGCGATGACGGCTTTAGAGCGCTGGCTGGAATCCAGGGAACTGGCAAGCTCGAGGGCCAGGGCTTCCCGGCTACCCAGAATGTCGAGTCCCGCCTGCGGCAGGCCGGCCGGCACGACTGCGGGGTTGGAGCCGAAGAAGAACGGGGTCGTTGAAATCACTTCATCGCCATAGATGTGCATATGGATCGAAATGTGGTGGCCCTCTACTCGCCATCCCCAGGGATCGCTTCCGAGTGGGTCGCCGAAAACGGTCCAGTAGTAGAGCTCGGGATCGCGGACGAACGACACGATTCCTTCGGATTTTTCGATCCCTTTGAGGATCAACTCGTGATCGATGATCTGGTGCGCTCTCGTGTTGGCGGTCTCGCTGAGCCCGGAGGCCATGAGGGCGTACGCCAGGGTGCGCTGGTTGTCGTCCATGTCGCGCAGCGGCAGGCCGTGGCGGTTCATCGGCGGGTAGTACCAGAAGACGCGTTCGCCATCGTTGAAGTGGAAGACCGTCTTTGATTTCTGGTCCGCTGAAAGGCTATCGACGAACTTGACGCACGCCTCCGCCATCTCTTTTACCGCGGTGGAGGGGCCGTTGTGGTCGTGGTCCTCGTGATCATGCTCGTGACCGTTGTGATCATGGGTCGTCATGTCTGCTGCCTCCCGCGTCGGCGAAAATATGTCAGAGAAGGATTCGGGAACGTCTCGGGCTGCCAAGCGTGACGAATATATCCACCCCGCCCTGACGAAGCAAACGCAGCCACCCAATCCGTGAGTCGCGGGCCAGTGTTTCAGGTCCCCCGGAGGCCACCAAACCTGACTCCAACCCGTCCCCTTGCCATCCCATGACCTTCGGTCGGTATCAAGGTTGACGACTGCCAACTCGGGCAATCAATCGCAGCGGTGGGTCAACGGCGATGAGCGATGACGGTAGGGACGTCTCGTTCAGCGAAGCGTGCGTGGCGGAACGGATTCGGGTCCACGAGAGGCTCGTCTCCGAGAGCGAGATCGGCCGCAAGTCGCCCCGCAGCAGGTCCCAGGGCGAAGCCGTGTCCGGAGAAGCCCGTGGCGATCAAGAGACCGGCCGGACCTCCGGCGACCGGTCCGATGATGGGCGCCTGATCGGGCGTGGAGTCTATGTTCCCTGCCCATGCTGACTCTATGCCGACCCCGGCGAAATCCGGGAACGCGCGGTGGAACCGCTCCAGGGTCTCACGCATGGCCTTCCCCTCCGCCGGCGGATCGATCTTCCGGCGGCGTCCCCAGAACTCACGGCGCGCCGAAGATCCCGGCAGCCTCGCGGCCACGTCCCGGAGGAGGGATCGGCCGACCCGCATCCGCAACCAGCGCCGGTTCTTCCAGGCCAGGGGCAGGAACCAGCGCATGTCGCGGAAGAGACCCAGGTCGACGTCGTAGATGGCCGCTTCCCCGCCGGCCAGCACGAACCTGCCAGCGCGGTCCTGTCGGAACGTGAAGCCGTCACCCCATGCGGTGACGGTGGTGATCGGATCCACCGGCTCTGTCCTGATGACGGTCGAGCGGACGGCGCGTTGGGGGAACCGGACACCGAGCGGACGGGCCAGGCGACCCGACCAGGCCCCGGCGGCAACGAGAACCCGGGATGCGCGAATCGGGCCGCGTTCGGTGAGCACGCCGGACACGGAACCGGCGGCGGTTTCGATAGCCGTGACGGCGCAGTCAGTCACAACGCGCGCTCCGTGTCGCGCTGCGGCCCGGGCGAAAGCGGCGGTGACCCTGTCGGGATCGGCCTGCCCATCAGTGGGAAGGTGGAGTGCGCCGGTCCAGCTTCCTTCCATCCCCGCCATCCCGGGCAGCATATTGATGACCTGATCGCGGGTCAGGACGGCTGTCTGAAGTCCGGCGTTACGAGCGGTTTCACCCCACCTCTCGAACTCCGCCAGGTCAGCGTCGTCGAAGCCGACGCTCAGGTTGCCGCCCTGGAGCCACCCAACGTCCGCCTCGAGGTCTGCGGCGAGCCGTTCCCACATCCTGACCGATTCGACCGCCAGCGGGATGAGGTGGGGGTACCGGACCTGCTGGTGAACCCAGCCCCAGTTGCGGGTCGATTGCTCGTACCCGATCGGTCCTTTGTCGACCAGCGTGACCGCCACGCCCCGGCGCGCGAGGTGGTAGGCGGTGGCACATCCGATGATCCCGCCGCCGATGATCACAACGTCTGGAGAACCCTCGAACGCTGACACCGCGGGAGGATAGCATGGGCACGCCACCGTGGCCGGCACCTCGCGGCGCGGTTCGAAACGCTACCGGGGATCCCGTTGATTTCAACGGAGTACCTGGCGGGTTGGAGAGTGGGACGGGGGGTGCCGTCTTCACCGACCGTTGCCTTCGTTGTATCGCACGGTAGTCAGGAGCGGATCATGGACGTTGCTGAGCACATCGCGATCGTGTCAAAGGAGGGGAAGCTTCTCTCCGAGGCAGCTGAGCGGAATGGACTCGATGTCCACATACCTGACCTGCCCCCTGAAGCGATACCAGGGATTATATTAGTCCGGCCACCTCCGGG
>CAYYRD010000040.1:0-11037 GCA_964474025.1 uncultured Dehalococcoidales bacterium | reverse complement strand
GGAATGTCCATTCGCCGTTCTCAACGTGGCCACAGCCGATCATGAAAATAAGCGGCTCCCCACCGGAAATCGGAAACTGCGCGAAGTCATCATCCAGGTTGTTGACCGTCTCAAAGTCGACATAGAACTCGGTGCCAGTCGGACGTCGCCACACGGATTCTCCGGCCAGAACCCGCGATGGTGACAGGAGCTCTGTGCTTGAAGATCGATTGATATCGATCAGAGCGTCGACAAGTGCCGGTTGAGTTTTTCCCGTGATTCCCATAGCGGAAGCTGTACACGCTGGATCATCAATCGAAGCGATTCCAGATGCGTGCGCGGTCCGTCGCGTTGCTGGCGTTACATACGACAGCCGGGAGAGCTCTCCGATGCTGGCGGCAATCCTGGACTTCGCATCGTGCCATGCAGATCCGGAGTTGGAGGCATGTGGATACAACTCGGGGACCGCGGGAACCGGCAACACCCTCCATTCGGAACCCTCGGTCTGAACGCGTCGACTCCAGTTGACGGCCCGATCGGTCAGGGACTGCAGGATCTCACCTCGTTTGGCATCTCCGAACAACGGCACCGGGCCGAGACGCTCGACTGCCGAAAATCCTCGATCATTTTTCCCCTGGCGCCACGCCCGTCCTGCCAGGTAGGCGACAGGGGGCTGGTATCCCTGAATTCGTCCGATCGCCCTGTTATAGATGTCGATCTGGACCTTGTACTCGCTGTGATCACCGTTGACGGATCCATCTCGGAGGAGGCCGAGGGTGGAAAATTTGATATCAACCACCCGGTACTGATCCGATGATGCCGGAACGCTGTCTCCAACCCTGTGCTGATCTTCAACTTCCTGCAGATCCGGGAAAAGCCCGAGTAACACGTCGAGCCTGATCAACAGGTCCGGCTGGCCATATGTCTGATTCTGAGGATTTCTCAACACCGCCTGTGATATGACAGGTACACCTGCTGCCATGGCATCCACTGTGTCGCTTGCAGCCTCGACAGTTCGTGAAACCCGGAAATCACCTATCACCTGAACTTCTGCCCGTTGCTCGATCCACCGCATGTATGCGTCTTCGAACTCATTGCCTTTCTGCATGACAAATCGACCGAAGTCGAGCTCTTTGAGATAGTCGGGCAACTTGTCGTCACGGACGAAGTCGTTCTGTTCTCCGTACAGGGCGAGCCAGTCAAGCAACGGGTCGTCCATGACGTAATTGCGAGTCCTGCTTGCACTTACCCACGCGGCCCAGTCGGCTCGTGATTCAGGCATCTGGGTGACTCCACAGTCGTCAATAAACAGCATGTTTTGATCAAATGTCATCGGTTGTCCTCCTCCATAAATTACATCTACACGTGAGATGACTTGATCCCGGGTATTTGTCATTGCGAATGGCAGCAGGATACGTCGTCTTTTTCTCAGACGCCTGTCAAATACTGCGGTCGATATGCGCTCCGAACACTGATCTCAACGTTGACGATCCGGTTCCGGTCCGGATCCCGTCAGAATCGTGCGGAAACGCTCAGGATGCACAGATCTGACACATGTCAGGCGCGTTTCCGGTCTCTCGCATGGCCCATGCTGAGAGTGCGCTAACTTCCTGGTCGCATCTCTTGAGGTAGCCCCCTGTGGTGTATCGAACACCTGGTCTCGATATGGTCCGGCATGCCGACCTGTGAATAACCAGGTAACGGGCTGTCGGATTCCGATGTGCGTTCAGTACCCAGCCATCCGGGTTCCGGGCCAGCCATCGCATGTAACCGGGATCGTCGTTTATGAACTGTGGCATTCCTGTTGTCCTTTCCACCGCGAAGAGGGCGAAATCTGCAAGCATCCAGTTGAACCGACGGGTTAGGTCTGTAGATCCGATCAAGCTACCTTCGAAGTGAATTCCGTTTCCATCCGAGTCAAACAGTCGATAGTCCCCGACGCCCATCGACTCGATCACCTCGACATCGATGCCTGCCCGGTCCACCTTCTCCAGAAACAGAACCAGCTCCGAGAGGTACCTTTCGATGTCGCGTGCGTCCTGCTCTTCATTCTGGAAGACACCGCCGTACGGAATCTCCAACCAGATGACCCGGTTCCGTTCAGCCATCCGATAGCAGAACCGATAGCTGTTCAGACCGTGCCCCCAATGCCCGATGGCGTAATAGCCTCGCGGTTGTTTCTCCAGGAATTCGCCGTAGCCGGTGTACGGATGAGGCTCCATAACCGTTTGGGACACGACAACGTCGTTCCCGAACATGATGTCGCCGAGCGAGAACAGTGATTCGTCAGGCATGAGCTGATCCGGGATGTTGAAGCGGAATGTCTTCTCAAACAGGTCCGCGATGTCCGTCTCTGAGTATGTTGCGCCGGGATTGATATCTGAGATGTTCATTGGATTTCCTGATGCTTTGGATATCCACCTGTCGCGGACGCGAGAAGCGACTCGGAACGGTCGCGGTTGACTCCGGATGAGTGGAAACAGCGTCAACCTACGGCAGGCGTTGGTGTAGAGAGTTTTGGCCCGGATCGAGTCGGGGCCAGAGACGAGTGGAAGGACCGGGTGAACGGGGTTCTCCCGGTCCTTCCTGTGGCCGTTACTTACGATCTATTCCGAGTATCGGTCCGTGATGACTCTCCACAACTCGTCAGCGAGTTCCCGGTCTCGTATCCCGTGGAAATGCTCTCCGGCATCGTTGGTGCCAAGGGAAGCGAACGGGTTCGGAAAAGTTGACGACCTCGCCCATGCTCGCCCGATTCCCCCAAGCACACCGTTGAACTCGTCGGCGTCATCGACGTGAGTCGCTTCTTGCCAGTCATCCCGGGTCAGGGTTTCTCCCTTAACGGCATGGATAGCGAGGCTCCCGATGGCCCGGCGTCCGACATCGGTCAGTAGCCCGATGAAATGGAGCACGTCGACTTTCGATGTCGTCTCAAGGGTTGCGCCGCCGGAATCGGGGAGCGCACCTCGGATCGCATCAAATACTTCTCCGACTTCTTCCAGAGTACCGGTCACGTTTATGGAAACTGAAACGGTCATTGCCGTTCCTCCTTTGCTGATGTGCTGCGGGGCGCCGATGACAGTCACCGGGGCAGGCCGCAGTTCACATGACTGATACTATAAACCCTAGTAAACCTATAGTCAACTAGTCCTATACGGACACTAACTCCCCTTACATCTCGTACGGTTCATAATCTGACGATCCAGTAATTCCAGAGGGGGGTCGAGGAATGACGTGGCTGTCACAGACGGACCAGAACAGGCAGAACAACAACGCCGGTAATGGCGGGGACCTCGTCAAGCACACGGTGTATCTGACGCTACTGGACGAGTTGCTCAAGCACGAACCCTGGCGATCGGAAATTCGACTGCGCGAATGCCACGCCGGGCGAGGAATGTACAGGCCGGCTCCGGACGCGGCCCGTACTGTTCGGGCTCTCATGGAACAGGGCTCTGAGACGATGCTTGCCCGTGCGCAGGCAGCGGCGCTGGACCGTTTGGGCATTCATGATTCACAGCAGCGCAGGGAATTCTACGTTGGATCCGCCGTATTGAATCTGCTGTCTCTCGAGCACAGCCGGAACCCACGGGCAGAGTATTACGAGTATCAACCGGGCACCCGGAACGTCCTCAAGGATGTACTCCGAGCCGCAAACTCCAGCGATGGCCGAGTAGACGTGTACGTTCCCGGAGATATCGGATCAGACTTCGATGGTGAACGCCACATCGCCAGCTCGATAAACCGGTGGGATCACAGAGATGTCGTGCTCTTAGACCCGTTCAGTATGTGGCGCCAATCACGGCATCAACCCGTCCGAACCCTGTACAGGGACATCCTTGTGAGCAGTGTGGAAAAAGGATGTCCGCTTTCGTTGTTCTTCACCTGGGGTCAGGCTCATCCGATGGCAACAGAAGACCTGGACCGGCGGAATCTGATCACGCGTAACGGGTACGGCGATATCCTCACCCGATTGGAAACTATGCGGGCCAACGTCGTGATCGTGCGCTGGCTATGGAGGACCCATTTCGCGATGTGGCTGATACTCCCATCAACAGATGTACGCGATCACGTGGCGGCTCGGCTTCATGATGAGCTGACCGCTCTTGATCGGTTTGCCATCTCGTCGTCGATCAGAAGGAAGACTCCGGAGACGACGATTGAGGTGCTTTGACGGATTGGGAGTCGCCCGATAGCGAGGGCTACCCGTGGCTCAGGATCGATCCGTGGAAGACTTTTTGAGGGGGCCGACGATCCCGACAATCTGGTCGAGAATCGAAGTGACCAGATGGTCGCGCTCCATGCCGTACTCCAGGTACATGGGGAATGACGGAACGCCTCGTTCGTCGTACATGATCCGGGTCGGAATCTGGAACTCCCACCCTTTGTAGGCTTGCCTGACTTCCTGAAACCTGTCCTGTGTCGAGCTCTGGAATCGGAACCACAGCGGCGTATCTGCCTGAGACGCCCAGAGGGAGAATTTCACTCCGAGCCAGACGTTGAGACCTTCAATTTGGAAGTACCGGCCCCAGCCGTCGGAATCCCCTGTGGGGAGCATTCCGGCCGTCTCGGCTATGCCCCGGGTTTGAGCCTGCTC
Organism: uncultured Dehalococcoidales bacterium; assembly: GCA_964474025.1. Taxonomy (GTDB): domain Bacteria; phylum Chloroflexota; class Dehalococcoidia; order Lucifugimonadales; family Lucifugimonadaceae. Next base: position 6,464 of record CAYYRD010000040.1, on the reverse strand, counting down.
GACAACATCCGTCACGAGTCGATAAAGCTGCAGAATTCGTCTCGGTATGTCGGGGCCGGTTTCGTGCGATTGGAGCGGTAGAAATGCATCTTCGTCCATGGCTGTGCAGAGCCCTGCGAGCTGATGAACGTCGCCGGCCACGGCAAGTTCGCCGTTTCGTTCCAGCGCTCCGGTTAACGCTCCGGTCAATGAGCTCCAGCTCGCCAGTGATACATACTGACCGGAGCCGATCTTCAGCGCTTTAATCGAGCTTCCGGCAGATTCCACCTGTTGCGCATCGGGGTATCTGTCCGAGATCCGGCCAACGAGTTCTCTCCACAGGCTTTCGATGCGGGCATCGGGAGCGAGGAAGCTCAGAGTGGAACCCTCATCGGGCGAGAGCCTGCCGATGTATTCGATCGGCTGAGCGTCGGTGAGCCCCGCCCAGAACTTGGCTTCCACGATCAACATTTCCATGCCATCCGGGTTCGCCCCAACGATGTCCGGTCGACTGTTCTCTCTCACGACCTGGGACCTGAAACTCAGGTCGAGTTGCCGCTGGTTCCACGGCATCAACAGGGCCACGATCTCGTTACGAGCAATATCCGAACAACCCAGCACGTAGTTCAGGGCTTCGACGGCATAATCCTCGGGTCGGTCGGCCAGCTGCAGCGCCACTTGACCTAAGACCGTTCGATCAGTCATGGATGCCCTCTCACACTTCTCTGGAATTCGTTTCGTTCAGGGCACTTTATACATGTCTGGTTGCGATTATTCGGACCGACTACGCCTATTGGCCCGGGAGCGGTATATTAGAACAACAGTTCTGAAGATGGTCAGGGGTTCGCTTTAGATGACACAGGTCCATAACACGCCTCCGGCTCGTCGTCGCCCGGATTCCGCACGAATGGGCTGGGATTTGACGGGTCGGTTAACCGCCCGGTTACTGCAGCACTACGCGACACATGAGCCGTTCAAGCGAGGGCTTGCTGAGCTTTACGCGCGTCACTGCGCTCCCCGTCTCGACGACATTTCAAGGGCCCGGGATCTCTGGCAGCTCGAGGTTCCCGAACGCACGGGGGAGGGGCTACAAGACTGGGTAGTCGAGTACCTGGAGAATCTTGAGGAGCTGGCCGCAGCGTTCAGACTGGATTTTCTTACGAAGCCGGTTTCGATGCCGGCGTCACTGGCTTGCCGGTCTGCCGGTGCGTTAATGATCCATCGCTGGTGCAACCACGAAGCAGGATTCGGCCGGATGGATTCTGATCTGCGGACCGACACGTTCGTCATGGTGGGAGCGTTTTCGGGCCCGGCGCCCGAGATGGATCACGAGGATGAACCCGCGACCTCTCCGGTAACGACCGTCATCTCCTGGAACCCACGCGCCGAGACGAGATCGGAAGCGCGTGAACGTATCAGCCGCGCGATCACAGTCGAAGTGGATTCGGCACTGGACGAAATTGCTGACAGGGCCGAGGAGAACCGTTACGGATTTAACCCTCCTCGGCACGCGGAGCGCGACGTTCTCTGGCTTTTCTGGAGGCTGACTGAAGGCCTGAGTTACGCGCAGATAGTCGTCCGCTGGAACCTGTCTGACGACAATCCCGAATCCTCTCGAAACGCTGTCCGCGCAGCGTTACCGGCCATGGCGACCAGACTCGGTGTTGACCGGGACCGTCTGTCGCGAATCCGGTAGACCGAAATTTTGATGTGCTGAGCTAAGCCCTGACCTGGCTCAGCACTTATCGAGAAATCAACACAGGCATAGCGTCGATCTAAACGCAGCCATCCCGGCGCGTTAAGTTCAGGGAGATCGACCGTGCCGATCCGATCATTAAGCTCCGTATACAAAGCCCTCCCGGCTTATCTCGGCGGCAAGCGCCGCTTGATCCCGATCATCTTCGGCCTGCTGGCGCGCCAGCTCCAGAGCGACCGCTGGCCCGAGGCGAGCTTCCTGGACCCGATGTCCGGCGGGGGCGCCGTGGCGCTCGCCGCGAAGGCACACGGATTCAGGGTCGTTGCCTCTGACGTCTCCGAACGTGCCGGTGTCACGGCCCGGGCCCTGATAGCCAACTCCAGCGTGCGGCTGACCCGTGACGACATCATCCGCCTGCTGGTAACTGCCCGAACCCCCGACCCCGGAACGCCCCTGGTAGACCGGGTCGCACCATTGTTCGAAGCGGCGCGTACCCGGCCGGAACCCGTGGCCAGTCTCCTCACCCTCACGCTGATCAAGGCGTTTCTGAGGGCCTTCCCGATGTCGATGCCTTCTGCATCGGACGCCGGGCACTTCGCCAGCGGGGATCTCGACCGGGTGTCGCCGCACAGGCTCGGCCACTACCTCCGGGGCAGCAAGCTTTTCGAAGGGGATCGACTGTGGCGCATCACGCAGGAAGTGAACTCCGGCGTGATCGGCGGTCAGGGTGAGGCGTCCTGCGGAGATGCCCTTCAGGTCCTGACCGACTCCAGCGCCGACGTCGTCTACCTGGATCCGCCGTACCCGGGCACCACCGGTTACGACGCCCCGTACCAGGCCCTGGACCGGCTTCTCGGAGACATGGCTCCCCGACCTCCGGCTCCAACTCTGGACGATCTCCTGGCTGCGGCGGAGGAGATCCCCTGGCTCGTGTTGAGTTACGGCGGACCCGAAGCCGACCTGGACGAGCTGGTCTACACGGTAGGCAGGTACCGGACGCCGGTCGAGTCCATCCGTATTCCGTACGCACATCTGGCCTCTGTGGCCACCGAAGAAAGGAGAAATCGCAGTGAAGAACTCATCATCGTCGCCCGCCGCTGAGGACCGACTCCGGCACATCCCGCTGGAGCGACTTCACGCCCACCCGGCCAACGCCAACCAGATGGACCCGGAGACCTTCGAAAAGCTCCAGAACAATATGCGCCGCGAAGGTCAGTACCCGCCGGTGATCGTCCGGCCACACCCGGAGATTCCCGGGGAGTTCCAGATTCTCGACGGCCACAACCGCACCGAGGTCGAACGTCAGAATGGAGCCGATGCGGTCCTCTGCTACGTCTGGGATTGCGACGACGCGACGGCGTTGCTCCTCCTTTCCACCCTGAACCGGCTCCACGGCGAAGACATCCCGGTGAAGCGCGCCGCGTTGCTCGCGGAGCTTAACGGTCTGGTGTCCACGGAAGAAATGGCGCTTCTCCTTCCCGAGGACGAAGCGGCCATACAGGACACGCTCAGGCTGCTGGACCTGGACGTCGACCGGCTGCTCGCCGACCTGGAACAGGCGACTTCTTCCTCCGGAACCGGTCTCAGGAGTGTGACCTTCGCCCTGAGCCCGGAGGAAGAAGAGCTGGTGGAAGAGGCGATCGAGAAGGCGAAGGACGGCACCTCGGGCAGGAACCGGCGTGGCGCCGCCCTCGTCGCCGTCTGCCGGGCTTACCTGGAGGCCGGTGATGCGTGAGACGACCCGGCACCGCGACGCCTTCAACGCCTACGTCGACATGGGTTCGGAACGGACCATCGGAAAGCTCCGCAGCGAGCTTCAGGAAGGGGGCCGGGCGCCCAGCCTCCGAACCCTCTACGAGTGGTCCAGAACCTTTCACTGGCAACACCGTCTTGATGACCTGGAACGGAAGGCACGCGTTGCCGAAGAGGACGCCCGGATAAAAGCCATCCGGGAGATGCGGGAACGCCAGGCAAAAGAAGCCCTGCTGCTCCAGCAGAAGGGCGCCGAGTGGATCTCCGGGCTGGAAGATTCTCCATCCGCCGAGGCGGCGATCAGGGCCATCGTCGAGGGCGCAAAACTCGAGCGACTGGCACGAGGCGAAACGACCGAAAAGATACAGGTAGAAGAGACAGGCGATAGCCGTCTCAGGGAGATGACAGATGAGCAACTCACACGGCTCCTGGAAATTGCAGCAGGCGATCTGGAAGGAGATCTCAACTAGGAATCCTGACGACCCGCACGCCTGGGCGATGGCCCGGCGTTTGGTCCACGGCCGATTCCCGGTAAACATGCCGGCGCTTGCGGCGATAACGAGAGATGATCACGAGATCGTGGTTGTCCAGAAGTCGGCGCAGGTCGGTGTCACCGAGATGATGGTGAACATGTCCCTCTGGGCCGCTGCGACCATGGCAGGAGATCGGGGCAATGTGCTTTACCTGATGCCGACGGCCGACCAGATGGCTGATTTCGCGGCTGCCAGGTTCGACAGGGCCATCGAGGGCAGCCCCGCCCTGCTTCAGCTGTTACACCCCGACCCTCCACGGCGTCGAGGAGCTGACAGCAGGCGCCTGAAGTATTTCGGGGACGGTGTCATCTACCTGCGTGGAACCGGAAGTGCCCGGCAGGTCGCGAGCGTTGACGCCGACCTGGTACTCCTGGACGAGTTTGACCAGATGGACGAGGGCATCTTCGACCTTGCCCTGCAGAGACTGGGATCCAGCAGGGCCGGCCGGTTGATCGCCGCGTCTACGCCCCGGTACCCGGCGGCCGGGATTAACCGTCTCCACCTGGAATCGGACCGCCGGCAGTGGTTCATCCCCTGCCCTTCGTGCGGGTTGGACCAGACCCTGAACTGGCCGGACAGCGTGGACTTCGAGAGGGAACTGCTGGCCTGCACGAGATGCCATGCCGGGATGGATGTGCTCGCGGACGGCAGGTGGGTTTCCGGTATGCCCGGGAACGATGCGATCCACGGGTACCAGGTGAGCCAGCTGCTCAGTCCCTGGATCAATATTCCAGCCGTGATCCGGGCCTCACAGGCACAGGGGACCCGGGCCCAGCAGGAATTCATGAACAGCGTCCTGGGAGAGGCGTTCTCGCCTCCGGGCGGCGGGCTTACCTTCGCCGATCTGGACAGTTGCCGGGCGGAATACGCCCTGGAAGACTATGCCGGGGAGCCCTGCGATATAGGCGTAGACGTCGGCGTTAACTACCTGCACGTCGTGGCCCGTGAGGATGTCAACGTACGCAGCACGAGCCGGAACTTCATGGGGAGGGTTCCCTCCGGGCGCCCCGCAAAACTCTGGCTCGCGAAGACGATCCGGACGTTCGACGAGCTGGCGGCGATATGTGACCGTCTTAACGCCTGTCACATCGTCATCGATGCGCAGCCGGAGACCCGGCAGGCCAGTGAGTTCATCCGCCGGCGCCCCGGGGCCCGGATCGCTTACTACGCCGGGCACGAAGGCGAGATCAAGCTGAAAAACGCCCATGGCAACGTCGGGGCCTCGATCACGATGGATCGGGCTGATGTCCTGGATCGGACGTTTGAACGTTTCAGGGATGGATCTGTGGTGCTACCAGCCGAAGCGCGCGACCTGGCTGGACCGGCAGGAAGCAGTCCCGGTGAGTACTACCGGCAGGTAACGGCGATCCGGCGTTCGTTTGCGGACGATGCGGAAGAAAACACTATCCCGGTATGGAGCCGGGATAGCGGCGACGATCACTTCGCGCACGCCGAGGTGTACTGCTGGGCGGCTGACTACCTGTCGCTTCGCTCCGGACTCCGAATGGCTGTGTAATCCGAGGAGTCAGGACCGGACCTGGATGCGACACACGGACTTGACTGTCGGCGCAGTCCGAGCGTCCATGCGGTCATGACCAACCACACAGCCCTGACGACTCCTGCCACAGAGATAGATCGCCAGATATCCGAGTACCTGATGGCCGTCGAGGTCGAGGGCAAGACGCCCCGCACAGTGAAGACTTACGGCGAGACGCTGGCCCGTTTCAGGCGCATAGGACGGGAACTTGAACTCCCCGACGACGCGATCGAATTCAGGGCCCGTGACGTCTACGCCTACCTGAAGGCCGTCGCCGATACCGGCGTGTCGCTGGGCACGCGTCACAGGCGTCACCGCGAAGTCCGGGCCTTCTTCTCGTGGATGCTGCGGATGCACTACATCGAGCGGCACCCGTTCACCGGGATCCCGAACGTGCGGGTGGAGCAGAAGGTGATCAGTCCACTCTCTGAAACAGAGATACACACGCTGCTGGACGCCTGTGACATCGAGGATGAGTACGGGTGCCGCAACAGGGCGATGATCCTGCTGCTGCTCGATACGGGTATACGGGCGTCCGAGCTGCACGGTCTGGAACTCGAGGACGTGGACCTGAAGTCAAGACGCGTACATATCCGGCACGGAAAGGGCAGGAAACAGCGGGTGGTGGCGTTCGGTCACGGACCGGCATATGCGCTGAGCATGTACGTCGTCTTGTGGAGGGGGGAGAAGCCCGGTGCGCTGTTCCTTACCGTCGGCAGCCACAGCCGTAAGCGTCGGCCGGTCAATCCGCATCACCTCGGAACGGTCCTGCTTCGTCTCGGCAGGGAATGCGGCGTTCACGCCAACCCGCACAGGTTCCGGCACACCTTTGCGACGTGGGCGATCGAGGACCAGGCAAGGGAGCTCGACGTCCAGTACCTGCTCGGCCACTCCACCTCGGCAATGGTCCGCCGGTACTCGGCGACCTACGACGCTGCAAAGGCCGCCGAGGCGCATGCCAGTTTCA
>CAYYRD010000039.1:0-11858 GCA_964474025.1 uncultured Dehalococcoidales bacterium | reverse complement strand
GTTCGGTCCCCGACGTTCTTCACCCACACAAAAAAGTCGAACTTGGAGTTCGAATTCGTATCGACCCAGCTCGGGCTGGAGGTCGCGGTCAGTTCACCGACGGCGTAGATCACAGAGATGTCTGTCTTGATCCGTTCGTCGACGGTATTGCTGGCCGTGGTGACGGCGTTCGTGCTGCGTGAAACCGCGGGCAAAACCGCATTCATGATGGCGATCGCGGAGATAACCCCGGCAATCGTCAGCAGCATTGTTGTGATCGCCTTGTCTATTGGAACGCTCCAGGGGTGCTTCCGGTCCGGGTTACGCCAGGCCGGAAGATACGTCCGGCCCGGCCGCCACCGTTATGCGGCTTGGACCGGGCCGGACGCCTTCAATTACTTTGCGGGGTCGTCAATATCCCGTTAAGACTTAACGGGAGGCGAGCGCTCCGAGGCCGGAGAGCGGATCTCCGGGTTCCTCGAACAGCATCGCCAGGAGGCGGCTGTTGGACGATTCCTCTGTGTCCAGCACGGCCTCCATCTGGATCATCATCGCCACGAGATCACGGAGCGGCACACGCTCGTCCGGATCCTCGTGGGTCAATGAGCAAAGTTTCTGGATCATGTCTTTGGTCGGCTCAGAGATCCGTCCGGTCATTTGCCAGACGTCAAGCAACGCGTCCACACGCCGTTGCCCGAGCCGCTGGACAGCCTGATCCACCCATCGGACAACGCCGACGAGTGTCACAAGGTCCATCTCAGCGAGGGCAGTATCCAGTGTTGCGGGGGGAGCGCTGAGAGGAGCGTCTGCCGTAGCGAGAGATTCCGCCGCAACAGGTTCTGCCACTGATTCAGCGGCCTCTTCTTTTGCATCAGCGGGTGCTTCTTCTATGGGAGCGTCGTCTGTGAACTCGTAGCTCTCGCCATCGGTCTCCGGGTAGTCAACCTGGTCGGCATAACCATCTTCGTCGGCATATCCGCCCTGGTCCTGATAGCCACCCTGGTCCTGGTATCCACCCTGGTCCTGGTATCCGCCCTGATCGGGGTATCCGCCCTGGTTGGGGTACCCGCCCTGGTTGGCAGCTGCGCCCGGGTCATCAAACGGCGCGTCCGCGAACCCGCCTCCGGCCGGAGCCTGTCCGCCATCGTCGAACGGCGCTTCTTCCATAAACGGCGCCTCTTCCGCATCGAATCCGCCACCGCCCATATCGTCGAATCCAACGTCGCCGCCCATATCCATGCCGGGCAAATCGCCAAAGCCATCATCGCCGCCCATGTCCATGCCGGGCATACCGCCAAAGCCACCGTCGCCACCCATGTCCATGCTGGACATATCGCTAAGGCTGGCGTCTTCGCTCACATCCATGCCGGGCATGTCAGCCATACCACAGTCGCCCATGTCCATCCCTGGCATGGAACCCAGGCCGTCGCCGCCCATATCCATGCCGGGCATGTCGCCCATGCCGCCGCCGCCCATATCCGGGCCGGGCATGTTGCCCTGCGGCGCACCTCCGCCCTGCGGCGGATATCCGCCCTGCGGCGCACCACCGGTCTCAGTGGGCGGAAGTGTGACCGCGCCAGCGCCGGGCGCAGAATTGTCCCGGGAATCAGCCGGCCGGTCTCCACGCGGGATTGCCGAACCGGGTTCCACCAGATCCAGGATGTGCTCCCGCACATCCAGAAGGGTCTGCTGAACCTGGTTCTTAAGGAGATTTAACTCCTCTTCCGCCACTCTGACCCGTGCTTCTACGTCATCTGCCACGGTGCCCTCGTCTTTACGGATTCCGGCCCATCAACATCCGGCATTGACGCCGCCGATTGATGAACCGTTCTGTTGCTGAAGCGCTGTGATCGTCCGGCCATGGCCCTGGATCCGGCGCTTCCCCTATCACGTCGCTGACGGATAGGAACGGTTGACTCGCCAGGCCTAGTCCGGCGGCCTGAACGGGTTGGTAAGATCAAGTAAGTGTTCCCGAATATCCAGAAGGCTCTGCTGGATCTGGTTCTTGACCAGAACAAGCTCTTCTTCCAGTACCCGGACTCTCGCTTCTTTGTCGTCTGCCAAATCGACCTCTCGGTGTTTGTAGCGGTCGTTGCGTACTCACTGAACGTGCGCTCGCGCTTACCTCATATCCAGGATCGGCAGCAGTTCGTCCGGCACGGTCCTGGTGATTTGCAACACGCCTTCCGGCTGTGATTCGACTTCGATAGTGAATTCATCCCCGGCGCCGAGCGGCGGCAGGAGCCCCACCGCATCGCTACGTGGAACGAGTGCGCCGGGGGTATCTATTTCATATTGGCCATCGCGGTCCATAAGCCAGACCGAAAGCTGAGCTTTTTCATCCGTCTCCAACACCATGTCTCCGTCAGAGAATCCAAGGAAATTTACGGTCCACGGAACGTTTTCGACGACGACGTCGCCCAGCCTGAAGTTGACCGACATTTCGGAGGTACCGGATGTCCCGCCGGCCAAATCAGGGTCAGCGCCGGCGCCGTCCTCCCGGTATGACCCGTCCAGGTCTACCGGTTCCGCATCCGGCGCGCCGGCGATTACGAAGCCCACCTTGTATACGGCCGTGCTCCCGTCCGGAAGGACGCCGGTGAAGCCGACCACCCCGCCGCGCGGTTCAAGGCCACTCACGGCCTCTTCCAGGTCTGCATACACCGTGTCGCCGCCGCCGCCGATGGACGACGCGTATAACGTCGTCGCCATGGTGGCGACCACTGCCGCCCCGGCCGCTATCACGATCGCCGTCTCCGTGCCGGTGATGCCGCGCTGGGCGAACGTGCGCCCATGTGCAAACATTCGGTCGAGGAGTCGAATCATCCTTGGTTATTCTCCCGATCAGCTTTCAGCCTCTCCGGTCCTGTCCACATCCCACGCTCGCGAAATTGGCGAGGAACCGCTCCGGCTGCTCATCACAAGGTATGGGCGGTGGAAGGGACCGGACACCGGGAGCGCTCCAATACTTGGCCTCGTGATATCGCCAGTCCCGATGCCGTCGAGTTGCCTCACAGACGCGTGGGTGTAACCCCCCAACAGCGCCGGGCGGTCAACGCGTAGTGGCAGACCACGCGCGGATTCGCGTAACCGCCCGGCTGTTCCAGCACTTACGCGGCTGACACTATGGGCTCAGTGCAATGAACCGCTCAGCTCACGAGGCGTTCAAACGAACGACCACGAGCCAATCCCGTCCTCGCTTCGAGGCGGGGATAGCGGCAAGGCCCAGGTTGGCGGACCGGGGCCCCATAGAGGGGATCACCAGATCATGAAGAGCCACACTCAGAAGACCTCTGTTCTCATCGCTGATGACCACGAGCTGCTCAGAGAGAGCCTGACGCTGATCCTGGGACGGGAAACGTCGATCGAAATCGTCGGCGCAGTCTCGGACGGTCACGCCCTTCTGAAGGCGGTAACGACTCTGCAACCGTCCGTGGTGATGATGGATCTGGCCCTCCCACGGATCAACGGCATCGAGGCGGCACGGCGGGTCCGCGAAACGGTCCCGGGCACGGGCGTAATCATTCTTTCGGCGCATGATCGCGCTGAGTACATGAAGGAGTTCCTCAAGGAGGACTCCGCGGGCAAGGCCTACCTCCTGAAAGAGTCCCTCAACTCGACCCGTGACCTGGTGCGGACCATCCAGGACGTATCGGTCGGCAGGACGGTGCTTGACCCGGTCATGGTCTCCAAGCTCACCTCATCCCCCAACGTCCAGATCAACTCGTCGCTGAAAGGACTCACCAGCCGCGAGCTTCAGGTCCTGTCCCACATGGCGCAGGCCAACAGCAACCGATCGATCGCAGAGGCGCTGTACATCCAGCCGCGGACGGTGGAGCACCACATCAGCAGCGTCCTGGCCAAACTTGGCTTCAATGCCAATGGCGAGTTGCACGGAAGGGTCCACGCTGTTCTGACTTACCTGGACGCGACCGGCCAGTTGCCGCTCAAACGGCATGACCCGGCCTCCCAGAACGGCGAGCAAGCCCTGGCCGCGTAGCCGACAGAACCTTCGGACCCCGACAGGGACCTCCGGGACATATGGATGCCCAGAAGGACCGCCGACCGTTACTCCTCACGTCGGCGGTCTTTCGCGTGCGACCTCGGAGCGCCGAGGTTCATGAACGACCGCCGTCGAGGTGAATAACTGCGATCCTGTTCAGAGACGGCATGTACCCGGACGGACGTGAGCGGACCTAGAATATCGGTGTGCTTCTTCACTCCCTCCCGCATTTGAAATACCAGGCCGTGGTCCTGGCACTGGGCGTCGCTCTGCTCGTCCTGTTCGTTGGCCCCGGGACCGAGAGGGTTCAGGCTCACGGGGCGGGCACCGAGATCTTCCGGGAGGTGGACGGGCCTTTCGTGATCGCCGTCCGCATCCTTCCGCTTCAGCCGCTGGTCGGCAAACTGCATCTGACGGTGACGGTAGACTTCCTGGAGACGGGCGAATCGGTGGAGGACGCGCGTGTCCGCGTGACGGGCCGCCACCAGGAGGGCTCCGCCACGCCCCTGTTCAGTCCCGCCCTGAACGTCCCGACAGAACGTCATTTCTACGACGCAAACTTTGACATCGAAGACGCCGGGACCTGGGACTTCGAGGTGGAGGTCGAGTCCGACGCGGGCGAGGGAAGAGTACGGGCGCCTGTTTCCATCGCGCGACGTGTCCGGGGCGAGACCCTGGGACTCCCGGGAACGATGATTTTCGTCCTGGTCACGGGTGCCCTGTTTGGCGGCGGCGCCTGGATCGCCTACACGGCCCGCAAGAAGCAGCGCTTGCGTTCCGAACGCGCGGACCGCGCTTGATCCATCGGGCCGGCCGGGCTCGCCCTCAAACCAGCAGGCGGCGGCGCAGAAGCCGGGTTGCGATCGGGTAGAACACAAACGCGGCGACGATGAGATAAAGCATCGACCAGAGAAGGCCCATGTAGAGATCGCCCGTCGCAAGCGCACGCGCTATCCGGACCGGGTGTGTGAGCGGCAATGCCCATGCGATCGGCTGAACCCAGGTCGGGAGCGTTGAAATCGGGAAAAAGGTGCCGCTGAAGAAGAACAACGGCGTGCCGACCATCGTGAATACGAGGGTCAACATGTGGGTGGACGGCGCAATCGCCGCAGCGATGAGGCCAAATCCACCGAACATGAACCCGGTTAGCAACCCGATGCCAAGGATGCCGATGGCCCACGGGGATTCAACGAGACCCGTGATCGTCGCAAAAGCAAGCACCGCAGCGGTGGTCATGAGGGCCCGAGTGGCGCCCCATGAGATCTCGCCAAGCGCCAGCTCGCGCATGGACACGGGGGCAGCGAGGATGCTGTCGTAGATACGGTTGGTCTGAAGCCGGCGAAACGCACCCCATGAGCACTCGAACAGCGCGTGCCACATCGCGTTCCCGACAACGATGCCCGGAGCCACGAACACGGCGTACTCGACGCCATCGTCCCGTATCTCAACATCGCCGACCAGTTTTCCGATCCCGAACGCCACGGCCGCCAGGATGAATATCGGCTCCAGCAAGATGCCGGTCATCTCGATCAACCAGCCTGCCTTGAACGCCGTGTAGTGACGCAGCCAGACCCCGGCAACGCCGCGCACCCGGAAGTCGATCCTTCCCGCGTCGCGGCGCTCGGCCAGCGATTCATTCATCCCGCAGATCCCTCCCGGTCAGCATCAGAAACACATCTTCCAGGTTCGCGGCGCGGTAAGAAATTCGTGCGCCGGATAAGTTCGAAAGGTCCGCCCTGCTGCCGTTCAACCCGCGGACGGTGAAAATCGCGCCGATCTCGGCCGTCTCGTAACCGCTCTCCTTCAATTGACGCTGCACGGAATCACGCTGCCCGTCTTCCGGCCTGACCTGCGCTACCTCTGCGCCGGCCAGTTCCTGGATCAATTCGTCCGGGGTACCGGCGGCCAGAATGCGGCCTTCGTCCATGATGACCAGCCGGTCACACAGGATCGCCGCCTCTTCCATGTAATGGGTGGACATGACGACGGTGACGCCGGAGTTCTTGAGGACTGCAAGTTGCTCCCAGACGCGGTTGCGGCTGGTGGGGTCGAGGCCGGTCGTCGGCTCGTCAAGGATGACCAGTCGCGGGCGTGAAACGAAGGCCCGGGCGATCGTAAGACGCCGGCGCATGCCTCCAGACAGGTCATCGACGGAGTCACCGCCTCGTGTCTTGAGATCGAAGAAATCTAGCACCTCGTCCGCCCTGCGGCGCGCCGTGTCCCGGTCCAGGCCAAAGTAAAAGCCGTAAACGGTGAGGTTGTCGCGGACGCTGATATCCGGGTCCAGGCCATCGTGCTGCGATACCACGCCGATCACGTCGCGGATCGATCGTGGATTAGAGGTGGCGTCTATGCCGTCGATCTCGAGCTCACCGGAGGTCACGGGAGACAGTCCGCTCATCATCCTGAGCGTGCTGGTCTTGCCGGCCCCGTTGGGGCCAAGCATTCCGAACGTCTCTCCGCGACGGACGTCGAACGTAATCCCTTCCACGGCGGTAAAGCCGCCGAACTTTTTTACCAGTCCGGCGGCGCACACCATAGTTCGATAATCGGGATATTGATTGGCGGTCACGGCAACCCGTAAAAAGGCGCGCCCATGGCGCGGCGCGAAGAAAACCGGCGTAAGGGGAGATGATATCGCGACGATCGGTTCACCGGGTACCGTGTGGCGTCGAATTCAACGCCGTTCCGTCCCGTGCTTGACCTTATATTCAGGCGAGTGCTAGCTTGCCAGCATAAGGCCCTGATTTCAGGGTACCGTGTCACGAACAGATCACGATCATCCAAGGGGGTGGCGTCATGGCCGAAGCAACTGGCCAGGTATACGACTTTCAAGAAGGTTCGCCTTCGCCGACCGATCGGGGACCGGCGACGGAAGCTGCACCGTTTATCGCCATTATCGAACGGTTGAAGACGCGGGTCCGCAGTGCCAAGCTCAAAGACCACGCCGAGGTTCTGGACGATCTCCAGACGTGGATAGACCGTGCACTTCGCGGCGAGATGAACGTCGCACGTGACGGTGAAGAGATATCGAACACGCTTTCCACGAACGTGGACGAGATGATCGCGTCCCGCACGGTGTTGCGCAGGGTCGCATCCCCGCTTGTCGGACTTGGCATCCTCTACCTCACGCTCGCGGGCCTGACAATCTGGACCGTCGCCGCGGACATCCTGTTCCTCGGCGCATCGCTGAGCGTGCCGATGGCGGCGATCATCATGGGCGTAATCGGTAGCTCGTTCGTCGTCCTGATCCGGACGGTCACGTTCCAGCACCAGCAGACTGAACGCGGCGCTCTTCTTTTCACCGGCCTTGCCAGGCCGTTGGTCGGCGGCGTGCTCGCTCTCGGCATTTTCGCCCTGTTCGGTTCCGGCATCATCTCGCTGCCGATCGTGTCCGACCAGGAGACCAGCACCTTTATCGACTTCCTCGCCTTCCCGGGTAGCGGGCCGGGCCTGGTTGTGGGTCAACTGGCGCTGTTCTCGTTCGCCTTCCTCGCCGGTTTGCTTGAGGGCTTCATCGTCCCATCAGCCGGACGGACCGCCAGCCGGATGATCCGCCGGGAGGGTTAGGCAGAATCCCGTTTACGGTGAAGGGGCCGGTCATCAGACCGGCCCCTTTTCATTTCGGACATGAATCTGCCCGGACGGCCCCGCCGCTTTGCTAAACTCAGTGCCGGGTTTTCTCGATCTTTTATTACCCGTCCGCTGTTCAATGCGGACGGTCTCTTGAACGGACTGATCTTGGCCGATGAACTGACAGCGGACGAAGTCCGCCACATTGCGGCGCTGACGCGTCTCGGGCTTACCGACGACGAGGTCGAGATGATGCGCGGGCAGCTATCGAGCATCCTCAGGGTGTTCGAGTCCCTCCAGCAGGTCGACACTGAAGGCGTGGAGCCGACGGGCCACACGACAGAGGTCCGGACGGTGCTCCGGGACGACGACGCCCGGCAGTCGCTCGGGCGCGACGGCATTCTCGACCGAGCGCCGGACTCGGAAGCCGGTTACGTCAAGGTACGGCCCATTCTTGGTTAACTCTGGGGTTAATACAGGATCGGACCTGACGGGACTCACGGCGCACGAGGCACAGGATCTGCTCACCTCGGGCCAGGTCTCGTCCGTGGAACTCACGGAAGCCGTGCTGAAACGAGTTGAAAATGTAGAACCGCAGCTCCACAGCTTCATAACCGTGACGGGCGAACGGGCGCTGGAAGCAGCGCGCGCCGCGGACGAGGCACGCGCGACAGGCAAAGCCGCCGGGCCGCTTTCCGGCATCCCGGTGATGGTGAAGGACAACCTCTCCACCGAGGGCGTGCCGACCACGGCCGGTTCCCAGATTTTGAAGGGGTACGCGCCCCCGTACGACGCCTTCGTGGTGGAGAAGCTTCGCACCGGCGGCGCCGTGCTGATTGGCAAGGGCAATCTTGACGAGTTCGCCATGGGCTCGTCCACCGAACATTCTTCTTTCGGGGCCACCCACAATCCGTGGGACACCGATCGTGTTCCGGGCGGGAGCAGCGGCGGACCGGCTGCGGGAGTGGCGGCGAGCGAGTGTTTCATATCGCTGGGATCAGACACGGGCGGATCGATCCGCCAGCCCGCTGCGCTCTGCGGAATCGTCGGCATGAAGCCGACCTACGGGCTGGTGAGCCGATACGGCCTGATCGCCTTCGGTTCTTCGCTTGACCAGATCGGGCCGTTCTCACGCGATGTTCGTGATTCCGCCGACACGCTTTCGGTTATTTCCGGGCACGACGTTCGCGACTCTACTTCTCTCGACGCGCCCGGGCAGGATTTCGCTGGCGCCCTTACCGGCGACATCTCCGGTATGCGGCTGGGCGTTCCGCGCGAGTACCTGGTTGACGGCATGGAGCCCGGCGTGAAGACGGCTTTCGAGAAGTCGCTGGAGACACTTGAGGGGCTGGGAGCGACGCTCGAAGAGGTGTCGCTACCGCTCACCGATCAGGCCCTCGCCGTTTACTACATCATCGCCCCGTCCGAGGCCTCGGCGAACCTGGCCCGTTACGACGGGTTCAAGTACGGCAACGCCGTGAACAACGTCGATACGGCTTGGGACGTGATGGACCAGACCCGGGAACAGGGCTTCGGAGCCGAGGTCAAGCGGCGCATCCTGATCGGCGCTTACGCGCTGTCCGCCGGGTATTACGACGCTTATTACAAGAAGGCGCAGCAGGTCCGGACACTGATCCGTCGCGAGTTCGCGCAAACTTTTGAGAAGTTTGACGCCCTCGTCACGCCCACCTCGCCCACGGTGGCCTTCATGTCCGGCGAGAAGATGGGTGACCCGGTGGCCATGTACCTGAGCGACGTGTGCACGATCCCGGTGAACATCGCCGGGCTGCCCGCGATTTCGGTCCCCGGCGGCATGTCGGAAGGCCTGCCCGTTGGGCTCCAGTTCATCGGCCCCCAGATGGGAGACGGCACTGTCCTGCGCGTGGCTCACGCATACGAGCAGGCAACGGAGTGGCACAGGCTCAAGCCGGGGATTTAGAGCCCCGGCAGGGCGATCAAGCGAAACCCACCCTGAGGCTCTCGAAGGGCGGGCGTGACACCCGACGCGACCCACCTCCTAACCTCCTCCCTCCCAGGGAGGAGGCATTTCGCCCCCTCTACCCGTACCCGCCGACATCTTTCCGGTACGGCAGTCGCTCCGTGAGGCGCAGGAAGTCGGCGTGGGCTTCCGAGCTGGCGCCGATTATCGCTTCCGAGGGCATCGTGACACGTGCCCCGTGGCGATCCGACACGACGCCACCAGCGCCTTCGACGAGCACGACCCCGCTCGCTATGTCCCAGGGGTTGCCGCCGGCGCAGAAGTACATGTCGATCCGTCCGGCGGCCAGGTAGGCCATGCCGAGGCCCGTGGAGCCAAGCACCCGGATCGCCTGCAAGCCCGGGAACACTGCCCCGATCACACCCCAGACGCGCATCGCCAACTCATCTTCATACCCGAGATCCAGTCCGATCACGCACTCGGCCACCGACGGCTTAGCGGTCACCGACACCGGATCGCCGTTAAGCGTGGTTCCCTGCCCTGCCTGCCCGTAGAACATCTCGTCACGGAGCGGATCATACGTGGCCCCCGCCACCGGGACGCCCCTGTGCGCCAGCGACACCATGACGCACCAGTTCGGCATGTGGGAGACGAAGTTGCGCGTGCCGTCAATCGGGTCGGCGATCCACTGCCACTCATCATCGCCGGGCTTGAGTCCTGACTCCTCGCCCAGAAACGCAAAGTCCGGAAATTCGTCGAGTAATCGGGCGGAGATCAACTCTTCCGAGGCGCGATCAACCTCCGAAACGATGTTGCCACGGCCCTTGATATCGATACGGCCCTGGTCGTGATATCGGCCGAGAACGAATTCACCCGCGGCGCGTGCGGTGGATTGAATTACTTCAGAGATGGATTTGCCGGAACGTCCGGTCAGTTGTTCAAGGTCTGGCATGTGTTCCTTCTGCGGTGGCTTATTGACGAGGGCAGTGTTCAGCAAAACACCGTCCGTGGACAAGCCCTGTCTGGATGTAACAGGCACCCGGTGCGACGGTTAACTTCCCGCTCGAACCCTATTCCCGGTCATCCTGAACTTGATTCAGGATCCGCTCATAACCGCATCCGGCAAAGTCTCAGCACCCGGGCCGAAATTCACGGATAGTCACGCTCCCGGGCGAAGACCGCCGCCGCAAGGTCGATCCTGAACCAGGTTCAGCATGACCGCGCCGAGTGGACGGACCGGAAACAAGTGCGCTCGCGAGGGTGCGCCGTTATCCTTTCCGGCGGCGTCCTACCAGGCGCGGCAATTCACAGAGCAAAAAAAACGGGAGGACAGATGCTCAAGACGCTTGACGGCAAGACGCCGCAAATAGACCCGACGGCCTTCGTGAGCGAGGCCGCTTACCTGATCGGCGACGTCGAGGTCGGTCCAATGTCGAGCATCTGGCCCGGGGTGGTGATCCGTGCGGACAGCGGCAAGATCAAGATCGGGAGCTATACCAACATCCAGGACAACTCCGTCCTGCACGCCGATTGGGACGCCGAAATTGGCAGCCACACCACGATCGGCCACAACGTGATGTGCCACGCGAACCGCGTCGGCGATAACTGCTTGCTCGGGAACGGCGCCGTGCTGAACAGCGGATGCGAGATCGGGAACGACTGTCTCGTCGGCGCAAATTCCACCGTGGTGGAGAACATGGTCGTTCCGGACGGATCACTCGTGCTCGGCACGCCGGCGCGCGTCAGGGGCGAGGTGAAGGATCACCATAAAGAGATGATCAAACATGCTACGGACCATTACGTGGAGGCCATTCCGCGGTACAAGGCCAGCGGCGACTTCGAGTAGGAATGAACCCTGGCGCGAAAAAGGGGCGGCCCCGTGCGGACCGCCCCTTTCCAGATAAGCCTAGTAGCCCGGCTCCACCGAGGCCTCAGACATGTTCGCGGAGGCCGGTCCTGACTGGACAGTGACCGTGCCCACCATCGATGGGTGGAGTTCGCAGAAGTAAGCGAAGGCGCCGACCGTGTTGAACGTGTGGGCAAAGGTCCCGTCTTTGCTGAACGTCTCGCTCTGGAACTCGGGCGAGCCGTCAACGGCCGGCGACGTTCCGTGGCTGACGGTGTGCGGTGCGCTGTCGTGGTTGGTCCAGGTTACGGTGTCGCCAACAGAGACCGTCAGGGTCTGCAGCTGGAAACCCTGGATGTTGGAGGAAACCGCCGAACCATCGTCCATCATGGCGTCGTCGTCAGACATCATCGCGTCGCCATCGTCCATCATGGCATCGCCGTCTGACATCTTCGCGTCGCCATCGTCCATCATGGCATCGCCGTCTGACATCTTCGCGTCGTCAGTCATCATGGCGT
>CAYYRD010000038.1:0-13004 GCA_964474025.1 uncultured Dehalococcoidales bacterium | reverse complement strand
CATTCGACCCCTCGGCAATGGCAGGGTTTGGACCGGAGCACGTAGGTAACTTCGACCCCAACGCCATCGACGGCTTCGTACCGGAGCACCTCGAAAACTTCGACCCGCTGGCCTTCGGTGGCTTCGGGCCGGATCACTTCGAGCAGTTCGACCCGACCCTCGTGGGCGTGTTCGACGCCGAAAAGGTTGAGCACTTCGATCCGTTCGCAATGGGCGGTTTCGGGCCGGAGCACATCGCCGCATTCGACCCCTCGGCAATGGCAGGGTTTGGACCGGAGCACGTAGGTAACTTCGACCCCAACGCCATCGACGGCTTCGTACCGGAGCACCTCGAAAACTTCGACCCGCAGGCCTTCGGTGGTTTCGCGGCGGATCACTTCGAGCAGTTCGACCCGACCCTTGTTGGCGTGTTCGACGCCGAGAAAGTTGAGAACTTCGACCCGTTCGCAATGGGTGGTTTCGGGCCGGATCACATCGAGGCGTTCGATCCGACCGCCATGGAGGGTTTCGACGCCACCCACTTCGAGAACTTCGACCCGTTCGCAATGGGCGCTTTCGATGCCGAAAAGATCGAGCACTTCGACCCGTTTGCCGTGGAGGGCTTTGACGCCCAGCACTTCGAGAACTTCGACCCGCTGGCGATGGGCGCCTTCGACGCTGCACATTTCGAGCACTTCGACCCGTTCGCAATGGAGGGCTTCGACGCAACCCAGGTCGAGCACTTTGACCCCGAGGCGGTCTCCGGTTTCGGCCGTGAGCACATGACGGGCATGGACGTGGATGCGTTGACGGGATTCGAGTTCGACCACGTAGCCAACCTGGATGACAAGGCTAAAGAAGGTTTCGGCGACCACGTGCTCGACTTCGACGGCTTCGACCTGGATGTCCGGGGCGAGTTGATCGGCGACGATGCACAGCGCATGGGTGGATTCGGATCGTTCGAGGATCTGCTGAAGCAGTTCGACGGCGAAGCCGGCGATGGCCCGACCGAGGAAGAGTTGAAGGCCCTGGGCTGGGACGCCGACTTTGACCCGTCCACACTGGAGTTCGGCGTGGACGGCGCGGACGCGGGCGATGTCCTCGAGGGCGACGCCCTGGCGAACGCGCTCGCAGCGTTCGGCAGCTAGGCGAACGAGGGGAGGCCGGGGCTGGATCCCCGGGAGCCGGAAATAAGAACAGGGCGCCCGTTATACAGCGGGCGCCCTGTCGCGTTCGGGGTGTTCGGGGTGTTCGGGCATCCTGCCTGACCCGTTAACATTCGGTGACACGCCGCGAAGGCGGACCACGCAGTTGAGCTCATACGGAGTTGACGATGCCAGGACCGGACCGCCCCCTACTCGCAATAACACTCGGCGACCCGTCCGGGATTGGGCCGGAAGTCGTGGCGCGCGCGCTCGGCGAGACCACCGCCTACGAGATGGCACGGCCGGTGGTGGTGGGAGCGCTTCGACCGATGCAACGCGGGATCGACGACACCGGGGTCGGTTTACGTGCTCGCGCCGTGGACTCCATCGAAGGAGCGGGCGAAGAACCCGGGGTGATCGACGTACTGAATGTCGACGGGTTTGAGGACGCCGAGTTTCCTCTCGGCGAGCTTTCGGCGGTCTCGGGCGAAGCGGCACACGCATGGATAGAGCGTGCGGTACGGCTGTGCCAGGACGGCGGCGCTGACGCCATGGTGACGGCGCCGGTAAACAAAGAGGCGCTGAGCATGGCCGGATCAACGGACATGGGGCACCAGGAGGTGTTCAAGCGGATGTCCGGCTCGGACTACGTCGCCACGATGCTGGTATCCGGGAATCTGCGTTGCATGCACCTGAGCACTCATCGATCGCTCAAACGCGCTGCGGAGTACGCGACGCGCGAGAACATCCTGATGGCGACAAAGCTCACGGACGAGACGTTCAAGCAGTGGGGCTTTGAAGACCCCAGGATCGCCGTGGCGGCGCTCAACCCGCACGGCGGCGAGAACGGGATGATCGGCGACGAGGAGATCACGGACGTCGGTCCCGCTGTCGAGGATGCAAAGGCGCTTGGCATCAACGCAAACGGCCCGATTCCTGCGGACTCCGTGTTCAACCAGGCTATCGCAGGCAGGTGGGATGTGGTGGTCGTGCTGTATCACGACCAGGGTCACATCCCGATCAAGGTCCACGGGTTCGAGGAATCCGTGAGCGTGAACCTGGGGATTCCGTGGATACGGACCTCGGTGGACCACGGAACGGCGTTCGATATCGCGGGCAAGGGCGTCGCACAGGCGGTGAGCATGCGAGAGGCGATCAAGCTGGCGACGCAGCTAGCGACGGGCGTGCGGCCGGCTTAGCCCGGCCGCGAGGCGGCGTTTGTTTCTTGGCAGAACGACCGAACAGGTTCCGGGCCTGCGGGACTCAAACTCCTTCTGCGTTCTTATAATCAATCTGCGCCGTTGTCCAAGGCGGGCGTGTCATTTCAAAAACGGGGGCATCTACTTGAAACTGGGATTCATCGGCGGGGGCGTGATGGCCGAGGCGATCATCGCCGGAGTGCGCCGTGGCAACCTGGACGCCGATATAACGGTCGGGGAGCCTGTCGCAGAACGGCGGGCGATGCTGGAGAGCACGTACGGAGTGACCGGGGTGGCCGATAACTCGGCCGCTATCGATGGCGCGGACCTGATCGTGCTCGCCGTGAAGCCGCAGCAACTCGACGGCGTGGCGGACGGTATCGGCGGCTCTCTGTCCTCCGATCAGACTGTCCTGTCTATTCTCGCCGGGGTGAAGATGCACACCCTCGGCACGAAGTTGAATCACGGGCGATTGATCCGCGTGATGCCAAACACGCCCGCGCAGGTGGGCGAGGGGATGAGCGCATGGTCGGCATCGCCAGAGGTGCCGAAGGCGATCCGCGAGTTTGCCGGCCAGATGCTGGACGCCCTGGGTGTTGCGATCTACATGGACGACGAAAAGTACGTCGATATGGCGCTGGCGGTGAGCGCAAGCGGCCCGGCGTTCGTATACGTGTTCATGGAGTCTCTGATCGACGCCGGGGTGCTGCTCGGGCTGCCGCGCGATATGGCTCATACGCTGGCGCAACAGTTGATCATCGGAAGCGGGGTGCTGGCGCGTGAAACGGGCAAACACCCGGCGGAGTTGCGGAACCTTGTCACATCGCCGGGCGGAACGACGGCGGCGGGGTTGCAAGTAATGGAGGAGGCCGGGTTCCGTGGCACTGTTGTCAAGGCCGCGGTGGCTGCGTGGGAACGCGGTGAGCAACTGGGCAGGGGTTCGAAGTGAACCCTTTCGAGTTCATCGCTTATCTGCTGCAAATGATGGCTTTCGCCATCATCGCCAGATCCTTGAGCACGTGGTTTCCGGCCGCCCGGAATAATCCGCTCGTCCAGATCCTCTACCAGATCACGGACCCGATCTTGATCCCGCTAAGCCGGGTGATTCCACGTGCCGGGATGTTCGACTTCTCGCCGATGGTGGCCGTATTCGCCTTGTTCATCCTGGCGCGCGTATTCTCAAACGCCTAACCGGACAGCCGCGCTCGCAGGTCAGCCTCAGACATACCGTTCACCTGCACGATCTTCCTGCGCGCCGTTTTTCCGTGCGTCACCCTGACCGCGGATCGGGGGACGCCGAGCGCCTTCGACAGCACCCTGCAGACAGCCGTATTGGCCGCGCCATCGACCGGTGGCGCGGTAACGCGCATGCGGAGGGTGCCGTCTTCAAGAAACCCGATTACGCCATCGGAGCTAGCCCGGGGCTGGACGCGAACGGTGATGCGGGCTACTGGCAAGGGCTGATCGCCTTTCGAACGGATCATCGCCCAACGGCGTGCTTCGAGAGCCTCAGCACACGGTGAAACCGGGATGAAACGTTGATCTTGAGGCGGGTCTATTCAAATGGCCGCCCAGCCGGGCCTAGGCGTGCGCCATTGCTCCGCCGTCTACGTAGATCGTCTGGCCGGTGGTGAAATCTGAGAAATCCCCGGCGAGATAGATCATCAGGGCGGCGATCTCGTCCGGCGTGCCCTTGCGCCGAAGTGGCAGGTAGCGGACGAGCAGTTCTTTCTGCTGCTCCTCGAGCGGCGGCGGATTCAACTCCACCCAGCCCGTGGCGATGCAGTTGATCCGAACCCCGGCGGTCCCCCACTCGAGAGACAGTGACCGAGTCATTTGCTGAATCGCCGCCTGGGAGGCTGAGAACGGGGCGTGATTTGTCAGTCCCCGCTCGGCCATCTCCGAGATGATGTTGACGATGTGGCCGCTGCCCTGCTCCGTCATCACCCGGCCCGCAGAGCGCGCCCACCGGAAGGCCGACCCGGCGTTTGCGTCCATCACGGTGGTCCACTCGAACTCGGTTGTATCGAGCGTCGGCTTGCCGAACTCGGTGAGCGAGGCGTTGACCAGTATGTCGAGACCGCCAAGTTCGGAGACCGTCCGGGCAACCGCTGCGTCTGTCTCGGCGAATCCAGGGAACTCACCCAGGATCGTGGCCGCCCTTTGGCCCTGCGCCCGCACGGCTGCGGCGGCGGACTCGACGTGCTCGGCGGAGTGGCCCGCTACCGCCACGTCTGCTCCGGCTTCGGCGAGAGCGGCGGCGAGCACGGCCGCCCAGCCGCGTGTGTCTGCGGTTATCAGGGCTACCTTGCCTTCAAGGGTCCAGTCGTTCGGGACGGGCATCTTCTGTCCTTATGTTTGTGATATCGGGATTTAAGGGGGTTCCGGACTTCCGGGCTCAGGCGAGCTCGGTGATCGGCCCGTAGCCGGTCGGCGCCATGCCACCGGCCAGTCCGCCGCCGTCGACGATGAACATTTCGCCGGTCATGTAATCCGACGCCGCGGAAGCCAGCCAGACCGCGACCGGGCCGAACTCCTTCGGGAACCCGGTTCGGCCGATGGGGATGAGGTCTCCGCGCGGAAGTGACATGGAGGTTTCCAAGGTCGCCTCCGTCGGGAAGAAGCCCGGGACGATCGCATTACAGGTGATGCCGTGACGTCCAAGACTTACGGCCATGGCCCGCGTGATGTTCACAATGCCGCCCTTGCCGGCGGTGTACATGTAGTTGTCTCTCCCGCCCCTGAACCCGAAGCCGGAGGCGACGTTGACGATCTTGCCCGAGCCCCGATCAGCCATGTGCCTGGAGATGGCCCGGGCGCAGTAGAACGCCGAGCTGAGATTCGTTTCGATACCGATGCGCCATGATTCGTCCGTGATCTCCCACAGCGGCGGCCTGCCGTCCTCACGAACGATGCCAGCGTTGTTAAACAGCACGTGGACGTCGCCCCACTCGGCGAGGACGGTGTCGAACAGGGCGTTCACTGCGGCGGTATCCGTGACATCGGTGGAGACGGCCATCGATTTCCGGCCGAGGCCCTTCACCATGTCAGCGGCTTCATCGATCGGACCCTGCCGCCGGCCTGCGATGGCCACGTTTGCGCCGGCCTCGGCCATGCCGCGCACCATTTCAAGGCCGAGGCCGGTGCCTCCGCCGGTGATCACGACGTTCATTCCGTCAAGGTTTAGAGCGTCAAGTACACCCATCCGTGTCTCCGTTCGCCTGCGTTCTGGTTTCTTTGAAATCAAACTGGCCGCCGGTGTCGGTCTACCGGCATCGTACTCGTCTCGATCAAGAAGGATCAGCCAGCACCGTGGTCACTTCACCGGCTTCCAGTAGATGGATCTTCCCGTCACTATCTCGCAGCAACAGCCGACCCGTATCGTCAACTCCTTCCGCCATACCGTGCAGAAAATCGTCGCCCCAGCGAACACCGATCACCTGCCCGATCGTTTCCAGCCGTGCGCTCCAGTCTGAGACCAGCGTGGCCATACGTTCCGGGCTGGCATAGATATTGTCCATTTCAGACAACAGCCTGCGCATAACCTCGCGTCTCGACACGGCCCGCCCGTTCAAAGTTCGCAGACTCGTAGCGATGTCCGCGATCTCCGGATGAGCGGCGGCGTCCAGGTTGACGTTTACGCCGGTGCCGATGATGGCGTAATAGCCAGAATCAGAACTGCCGGACTCCACGAGAGAACCGGATATCTTGCGACCGGCGGCCCGGACATCGTTCGGCCACTTGAGGGAAATCGATTCGTCCGTAAACGCTTCCAACGTCCTGGCGACCGCAAGCCCGGCGACGAGCGGCATCCTGGGCAGGTCCGCTGCGTCAGGCCGCAACAGCACGGAAAAAAGGATGTCTCTGGCGAGGGGGGAGGTCCAGGTTCGGGACATTCGGCCCCGTCCCGCCGTCTGGAGGTCCGCGATCACAACGAGCCCTTCGGGCTCGTCCGCCTCTGCGGCCCGCCTCGCATCGTCGTTCGTGGACCGGGTCGTTTTGTGCCACACGATGCGTCGACCGACCACGGTCCGGCCGTCCATGGACTCAAGTCCGTCGAATTCGTTCGTCGGATCGCTCAACTCATCCCCTGAACAGCATGCCCGGTGGTGGCACCGGGTAGTTGCGGAATCTTGCCGCCGTAGTATCGCCGCCGCCAACCGACTGTCAATCACGGCTTTGGATAATCCGGGGTGGTAATTCCTGTGTGTAAGTGAAGACACCCATTTCTATAGGTAAGTCCAAGGACGGCGGCGGCGGTCACCGCGGCTAGTCTGGAGATCACAGCTCATCGGGGAGAGTGTCGTCGTTGTCGCCGGGACAACCTCGAATTTCGGGTATCCGGGAGATCCGGAACCAATCCAGCGAGAGGTACGCATGGCTCAGAAGCCATCCAACAACCAGCCTGATGAAATGAACTCGGAATCGCTGGAGTCACTCTGGCGCCAGGCCCTGCTCATCAGGGATTTCGCACGCGACGAGATCGACGCAACACGTCGACGGCGCGCGGACGCCGAGCAGGCAAGGCAACAGGCCGAGCAGGATTCCATCCAGGCGACCGAAGAGTTGTGCGCCGATATCCGGGCTGAGGCCCAGACAGATCTCGAAGAGGCGAAGGCGACTCTCGACACGGCTCGCGAGCTCCAGATGCAGGCCGAAACCGAGCTCGAGGTGGCGCGCTCGATCAAGGAACAGGCGGAAACAGATTCGACCCGTGTGCGGACCGAGGCGCAGGAAGCCGCGGCTGTCGAGATTCGGGCGGCTCGGAAGATGCTCACCGACGCCGAAGAGACGAACCGCACGATTATTTCTGAGGCCGAAGAAACGAGCCGTACGATTGTTTCTGACGCCGAGGCGAAGGCCGCCGAGATAGTCTCCGAAGCCAACGCAACGGCCGAGGCGGACGTAGCCAGGTTACGAGCCAAAGCGACCGACGAGATCCAGAGGATCGCCGTCGATATCGAAGGCGCTCGTGTGGCCGCCGAGGAAGAACTTGAGACACAACGCATCCTGACGGACACGATGCGGATCAAGTCAGCGTCTTCCAAGGTCTCGGAGCGCAAAGAGCGACGACGACGTCGCTCCGAACTGACTCCCGAGTCTGTGATGGCGGGCGCGCCGACAAAGAAAACCAGGCGTGCGGCAGCTCCAACACCCGCTGTCGAAGCCGAGCGGAGTGCGCCGCCGGAGAGTTCGAGCGGCGAAAAGGCCAGCGCTCCAAAGACCAGGACCCGGGGCAAGGGCGGCCGGTTCGTGAAGAAAGCCGAGACGACGGCCACGGTCAAGGCGGCATAACCCCGGATTTCGTGTCAGGATGGGCAATCGCTGCCCGATTCTTCTACAAAAGTGGGCGCTCATAGAGAGCGTCCACTTTTTTATTGGCGAGGTGCCCGATCGATTTCTTGCGCCTTTACGGGCGTACGGAGGGCCTCGGCGGTGTTAGGGTCTTCCGACTCCCCGAAAAATCAGCACCGGAGCGGCCGCAATGTCGAAACGTTTCACCCCGGAGGTCTCGGTAGACCTGCCGTCCGTGTACGACGCCCAGGTGTCGCCCGACGGAACGCTGGTCGCTTTCGTTGTAGCGGATAACTTCCGCCGAGGAGGGTCGTCTGCGC
Organism: uncultured Dehalococcoidales bacterium; assembly: GCA_964474025.1. Taxonomy (GTDB): domain Bacteria; phylum Chloroflexota; class Dehalococcoidia; order Lucifugimonadales; family Lucifugimonadaceae. The sequence goes on along the minus strand of CAYYRD010000038.1, from coordinate 5,066 downwards.
CGAAGATGGCACCGGCGAACATCTACTCCGTTGCGGTCGATGGCGGCGACACGATACGCCTGACGAATAGCAAGCGATCGGACACGATGCCGCGCTGGTCGCCCGATGGGACGTTGCTGGCCTTCCTGTCAGACCGTGGAGAGGACGGGCAGCGACAGATTTACCTGCTCCCGCGGCGGGGCGGCGAGGCGCGCAAGCTGACGGATGTCCGCGGCGATATCCCGAGCCCCCGCAGCCTCTCCCCCATGTCATGGACCGGGGACGGGCGCTCGATATCGTTTTTGAAAGAGGACGGCGAGACCGACGAATACCGGGCGCGGCAGGCGTCGGGTGCCGACGAGGTCGTTTTCGAGGAAGACCACCGCTACATGCGGCTCTGGAGCGTGGATATCGAGAGCGGCGAGACCAGGTGCGTCTCGCCGGACGGGCTCCAGATCTGGGAGGCGGCCGTCTCCCCGGACGGCAAACGTGTAGCGGCGGTTGTCTCCGACCTGCCGTATGAGGGCGACTGGTATCTGAACAGGCTCGTCGTGTTTGAGGCCGACTCTGACCGGATCACGGTCCTGTACGACGAGCGGCGTCCCGCGGCGAAACCGGCCTGGTCGCCGGATGGCTCGACCGTCGCGTTCCTGACTTCGATCTACAGCGACCGCGGCAACGATTCCGGTGATCTCATGCTGGTCCCGGCCAGCGGCGGCGTTGCCCGCAACCTGACGGCGGAGCACGGGGTCTCTGACCATTACGGCGTGTTCCACCCGGACGGGGACGCTATTTTGACGGCGACGAACGTCCACGGCGGATCGGGCATCAGTTCGATAGACGTCGGATCCGGGCAACGCCGGTACCTGTGGAACGAGAAAAAAGGCTTCTCCAACTTCTCGCGATCGTCCGGCGAGGGTGCGCCGGTTTTCGCGGCGGTGATCGACGATCCGGACAACCTGCCGGAGGTTTTCGCCGGGGCTGAAGCCGACGGCAAGATCGCGTGGATCAAGCTGACGGATGTACACGCTGACTGGTCCGATCTTGTAATCGGCGAGACGCGAGAGGTGTTCTGGGAGGGCAACGACGGAACTCGCATCCAGGGCTTGCTGCAACTGCCGCCAGGCTACACGGAGGGCCGAGTTCCGGTTGCGATGATGGTGCACGGCGGGCCGACCGGAGCCGTCAGGTTCAATTTCCAGGACCATCACCGCTGGGCGAAATTAATCTCGGACGCAGGTATCGCCGTGTTCATGCCGAACTACCGCGGTTCCACCGGCTGGGGCGTGGCTTTCGCCGAGACCAACGTCGGCGATATGGGCGGTGAGGATTTCCAGGACATGCTGGCCGGACTCGATCATCTCGTGGAAACAGGGATCGCCGATCCCGAGAGGCTGGGCATCTGCGGCTGGAGCTACGGGGGCTTCACGTCGGCCTGGGCGGTGACGCAGACCGATCGCTTCAAGGCCGCTGTCATGGGCGCGGGCATCGCCGACTGGCGGTCGTTCCACGGCCGGTCCTACCTGCACGTCTGGGACGCCATCCACTACGACGACTCCGATCCGTACGACCTGGACAGCGCCCACGCGGCTTTCTCGCCGATCAACTTCATCAAGAACGCCGATACGCCGACACTGGTGCTGCACGGCGAGCAGGATTGGGATGTGCCGGTGGAGCAGGGCTACCAGTTCTTTCGGGCGCTCAAAGACAAAGGCGTCGATACCCGGCTCGTGGTGTACCCGAGGGAGCCACACGGGGTGGAGGAATACGAGCATCAGCTTGATATCGCGCGGCGGGTGCGGTTGTGGTTCGAGGAGCGGTTGCTGGATTAGGATGATTGGGGTGTTTCGGGCCTGAATGTGCCCCCTCTCCACGTGCGGGAGAAGGTTGGGGTGAGGGGTGCAGTGATGGCTCGCAAACCGACACTGAGGCCGAGCGCGCGCGACAACACTGCGCAGATCCCGGTCCTTCGAGAATCTCAGGACACGGTGTAAGGCGCTCATCCCCGGGCGTATTGCCATACGCCCTTACATATGGATTAAAAGCTTGCCGATCCGGCAGATCCGAATCCGGACAGGAGATTGAGTGAAACGCGCCGTTCTGTTTGATCTGTTCGGGACTCTAGTTCCCTCACCTCTGGCAAGTGAGTACCGGAGCGTTGTCGACTCCATCGCGGAAGTGGCCGGGCTAAACCCGGACGAGTTTTATCCGCGCTGGATGTCCATCAACGATGATCGGCTTAAGGGGACGAACCGTTCTTCCGAAGGCGAAATCGAACAGGCGATGGGACTTGTGGGAGTAACGCTGACCGACGAGCAGATGGGTGAGTGCGTACGGATGCGTCGGGAGGCCATGAAATCGCGTCTCATCCCCAGGCCGGGGTGCATCGACATGTTGACCGGGCTTACCGCATCGGGCGTCCGGCTGGCCCTGGTGTCTGATTGTGTTCATGACGTACCGGCCATCTGGCCGTCGACTCCGTTCGCGGGCCTCCTCACTGAGGCAGTTTTCTCCTGCGTGGAAGGCACTCGCAAACCGGATCCGCGCCTCTACGAGGCCGCTATGAGCGGCCTCGGGGTGACACCCGCCGAATCCTTATTTATCGGCGATGGCGGCTCCAACGAACTCCAGGGCGCCCGGGATCTCGGCATCGACGCCTACCTCCTGGACGATCAGCCCACAGATCTGAGCACGGTCTTGCGCGTCGACATCCAAGAGTGGGACGGCCCCTCAATCAAAAACCTCTCCGAAGTCCCTGCGTTGGTCGCCCGGACCAACAACGCGTGAACGGGTGGCAATCCAGAACAGGACCTCCGGAACAACCGCAAAGCGCCAGAACAAACGTAACCCGACAACACCCTCAAAATAGCCGCCCAGCCGGGCCTACACGGTTCCGGGACAGCATATTTGGAAAATCCTGAGTGACGTGGACTCGTGGCGTCGATCAAGCCCTCGGCGTAGACTCCGGGTCAAGCGGGCTGGCGGATTCCGTCGCTGATTGCACTCCGCACTGCGGTAAGGATTGGCCCGCATACCGTGGCCACGTATTCCGGAGTTTTCAAGTCTTCGGGTGCGGGCCATCACTCCAGCCAATCGCCCGGATGGTGAAATGCAGCGCGCTACTCGAGAAGTCCTGTACTACGAGACCGGGGCCGATAACCCGGTCACGATGACGGTCCAACCCGGTGAAGTCTTTGAAGTGGAGACCCAGATGAACCGGGGGCCGGACTCCAACTCCCCGTCTGTTCCCGACCATCTCCGGGACTACTACAACACCGTACGCAGCGACAGCCTGCCCACCGATAGAGGCAACGCCTCGTCCGGCGCCATTCGCGTCGAGGGCGCTGAACCCGGGCAGGTTCTCGTCGTCCATGTTGAGAAGATCACCCCGCACAACATCGGCTGGACCGGATACCGCGGCAACACCGGCGCGATGCCCGGCTGGCTCGGCGATTCCAACGTTGGTCCCACCTCCAAAGTCGTGGAGATCCGTGACGGCAGGATCATCTGGAACGACAAGTTCTCCATCCCGATCAAGCCCATGCTCGGCTGCGTCGGCGTGGCACCGGCACGTGACCGCTGGATCAACTCATGGGCCGGCGTATGGGGCGGCAACTTCGATATCCAGGAAGTGACCGACGGCGCGCAGGTCCACATCCCTATCCAGGTACCGGGCGCAAACCTCCACATCGGCGACATGCACGCGCTCCAGGGCGATGGCGAGATCTGCGGCGGCGGCGGAATAGAGACTGGCGGTATCGCCCGGTTGCGTGTCGAACTCAAAGACAGGCCCGTCAACATGACATGGCCGCGCATCGAGAACGACGAATACATCATGACCACGGCGCAGGCCCGACCGGCGGAGGACGCCTTCCGAATCGCCCTGAGCGAGATGCTGTTATGGCTGGAAGAGGAGTACAACTTCGCCCGCAAAGAGGCGTTCATGTTCCTCGCCCAGGTCCTTGAAGCTCGCATCACCCAGTTCGTGAACCCGAGCTTCAGCTACGTGGCGAAGGTTAAAAAGGAATACCTGGAGTGGACGAAGTGAGCGTCATCGCAGACCGGAGCGAATACAACTACGTCAACTTCCCTCTGGATATGGACATGCCGTCCTTCCGAGCGTTCCGTGAAGACGCCCCCAGCCCCGGCGAACCGGCGCCGGACGGCGAGGTGACGAACGCGGCCACCGGGGCGCGCACAAATCTTTCTGATCTCTGGAGCAAGGGCCACCTGGTGATCGAGTTTGGCTCGATCACCTGAGCATATTGCGGTCTGGCGGCGCCAGACCTCGAACCGATGGCGAAAGAGTTCGCACCCGAGGGTGTCCAGTTCATTTTCCTGTACACACGGGAGGCCCACCCGGGTGACAACAAACTCCATCACACGTCGATGGAACAGAAGCTGAAATTCGCTCGCGACTTTGTCGAGATGTGGGGTATCGAACGCCCGATGTACGTGGACGATCTCGACGGACCCGTACACCACGCTTACGGGCTGCTGCCAAACATGACGTGGATCATCAACTCCGCTGGCCGGATCGTGTACAAGGCTGACTGGACGGACAAACTAACGGTGCGGGCGGCGGCGCAACAACTCATTGACGAACGAGACATGCGGCGGGCCGGAGGGCGCATAACTCCGTACAACGTGGAGTGGCAGCCCAATCGTGAAAACCCGGTTGTCGAGTTCGTCGGAGGACTGTACGACGTACCCGGGGAGCGAGCGGTAGGGGAGTTTATCGCGGCGCACCGGGCGACAAATGGTGAACAGGCGGCAACGATGGTCCAGAGGGCGGCCGACCTGGCGCTCAAGTCGAGACAATCCCTCCCAGCCGGCGACGATTAACGTGAACGAAAAGGTGAAAAACCACCACGGAACGCACACGAATGCCTGAGCTATATCGATTCGACAAGAGCCAGGAGCTTTACGCCCGTGCCCAGGGGATGGTCGCGGGCGGAATCAGCAGCCAGATCCGGCGCGCCGAGCTTCCGGTGCCGCTCTGGTTTGAGCGCGCGAAAGACGGCTTGATGTGGGACGTGGACGACAACGAATACGTCGATTACGTCATGGGCATGGGGCCGAACATA
>CAYYRD010000037.1:0-17767 GCA_964474025.1 uncultured Dehalococcoidales bacterium | reverse complement strand
TCAAAAACCGTTGGGCATAACGCCCGTGCGGGTTCGACTCCCGCCCTCGGCACCAAGTTTGATCTCGGTAGACTGGCCCGACCATGTTCACCGTCTCCGGGCTCTCGATTGACCGCTGGACAGCCGCAACACTCGTCATGGCCGTAGTCCTCGCCGTCTGGGGGGTCTTGAGCGCCACCGGGATCAGTGACTATGTTCGCGACTCGTTCACACACCGGATCGGGGAGCCGAAGGTGACGTGGGCGGTTTATGAGCTCGATCCTGATGATCGGCCTGGTGTTCGGTTTGCCGTGGCCGGTGACGTCGGCACGGGTTCCGATATCGAATACCGGACGGCCGAAGGTGTGTTCAACAGATCTGAGGCCCAGGCGTTTAACGGCCTGATCCTGCTGGGCGACAACGTTTATCCATCGGGCGACCCGGCCCGGCTGCCGGATACCGTGTTCGAGCCCTTCAGCGGCGTGCTGGACGCCGGTACCTCGCTCCTGCCCGTGCTAGGCAACCACGACGTGAGGGACGGCAACCGGGAGGGGCATATGGCTGCGCTGGATATGCCGGGGCCGTGGTACGAAGAACGGTTCGGTGACACCCATTTTTTCGGTCTCGACTCCACGCGCTCCACGGACCTTCAACAGAGGGAATGGTTCGAGTCGGCGATCTCCAGTAGCGATGCCCGGTGGAAGATCGTTGCGATGCACCATCCGCCGTTTTCTGCCGGGAGGCGGGGATCGGATGAGCTGATCCGGAAGCTGTACGTTCCCCTGTTTGCCGAGCACGGGGTCCAGCTAGTCCTGGCAGGCCACTCCCACGACTACCAGCGATCTCAGGTCGTCGACGGAGTGACCTACATCGTCTCGGGCGCAGCCGCCAAAAAGAACGGAACCGGAAGGGAGGATTTCACGGCGGCGGCGTGGTCCACCTACCACTTCGTAGAGCTAAACATCTGGAACGACAGGCTGGAGCTGCAGGCGATTAACCATGAGGGCGAAACGTTCGACGAAGTGGTGATATCGCCGTGACGGTTGCCACGGCAGCGGAATAGCAGTTGGTCAACGTGGGGACGCCCGGGTAGTGCCTGGTGGCTCAGGAAGCTGGAGAGCTCGGGTACCAGGCGCCAGTGTTTGTCAAGCAATTGACGGCTTCCGACCAACCGCATCGACAAGGGTTTTCGCCGCTCACGACTTCCTCGCGGCCCTTTGATTACGTTGAACCTGCAAGGAAGGCGTGCCTGGACCACCTCATTGAGCAGTGACCGGCGATGGCGTCTGGCATGACCACGCGGGATATGAGAGACCTCAGGTTGTTCGGCCTAGTGCCGAAGAAGAACAGGAGGGTTGCCCGCTATATTGCGCGTGCTTTGAGCGTGTTGCCCGCCGCTTTCTATTTCGTCGTGACCGCCATGATCGCGACCGGGGGCGTGGTGTCCGGGCCCGAGGGAGCCATCACAGGCGCTATCAGTGCATGGATAACGGCGAGCCTGCTAATTGCATGGCGGTGGGAAAGGATCGGTGGTCTTTCGTCCATAGCGTCGGCAGTCGCCCTCGGCGTGGTCATCAACGTCGAAGCAGGCGGAAACACGGATGGCGTCGAGTTAGCGCTGTGCGGGCCGGTCATCTTTGCAGGTGGAGCGTTCCTGCTGGCCAGTCGATAGTAAACCCTCCGCACCGCTCCGGCGCGCTACTGGCCCGCCACGGATGTACCATTGAAGTTTCGACATGAGTACAGCAAAGGCGAAGGTGAACGAAGTGCCGGAATTTCCAGAGTGTCGAGCCTGCGATGTCGGGGTGTTGCTTCCTCTCTCCGATTTCGGGGCGCACGGCGCAACGGTCTATTACAAGGCGTGGATCTGCTCGAATCCCGACTGCGGTTTCAACCTCAAGATCAGGAACGGCGACGTGTATCTGAACGAGCCGGTCCTCGATGGCGAGCAGCGTCAGTACGAACGGCGACCGCAACCCGCCCGCGTCTGATCGCGCCTCCAGCGCCCGCGCCTGCTAAAACGCTGCCGAACACTCGTCGGGCGTACGTCGCGCCGAGGACGCCGGGCTGCTGTTGAGGCGTTTGCGGAGGCGACTCGGTCCGAATCGAGCGCAGGTGAACGTAGCGGCCGGACGCGAGAACGCCCCGACCGAAGCCGAGGCGTTCTTGATTTCATCCCAATGCGATTGGATTTAGCGGCAGCGGAAACGGTGCCAGCGGAATACCTGATTATCCATAGTTCCAGCTTGCGCTCTAGGGCTCACGATATCTCCGGCTCCGGGCCTAGAAGATTCATTCTGTGCCACTCTCTGCATGAATTCACCAAACCCGGAACAGCCATTTTCATGCCCACCACTGTGCGCTGAGGCAATCTGCTGTCCACCGATCCCCCACATAGTCCCGGCGATCGCTACAGCGAGAAACAACAAAATCAATTTCTTCACGGTGTCTACATCCCTTCAGAGTGCTTGAATTGATTCCTCCCCTGTACGCCCGCACTCAACTGAACGTTCGGTGACCTCTTCACTCGCAACCACGCGCCCCCTTCTGGCAACCACAGCGAGTATTGACGGCCGTGCGGGCTCGACCACAGCCCCCGGCACCGGTTCGCCCCATCGCGCGGGCACGTCCTCGCACCAATCTCGCGAACCTGCCACTTACCTCGCCTCCTGGACACTCCCGCAGATCGTCATGCCACCATCATGGCGTGGCACTGTCGGAGGAGTACCGTCGGCCGCGAGACTGCACACGGGGATCGGCCGATCGGACTCACCCGGGTCCCCTGTCCGCACCACAGAAGAAGGAGCTGTAATTGAAGGCCATCGTCTACCGCAGATACGGCTCTCCCGACGTTCTTCACCTGGAAGAGGTCGAAACGCCGACGCCCGGGGATGACGAGGTCCTGGTCAAGACCCGGGCGGCGTCCATCAATTCCTGGGACTACGATCTCCTGCGAGGCGCACGGGGCTTCACCCGTATGTCGGGATTGTTCCGTCCAAGGAATCCAATCCTCGGAACTGATGTTGCGGGACAGGTCGAAACGGTTGGCAGCAACGTAAATCGGCTCCAGCCCGGGGACGAGGTGTTCGGGGAGGTCAGCAAACGCTTTCTGTCGCTGGGCTGGGGCGGGCTTGCCGAGTACGTGAGTGTTCGTGAATCCTCGATGCTATCGAAGCCCTCCTACTTGACGTTCGAGCAGGCGTCCGCTATTCCACAGGTGGGCGCTCTTGCCATGGCGGGGCTTCGATACGGCGGGGGTATCCAGCCCGGCCAGAAGGTCCTGGTCAACGGAGCGGGCGGCGGTGTCGGCACGTTTGCGGTCCAGATCGCCAAACACCACGGTGCTGAAGTCACCGGCGTGGACAGCACGGAAAAGCTGGACATGCTGCGCTTGATCGGCGCAGACCACGTCATCGACTACACGCTGGAAGACTTCACACGAAACTGGCAGGGGTACGACCTCATAATCGATGTCGCCGCATCTCGCTCGACCTTCGATTACAAGCGCGCCCTGGCTCCCGGCGGAGCCTACGGCGTGATCGGAGGCTCCCAACCTCGGTTCTTCCAGACGATGTTCCTCGGACGCTTCATCTCGCTACTGAGCAGCAAGAATATGGGCACCGTGGTGGCAAAACCGAACGAGGGCCTGGACCATATCCTGGAGCTTTACGCCGAAGGCGTGGTCAAGCCGGTCATCGACCGCACGTATCCCCTGAGCGAAACTGCTGACGCTTTTCGATATTTCGGAGAGGGCCGCGTCCAGGGGAAGATCGTCATCACGATTTGAAGGCCCGGGCAGACGACTCCGGCAACCACCGGCGGGGATGAAATGAGAGCCATCGTCCAGGACAGATACGGATCACCTGACACCCTGGAGCTACGGGATATCGAAGCGCCGGAGGTGGGTGACGACCAGGTGCTCGTGCGAGTCCACGCCTCCTCCGTCAACGCGGCTGACTGGCACATCATGAGGGGCTGGCCCCTGATCGCTCGCGGCATCGGGCGCGGTGTGGGATTCGGCCTGTTCAAGCCAACGAAACACATCCCGGGCTGGGACATCGCCGGGACGGTTGAATCCGTCGGCAAAGATGTGTCAGGGCTTCATCCCGGCGACGAGGTATTTGGCGAGAGCAAAAGCGCATTTGCCGAATACGTTTCCGTACCTGAAAACGTGCTGGCCCCAAGGCCGATCAACCTGACGCTTGAGCAGGCGGCATCGGTGTCGTTGGCAGCAAATACCGCACTGGTCTGTCTCCGAGATCAAGGCCAGATAGCGCCCGGCCAGAAAGTCCTGATTTACGGCGCTTCCGGTGGCGTCGGCACCTTTGCGGTGCAGATCGCCAGAGCGTTAGAAGCGGACGTGACCGCCGTCTGCAGCACGGCCAAGATGGACCTCGTGCGTTCGTTAGGCGCAGATCGGGTAATCGATCATACCCGGGAGGATTTCACCCGGAACGGGGGGACCTACGACCTCGTTTTTGACGGGGTCGGCAACCGTTCGTTATCTGACTACAGGCGGGCGCTCACCCCCGCGGGAACGCTCATACTTTCCGGCGGGACCGGAGGGCGTTGGATTGGACCGATGGGCCTCTTCTTCAAAGCGGCTCTCAAGGGTCCTTTCGTACGACAAAAACTCATTTCAGGCGGTGGACGGGTAAGCGCGGACAACCTTGCTTTTCTGAAGGACCTGATCGAGTCCGGGAAGGTCACCCCGGTCATCGACAGAACCTATCCGTTAAGCGAGGCCGCTGACGCTATCCGTTATGTCGAGGACGGGCACGCGCGTGGGAAGGTGGTCATCACCCTGTGAAGCTCTTCAGGAGAAAGTCTTGAAGGCCCTCGTGTACAGCAAGTACGGCTCGCCCGATGTCCTCCACCTTGAAGAAGTGGAACAACCCGTCGTCAAAGGCAATGAGGTCCTCATCAAGGTCCACGCATCGTCCGTGAACGACTGGGACTGGGGGTTGCTGCGAGGCAAGCCGTTCCTGGCCCGCCTGCCCACCGGGCTGTTCAAGCCGACAAACAGGATCCTGGGGGCTGACGTAGCCGGGACAGTGGAAGCCGTTGGAGCAGACGTGACGAACTTTCAGCCCGGCGACGACGTGTTCGGGGACATCTCCGGGTCAGGCTGGGGCGGTTTTGCCGAATACGTTTGCGCTCGTGAGAGTGTGCTGACCCTGAAACCCGCCGGCATGGCCTTCGACGAGGCGGCGGCGATGCCTCAAGCGGGAGTCCTCGGCCTGTCGGGGATTCGCGACCTGGGGGTGCAGTCGGGACAAAACGTCTTGATCAACGGCGCGGGCGGTGGCGCAGGCACGTTTGCGGTGCAGATCGCCAAACATTTCGGAGCCGAGGTCACGGGCGTGGACAGCGGGATCAAGCTGGACGTTATGCGCTCGGTCGGCGCAGACCACGTGATCGACTACACGCAGGAGGACTTCACGAAGAACGGCCTGCGATACAACCTGATTCTCGACATGGCGGCCCACCACTCCGTCTTCGACTACAAGCGTGCCCTGGCGCCCGGGGGACGTTACCTCATGGAGGGGGGCGCGACAGGGCGGATTTTCCAGATCCTGCTTGTTGGATCGGCAATTTCGGTATTCGGGCGCAAGAAGATGGGCCTCCTGATGCTCAGGCCAAACAGGGATCTGGACATGTTGGTCGAACTTTATGAGGCCGGGGCAGTAACGCCCGCCATAGACAAGCGCTTCCCGTTAGACCAGGGCCACGATGCGTTCCGCTATTTCGGGGCGCAAAAAACCCGGGGCAAGATCGTCATCACGATGTGAGGCGACATCGGCTCAGGTCTCGTTGATGACCTCGACGCCGAGACCGCGCAGGAACTCCACCCAGCCGACCACCGTCTCCTTTTCAGGCGGCACGGGGTCGTCCGCGCCGTCCGACACGATGCCAAACCGGTCGCGCTTCGCTATGCCCAGGCTGTGATACGGCAGAACTTCCACGCCGAGCAGGCCGGACAGCGGCTTCACCAACTCGGCCACGCCCTCGAAATGCTCCTGCCGGTCGTTCAGCCCCGGGATGATCGGCAGTCGAACGAGGATATTCGCGCCGGTGTCGTGCAGCTCTTTCAGGTTGGACAGGATCGCGGTGTTCGGGACACCGGTGAACTGGCGGTGCCGGGCGTCGTCCGTCTCCTTCACGTCGAACAGGAAAAGATCGGTATGTGGCGCAACCCGGGCCAGCCGGTCAAAAGCCACATGTCCCGCCGTCTCGACGGCGGTGTGGAGCCCGGCCTCTTTCGCCCCGCTCAGCAGCGCGTCTGCGAAATCGACCTGGAGTAGCGGTTCGCCGCCCGAGAGAGTGACTCCCCCACCGGACGCCTCGTAGAACATGCGGTCGCGACACACCTGTTCGAGTACCTCATCCACGGGCGTGTCACGCCCGACCAGCTCCAGTGCTCCGGAGGGGCACACCTTTGCACACGCGCCGGCGACAACGCAGTTTTCCCTGAGAAATACGTGCCTGCCTTCCCCGTCCATCACCTGCGCCCCGCTGGTGCAGGCGCGGGCGCAAGCGCCGCATGAAATGCACTTGTCCGCAGCGAAGGACAACAAGGGAGCCGGGTTTATCGACTCCGGGTTGTGGCACCAGAGGCAGCGAAGCGGACATCCCTTCAGGAACACCGTCGTCCTGATCCCCGGCCCATCGTGGATCGAGAATCGCTGGATATCGAAGACACGGCCGGTCGTCTTCAGCGTCTCGAGACGTGACCGAGTCGCTGTGTCGGAATCAGCTGGGACCATGATTCGGGATCGTCGTCAATCTGCAGCCATGCGGGATGACGGGCGGCAAACCGGACGACGCTTGCGCGCCATCCCGGTGGTACTAATTCGTGCCGAAGAGTAGCATACCGCTAGCTGCCGCCCGGAGAGACGCGCGCTCCTCAAGCGCGCCGTCGCAGGAAACGGGAACCATGCAGACACTCACGCAGCCGACGGCGAAGCTCGACGATCTGAACCTGGAACTCGACCCTGGCAGCCGCAGCTATCGCCTGCGGGACATGTACTGGGCGGGAACCCACGAGGCGGCGATTGTCCGAAAGGTTGTCGAAGGCAGCGGCGAAGACACGCTAACCGGCCACGCCCGGGACTTCGCGATCCTGCTCGAAGCCAGCGACCCTTTCATCCAGCCGGGCGAATTGATCGTCGGCGCGGCCCTCGCAACCCCCGGGGACGCCGAGAAGATCGACCTCGGTGAGTACGACCCGCACTATCCCCCGGGCTACGCCATGTTGTTGGTCAAAGGCCTGGCCGGGATTCGGGACGAGGCGCACGCGAAGCTCCAGGGCGAAACCAACCCGGCGAGCCAGGACTTCCTTCGCGGCGTGGAGATCGCATACGAAGCCGCATGCCGGTACATCGAGAAGTGCGGCATGCACGCCGCTGAAATGGCGGCGGTCGAAGTCGATCCGGCCCGGGCGGCCGAGCTCGACTTGATATCGGCAAATTGCTATGACCTGGCGAACGGCGCTCCGACCTCCTTCCACTCAGCTCTCCAGCTCCTGCAGTTCGTCCGCGTGTTCGGCGGGCGCGGCTGCATCGGACGTTTCGACCAGTGGGCGTACCCGTTCTACCGGCGGGACATCGACGAAGGACGCATCACGCAGGAACGTGCGCAGGAGTTGCTTGAGTGCCTCTTCGTCAAGCTCAACCACTTCCCGACGGCGTACCAGGCCGCCAACGACACCCTGCGCAACATCTCCATCGCCGGGCAGACGGTAGACGGCCGTGACTCCTCCAACGAGCTCACGTACATGTGTCTCGAGGCATCGGGAAAGCTGATGCTGCCCGAGCCCAAGCTCAACGTGCGCTTCTTCCCGGGCACCCCGTCGAGCGTGATGCGCGCCAGCGCCAGCGTGCTGGCAAAGGGCGCAAACACCATCGCCGTGTTCAACGACGACGTCGCCATCCCGTCCCTCGTGAAACTCGGCATTCCGCTGGAGGAAGCCCGGGACTACTGCAACGACGGCTGTTCCGAGCTGATCATGGGCGGCAAGGGCACGATCAAATTCAAGGTCCACGACGCTCTGCCGATCCTCAACGACCTCGTCATGGAGTCGCAGGGCAACGACTTCGAGTCTTTCGATGACGTCATGACGGACTTCAAGGCCCGTCTGACGGCGCTGATGCCGGAGGGTTCCGCCCCGGCGCGGCCGATCACCCACCCCTTCTTCGCAGCCGCCATCGAAGACTGCCTCGCCGAGGCCTCTCCCGCGGCCGCCCGATACGCCATCAACGGCTCCATCGTGGCCCAGGCCGGGAACGCGGCCGACGGGCTCGCCGCAATCAAGAAGCTGATCTACGACGACGGCACCCTGACATGGGAACGGTTGCGAGACGCGATGGAGGCCGACTTCGTGGGCTTCGAGTCGCTCCAATTGAGGCTCAAGAACCGAATCCCCAAATTTGGCAACGACGACGATTACGTCGACTCGATAATCACGGAGATCGCCGAGCACTTCTGTGACGGCGTCCACGAAAGGTCCGACAACACGGAAGGTCCCGGCGGCAAGTGGGCCCCCGGGTTCATGTCCTTCGGCATCCACCGCAAGAGCGACACCGCGGCCTCGCCCGACGGACGAAGCACGGGCGAGCTGACGGCCAACAGCTTCTCGCCGGCGGTGGGCATGGACAGGAACGGCCCGACGGCGGCGCTGCGATCGGTGTCCAAGGTGGACCTCGTAAAGGCCTCCCACGGCTCCGTGCTGGACATCGCCCTTCACTCCGGAATCCTCCAGACCGAGGACGCCTTCGAGAAGTTCGTCGCCCTGCTGACGGTCTTCCTGAAGATGCCATCAACAGCCACACTCCAGGTCAACGTAATTGACCGGGAGACGCTGCTCAGGGCACGCGAGAACCCGGAGCTGCCGGAGTTCAAGACGCTGATCGTCAGGGTGTGGGGCTTCTCAGCGGTCTTCGTAGACCTGCCAGAAGGCCTGCAGGACCACGTGCTCGCCCGAACAGAACACGGGTCGTTCGCGGGCTGAGTGATCCTTCGTAAACTCACTCGCGGATACTTTCGTATACCCATGCTGAGACTTCAGTGAACCCACCCTGAGGTTCTCGAAGGGCGGGCCTCCCACGCGACATCGAATAGCCGGTGAGCGCATGCGCCCGGCTGGCTGCCTGTATGGTCCTCAGCCGCATCCTGAATCAAGTTCAGGATGACATTGCGGCCGGAATGACATCATGGAACCCACGGTCATTCCGAAGCCCGCACGCGAGGAATCTCCCGACTTTCATCCTGCCCGTGCGTAATCCAGAAACACGCGCTCCACCGTCCCGGATGCTCGCCATACAACAGGTCCTTCGAGAGCCTCAGGATGCTGCCGAGAGGGTTTCGAAGGACGCTCCGTACTCGCCAGCCATCCCGCCCAATTTCACCGCACTTGCGCCACGGGCCGGTTCGCGAAGTAGAATCTGCGGGCCGCAGCCCGGAGTTCTCATCCAACTCGGGCCGCAACTACCCGATCATCGCCCTCACTACCTTTGGAGATTCCCCATGAACGGAACCCAGTTCATCGCCCGCATCCTCAAGACGGAGGGCGTGGAGCAGATGACGTGCTTCCCGAGCAACGCCCTGATCGAAGAGGTTTCCAAAGAGGGCATCCGCCCGGTCATGTTCCGGCACGAGCGCGGCGCCGTCATGGCCGCCGACGGGTTCGCCCGATCCGGCGGTGGTGAGGGCTTCGGCACCGTCATGATGCAGCACGCCGCTGGCGCGGAAAACTCGATCGGCGGTCTCTCCCAGGCGTTCGGCGACAACGTGCCGATGCTGGTCCTCCCAGGCGGCTACCCGATCGAGCGCCGGAACGTCCGGCCCAACTTCGCTGCCGTTAACAACTACGGCGGTGTCGTCAAGTCGGTCGAGACCATCGACACACCGACCCAGGTCGGCGACGTCATGCGACGTGCATTCCAGGCCCTTCGCAACGGGCGTCGTGGCCCGGTCGTCGTCGAGATGACGCTGGACGTTTGCGCGCAGGAGGTGCCGGAGGAGGCGATGAACTACACATCCCCCGCTTCGGCGTTGAGTACCCCATCCGCGGGCAACATCAAGGACGCCGTCAAGACGCTGCTAGCCGCAAAGAAACCGATGATCTGGTCCGGCGCGGGCGTCCTCTTCTCAGGCGCATCGGCCGCGCTCACGGAGCTGGCGGAGCTGACCGGCATCCCGGTCTTCACCACGATGGAAGGCAAGTCCGGATTCGACGAGCGGCATCCGCTCTCCCTCGGCGCAGGCTCCGGTGCTACAACCGGCCAGGCGCACAAATGGATCGTCGAATCCGACGTAATCATCGGCTTCGGCACCAGCTTCACACTGAACAGCTACTGCCAGCCGGTACCCGCCGGCAAGACGGTGATCCACAACACGACCACCGAAGACGATGTGAACAAGGACACTCCGTCCGATATCGCGCTGATCGGCGACGCCCGGCTCACGATCGAGGCGATGATCGACGAGATCAAGGGCCAGATCGGCGAGGGTGGACGCGATACCGGCGTGGCTGCGGAGATCGCAGCGGCGAAGGCGGAATGGATGCAGGAGTGGACGCCGATGCTCACGGTAGACGACGAGCCGCTCAGCCCTTACCGCGTGATTCACGAGATCGAGAACAACATCGACCAGGAAAACAGCATCGTCACCCACGACGCCGGCGGACCTCGTGACGCCATGGTGCCGTTTTTCACGGCGACCACCCCGCACAGCTACATGGGCTGGGGCAAGACGACTCACCTGGGCTTTGGTATTCCGGCAATGATCGGCGCAAAGCTGGCGAACCCGGACAAGTTCTGCCTGAACTACATGGGCGACGGCGCGTTCGGCATGTCCGGACTCGATGTCGCGACGTCTGTGAAGGCCGGACTTCCGATAACCACGGTGCTGCTGAACAACGGCGGAATGGCGACCTACCCGGGCGGGTTCCCGACGGCTCGCGAGAAGTACGACGTGTCGTACATGGCGGGCAACTACGCCCAGATCGCAGAGGGCATGGGCGCCACGGGACTCACGGTCACGAAGGTGGGCGAGATGGGCCCGGCGATCCAGAAGGCTCGACAGTTGAACGCCGACGGCAAGACGGTCCTCATCGACGTGCACTCCAACTACGAGGCAAAGAAGTCCCGGTTCTAAAGAGGCAACTAATGAATCTCATGACCCGCCCTTCGGGAACCTCAGGGTGGGATCATGAGATTCAGCGCCCACAGGGGAGGTAGACCATGCCGTTCACCAACAACCCTGTTGATGGCACGAAAATCCATTACGAGGTCGAGGGCTCCGGCCCGGCGCTGTTGCTGGTCCACGGGTTCAGCGGATCGTTGCGGGGATGGACCGATTACGGGTACGTGGAGGCGCTGAAGGAGGACTACCGGCTCGTCATGTATGACGTTCGTGCTCATGGCGATAGCGGTCATCCGCACGGGCTGGAGTCCTACACGCCGGAACTGCATGTCGGGGACGCGCTCGCGGTTCTGCATGAGCTCCACATCGACAGGACACACTACTTTGGCTACTCGTTTGGCTCGTGGATCGGCTACTCAATCCTCAAGTACGCGCCAGATCATCTGCTGTCCTTCATCGGCGGCGGCAGCGATCCGTACCATCGGGAAAGTCCTCTCGTAGCAACTATCATCGAGTCACGCAAAAATGGACTGGAGGCGGCGCTCGCAGCGTTCGAGGAACGGAACGCTCGGATGTCGGACGCCGCCCGGGCCAACTATCTCAAGCAGGATCCCGATGCCCAGATCGCGGCGATCACGGTGCGAGGAAACACCCCGGGGCTAAGCGATGGACTGAACTCGATCAGGCAGCCCGTGCTGGCCTTCGCCGGGACAGAAGACGCGAACCACGAGTTCGTCGAAAAGGCCGCCGGGGAGATGCCGACAGCTTCCTTCGTCTCGCTTGTGGGACTGGATCACGGCGGCGCATTCATGCGCAGCGATACCGTTCTCCCGCATCTAACGAAGTTCCTGGCCGGTGTTGAATCAACGAGGTCGCTGGTCTGAGCTCTTCGCCAACCCTCCACGTCCTGAGTTCCGGGGGGCCGGTGCCGACCAGCGACCGCTTCGGCAGCGCTTACGTGCTGGAGTCAGGCGATCGGCGTTACCTGATCGACTGCGGTCCCGCGACGACCTACAAGCTGGTCCAGATGGGCATGCAGCCGCTGGATATCGACGACCTGTTCTTCACGCACCACCATTTCGACCACACATCGGACTACGCCACTTTCCTTCTAACCCGGTGGGATCACAGCATCGGAACCGAAAAGAGGCTGAAGGTGTTCGGGCCTCCCGGAACCGAGGCTCTCACGGACCGACTGATAGGCGAGTCCGGCGCTTTTTCTACCGACTGGAAGGCGCGCGTGGGCCATCACCTGAGTCACACAATGCACCTGTCACGGGGCGGGTCCTTGCCACGGCAGGCACCGAGCGCGGACGTGACGGATGCCGCCCCGGGACCGGTGCACAGCGAAGATAGGCTGGCCGTGTCGGCGGCGACCGGCGAGCATGTCCAGCCTTTCCTGGACTCGCTGGTGTGGCGGTTCGACACGCCGGACTGCTCCGTGGTGTTCACCGGCGATACCCAGCCATGTGATCGGATCGTCGATCTCGCACGCGGTGCGGACGCGCTGGTGTCCCTGTGCGGCAACTTTCAGTCGGCTCTGCGAAAGCGTGGAATCGAAGAAGGTCAGACGGGTACGCTGGGCGCGGCAGAGATGGCGGCGGAAGCCGGCGTCAAACAGCTCTTCCTCGTGCACATCGGACCGGACCTGTCGGCACCCGAGAACCGGAAGCGAGGACTTGCCGAGATAACCACCGTGTTTGACGGGGAGGTGGTGCTAACGGACGAGATGAGGACGTACGAGATCGCCATCGAGGGTGAGGTGACCCCGGTACCGCGTGACCCGGCACGGCACCCCCATATCCACCGGCACTGATATCCAGCTGAGGGTCATCCCACGCTTGAGATATGTCGTCCGATCTGCCCTGGCGGTCGTCCTGAACCGCCTCCTGTCATCCTGAACTTGATTCAGGATCCAGCCGAAAGCCATCACAGCGCCATTGAGCGATACGGACCCCTCCTCTTACAAACCCGGCCACCTGATTTCATCGCCACGCGAAACGGGCGGATCCTGGATCAAGTTCAGGATGACAGTTGCGGGCCGCGGTTGGCTCACTTGCCCCCTCTCCCCAACGCTGGAGAGGGCCGGGGTGAGGGGGTGGCGGAGCCAATCCGCTCGTCGCGGCCTTACGGCGCGGACACTGTTATCTCGTGCATGGCGTGATGTCGGTTGTGGGTATACGGCCGCACTTCTTCAGCCCATCGCCCCGCTTCCGAAGCCTTGGCCCACGCATCGCTGCTCGTGATGTCGGGGTCCTCGACCTCGTAAAACGCTATGTAACCCGGCTCGCCGTCGCCGACCTCTTTCAGCTCGCCGCCGATCGCCAGCGATGCCGATCGTTTTTTGGACCGCGACACCGAGATGACACCGGGCACCTTGAGTAACTCCGGCACGTGCTCCGTGTCATACACCTCGTTGAACAGGGCCTCTTTGTCAGGCTCGACATCCATGCTGACGATGAACACATAGCGGGTCGTGAAAGGCATTCGCTGGCTCTCTTTCGTTTCCTGTGATCCTGGACTCGATGCAGGATCTGTTTCCCGGCTTGTTGATGGCCACTGTATATCGATCCAAAGAAAATGGTGATCAGGCGTGCCATCCCACCCGGCGCGGGCGCGACACTTGTCCGACATGGCAGAACGACTCCAGAAAATCCTCTCATCCGCAGGCATCGCATCACGTCGCAAGTCCGAGGAGTTGATCGCCCAGGGGCGCGTCTCGGTGAACGGTGTGCAGGCGACGATTGGCGACCGGGCTGATGTCGATATCGACATCGTGACCGTGGACGGGGTGCCGATCGCGGCCCAACGCAAGCGCTACCTCGTGCTGAACAAGCCATCGGGCCACGTCACCACGTTATCCGACCCGCAGGGCAGACCCAAGGTCACGGACTTGATAGACGTCCAGGAGAGGCTATTCCCGGTGGGACGGCTCGATTACGACACCGAAGGCCTGTTACTGCTCACGAACGATGGCGATTTCACACAGCGGATCACGCACCCCAGCTTCGAGATCGAAAAGGTCTACGTCGCCCGGGTTGCGACGCCGATCGGGCAACGAGCGCTGGACCTGCTGAGGACCGGCGTCCAACTGGAAGACGGCATGTCGGCCCCGGCCAGGGTGCGCATCGTCTACCGGGATAACCGGACGGTTGAGCTGACGATCCACGAAGGCCGCAATCGCATGATTCGCCGGATGCTGGCGGCGGTGGGATCACCCGTGACCGGCCTGATACGAACGCGCATTGGGCCGCTAGAGCTTGGTGAGCTGAAGACCGGTCAATGGCGAGAGTTGACGGTCGAGGAGGTCGCCGGACTGCAGGGCGAGACAGCTGGCCGGTAACACCGGTTGCCCTCAATCCGGGGGCGCGCCATAAGCCCGGAGACGCCCGCGGCAGGTAGCGGTCCCGGATGACCACGGCGCTCAGATCTGACCGGCGGATTTAATGGCGGATGCCGGACTCAGGGGTATCAGCACCTACGATACGAAACACAGGTAGAACTCTTCTCGAACCCAGGCAGTACCCGTCTGGGTAAACCCCAGGACGCACGTCCCGCCACTCGTGTATACCGCCGTGGAAGACTCGCCGACGGCCCAGACGTTGCTGATCCAGACCGTGCCTGTTGAGTCCGTGATGTCCACGAGATCAAATGCCAGGTACAGGAAGTCGCCAGACGTGTCCGCTGTGCTTTGAATTTCCTTGGGCGTGGCCGGGATAACGGTGACTCCCGTTACCTGTGGCTCCAGGCCCTCGTCCAGGTTTTCCAGGGAGAGAACGAAGCCATCGGCTCCTTGAGCGATCAGTTCGTAGTCGGGGATTTCCTGATCAACAAGCGCCCATTCCAGGGCGAGATCGACCAGCGAAGCAACGTCTCCGGTATTCGGCGCTGCCGGCTGTCCGAAATCTGGCCCAAACGTCGCCGTTAACTCTTCTTCAAACCCCGGAACGTACTCGGCGCCAACCGGGACCGTGATCGACGAACCGTAAAGGGCATCGCCGAAAGGCTCATGTCGGCCGCCCAGGCATTCTGACAGGAACACGTCCCTGATGGCCATGAAAGACGCCGCGTTGTTGAGCGTGGCGAGACCGTGCCCCTCATCCGGGTAAACCAGGTAAGTTACGGGAATCCCGTTGTCCTGCATCGCCTGGACGATCTGATCGGACTCGGCCTGTTTTACGCGCGGGTCGTTGGAACCCTGTCCGATGAGCAGCGGCCGCACGATCCGATCCGCGTAGGTCAACGGGGATCTCTCCGTGAGGAACGCCCGCCCCTCTTCGGTTCTGTGGTCGCCGACACGCGCCGCGTACAGTTCGACCGCCCATTCCAGGTAAGGCGGGGTCGATTCCAGGTCTGTGATCAGATTGGACATGCCTGCGAACTCGACTCCGCAGGCGAACACTTCCGGCGTGAACGTGAGGCCCACGAGAGTGGCGTAGCCGCCGTAACTACTGCCCACTATCGCCACGCGATCCGGGTCGGCGATTCCCTCGTCGATCGCCCAGTCAACCGCGTCAATCAGGTCATCGTGCATCTTGCCCGCGTACTCCCTGTTGGCGGCGTTAATGAGATCCTTTCCGAACCCTGTAGAACCACGGAAGTTAACGCTGAGTACCGCGTAGCCGCGATTGGCCAGCAGCTGGTGATCGAAGCTGTAGCCCCACTCATCCCGGGACCAGGGTCCTCCATGAACCAGCAGCACCGTGGCGAGCGGGGTCTCGGGGCGGAGATCGCCATCGACGTCCGTCCAAGTCGGCAGCGTTAGATAGCTGACCAGTTCCAGCCCGTCCCGGGATTCGATCACCACCGGGTGCATCCTCGCCAGATCAAGTTCCTCTAGACCCTCCTGATCCGAGAACATAAAGCGGGCATTGCCGGCGTCCCGATCGTAGAAGTAATACCGACCTGGCCCATCGTCCCGGGAATACAGCACGACCCAGTGATTGTTGTCGTCGCTCTGGCTCACAACCTGGAAATCGCCGTCATCGACGCTTGAGAGGTACGCCAGATCCGGCGCCAGGGTGTCCCCGATTGCCTGCCACTCTTTGCGTGAATACGTGAACGCGGCCGCCAGCGGCACTCCCGTGGCCGGATCACCTATGAGGTCATCAAAGTCCGCCCGTGCGTCTTCGGCGACGACCGTTGTCTCTCCCGATTCGAAATCGATCCCAACAAGCGCGGCCGTATTGCGACCCCGGCTATCCATCATGTACAGGGTTTCGTTGGGCAGATCGAACCACATGGGGAACGTGGTCAGGGAGTCCTCCAGATCGATTTTGATGTACGAATCCCACCCACCATCCAGTCCGGGAGTCAGTAATTCACTGCCCCCATCCGATGTGAACTTCAAAGCGAGGCGGACCACGAAGTCGTTATCCGCATAGAACCCCAGGAATTCGTCGTTGCGCTGTACAAGTGTTCTTTCGCCGTCAGTGATGTTGATGCGGTAGAGGTCGTGATATTCCGGAATGCGGTCGTTAAGCCCGACAAGTATTTCCTCCGGTATCGAGGGACTCATACCCTCAACCGAGGCTTTTACGTCTGCCACTGGCGTCAGCAGCAGGTTCTCGTTCGTGTCTGTATCGATGCTGTAGAGACGCCAGTTTTCATCACCGTCGTTGTCCAGGCTGTACACGATGTGATGGTTTGTGTAGGCCCAGAAGTAACTCTCAATGCCCTCATCAGTAGCGAGCTCAAGCGGCTCGGCCGCGTCTGGATCATCAGGCGTGCCGACCCAGATGGACATGTGGCAACCCCCGAAGCCACATACCGGCGCCAGGTAGCTGAGACGCTGTCCGTCTGGACTCAGCGAGACCATCCGCCTGTCAGAGAGCGTCAGCAGCGAGTCACGTGGAATGAGGTCCGCTACATCGATCGGCGGAAGCGGCTCGAAAGTAGGCGTTGGGGCCGGCACGGTGGTCGGCGTCTGAGTCGGATCGGCCTCGGGCGCCGGTGTGGCCGGATCTTGCGCGGGGATCGGCGATGCCGGCACTGCGGTCGGTTCGAGGGCGACCGGTGAAGTGGAGGCGTCAACTCCCGCTAAAGGCGTTGTGGTCGCGTCGTCGCCATCTCCGCCGCCCGGGCACGCCGTCGCCAGCACGGCGATCCCCGTAACGAGGACGACCAGGAGCCTGCGAGATGTGGGCATGATCTGAACCACCGCGTCACCGCCTGTTGGAGAGTCGAATGTTGCCTGAGTAATCTCGATGGAGCGTTCCATCACGAAAATCGAGAATCTTCACGTTGGGAGCCGCTGCTGGACGCGTCCACTCGTTGTCGACCGGGTGAAGCTGCCGGCGGAGATACTCGCACAGTCGGATTCAGAATGATTTACGCCCGGATTACAAAACCATTACGACGAGGGTGTCGCTGGCGGAGCAGAACGGGAGGTGGTCCGGGTCAATGTCCGGTCGATGCGCTGCATCACAGGACGGTCAAGTTGACTGTCCCGAGGGACCACGTCGACGGATTGCCCGATCACAGGTTGAATCGGTGCCCGTGTCGGCGCGCGTACACACGGGCGCTCTGCCGGCGCCGGTATGTTGGGGACCCAACGTACGACTGGACAGCGCGCACCAGCCGGAAATCTGGTGCCGGGGGCGGGACTCGAACCCACACGCCCTATTCGGACAGCGGATTTTAA
>CAYYRD010000036.1:0-17786 GCA_964474025.1 uncultured Dehalococcoidales bacterium | reverse complement strand
CCGACACCTGCCCGCCTAAATGCGTAGTACTAAACTACGCAGGCCTACGTAACACTTCATATAGAATGGCCGAATCAAAAAGGCCACCATTCGTAACTCAACTATTGCTCATAGGTCTACTATTGCGCTTAAAAACTTACGCCATAGCTATCGGAACAGTGCTTCTCTGGGCTTGCTCACCTTCTGGAAGCGGCACCAGCAACACACCAGCGCCAGTCGATTTAGGGCAAATGAATCCGCTGCCAGCCGTAACGGCTGCGCCGTTTGTGAACCCCGAAGTGTTCTCAACGCCCGTCCTGCCAATATCAGCAGTCGCCTGTGAATCAGATATCGCTTGGGCATCCAACGACGACAAGGTATTGATCCGGTGGTCAGGCCGTGCAGCGGCAGGACAAGATCCAAAGAGCCCAAACGAAGAAGACCCACCGACGGTATCAATTCTTCCAGGTTCGGAAACAGCCCCCAATCTGACAGTGGAGAGGCGGTTTGCAGCCGACGGACAATTTGGCCAGTTCGCAACAATTGCATCTGGCATCACTCGAACCGAAGACACCATTCAATCCTTGAAAATGACTGAATGGTGGAATGATCTTTCTTCATACGTAGCAAGTGAAAAAAACAATCAGTCCCCAGAAGCGAATTTCGCTCCCAACGAAATCAGTCTTACAGATGTGTATGAAGTTTTTGACGGCAATGTCATGGCTGCATCACTCTGGGCCGATCAGCACCATGAAATAGCGATCCTGCTGGGAATGGGGTATCTGGACACTGGCCTGGCAAATCAGCAACAGGTCGAATACCGAGTAAGTCTTGAGATTGGGAATACCCTTGAGTCTCTGGGAGTTACGTGCCCAATCACGATAGGCGAGATATCTGTTCTTCCACCAGACGTCCTCACTGCAACTTCTGATCCCACCGCAATAATGGGTGAAGATGCTGCCCCTGTCGCTGACATCCCCAGTGACGAACAGTGGACGACCCGACAAAACTATCGCCGTCAAATAGATCAGAGTATCTACATTGGTTGGGACCTTTCGCAGACCCCCAGTCACACTTCTACCTACAACATATACCGCTATCCAGTGGACCAAAACCTAGACCCCGATAACGGCGGCGTGGTGGAAGATTCGCCCATAAATTCCAAACCAATATCGCCTGGTGGAAGTCTTCAAGGTGGATTTAGCCCGGGTCAATGGGGTGAAGAGATCGTAAATTCCGCAGTCGGAAATTACGATCTCAATAGCCCTATTCAATTTGACGACGACTCCTCAAACACTTCCGACGGGTATTTCTATGTGGACGATTCAGGACCTGAGCCAGAGGCTCAACAATCGCAAATCTATTGTTATGAAATTACGGCGATTGACCTACTTGGTGTAGAAAGCGCCAGATCTCCAGCGAATAACGGACCGGAGAACTGCGCTGCTTTCCAGGATTTCGAACCGCCGAACGCCCCTGTTGGATTCGAAGCCGAGCTTGTGACCGACCAGGTGCGCCTGACGTGGCGCACTGTTACTGATGCCTACACTTATTCGGTTTTTCGGGCCGAAGTTGATGCAGGCGCTCCTTACCCAACGAACACAAACGATTGGCTAACATTAGATGTTGAACCCGGATTCGTAGACTCCGGTGGTTACACGTATTTCAATGATGCTTCGATATCTGATATCCCCACAACTGAGCAGGAGGAGAAAGATTACTGGTACAGGGTTAGAGCTTGGGATACAGCTCTCAATCCCAGCCCTTTAAGCCAGCCGGTTTATGTGTTCATGCGGGACGGGTTCCCACCAGAGACCCCAACCATGGAAATCACCGTCGCTGACCGTGGTGACGAAGATTCCAAAACATACCCCTACGATCAAATTGACCCTTCAGGGCCATGTATTCGAGTTGCAATAGACGGTGATACAGACTACGTACAAATTTACCGTGCTCTTGATGATGGAAGGATGCAACTTGTTGCAACCATACCTGTAGAGGTTGGTGATAATTGGGTTCAGTGGTGCGACTCGATCAGTGACATGCCCGGATCAGTACCAGTCACCTACATCGCCCAGGCACACGATTCAGACGGGAACTATTCGTGGTCTGAATCGGAAGAGGTAATGGTTGGTAGTGAATCCCCGTTTGATGCTCCTGCCATTACAAGCATCCTGTCCGAAGAAACACAGCCAGGACTTGTCACGAACTCAATCAACTGGAATGCAAATATGTATCCAGATTTTGACGTTTTCAATGTTTACCGCTTCAACAACGATCAGGATGTCGAAACTTTAATTTCGGAAGGCAATTCTTCACCGATTGCAACCGTTCCCGTAGCCCAGGTCCAACCGGTGGGTAACGGCTATTCTTCCGGCAAATACAAAGATTCTGGACTTCCCGTTAACGCCACTTTGAACTCAGATTTCTACTATGTCGTATCTGCAGAGAGATTTGCTGGCGGAAACCTGGGACCCGCAGATGAGAAAATGTCGGAGCCATACCTTGCTCCTCCGGGTGACGCGGGTGATTACCTTAGTCACGCACTACGGAATGTAAAAGCTGCAATGTGGTGTTCAGACCACATTGCAGCACAAGAAGGCCAAGTGAATTTAGGCGTCAGAATTAACTGGGATCCTGAACCTGTAGCCGGCATAGTTCCGCCATCGGATTTGAAATCCAAGCAGCCCGTCATAGCGCCTACCTGTCGACAAGGAACTGAGCGCGACTGGGGAGCTCATTTAGTGTTCCGATCAAGGTTGGAAGATTCAGGATACGTGCAAATAGCCCCTGTCATCGGGGGGGCAATCGGATCCAACCCGGCCAATCCTGAGCACTCCTATTACGCCACGCCCGATATCCCGATAAACATGACAGGTGGTATCGAGTACCTAGATAAAGATGCCGCTCACGGGACTTACTGGTATGTCGTGGTAACAACTGACCCTTCAACAGGGGAGCCTCTTTCTGTCACACCCCCGAAACAGATAACCCTTGATCCTCTAGCAGATCTGACGGACTCGGGATTTGAGAATCACGACTGCACGCCCAGTGACCCTCCAAAATTAAGTTCCATGTCTGCGCCGACCAAATTGATATTCGGAGTTGGGGAACGAAATGAGGCGACGGTCACTGTTTGTAAGTGGTCGTTCGCAAAAGAACTCGAACGAGGTATAGCCACGGTTGATGGAACGGGTTTTATAACCTTCCATCACCCTGTTAATGGTTCCGAATATCAGGTTTTTGTGAAATTTGAGGGTGTGAGGAGCAAAGCATCAGGAAACGTTATTTCGGGAACCGCAAAAGGGTCACACGACCCAATTTTCATACAGGGACAGGATCGCTTCGACTACTCCGTAGCAAACATCGTGGTCGGTGTCGATGATGCTGCGCCAAATGGCTCTCAGGCTGATGTAGAACTCCGCCTGCATGACAGTGTGACCATCGGAGAAAACAACGCACAAAGAAGGTTACTCGCACTACCAAATACCTGGATAGATGGATCATTTAACTTCTCAACGACCCTATCTCTGACCCCATTGCCAGCAGAATCGAACGAAGTACTTCCGGACGACGTCAACTGGTCGGATGGGGTTGATTACTTAGTACTGGATGAACTACCGATAGCGGTGTTAACGGACGAGTTACTCGTCAGCCCGACATCTATCACGCTCACTGGAGATGCAATTGGCCGGTACTACGAGCGTTTTCAAGCACGTGGTATCCGCGGCCCGATCGACAGGATCCCCGTTGGGAAAAGGGTCAACTCAAATGATGCGATGCTCCAGCAGACTGTTTTCAAAGTCGAAAATTTCTCGCTGAAAGCGAATGGTTTAAATACTGATTTAACGTCATCAACCGGAATTATATCGGTCAGTTCTGTCCCCTACCTGATGACTCTTGGGGCAGATAAACTCGCCATACGGCTGGAGAACAGTGCCATTGTGGAGGGTGCGGTAACAGGTGATGGCACTATCAGTATTGATTACCTGAATGATGACCCTGAGAACCTATCCTCCCTAGCCGGCACTTTTGAATCTTTGGATATTGGTGCTAACGGCTTCCTAGAAGGGGATATAAAGCTTGTAAACAGTCCGGCCACATGGCTGGGAGAAAACGGCTTTGCGGTTGACGAGACGTTCGGTGGGACATGGACAACCTACATTCCGCCCATAATTACCAGCGGGTTACCCGCCGATCCCCAAAAGCTGGATAACCCTCGCGATAACGACAATTCTCTATGGGACCCAATTTCCGTGGACCCGGTGTGGATAATGCCTGGGGTCAATGCGTGGGGAGACGGACAGGTGACATGGGGTTGCCTTAATGCCGTGTTTGATGCCGAAGTAGATCTGTATCTCAGACGAAGTGGAGTCTCCCATGTCGTAAAAGCCTTGGTCGGCGGGGACTCGATCTCTGGAAAGCTTCACGGTTATCCCGTTGATATATCCAAAGCTGAATTAGGGTTCCTAGATAGTCACATTGTGTACTCAACGGTCGGGATGAGTGTCAAAGTCCCTTACCCGGCTAACTTCTCCTTCTCGGGAACAGTTTCCGGATTTGATGGTGGATGCCCACGTGAAATCACTGCGGCGGCTGGCGGCACTAAGATCACTGCTGAGCACTGGAACCTCCCATTGCTTCCGAGTACAGCCGTCTTTGAAGCTCCTGCCCCTGGAGCAGAAAAACGGCTTTTCCTGAACGGAGGTGTCAATCTACCGCACGATTACGATTACGCGGGAGATGAAGTTGAATGGGTGACTATGAAAACGCGCTGGAACCCAGACGGAACCAGTGGAGGAACCCGGTTTGAGCAGTCTCCGATGGTGCTTTTTAACGGATTACATTATCTCGCCGACGTGCAAGATGGCGTTACCTTAAGTGCTGATGTCGATACCAATGGAGTGAAGGTAGATTCCCTGGCAAATCACATCGTTGAAGATGGGAACGTACACGACCTGGAGTGCCTGGAGCAAAATACCTGTCCCGGATGGATTTCATATTCAGGAGCGTTAACTGTTCCTTACTTTGGCCCACTACTGACGGATCAAGGTTCGGAACAAGCCGTACTTCATGTGTTCACGCCGATTGAAGGTAACGGCGATGAAATCCAGTGCGCCTCCTGCGCGAGTTATATCGGGAATAGCGGTATTCGAGCCAAACAGACCTGGATTTCCGAGGCCGGGCTCGAACTTGATTTCCCGCTGGTTATCGCAAAACGAACAGGTGATGACTCAGGGCTAATCATGACAGGAACAGAGCATACGTCTGTGCTTCCTTTTGAAAATGAGAATTTCGAAATAATACGTTTCGACTCATCCGTGGTGATTGACTCTAATAATCCAGGGGACGGGTTCGAAAACAATTCCCGAATCTTCCTTGGCCTAAGTTCGGTCCCTGCCAGTGTTAGAGCGGTAGCAGAAACGATCGGTGAAGTTGGAGAAGAGAGTCCCTCAGCGACTACTATCGATCGTTGGCTGAACAGGTCGGTATCAGACGAAGAGAAGAATCTTGACCCAGATGATCTAGATCTCTACACAGGCGTCATCGACCCTGACACGGGAGACCCAATAACAGTCGCCGGGTGCCAGGGGATCGTTCCACAGATATGGCCAGATTACGGGGACCTTAGCTATCCCGATACGTACGAAGTCATCAACACATCGGCAATGAGTCCGGTAGCTTGCCTCGACATTGACGCTATAGAAAGTGAACTCGATGACGCCGACGAGGATGAACAACAAAACATCGAGCGGCTTCTTCGACTAGGTGGTGGAGTTGGACAGGCTTTGCAGTTCGACAGCGACTACAAGATGCAATTCAATCTCGTACGCGGAAACGTCGAATTTACTACAAATGACGTTGGCGGCACGGATTTTGAACGCTTTGATCTCGGAATGCGAGTCAATATATCCGAAGCTGGATCACAAGACTCTGAACACACTTTCCTAAAGACTAATGTACTTGGCTTTAGTTATACAAAATCAGGGGATTTCACTATCCTCGGACGAGACGTAGAAGCGGATGTATTTGGATACAAAGTCGACTCGGCCGATTTCACACTTGTGATCAGTACCGGGGTCGGTAATGTTGGAATTCAGGGTGGTCTGACCTACTACGACGGAGTCGAAATTAGCACACTGACTCTCGACGATATTTCTGGTGTATTTGGGTTCGGTCAGAGTGTTTTCTACGTTGGAATGAATGGCAACGGGACGCTCAACTTAGAAGGCACCAGTGCAAGTGTCGGAGCCGGGTTGTTAATTGGGAGAATAAACGGGAGCAGTACGCCTGTTCTAGAGGACCATGGTTTCGCTGAACTTGTAAATAAATTCCCCGAGGCCGGTGGACCAATGACAGGGGTGTACGTACGAGGATTAACCGACGTCCCAATCATCCAGAACGGATGTACTCTTTCTTTGAATGTTGGTGGAGAGGTTGAAATCTGGTTCTTCACAGGAGACGAGACTGCGTACGGGGGCTCCCTGAGAGGTTTCGCTTACGGAGAAGCCCTTTGTGTTATCTCGGCCCGCGGTGACGTATCACTAACAATGTTCAAGAACGAGGATGACGGCGAAGATATCTGGAATTTTGAGGGTGAGGGCTGGGTGGCCGGTGGTGCCGGATTCGATTGTGATCCCGGGACCTGGGGGCCGAACTGGTCTGGTCGGTGGTGGGGAGATAGTTGGTGTTACCAAGCCGGTGCCTATGCTGCTATATTCTGGAACTCAAATGATGGGTGGGATTACTCACTGGATGCAGATTACGAATAGGATCAGTTATCGTTCCGTTGCGCTGTTCGCACGATGCTCACAATCCTCCCCGGTGCTCGCTGAGCAGCTCTCCGACTAACTGATCCTGGTCGAGTTCCACGCGCGCGAAGCGTTTGCCGTTCGGTCTCTATTGCCTGCTGCACTTCAACAAACGTCAACAACCGGCTTCCCTGCGAGTACGCAGTGCGCGGCGAGTAGCCGGCAAGTCTCGCTGCCTCGGTTGCGTTGCCCGTCTCGACGTACTCGGAGACGAACTTCTGGCGACGGAGTGTGAGGGAGGTGGAGGTCATTGGTGGAGGCGTATTCGGCAGAGCTGTTAGTCAGGCCACATTGGGTTTACTTCAGGATGTCCATGGCCAACGGCAAGGTCCACAGGTTCGTGGCCGTAGTCGTTGGTTCCCTGAGTTCCGGAACGGAGTAACAGTACAAAGACGATCACAATATTGATGAGTGGAATGAACAGCAAAAAGATGCTGAGCCCCCCCCAATTAAAGTCGTGAAACCTCCTGACCATGGCGGAAATTACGACGCTCAACCCGTAGCCGACAACCAGCAAGGAGAAAACGAACAAGATAGAAAATCCTACAAGAGCAAAATTAGCGGTGTGAATACTGCTGTACCGTCGTTCCAACAGAGCGTCGGCGGAAACAAAAACGGTCAAAACAAATAGGATTGAGAGGCAGATGGTAGGAAACACACGCACAATGAAACCTTCTCGGTTAATCCGTCCACGGATTCCGAATACCTGGTTGCACAACGTGTGGGAATCCGCGGAGGAGCGCGCATTATTTTCACCTTCTTTGCTGCTCCGGTTCCAAAATTCGTAAGTATCGCCAACCTCAAGAATCTGATCTTGAGACGGTTGCGCAACGTCCGAACTATCCGATACAACGTCTGCGATTAATGAGTCGCTGGCCAGAATCAGGTAGCGCGCCGCGTCAGAATTGTCCGGGTCTAGGCTTAACACCGCCTCACAATGTGCACGCAGGTGTTCCCATTGCCGCAGTGCAATTGCTTCCTCAGCCTCGTCCAAAAGCCGGTCAACCTGTCTCTGTATTCGGTCGCTCAACATGCCCGGAGTATATCGAAGTACAAAAGTCGCAGCGGAGTCCGCGACCCTAGTAGGCTTCTACGAACTTCTGGCGACGGAGTGTGAGGGAGGTGGAGGTCATGGGTGGAGGCGTATTACTTGGCTACTGCCGCCTTAGCGTTTTTGCTCCAGCAGGAACGACAAAGTGGCTTGGCGTACGAAGTATCGTTCTCCTTGCCACAAGAATGGCAGAACTTTTCCCCATAATCGAGGTCCTCGTATCTGGCCCAACTACGGTAGTGTGGATCACATAACGGCTTGTCTACCAAATAAGGAATGTCTGTCCCGCACCTAATGCAATGGCCTTCGGTAACGGCAGGTTTCTTCTTATTAGTGGACCGAGTTGATTTTGCCTTGGTTCCTTTTGCAGTGGGTTTGGACTTTGCCTCAGGTTGAACAATTTCGACCTCAACGCGCACCTCCTCACTGACACGTATCAACCGATTCGCCTCCTCGTAGACACTGGCATACAGGTCAGGATCAGTATCTTTTCGTATCAGAATGCCCATTTCCTCATTATTCACCTGAGAGAACTCATAAAGGTTCATAGAGGTAATTAGTGCTTCAGATTCATTGAGGAAGCACTTGGCATGGAGATTTTTGCAGAAGCTAGATCGGATCGAAGTTTGCGCTTCCAGCCATATGTTTTCCGCTGGTTGAAGTTCTGATTTTCCGTACACGACGCGGATGTCGATCTTGAATCGGTCTAGGTCTTCCAATAACTGTTTCAGACGGTCATTGATTTTCAAGAACGGGCTAATAAGCACAAGCCGTTCTTTAGACTCTCTTATCAGCCGTTCAAGACGGTACGTAACCCCAGTGGTGGTCAAGAACTCGGCCATATGTGACCCCTTTGTTTAGCCAGACATAGGTAGCCTCACGGGCTAGATATAAGAGCATCTTAGCTGAATCAAACCTATTCACTTGATCGTCGCAGCGAAATTCGCCGACCTGGTACCTCGACTCCCAGCTTCCTACTCCAGTAACGACTACTCCCACCCCCTGCCTCTGCTTCCACACATCGCTACCGTGACTGACACGTCGGCCTGTGAGCAGTCGGGACCGAGCCGTACCGTGCTGTTATGCGCGCGGGCAAGACCCTCGCGGGCGCGGAACCTTAATGATCACTCGTAACGGGCAACGTATCAGCGCGCGAAGCCATAACAACGTATATATAGCGGGGGCCTTCTTGCCTATCGGAGGGTTCGAGCCGGCGCGAGTCTCCTCCGCCCCATATCTAGCGGCCTCAGTCCACCCAATCCGCATGACGTAGGTGCCAGATTAGGTGCCAGACTCAGAAAGACCAGGATCAATACCGGGCCTTGTCCACGATTGAGTTAGAAATGGTTCCCGGACTAGGATTCGAACCTAGGTTTGAGGATTCAAAGTCCCCTGTCCTACCACTGAACGATCCGGGAACGGAGGGCGTGACCTGAGATCGCCCACACCCAGAGTATACCGAGCGCCGGGGATGATCCCTGTCGATACGCGTGTGGGTTTTTCCTAGGCAACCATATGCGCGCTATAAACGTCTGTCGCGCGTGGCCTCCCGATGCCGGAACCGCTCGGCGCTGATTAACCTCGTAAAGATCGGCCGACGCGGGCGTGGCCTTGCAGCCACGTATGGACCGGAATCTCCAGGCCGACGTTCCGACCAAAGGCAGGACAGATGACATTCAGCCCGATAAGGCGGCCTGAGCAGCAGGCCGGGATCACGGGGCTGGAAACGGCGATCATCCTCATAGCTTTCGTCGTGGTCGCGTCCGTATTCGCCTTTACCGTATTGTCGACGGGTGTCTTCTCGGCAGAACGCAGCAAAGACACGGTGTACGCAGGCCTTTCTGAAGCACGAAGCTCGCTCGCGATACGCGGCAGCTTCGTGGCGTTTTCTGGCAAGGTTTCGACTACCCAGACTCCCTACAAGTTCAGTTTCGTAGTGTCGTCCGCAGTGGGCAGTTCTGATCCCATCGACCTCACCCCGCCGTACTCGACCGACGGTACCGGTACCGATCCCGACATAGTGTCATCTGCAGCCTACAGGCTAACTCTCAACTACTCGGACGAGAACAATTTCCTGTCAGACATTCCCTGGTCCGTGGCGTGGGTCGGAAACAACAACTCCGATAACATGCTGGACAACGAAGAGAAGGCTGAAATCACCGGCTGGATCTTGGACCGCAATACGCAGACAGCCATCGGGTCCAACTCATCAGTCGCATACATGGATGGGTCCGGCGACGGCGGTGGCGCCGGTGGCATGACGAGTTCGGCGACCGTTCTATCCGTCGGCGACAAGTTCACTATCGAGGTCAATGCCGAGTCGGGCGCGGTACTCGCCGTCGAACGGAGCCTGCCAGACGCGTTCAAGAACGTGATGGACCTCCAGTAAACCTGAACATAGGTCCGTAAAGACCATTTATGCAGTACGGCTGCGGAGCACGGAAAGGGGCGG
This sequence comes from uncultured Dehalococcoidales bacterium, assembly GCA_964474025.1. Lineage (GTDB taxonomy): Bacteria > Chloroflexota > Dehalococcoidia > Lucifugimonadales > Lucifugimonadaceae. The sequence continues at coordinate 7,492 of CAYYRD010000036.1, read as the reverse complement.
CATGGTTGCCGCCCCTTTTTCGCGTGATCGGGTACGGCGAAATGCCCCGGGGCGTCCGCGCTCGGGATTCCGCACCGGGGACGGCGCGTGACCCCCTTTTACAGGCCGAGTGTCGCGCTCAGGTCACCGAGAATGCGATCCACACCCTCGGCGTCTGGAGCCTCCGCATACATCCGCAACAGCGGCTCGGTGCCAGACATCCGTACGATGCCCCACCTGCCGCCGCCCAAAAAATACTTCACGCCGTCGAGTCGATCCGAGCGCTCCACACCCAGCCCTCCAAGCGAAGCGGGTTCCGCGGTTTCGATCAGGTGTTGAAGATCTTTGCGCCGGTCTTCAGGAAACTCCACGTCGATACGGCGGAAACTGTGTGGGCCGGTGACCGAAAACAGGTCAACGAGCAGTTCCGATGGGCGCTTGCCGGAACTCACCATCGCCTCCAGGAACACCAGGCCGCTGAGCAGGCCGTCCCGCTCCGGAACGTGCCCCCGGAATGCGTACCCGCCACTCTCCTCGCCGCCGATAACGGCGCCCGATTCGAGCATCCTGGGGCCGACGAACTTGAAGCCGACCGCCGTTCTCGGCGTGTCCACACCGTAGGCGGAACCCAGCCGTTCCACCATGGAACTCATCGTAATCGTGGAGACCACTGGGCCTCGTTCGTTCCGGCGTTCCAACAGGTGATGGGTGAGCAGGGAAAAACCTTCGAGCGTGGAGATGTAACGCCCGTTCTCATCCACGAGTCCCAGGCGGTCGGCATCGCCGTCAAAAGCGATTCCCGCATCGGCCCCGGTCTCCCTGACGGCGGCCTGGAGCGCTCCAAGGTTTGCCTCAATCGGCTCCGGTTGAGCAAAGCCGGGAAACGCCGGATTCGGCTCCCCGTGGATTTCTATGAGCTCGAGATTTCCGCCGGATAGGAGACGCGGAAAGAGTCCGCCGCCCGAGCCGTACATCGAATCGATCACAACCTTGAGACTGGCCCGTTTGATGGGTTCAATGTCCACCACACGCTGTAGCTGTACAAGGTAAGGCCCGGTGGGATCGAACCGCGTCAGCAACCCTGACGCCTCTGCTTCTTCAAGCGACACTCGTTCGACCGCAACACCGCCGGACTCAACCCGGTCGATCTCCGCCTCGATGCGGGCCACCATCTCCGGCGGCGCGCTGCCGCCCCGGTCTGACTTCACCTTGAAACCGTTGTACGAACCCGGGTTGTGGCTCGCCGTGATCATCACACCGCCGCCCGCTCCATGATCGATCACCGAGAAGCTCGCCGCGGGCGTGGGCGCGGGCCTCGTCGCCAGCAGGCATCGGATGCCGTTTCCCGCCAGAACCTCGGCGGTCGCCGTCGCGAATCGTTCCGAGGCGAACCGAGTGTCCCAGGCGATCATTGCCCCGGCCTTGGCCGACCCTGACCCCAGCATCTCTCCGGCCAGGCCCTGCGCGGCCTTCCGGACGTTCTCAAAGGTGAACTGATCGGCGATGATCGCGCGCCAGCCGTCTGTGCCGAACTTGATCTCTGAGGGCATTGCGGCTCCTGTACCTCTATTCGGGCGTTCTGGCCGGGCGTTCTGGAGCGAAACAATAGGGGCGTGCCCGAAACGGCACGCCCCTAACGTTAGTGCATGTCAGCCCGGCGCGTGCGACTAGGCCATGGACGCCTTCAGTGCGTCGACTTTATCCAGCCGCTCCCATGGCAGATCCAGGTCATCGCGACCGAAGTGGCCGTAAGCCGCCGTCTGCCTGAAAATCGGGCGACGGAGTCGCAGGGCGTCGATGATCGACTGCGGGCGCAGGTCGAAATGCTCATCGATCAGTTCGACTATGCGGGCGTTATCTACCACGCCGGTGCCGTAAGTCTCGACGGATATCGAGATCGGCCGCGCCACGCCGATGGCGTACGAGACCTGCACCTCAGCGCGATCCGCGAGTTCTGCGGCGACGATGTTTTTGGCAACCCACCGCGCGGCGTAGGCGGCAGAGCGGTCGACCTTCGTCGGGTCTTTACCGGAGAATGCGCCTCCACCGTGACGGGCGCTGCCCCCGTAGGTGTCGACGATGATCTTGCGGCCGGTCAGGCCGGCGTCGGCGGCCGGTCCGCCCAGGACAAATCGACCGGACGGGTTCACAAAGTACTTCGTATCGTTGTCGAGAAGATGCGGCGGGATCACGCTGTTGGCCAGCGCGATCAGATCGCGTTCGATGGTCGGCTGCAATACGTCAGGGCTATGCTGCGTGCTCATCAGAACCGTGTGCACGCGCTTTGGCGTGTTGTCGGCGTTGTACTCGACGGTGACCTGGGACTTGCCGTCGGGCCGCAGGTAGGGGAGATGATTCGCTTTGCGCTCGAACGCCATCTTGCGGGTGATGCGGTGGGCCAGTGCGATCGGCAGCGGCATCAGCTCGGGGGTCTCCCGCGCCGCGTAACCGATCATCATTCCCTGGTCACCCGCGCCGACCTCGTTTGCGCCCTGCTCGCCGCGCACTTCAAGGGCTGTGTCGACTCCGCCCTTGATGTCCGGCGACTGCTCCTTGATCGACACCATCACGCCGGCGGACTCGGAATCGAAGCCGTAATCGGACGAGGTGTAACCGACGTCACGAATGACTTCCCGCGCCACCGCTGCGATGTCTACGTAAGCGGAGGTGGTGATCTCACCGAATACGAACATGACGCCTGTCGTGCAGGACGTTTCACATGCCACTCGTGCCTGCGGGTCCTGGGCGAAGATGGCGTCCAGTACGCCGTCCGAGACCTGGTCGCACAGCTTATCCGGGTGCCCTTCCGTCACGGACTCGGACGTAACGAGGTAGGTGCTGGGGGCCATTCATCTGTCCTTCATTGTTGTCGGCGGTTGTTATCGCGATGTGTTTGCCGCGGGCGCATCCCGCGGCTTTGAAAAATCGTTCTTCATTCCCGGGTTGAGATCAAACATCCCGGCTGTCTCAATTTGGACGAACTGCCTCTCCCGTGGCCGATGCCAGGCGGTTACCGGAGTCATCCGTCAACACCGCAGCAAGTCGCCAGCCCCTCTGCGTTTCTCCGAGAACACTGGCCGTGACAAGCAAACGCCCGTGAACGGGTACCGGCCTACGGAACTCCACCGCGGAGCGTCGCAACAACGCCTCGTTGCCGGAATACCGCTGGATGTTTGCCATCACCTCGTACAACAGCGATGAGATAACACCGCCGTGAACTATACCGGGATAACCCTGGTGATGGTCCTGCGGTGAGAAACCGGCCCGCAACTCATTCCCGTCAAACTCGAACTCAAGACGGAGCCCGATGGGATTCTCCGATCCACATCCGTAACACTCAGGGTACGGGACGGGGGCGGGATGTCGGTGTTGTTCAGTTGCCAATTCGGTTGCCATCAGCCAGTCAAATCTGGCGTCCTGAGAGTGCAGACGGCTGCGTCCGGTTCCCCGGGTCCGCAGCCGTCACATGAACATTGATTGTCGCGCCTGTCACCTCGTAGCTGGGCAGTCGGGCCTTAAGCGGTGCCTACTTCCCAGCTCGCCAGGTACTCGGCCTGATCATCGGTCAGCGTGTCGATCGGCATTCCGATTGAGTTCAGCTTGATTCGCGCTATCTCGGCATCGAGATCCCGTGGCAGGTTGTGTACGTCCGGCTTGAGCGTGTCACGGTTCGCGATGATGAACTCGGCGGCCAGCGCCTGGTTGGCGAAGCTCATGTCCATGACGCTGGACGGGTGCCCTTCGGCCGCGCCAAGGTTGACCAGCCGGCCCTCCGCAAGGAGGTTGATCCGGCGTCCGTCTTCGAGAGTGTGCTCGGCCACGAACTCCCGGACCTGGCGCCTGGTCTCCGTGCGCTGCTCAAGCCCTTCGATATCAATCTCGACGTTGAAGTGACCGGAGTTTGCGACGATTGCGCCGTCTTTCATGGCGTCAAAATGAGCGCCGGATACGGCGTGCTTTCCGCCGGTGACCGTGAGGAAGATGTCTCCGATTTTGGCGGCTTCGCTCATCGGCATCACGCGATGCCCATCCATGACCGCCTCCAGCGCACGAACCGGGTCTACCTCGCACACGACGGTGTGTGCGCCCATGCCTTTGGCCCGGTCCGCGAATCCGCGACCGCACCAGCCGTAACCGATGGTCACGATCGTCTTGCCGGTCAGCAGGACGTTGGTGGCCCGGACAATCCCGTCCAGCGTGCTCTGCCCTGTGCCATAGCGGTTATCGAACATGTGCTTGGTGTCGGAATCGTTTACGGCGACTACCGGGAAGCGAAGCTTGCCCTCACCGGCGAGGGCCTTCAGGCGGATCACGCCCGTGGTCGTCTCTTCCATACCGCCGATGATGCCGTCGAGAAGCTCGGTCCTCGCCGTGTGGAGCTCGGCGACAAGATCGGCGCCATCGTCCATCGTCATGTGTGGCCTGGTGTCCAGCGCCGAGGTGATGTGGGAGTTGTAGGTCGCAGCGTCCTCGCCCTTGATGGCGAAGGTCGGGATTCCCCTGGATACGAGGTAGGCGGCGACATCATCTTGCGTGGACAGCGGGTTGCTGGCGCACATCGTGACTTCGGCCCCGCCGGCCACGAGGGTCGTCACGAGGTTTGCCGTCTCACTCGTTATGTGAAGGCAGCCCGCGATTCGCATCCCCTTCAGGGGTTGCTCCCGCTCAAAGCGCTCACGGATGCTCCGCAGCACCGGCATCTCACGCTCGGCCCACTCGGTGCGTAGTTCGCCCTCGCGTGCGAGTTCAATATCCAGGATGTCGGAATGGGTCTGATCAGTCACCGGGTCCTCCTGCGGACGCCGCGAAGCATCGCCTCGCAATTCGAATAGAGCCTTTATATAAACATATCGTTATGTGAACATGCAACCGTAAAAAAACGATGCTATACGTTTAGGGCGCCCGTGAATGGCAGGGCGTCCCGGCACAGGTTGACGCCTCAACCGGTTACGAGTTTCGGGGTTATGCCGGGAAACCCGGTGGTGTCACGGGGTCGAATAGGCTGAATCACGTGGCAGCCGCTACATCTTCACCTGACGGGGGGTGTGCTTCGGGCAGGTGAAAGCCTGTGGACACGAAAACGTTACTCCACCGGGAGGTTCCCGACGCCGGCGGAGCGAGACCTGGTCAGTTACTGAACCGGGAGCGGACCGGCAGGCCCTGTCCGCCGCCGAGCGGATGAAAGCGGGTCAGCTCAACAAAGGCATCGAACCGGGCGTTGATGTCGGATGCGGAGAGGGAGCGGAGCCGTTCCATTCCGTAGCTCTCGACCGCAAACGACGCCATCACGGAGCCGACCACCGCGGCGCGACGGATCGCATCGTTCCCGGTATCGTCGACCGAAGACAAATACCCGAGGAATCCGCCGGCGAATGAGTCACCGGCCCCGGTCGGGTCCACCACCGATACCAGCGGGTAGGCCGGGACGGCAAATGTGAAATCGCGATGGAACACGACAGCGCCGTACTCACCGCGTTTGATTACCACCGCGCTCGGCCCGCTTTCCAGCAGGCTCGTCGCGGCGGCGGCAACGCCGTCACACTCCGTGAGCTGCAACGCCTCCGCCTCATTGATCATCAAGACGTCGACCTGCGCGATCAGGGACACCAGCGCCGGACGTGAGATGTCGATCCACAGGTTCATGGTGTCGCACGCCACCATCTTCGGGCGCGCCGACATTTGCGACAGGACAGACGCCTGCAGGTTGGGGTCGATGTTGGCCAGGAACAGGTAGGGCAGTGACCTGTGGGAATCGCCGAGTTCCGGCGCGAAATCCGCGAAGACGTTCAACTGCGTCTCCAGAGTCACAGCGCTGTTGAGATCGTCCCGGTAACTGCCCGACCACCGGAATGTATTCCCGTCTATCTGCGCCAGTCCGGACGTGTCGATCCCGCGATCTGACAACATCGACCGGTCGCCGGGGTCAAAGTCTCCCCCAACTACCGCTACCACGGCGACATCCGTCAGGTAACTGGACGCCACCGAGAAGTATGTCGCCGAACCGCCAAGCTGGTTGTCGTTCCTGCCCGACGGCGTGTCGACCGTGTCGTAAGCGACGGAACCCACCACCAGCATGTTGGACACGGGCTAAGCGTCCATACCGGTCGAAATCGGCAGACCGGCCTGGATCCACCCGGGGGTGCCGTCCTCGATGTTGAACAGGCGATCCTCGCCCGCTCCCATTGCTGCGGCGTACTCCGCAGCCAGGCCGCTGCGCGCCCCGACCATGCAGATGAAGAGCAATGAACCCTCCGTCGGCAGTTCGTCGAACCGGGCGATCACGTCGTCGACCGGGAGCCACTGGGCGCCCTGGACGTGGCCCTCCGCGTACTCGTCCGGGTTGCGAACATCGATCACCGTCGCGTTACCCGATTCGAGCATCTCCGCCGCCTCTGGCGACGAGACCCTTGTGTATGGTTCACCTTCAACTCGCCTGGGCAATTGCGGCCTCCGTACCTGTGATTGTCTGAATTTCATCTAGGATATCCGGGTTTCCCCAGAAAATTGGCAAAACCGGAAATATCCTGATCGCATGAACGACCGGCCGAAGTTCTCACGGGCGCTCCAGCGGCGTGATTTCGGTACGCCGCTGGGGCGCTGGCCGGACCATGCAAACAAAACGGCCCCTCGGCGGTCTGAGCCGGGAGCCTCGGGCGATTTTCTTCACCACGTCCGCGACCAATAGGCATGGGCCTTCGCGCACGCGTCTTTCAAGGGTATTCCCGTCAAGGCGACGGGCGTTCGATGCTACGAGCGGTCAATGGGGCTGTCAACGAACTTCTCCGGGCGGCGTATTGCTCCCAAACTCCGTTGACACGATACGATTGGGCTTTGTATAGTTGATGGTCGCTCTGGTGAATTACGGGTCCTTTTTCGGAGGCGGCCCGGGTTTCCAGGTGGCGAAGCACCTTGAAAACTGAATAGTGGAATGGAAGACACGCCAGTTTTGGAGAGTTTGATCCTGGCTCAGGACGAACGCTGGCGGCGCGCTTAATGCATGCAAGTCGAACGAGGTACGGTCCTTCGGGACCTATGCCAAGTGGCGGACGGCTGAGTAACGCGTGAGTGACCTGCCCTTAAGTGGGGGACAACACCGAGAAATCGGTGCTAATACCGCATAATCTCTTCTCCTCAGCGGGAGTAGAGGAAAGGCTATATGCCACTTTTGGAGGGGCTCGCGTTCTATCAGGTAGTTGGTGAGGTAAAGGCTCACCAAGCCATCGACGGATAGCCGGAGTGAGAGCTCGATCGGCCAGAGGGGGACTGAGACACGGCCCCCACTCCTACGGGAGGCAGCAGCAGGGAATCTTGCACAATGGGCGAAAGCCTGATGCAGCGACGCCGCGTGAGGGAAGAAGGCTCTAGGGTCGTAAACCTCTTTTCTAAAGGAAGAGAATGGACGGTACTTTAGGAATAAGCCACGGCTAACTACGTGCCAGCAGCCGCGGTAATACGTAGGTGGCAAGCGTTGTCCGGAATTACTGGGCGTAAAGGGCCTGTAGGCGGCATGGTA
>CAYYRD010000035.1:0-20235 GCA_964474025.1 uncultured Dehalococcoidales bacterium | reverse complement strand
AACGTCCAGTCTCTAACTTATTGACTGGTACCGTTTCAGGGGGTCAGGTCACCGGAACCGAGAAATCTCAGAGCCATTCGGTGCTGCGAGAAGGTCGGGTTCCGTCACGTTAGGACCTATCATTCAAACGAAGACGACGCGGACATATATCTGATGACATTGGACCATGCCAACGGCTGAAGGTTCCAGGATGTCCGCTCACCGAGCGCTTCCTGCGCAGCGGGGAGACGATCCCTCCACGGACCAGCTACGTGAGGAAGGTGGTGTTGTATTTGTCCCCAGCTTCTTTGAACGCCTGTTGAACGTCCATCCCCGATGCTCTCATGGCCTCCAGCTCTTCAAAGAAGTGCTCAAATCCGGCAGGCAAAACCATCACCAACAACCGGGCAGGGTTGTCGCCCTGAGTCTTGAATGAATGCACCTGCCCTTGAGGGATCAGTGCGAAGCCGCCCTTCTCAAGTAGCGCCGTCTCCTCTCCAAGCGTGAACTCGACCGCACCGTCTAGCACGTAAAAGGTCTCAATGTCCGCGTGATGGATGTGAGGCCCGGGTCCACCCTTGATTTCCGACTCCCAAAGTCCGAACTCGCCTGCTACTGCTTCACCCGCGACCTTCATGGTCTGCTTCATGTTCGGGCCAACGTTCGGCTGTTCGCCCTCTCCGGGTTTCAAGACGATTATTTTGGCGTGACCAGGCATTTTGTACTCCGGCTGTCGTAAGGATTGTGTGGCTTGCCCGCCACCCCATAGCGATTAAGGACCACAAGCGTTCAAGGGAGCCGGGAGACCATGTCCGTGGCTTCGTCCAGCGTGAACGCCCTCATCGTTTTGGTGCGGATATTCCCGCGTGACGCTGCCGTAAGCACCATCTCTGCCATTGCCTCGTCACTGGGAGCCTCGTAGATACTGACGACGTCGTATTCGCCCATCGTGAGGTACGCGCCGATCATGGTGATTCCCGTCGCTTGAAGAGTCTCGGAGTAACTGGCTATCCGCTCCAGGCGTCCCTTGGGGTCTTTCGCTCCCTGGTCCGTGAAATTGCCCAACACTACATACGTCGGCATCATCTTCTCCAATCGACTTAATCCTGAAACATTGGGTCGGCATGCTAACTCCGGAGCGGACTTACCTCGCCGACTCAACCTCAGCCAGGAACTTGACCACGTCGGGCAGGACATCATCGACCCGTCTGAATGCGGCCATGTGGTCAAAACCTTCCAACGACAACATGCGGGCGGTAGAAATCTCCTCACCGGCACGGGCGGCCAAGTCGTGGTGTGGGTCCTCAGTACCGGCGTAAGCGAGCACCGGAGTCGTGATCGACTCTAATTTGGAATCCAGCCCGGTCGTCTCGAAAACTTCCTCTATCAATGCCTGCCTCGCCTCGAAATCGCGTTCCCAAAACTCGGTTAGTGCGGGTTCGGCAAGTGGACCGGCAAATCTCTCGATCCAGGCCAGGATTTCCTCAGGAGTCCCCCGGCCTACCTCGACTATCTCTTGCACAAGAGGACTCAACTTTGACGGGTAAGGGAATTGACCCCCAGCGATCAAAGAGAGCATCCGGTCCGGAGCGTATCTGAGGATGGCGTATCCGATCCATCCTCCCAAGGAGTATCCGAGGACGTGTGCTCGTTCGATATCAAGATCGTCGAGGATCGCAAGTACATCGCCGACGTGACGCTGCGCTGTATAGGAAGCCCTGTCATGAGGATGTCCGCTCTCACCATGCGCTCTCACGCTGTAAACGACTACGTTGTAGTCGTCTTCGAGGGCACCTGTGTAGCCGTACGTTGACCAACTAGCCGCCGACCCACCTAGTCCATGTATCAGAACCAGCGGGGGGCCTGAACCCTCGACCTCGTAGTGAATCTTCGTCCCGTCGTCTGGATTAACCGCAAATGGCATGGCCTACCTCCCTGTGAGGAGCAGGCTAGCATTGCGACCCTGCTATCGATATGACCTTGACCCTGTTTTCGCGCCACCGGTGGTGGTGACCGGTTATTCGTGGGACGGCGGCCCGGAAGGTGAGTTCAACGGATAGGAAATCGCACAGCTTCGCTCGGCCCTCCCCGAACCGGGGCTGGTGATCGCCTACATGAGCATCGGTGAGGCGGGGGACTATCGGTACTACTGGCGGGACCGATGGAAACCGGCGATCCGGAATGGCTGGATTCGGTGAACCCGAACTGGGACGGAAACTTCAAAGTTCGGTACTGGGACCCGGACTGGCAGAGCATTGTTTTCGGCGGGGAAGGTGCCTACCTGGACCGAATTCTTGCCGCCGGTTTCGACGGCGTGTAACTGGAGATCATCGACGCTTACGAGTATTTCGCAGAACGCGGTCGCGAGTTCGCGGAGGATGAGATCGTCGAGTTCGTGCTTGCTATCGGGGAATACGCCCGAGCGCAGCACCCGGGGTTCCTCGTTATCCCGCAGAACGCGCCGGAGTTGGGACGGCGCAGCGATTACCTGGCCGCAGTGGACGGTATCGGGAAGGAGGGCATCTACTTCGGCTACGACGAGCAGAACCTCGCCACGGAAGACTCCGTGACCGATGACCTGGAAGACGCCCACGGAGTCTGGACCGGAGTCGGGAAGCTGGAGTTGACGGTCGATTACGCCATTTCCGCAGACAACATCGCCGATGCGTATGCCCGTGCCACCGGACATGGATTTACGCCGACGGTGACCGATGTGGATCTCGCAGGGCCGCCGTCGCCCCGCCCGGTCAGTAATCCACAGCGCGGGATACCGGCCTGGGTGATCGGTCCCCGGCGGACCAGCCTGGCAAGCCTTTTTCGACGGCCTTTCCAGTCGTATCGACTGCCCAGGAAACGCGTTGATACCGCATAGAGTTCAGGGGCATGCCGCTCCTATACTCGCCCCATGCGGTCAATTGAGGCGGTAGATGCCCTTCGCAATCCGGTGTTTCGTCGCCTTCTGTGCGTCACGATGGCCGGTGGCCTGAGTGTTGGCGCCACACTGACGACGCTCGGCTGGGTGGTCGTAGAGGAATCCGGGTCTCCTTTCCTCGTCTCTCTTGTTCTGGTGACATTCATGGCGCCCCAGATGTTCGCCGGTCCCATCGGGGGCGTACTGGCGGACAGGTACGGCCGTGCCCGCCTGATCCGGCTCGGCATTTCCAGCCGTGCGGCGCTATCGCTGGTGATGGCGACGTCGTTATTCCTGTTTCCACATGAACTTGCGCCGCTGTTCGTGATCGCTACGCTGCGCGCCGTCGCAAGCGGGTCCACAATCCCTTCCCGCCGGGCGTTCATGGCGGACGTCGTTCCTCCGCGCCAGTTGACCACAGCGCTGGCGTTGGACGAGTTCGCGATCACGACGGTGTTCATAGCGGGACCGGTGATAACCGGTTCTCTGCTTTTGTTTCTGGATCCCGGGTTCATATTCCTGGGGCTGGCAAGCATTTCTGTACTGGTCGTTTTCCTCGTGCCGCGGGCGCCAGAAAGATCAGTTCGGACCGCGGATGACCGAGTTTCGACCGAACGCGCGTCATTTGTACGTGACCTGTTCGAAGGTTTTGGCCACGTCCGTCGCAGTCGAATACTGCTGGGCGTCACGGCGATATCTCTCGCCGCGGAAATGCTTGCGTTCAACTTCATGATCCTGGTGCCTGTGTTTGCGAAAGAAGTGTTTGGCGGGGGCGCTGGATTACTGGGATTGCTCAACGGGACCATGCCGATCGGTGAATTACTTGGCTCCGCGCTAATGGCGATGTTTGTGGCCAGGGTTGCCAGGCCGGGACGGCCTTTGATAGCAGGCGTGCTCGTCGCATTCGCTATTGGCATCCCGCTCGGCGCGTCAACGTGGTTACCGGCGACCCTCGCTCTTCTGGTGCTGCTCGGGGCCGTCGGCCAGGTATTTTTCGTCATGACCACGGCGTTGTTGCTTCGCGAGACGCCGCCTGAGGCGCGGGCGAGGATTCTCGGCCTGCAGCAAGTGACATGGGGGGTTGGCGCGCTCGGCGGATTGATGTCGGGTGCGCTCGCCTCCGCGTTTAGCCCTCACATCGGCGTAATCGTTCCTTCTGCCATCGGATTGGCAGTGGTGATCCTGATCGTCATCGCATCCCCGGAGTTGCGACGGGGTGGAAGGGCGGTGGACGATGATGAACCCCTGGCCGGGCTGCCGGAAACGTCGCTGGACTGAACGGGCGCAGAGCGGGAGGTGGGCTGTTTTCGGGCCGGCGTTAACCGCCGTCGTCCAACCCGTAAATCCCGGGAAGGCCCCGGTACTGCTGGTCGAGGTCCAGCCCGTACCCGACCACGAACTGCCCGGAGAAGGTGAAGCCGACGTAGTCCGGTTTGATGTTCACGGCGCGACGTTCGGGACGATCCAGCAGCGTGCATACCCTCAACGACGAAGGGCGCTTGCGCCGCAGGTGCTGGAGCGCCACGTTCGTGGTCAGGCCGGTGTCGATTATGTCTTCGACGATGATGACCGGACGGCCTTCGATGGATTCGCGACTCGGCCCCCACGCGACACGCACATGGCCCGAACTGTCTGTGCCGAGGTTGTAACTCGAGAGCCGCATGAACTCTATCTCGACGGGTGTTCGCAATTGCCGTACGAGATCGGCAAGAAAAATGAATGCTCCTTTGAGCGCCCCGACCAGCACCGGCGGGTCCGACGTGTAATCCCGGTCGATCTCGCCGGCGACACCGGCGACGCGCAGCGCGATCTGTTCCGGCGTCCACAACGGCGCAAGGCCGCGGGGGCGGTCTGAGATGTTGTCACTCTGCATCATGCACTCAGATTCTCTGCTTTATTGTGGTCCAAATGTGTGGGCGAGACCGTGCTGAACTGACCAGCCTGCGGTAACGTGGGCGATCTGGCCCGTCAAAAATGGGCCGGTCTGCGATATGCCCGGTTACGCGAATCCTGGCACACCCCGAAATCGCTCACGAAAGATACCAGGGAGAATCATGGTCCAGACGCACGATATCGAACGCCCGGCAAAAGCGCTGGTTGACGGACTGTCAAAAATCGGCAGCGCGACCGCTACCAGCGAACTGAATCGGCTCGGCGTGAGAGACGCCCAGATCCTTGGCCCGCTTCCTTACACCCCCGGGAAGTCGATCTGCGGCCCGGCCATCACCTTGCAGTACATGCCGATGCGGGAAGACCTGTACCCGCAGGAAGAGTACAGGGATCCTGAAAAACAACTCCACCGTCATGCGCTCTATCACACGCAGCCCGGCGACGTGGTGGTCGTTGACGGCCGGGGAGACATGTCCAGCGGCGTCTTTGGCTCGATGATGCTGACCTATTTCCAGGGACGCGGCGGTGCGGGAATCGTGATTGATGGCGTGATACGTGACGTCGAAGAAGCATCAAAGCTGGATATCGGGATGTGGTTGCGTGGGGTGTCCCCAAACCACCACACGCAGACCGACATCATGCCCTTCGCCGTGAACGAGCCCATCGCATGCGGCGGAACGCTCGTGATGCCGGGCGATATCGTGATCGCGGACGACGATGGCGCTGTGAACGTGCCGATCGCCCTCGCCCCGCAATTGCTGGAGAAGGCTTCCGAGCACGTCGAGTGGGAAGAGTTCACCCGTATTCGATTGCTTGAAGGCGGAGACCTCCGGAAGTACTACCCGCTTCGCGACGATGCGCGGGCCGAGTACGAAGAGTGGAAAAAGCAACAGGGCTAATCGCGCCGGTCCCGTATCAGCGACGCGCTTGTGGCGCGCCGGAATCGCCGTCGGTCGCGGTAATACACGGATGCCTGCAGTGTCCTTCGGTGGTACGCTTATCGCGACGAAATTCGTCGGGCCATGCTCTACGCACTGTCGAGCGCCCGGCCTGAGCAAGTAACACACGGTCCGGAACGCGGATTCGACCGCTGGTTCCGGACCGTCTCGCGTTTCCGGAATCGCATATCGGCCCCGGGCGCGCATCAGAGGCAAAATGTCCACGCAGACTCGTTCAGATCGCCGTAACGTGGCGATCATCGCCCACGTCGACCACGGCAAGACCACGCTGGTCGACGCGATGCTCCAGCAGTCCGGCTCGTTCACCGAACACGAAGAACTCGTGGACCGCGTGATGGACTCCAACGAGCTGGAACGCGAGAAGGGCATCACCATCCTGGCCAAGAACACGGCCGTGTGGTGGGGCGACACCAAGATAAATATCATCGATACGCCCGGCCACGCCGACTTCGGCGGCGAGGTAGAGCGCGGCCTCACGATGGTGGACGGCGTGCTCTTGCTGGTGGACGCCAGCGAAGGCCCGCTTCCGCAGACCCGTTTCGTCCTCAGGAAGTCGCTTGAGGCTCACCTCCCCGTAATTCTTGTCATAAACAAGATTGACCGCGCTGATGCCAGGATCAAGGAAGTCGTGGACGAGGTTTACGAGTTGTTCCTGGACCTCGGCGCCGACGACGACCAGATCGACTTCCCGATCGTGTACACCAACGCCCGCACCGGAACGGCGACCGACGACATGGAGATGCCCGGGGTCAACCTGACTCCGCTGTTCAAGACGATCATGGCCTCCATCCCGGCGCCAACGTACGAGGATGACCACCCTCTGCAGGCGCTGGTGACCAACCTGGACGCCTCGCTTTATGTTGGGCGGCTGGCGCTATGCCGGGTTCGCCAGGGCGTTATCAAGCGCGGGCAGCAGGTCGCCCACTGTCGTGTCGATGGAAGCATCGAGCGCGTCAAGATCACCGAACTCTATGTGACCGAAGCCCTCGAACGGGTTGATGCGGAAGAAGCCGGTCCGGGCGAGATCATAGCGATCGCCGGGCTACCGGATGTGACGATCGGCGAGACGCTGGCGGATCTTGAGGATCCGCGCCCGCTACCCGTCATAGCGGTCGACGAGCCAAGCCTGTCGATGACCATCGGCATCAATACTTCGCCGCTGGCCGGCAAAGATGGCGACAAGTTAACGGCCCGGCTCCTGGAGAATCGGCTTAACCAGGAAATCATCGGCAACGTTTCGATCAGGGTGTTGGCGTCCGACCGGCCAGATACTTGGATCGTCCAGGGCAGGGGAGAACTTCAGCTAGCGATCCTCATCGAGATAATGCGGCGTGAGGGATTTGAGTTGACGGTGGGCAAGCCGGAGGTGGTGACAAGGGTCATAGATGGCAAACTGAACGAGCCCATGGAACGGCTGTCGATCGACGTCCCTGACGAGCACATGGGCGCTGTTTCCAGGCTGATGGCGGCGCGCAAGGCCCGCATGCTTGAGATGGTCAACCACGGCCAGGGCCGGGTACGAACGGAGTTCGTTGTCCCGGCCCGAGGACTGATCGGGTTCCATAACGAGTTCCTGATCGAGTCCCGGGGTACGGGAATAGCGAACCACGTTTTTGAAGGTTACGAACCGTGGCACGGCGAGCTTCGCACGCGCCGCACGGGGAGCCTCGTGGCGGATCGCAGCGGCCAGACGACCGGATACGCACTCCAGAGCCTGCAGGACCGCGGCCAGCTTTTTGTCGCTCCGGGCACGCAGGTGTACGAGGGCATGATCGTCGGGGAGAACCCGCGTTCTCAGGATATGGATGTGAACCCGACGAAGCCCAAGAAGCAGACCAACATGCGGGCGGCCGCGGCGGACGCGACCGAGCACCTCGCGATGCACAAGAGCCTGACGCTGGAAGAAGCGCTCGAGTTCATCATGTCCGATGAGTGCCTGGAGGTGACACCGAACACGGTTCGCCTCCGCAAGATGACACTTTCACAACTCAAGCGCGGCCGCGAGCAGGGTCAGAAGAAGCACGCAAACGCCCGCTGAGGCCCAATCGGGCAGTTATCCGGGGGTGTTGAGTAAGAGGCTCGCTCCAAACGTAGGGGCGTATGGCAGTACGCCCCGGGCTCTCCAGGGACCGCCCTTCCGCGCTGACACGGTGAGTAACCGTCCCCCGAACTCCCTCCTGAATCAGGAGGAGGCGTTTTGAACCTCCTCCCTGGGAGAGAGGAGGTCTGGAGGGGGGTCGCGTTGTGCGGACGTTATGAACGCGGCGGACGTTATCGCGTATCCTCATCGCATATTCGCCCCACGTGGCCAATCAGAAGAGGTGACCGCTCTGCCTGATCTGATCCTGCCCGGAAAAGACGCGCTCGTCATCGTGCGTGACGCCCTGGAACTCGCGCCACCGCCGGTGTCATGGCGCGTCGTGGACAGGGAGTTGGACGGAGGGAATCGTTTTCAGATCTTGCTAGACGATGACCGAACCATCCGGATCATGCCAGATCCCGACCCACGGCTTTACGTCACGGGCGGCGACATCTCGCTGATAGACCTGCTTTTTTACTACCCGAGGCGGCCCATCGGCGGTGCTGGGGCGCTTAACTGGGCGCACAGGTTTACTGACAGGTTGAACTGGAACCTGGTTACGGGCGTCGCGCTCGTGGATAACGACACAGATCTGGGGCCGTACGGGTCGATGTGGCTGAAGCACGTGATCGACCTGCGCGGCGGCGTCACGGCCGAATATCTGGCGGGCCAGGTCGATGCCTTCATTGCATCGATGGAACTGGTGAGGCGATTACACGAAGCTGAACCGGACAGTCCGCTCGCCGATGGCGTGTGGATGGGGCGCGGCTAGCCTTCGCCACCCGGGTTTGGGTGGCCCCGTTTAACTCCGGGCGACCGCCGGTTCATCCATCCGGCAGTTCGGGCAGGCGCCGCATCCGTGGGAGGTGCCGTCAGCGTGACGGCAGATGCCGTCGTCGGTGCCGTGACCGCCGCAGGCATGTACTCCGTCAGGGCCGACACAACTCATCGGGTCGGCGGGTTCAAGGGTCAGTGCGGGCGCGGCGTGCCCGTGTTTGCCTTCTTCACCTGAGTGGCCGCGCACGTCTACCTGATGATCCATGACTTCTCCCCGGGTCGATCGAGCAATCCGTAATCTCGATCGCGAGGAGGCTACCAACAGGGGCGTGATGAAGTTGTGAGGGAGGCTTAATTACGCCAGCGCGAAGGTTTCTTCAGCCATGTCGGCGACCTTGTTGCCTATCACCAGCGAGGAGGTTGCGCCCGGCGACGGGGCGTTGAGCACGTGTACCGCGCCCTCGGTCTGGGCGATGCGGAAGTCGTCGAGCAGGTTGCCGTGGTTGTCGACCGCCTGGGCGCGAACGCCCGACCCGCCGGCGCCGAGGTCAGACTTCTGGATCTCCGGGATCATTTTCTGGAGGTCCTTGATGAAGACACTCTTCCTGAGCGATCGATTGACCTCGTAGAAACCGGTCTTCCAGTCACGGGCCGTCATCTTCCAGAACCCGCCAAAGGTGAAGGTCTCCCAGCTGTCGCCGATGGAAAAATCACGTTTGCGGTACCCCTCGCGCCGCATGGCGAGCACGGCGTTTGGACCGGCCTCGACGTAGCCCTTCATGTTGTGAGTGAAGTGAACGCCGAGGAATGGGAAAGCGGGGTCCGGCACCGGGTAGATGAGGTGCTTGACCAGGTACTCCCGTTCTTTCTTGATGGTGTAGTACTCACCCCGGAACGGGATGATATGCAGCCCCGGGTCCACGCCCATCAGCCGGGCGATCCGGTCGGAGTGCAGGCCGGCGCAGTTGATGATGTTCTTTGCCACGAACTCGCCGTTTTCGGTCTCGACATAGATCAACCCGTTGTGGCGTTCAAAACTCTCCACTTTGGAGTTCAGGTGGATCTCCGCTCCCGCCGCCTGGACCTTATCGGCGTAGACGCGAGACACGTCCTGGTAATTGACGATCCCGGTTTTGGGGGCGAACAGGGCTGCGACCCCTCTGACGTGCGGCTCAAGCTCCGCCAGTTCGTCCTGGTCGACAAGTCGCAGTCCTTCCACATCGTTCGCTGTGCCGCGCTCTTCGAGGACCTTCAGGCGTTCACGCTGGACCTCGTCCGTGGCGACGATTACTTTTCCGATCTCCCGGTAAGGGATCTCGTTCTCCTGGCAGAACTTCACCATCGAGGCGCGGCCCTCGACACAGAACTGCGCCTTGAACGAGCCGGGCCGGTAGTAGATGCCGGAGTGGATGACGCCGCTGTTGTGGCCGGTCTGCTGCTGGGCGATGTCGTTGCCCTTTTCCAGCAGTGCGATCTTGAGGCCGGGATGGCGTTCCAGCAGGGTGAGCGCCGTCGACAGGCCGATGATGCCTGCGCCGACGATAGTTACGTCGTACTTATTTTCTGCCAAGCGGGGATTCCAGAACTCTGGGTAGCGGTATCAAAGAGGAGCCGGGGAAGGTTATCACGAGATGGGGATTTTCACGCTATTGATATGATTTAACGTTGATGGGCGGGGAAACGACCGTTGCGCCTCAGCAGCGCCCGGGGCTTCCACGGCAGTGTCCTGAGTTGAACCCGCAGCGCCCTTAGGCTCTCGAAGGGGCACATTCATTCGCGTTCAACGCCAGCGGTGGTGCGCTGCGACCCCCCCTCTCCAGTTGGGAGAAGATTCAGGTGAGGGGAATGGTGGCGTATCGCATTCCGCCACCACGTCCATCGCTGTTGCTAATCAAACGTAAGTTGTTGTGTACAACCCCGCCGTACTTCCCGGCGCGCACTCGTTCTGCTACGTTTGGCCGCGATGTCAAAACAACCCGCCCGCCCAACTCGCGTCCAGCTATTCGTGACTTGCCTCGTGGATCAGTTCCGGCCCGAGGTCGGCGAGAGCGTCGTCAACGTGCTTGAACGTCTCGGGGTGGAGGTCGAATTCCCCGAGGGCCAGACCTGCTGCGGCCAGCCAGCCTTTAATTCCGGGTTTCGGAGCGAGGCTCGCGAGGTGGCGCGGCATTTCCTGGACGTTTTCGACGCCAGTTCAGATCCGATCATCGTGCCATCAGGCTCATGCGGGGCGATGGTCCGGAAGTTCTACAGCGAGATGTTCGAGGGTGACCGTGCGGAACAGGAGCGCGCCCGGCGCGTGGGGGAGCGCATCTACGAGTTCACGGAATTTCTCGTGGACGTGCTCGGGGAGGACGATCCTTTCTCAGGTCTCGGCGCACAGCTAAAGGACACGGCAACTTATCACCAGTGCTGCCACCTCGAGCGTGAGCTTGGCGTTGACCATCAACCGGCGGAGCTTCTCGGGCGGGTGAATGGCCTGGAGATGCTGCCGATGAATCGACCGGAGGTTTGTTGCGGTTTCGGTGGGACGTTTGCCGTGAAGTTCGCCGATGTCTCGACGGCCATGCTGGACGAAAAGCTGGATAACGCAGCGGCCACGGGCGCATCGACGATAGTGGCCGGGGACACCGGCTGCATCTTGCACATGGCGGGCGGCCTGAGGCGGCGCGGATCGGACCAGCAGGTTCGGCACATCGCCGAGATACTGGATGAAGCGACCGGCCCGCGCGACCAGGCAAATGGAGCGCGGGACTGATGCTGCCGAAGACCGAGCGCTTCAAGCAGGGTGCGGCGGATACGCTCGCCGATCCAGTCATCCAGGAGTCGCTGGAGGCCGTCTACAACGGTTTCCACACGAACCGCCAGTTCGCCGGAGCCGCCACCGAAGGCTGGGACGAGCAGCGTGACCGCGGCCGGGCGATTAAAGAGCACACGATCGCCAACCTCGACTACTACCTGGAGATGCTGACGGACAAAGTCGATGCAAACGGTGGCAACGTGTTTTTCGCCGCGGACTCTGCGGCGGCGACCGAGTACATCCTGAACCTGGCGCGTACCCGTGACGTGAAGACCGTCATCAAGAGCAAGTCGATGGTGTCCGAGGAGATGAGCCTCGCCCACGAGATGGAAGCTGTCGGAATCGAGGCGGTCGAAACGGACCTCGGTGAATACATAATCCAGTTAGCCGGTGAAGCGCCGTATCACATCATCGCCCCGGCGATTCACAAGTCTCAGGAACAGGTCACAGAGATGTTCGCTGAGAAGACCGGGACGGACCCGGGGCAGACGCCGGAAGAGTTAACCACCACGGCGCGGGGGATGCTCCGTGAGACCTTCCAGCGGGCCGATATGTCTGTAACCGGCGTCAACTTCGCCGTCGCCGAGAGCGGCAGCATCGTCCTCGTCACCAACGAGGGCAACGGACGGATGTGCACCTCGATCCCCCGTGTGCACGTGGCGGTGATGGGCATGGAGAAGATCGTCCCCTCCATGCAAGACCTCGGGATGATGCTCCGCATCCTCATACGATCGGCGACCGGCCAGCGCATCAGCAGTTACATCACGATGGTGAACGGACCGCGTCGTGACGAGGAAGAAGACGGACCGGAAGAGTTCCATCTCGTGATCGTGGACAACGGCCGGATGCGATTGCTGGCCGATCCAAAGTTACGGGAGTCCCTTTACTGCCTGCGCTGCGGCGCCTGCCTGAATGCCTGCCCTGTGTATCGGAAGGTGGGCGGGCACAGCTACGGTTGGGTCTATCCCGGGCCGATAGGCGCGGTGGTTTCGCCGGTGCTGTCCGGGCTCAAGCAGGCAAAGGATTTGCCCTTCGCTTCTTCCCTGTGCGGGGCGTGTCGGGAGGCGTGCCCGGTGCGGATCGATATACCGAACATGCTGCTCCACCTGCGGCAACAGGTTGTCGAGGGACCGACGGAAGTGCGTGGCGTGGGGCGGGTGGAAGGGCTGGTATGGAAAGCCTGGCGATACGGCAACATGAAGCCGGGCAGGTTCCGTGCGGGCGGCAAAATAGCGAATCTGCTGGGCCGTTCGTTCGCACGGGGAGGGATGTTCAGGAGACTCCCGCCGCCGCTCTCCGGCTGGACACGCAGCCGGGACCTGCCACTCACGGCCTCATCGCCGTTCCGGGACCGATTCAAGAAGCGCCGCTCGCGAGGTCAAACCTGATGGCCATCACGGGACGTGCCGCGTTTCTCGGTCGGGTGCGGGGGGCGCTCGGCAGGTCCCCGGGGACACCGGAACCGGACAGCGCCACGCATCTCGCCTTGACGCCCGATGAGGTGAAGTCTGCCGCGGATGGCGTACGCCGTGAGATGGCGGAGACTGCTGATGTTTTGCTCGACGCCGTCGCGGAATCCGCCGCGGGCGCCGGGTGGAACGTACACCGTGTCGCGTCACCCGAGGACGCGGCGGATGTTATTGCCCGGATCTGCACAGACGCCGGCGTGAAGAACGTGTTGCGATCAGAGCAAGACGTTTTTGACGCCGTCCCGGTCGATGCCGCCCTGCATGCCCGGGGTATTACACCGGGGGTAGCGGCTGTTGGTTGGGCGGGAGGGGACATCGCCGCACTGAAGCAGGCGGCGTTCGATTCCGATGTCGGAATCACGGGTGTTGATTACGCCATCGCCGAGACGGGCACCGTCGTGCTTCACCCCCGGAAGGGGCTTTCACGACTGGTCTCGCTTGCCCCCGGGCGGCACATCGCCATCCTCAACCGCGGTGACGTGCTGCCGTCACTGGACGAGCTGTTCACCCTGGAGCGGGCTGCATACCAGGGCGGAACGATTGAAGGCTCGATGAATCTCATCTCCGGTCCGAGCCGGACCGGGGATATAGCGGCGACGATAGTGGACGGCATACATGGCCCTTTTGAAGTGCACCTCGTGATCGTCGGGTGACGCGGTGACCTTGTACTCGGCACATTGTCGTGAGATAGAGCGGGGATTTCGATGAACCTTACCGGGGAAGATGCTCTCGTGATCGTCGATGTCCAGAACGATTTCTGCCCCGGCGGCGCTCTGGCCGTTGCCACCGGTGAAGAGGTGGCGCGGACGATGACGCGGGTCGCGGCGGCGTTCAGCGAGCGGGGCGGTCTCGTCTACGCAACACAGGACTGGCACCCGGCGGGACACTCTTCGTTTGCCGAATCGGGTGGCCCCTGGCCGCCGCACTGCGTGCAGGGAAGCCGCGGCGCGCAACTGCATCCCGATCTCCATCTGCCGGGCGGCTACGTGAACGTCAAGAAAGGCAGCGACCCCGAGGTGGACGCGTATTCGGGTTTCCTTGACTCAGACCTCGAGGGACAACTCAAGGCGGCGGGCGTGACACGCGTGTTCGTCGGAGGGCTGGCGACGGACTATTGCGTGCTCCACACGGTGCTCGACGCGCGCCGCATCGGCTTCGAAACCTACCTGCTCACTGATGCCATCGGCGCCGTGGATGTGGAGGCCGGGGACGGCGAGCGGGCCATCGAGCAGATGGTTGGCGCGGGCGCAACAGCGACCACCGTCGAAGAGGTGATCAGCTAACTATTCCCCGGACGCGGGCGTAGTTAACCGTGATAGCCCTCGTAGTCCGGTGGCGTGGACGGGCCGTGCTCGTGTCCCGGCACGATTCCGTCACGGGCCGCCGCTATCTCGGCGCTGCCCTTTGGCACCCAGCCCAGGACATCGGCCCCGTGCTGGATCTCACGCCATCGCCACTTGTTGTTTGATATGGCGTTGAAGGCGTCATACATCAGGTCGTCCGGTGCGCTGATACAGCGATCGATCATGTCTACGGCGTCCATCTGGTCCAGGAACCCCGGCCAGATTCCCCGGACGTGCGGGCGATTCTCTTCCAGCACGCCGCCAAGCTTGATGACCAGCGTCGAAATCCCATGCAATTCGGAGTAAAGAAGCCCCAGGTTCTCGCCGAACGACTTGGCGACCGCGTACGGATTGTTCGGATAGGGTCCGTCTTCGATCGTGATCATCCGCCATTCGGTCGGGAAGTCGGGGTCGTCCTCACGCATGTTCGCCAGCTTCCAGTAAGGCCCCGACCGGTCAAACATGAACCCGAGCTGCGTGTTGCCGGAACTCATGAACACGACGCGTTTCACGCCGGCTTCACGCGCCGCCTCGTAGACGTTCAGCGTTCCCTGGACCGTGATCGGGAAGGTTCCCTCCCAGTCCTCCGTCAGGCCGGCGGTTGCGGCCGCCAGATGTAGAACGGTGTGGATGCCCTCAAACGCAGGCTTTATCCCCTCGGCGTCCGTGATGTCCGCCTGCAGACTCTTGATGCCATCGACGGGCCGGCGTGCGAGCCCGCTTAGCTCGTATTTGTCGCCCAGATGCTCGATCACGAGCCCGCCAATCAGGCCGCTCGCTCCGGTTACCAGGACCTTCTTCTTATCGGCCAATGTGTCACTCCAGTGATGCCCGGTGATGCAAGTGTGTCGGGTGGCCGGTAGGGTAGGGCGCTGTGTGCGTACAGACAAGCGCGCACGGCTTTATCGGACGGGAGCACAGATTGGTTCAGATGACGGGCGGCCACGCCGTCGTGCAACAACTACTGGCCGAGGGCGTGGACACGGTTTTTGCCGTCCCCGGCATGCAGGTGATGCACATATACGACGGTTTCCTGGAAGCTCCGGGCATCAACCTGATCACCTGTCGACACGAACAAACGGCCGTGTTCGCAGCCGACGGCTATGCCCGAACTCGCGGAGTGCCCGGCGTGGCGCTGGTCGTTCCGGGGCCGGGGGCATACAACGCAGGCGCCGCGATGGCGACGGCGATGGCGGGAAACTCTCCCGTGCTCCTGCTCTCGGGCCAGATCGCCAGCCACGAGTTGTATGGAGAACGCGGTTCGCTCCACGAGATCAACGATCAACTCGAGTTCATGGCTCCCGTCACCAAGTGGCGACAGCGAGCCGATTCGGCGGACGAGATCCCGGGCCTGATACACGAGGCTTTCAAACAGCTAAAGACGGGCCGTCCTCAACCGGTGGAGGTCGAGATTCCGCACGATTTCCTGGGGTCGACGCGGGAGTTCGATTTCATGGAGCGTGACGAGTACCCGAGACCGGACGTCCCCCCGGACCATGTGTCCAGCGCTGCCGACATCCTCGCGAACTCGGTGAAGCCACTGATGTGGGCCGGGGACGGGGTGATCAGGGCGGGGGCTTCGGGAGAACTTGAGCAACTGGCAACGGCCCTCGGCGCGCCCGTGCTCCACAGCCGTGACGCCCAGGGCGCGCTGCCGGACACGCACCCGCTTGCGTTCGAGGTGCCTTCCCCGGGTTACGGCGATCCCGCTGCGGAAGAACTGCTCACCGCTGCGGACGTGATCCTGGTCCTCGGGAGCCGGTTCGCCAGATCGGAAACCACCCGATGGGACATCGCCGGGAACCAGCAGGTCATCCACATCGATATCGATCCGACGATTCCGGGTGAGTCGTACAACCCGGCTGTCTCGATCATCGGCGATGCCCGGGTAGCGCTATCAGCCCTCCACGCCGCTCTGGAGAACCGCGCATTCAGGTCCAACTGGGATCCAGAGCTGCTCGCCGAGGTGCATGACAGGCGAAGGCAACTGTTGCGGGGCCGTTTCCCGGATCAGGTCGCCATGTTTGAGGAACTTCGTGCCCGGCTCCCTGCCGACACGGTAATGGTCGGGGGTGTGACCGTGGGCACACGCTGGATGCGCTCCGCTTTTGACATCCTCCAGCCCGGCACGCTCACGTCCGCTTCGTACATGACTACGCTCGGGTACGCCTTCCCGCTAGCGCTTGGCGCCAAGGCCGGAAGCCCTGATCGAACCGTGATCGCGCTGTGCGGCGACGGTGGATTCTCGTACGCCATCGGTGACCTCGCGACGGCGGTGCAGCATCGTATTGACCTGGTTACCGTGCTTTTTAACAACGGGAAGTACGGCGCTTCTCAGAACGACCAGGTCAACGGACGTTTTGGCGGTCGGGTGATTGGGACTGATCTCGTTAACCCCGACTTCGTCGGGTTGGCGGAGTCATTCGGGGCTGTCGGCCTTCGGGTCAACAGGCTGGATCAACTGCCGGGCGCGATCACGGATGCAACGATGGCCGGGCAGCCGGTGCTCATCGACGTGGTGGGCGATGCCATGAGCGCACTCGACCACGTCGACATTTGAACCCGGCGTGCGCCTCAAAGGGCCGCGACGCGTCCGAAATACTTCGCCCGCGCTCACGCCCCCGCGGAGCCGCCACTTCCTCTTCGGAACGGGCTGATGAGCATGAAGAAGAACCCGATCACGCCACCAATGATTCCACCAATCGCCCCGACCACGATCCCGACGAGCAGCCCGACCAGAATGCCGATCACGGCCAGGAAGGCGAGACTGACGAGGATCCCGACGAATATCCCGTGCTTGATGTGGTGCATAAGTCCTCCTGTGGCCTTCGGGCCGGGTTAGCCCTTAGCGGAAGCGCCCCCGCCCGGCGATCTCGATAACGGAGTCCAGGCGGCCATTTCGCACGCCGAAGTAGTGGGAATGAAGATTGATCGTCGTGTCGCCGTGCATCGGGCGAAGCTGGACCTTGTCTCCAACCTTCAGCCGTTGCGCGTCGCCCTCGACCGACATGATCCCGTGCTCTTCCGATATCTTGTCGTACTGCGCGCCGGGCTGATCCACGACCAGCGGCAGGCCGCGATCGATCGACATCGCCTTCATGCCGGTGTCGAGCACAGCGCGGTCCGAGGTCGGCCGGCTGATCACCGTCGCCAGCACCGTGAGAGCCGGCTTGAAGTCTTCAAACACCTCGAGGTAGTCGCCGTCCATGAAGATGTACGAACCGCACTGAAGGTCAGTTATGCGGTCCATCTTGCCGGTGATGTTGTAGGTCCCCGTGCCGGCAGCGCTGACCACGTTTACCGGCATCC
The DNA here is from genome assembly GCA_964474025.1 of uncultured Dehalococcoidales bacterium. Taxonomy (GTDB): domain Bacteria; phylum Chloroflexota; class Dehalococcoidia; order Lucifugimonadales; family Lucifugimonadaceae. Next base: position 2,718 of record CAYYRD010000035.1, on the reverse strand, counting down.
CGGCAGCCTCGATGTTTTCCACGGCGGCGATCAGGCTGGCCATAGCTCCCTCGGCGTTCGCACGCCGCTCGGACTCTTCCCGCACCGCGACGGTGTGGCCTTCATAGCCCATCACACCGTCGAACCGGAGTCCGGGGGCGTCCGTGATCACCCGGGCCAGTGCCGTCGTGTCCTCGCCCGGCTCGGTGCCGCAGCGGTTCATGCCGACGTTGACCTCGACGATGACGCCGATCTCTTTGCCCGCCCCGCTCGCAGCCTCGGAAAGCTGTTTCACGTTTCCCGGGTCATCGGCGGCCACGACTATGTTGGCCTCAGACGCCAGCGCGACAAGACGGGTGATCTTGCTTGCTCCGACGACCTGGTTCGGGATCAAGATGTTCTTGACGCCGCCGGCCACCATCGCCTCGGCCTCGCCCACCTTGGCACAGCAGATTCCGATGGCCCCTGCCTCGATCTGCTTGCGTGCGAAAACCGGGCTTTTGTGCGTCTTGGAGTGCGGGCGGATGCTCGTGCCGTTCGCGTCGCCATAGGCCTGGAGGCGGGCGATATTGGCCTCGGCAACGTTGAGGTCGACGATGATGGCGGGGGTGTCGATCTCGTCGATCGTCGCGCCGGGAAGTGGGAAGTACTGAAGGTCCACCAAATGAGGCTCCTTGGACGGGCAAGAAATCCGTCTTGATTGCGATATTCAGATACGTGCCAGTAACGTATTTGGCGGGCCGGAGTCTACCACGGGACCCAGTAGAATCGATCCCTCACGCCCGGCATTCCCGGGTAGTATTTCGCCGAACGGAATCGAGTCTCCAACCACCTGTATGAGGTCTGCCGCCATGACCAACATCGCCATCATCGGAAGTGGCCGGATAGCCAGCGGTCTTGCGCCCGGCTGGGTCGCAGCGGGGCACACGGTCACGATCGGGTCGCGCAACCCGTCCGGCGTGGATGCGCCCACGGGAGCGACTGTCGTTGCCCAGGCCGAAGGATTGAGTGACGCCGAGGTCGTCGCCATCGCCATCCCGTATGGAACAGTCGAGCAGTTCGCACAGGACAACGCCGACGCCCTCAGGGGCAAGATCGTGATCGACGCCAGCAACCCGATGCGCGGGTTGATCGGTACCGGAAAATCCGGGGCCCAAGTAACAGCAGACGCTATCGGGGACGGAGCGCGCGTGGTCGCCGCGTTCAAATCGACCTTTTTCAACACCCTCACGGAACCGGTCGGGCCATCGGACCGGCAACGTGATGTCTGGTTTGCAGGTGGCGACGAAGATGCACGGGACGTGACGGGGAGTTTGATAGCGGACCTCGGATTCCGGCCCGTCGATTGCGGCGGTGTGGACAACACGGTTTGCCTGGATCTGCTTGTGCCGATGATGATCGATCTGAACGGGCGCGTTGACGGCGACCGCCAGATTTCATGGAGCGTGCTCGAGCTTCCCGGTGGGACCTCTTGACCGCGCCCCCCGGACTACACGTCCTCAAGGTGTTCGTCGGCGCAGACGGAGGCGGCGGCAACCCGCTCGGCGTCTTCGTGGCCGGCGGCGTTTTCTCGGCGGAGCGACGCCAGGCAGTGGCAACGGACCTGAACTTCTCCGAGACCGTATTCGTGGACGACCCTGACTCAGGGGCGTTACAGATATTCACCCCCGCCGCCGAGTTGCCGTTCGCCGGACACCCGCTTGTCGGCACCGCGTGGCTGCTGAATCATGACGGGTATGCCGTGGATGCGGTACGGCCACCCGCCGGGGTAGTCCCGGTGCGGTTTGACGGCGACACCACCTGGATACGCGGCCGCCCGGAATGGTCGCCATCGATGGAGTTTGTTCAGTACGATTCTCCGACAGAGATAAACGCCCTTGCAGCGTCGCCGGATGACATCGGGTTCGCTTACTGCTGGGCGTGGGAGGACGAGCGGGCGGGCCTTGTGCGCGTGCGTGTTTTCGTGCCAGAGCACAACATCTTTGAAGACGAGGCCACCGGCTCCGGGGCGGTGGCTTTTGTCGCCCATGTCGGACGAGCGGTGACCGTCAACCAGGGCGTCGGTTCGCTACTCCGCACCGAACTGCACGACGATGGCGCAGTTTCGGTCGGCGGCGCGGTGACGTTGACCGAGACACGCCCATACACGAACGGATAAACGACGACTTGATAACCCCTGACCACAACTGCGCGTCCATCGAGTCCATCGCTTCGCACACGGGCGAACATATCCCGAAGGCGATGGCGGAGACCGGAATCGCGGGCGCGTCGATAGCGCTCATCAGGGATGGAGAGGTCGCGTGGACCGGCGCATATGGAACCGCCGACGCATCGACGGGACGCCCTCTCACGACGGACACGGTGTTCGAGGTCGCGTCCATTACCAAACCGTTGTTTACGTACGGCGTTTTGAAACTCCGGAACGCCGGATTGCTGGACCTGGACACGCCGCTCAACGACTACCTGGATGAGCCATACCTGGCCGATCCCCGCATCAAGAAAGTCACGGCACGGCACGTCCTCAGCCACCAGGGCGGGTTCCCAAACTGGCAACGCCAGCGGGACGACGGCCCGCTCAAGATGTATTTCGAGCCCGGCGAGAGGTACTCCTACTCCGGCGAGGGTTTTCAGTACCTCAAGCTGGTGATCGAAAAGATCACTGCTCGTCCGGCGCTGGACGTGATCACCGAGTTGACGCTTGAGCCGTTCGGCATGCCGGAAAGCGATCTCGTATGGCCG
>CAYYRD010000034.1:0-21916 GCA_964474025.1 uncultured Dehalococcoidales bacterium | reverse complement strand
TGCAGGCAGCGATTCCACTTATCACACTGTCCAGTTTTCCGGGACCACCTCTCAGACCCGGGACTAGTCGCCCGCTGTTGCCGGGGAACCTTTGGTTTCAGCGGCGGCAGCGGGATCGTCTCCTGAGGCGTTCAATATCGCCCTGTCCCAGTCTGGAATGAGAAGCCGTTTGGTCGTCTCCAGCACCAGTATTGATGCGGCGCCCAGCAGGCTGAACACGGCGGATAGCACGATGGCGGTGTTGTAAGAACCTGTCAGGTCGTGGGTAACTCCGGCCAGCGCAGCGCCGAGCGCCATGCCCAGGCCGGCGCCTGCAAGCTGCCACCCGAAGGTGGAGTTCTGAGGCGCCTGGCCGTAGTACTGCCGGTTGATAACGGCGAACACCGATCCCTCGCCGCCATAGCCAATCCCGAAGGCGAAGGCGAACACGTAGAACGTAAGTACGGTATCGGCGCCAAGGAGAAGTAGCACGGTCACGCCCTGGAGCAGGTACGAAACGAACATCACGCCCTTGCTGCCCATGCGATCGCCAAGAACGGGCGTGGCAAAACGGGTAAACAGGCTCACGGCGGACAGGGTGCTCAGGACCCCGGCGGCCGTCGTGGCGGACAGACCCTGCGAGGTCCCGTAAGGCACGATCATCACCAGGATGACGGCGTGTCCTACACAGCCAAGGAAGTGGATATTGATGAGGTTCCAGAAGGCGTTGGTGTGCCGGATGTGACGCTGGAATTCCCGGGCTTTGACGACAAATATTCTCCCGGATGTGACCTGGGGCACATCACCCGGGAGCCATCCGTAGGGCCTGGAGCCGCGATCTGCTGGCGAGTTTCTGAACACGGTTATGAGCCCGAGCATTATTACGGTGCCGATTACGCCGGTGATCTGGAAGGTGCCCTTCCAGTCAGCAGATTCGATAAGGAAGGCCATCACCTGGACCATAATCGCCGGGCCAAGACCCCATGAGATCATCACCAGCCCGGAACCCAGTCCGAGGTGACGCCGGAACCACTGGGCGACGGCCGGCATGGCGGGGATCAGGAACAGGGCTTGCGCTGCGCCGAGGAAGACGCCGTACCAGAGGTACAAATGCCAGAGTTCCGTGATTTGCGCCGTTCCCATCATCCCGATGAAGAACAGGGATGTCCCGGCAAGCATCGCCTTTCGTGCGCCATATCGAACGCCCAGGTATCCCGCAGCAGGGGAGAAGACGGCGGTCACAACGGTGCTGGCCGAGTAGGCAAGAGAGACGCTGCCGGGTGTCCAGCCAAAACCTTCGACCAGCGGATCGACGAAAACCCCGAACGCCATGCGGATCGAGCTACCGACCATCTGAGCGACGGCGGCGACGATGACGATCACCCATGCGTAGTGCTTCCAGGTGTGCTGGAAGAACGCAACCGGCGCCATCTGATCGACGGCGGTCGGCGGGCCAGGCCCGATCTCCGGGGCGCCGTTCTCTGTACTCAGGGTGGTTTCTCCGTCGTTGGCCTGTCCGGCGGTCATGCGAACCGGCATCCAACGGGCTATTGATTAGTGGAACGGGCAGAGAAAGAGGAACGTGTGCTCGACGCCCGTGGTTTCGCCATCGGCAAGCGCAGCCGCCTGCGTATTATCAGGAGTGACGCCGGAGTCGTCTATGTAACGAAGTGACCGGGCGTCGACGTTGGCAGATACGGCCCAGGCGCCGAAGTAGATGGTCAGTGCGAGCGCAAGAAGCACAGACGAAAGCAGCATCAACGGACCGCGTTGAAGGCGAACAGGTATTCGTCGTGGAGCGATCATCATGTCTGATTGCCGGTGCGGTGACTGTTCGGTGGATGCGTGCCGGGTTATTAATCGGTTACGCGCAGTTTAATCCTCACAGGTAGCGATTCACAGCAAGTTTCGCTGATCCAACCGCCCGTTTGGGTGTTGGCGACGCCTTGTCGGTTCAACGCCGGTTACCTCATTCAAGCGTCGCCGTCCGATGTGATGCAATCCACTCCTCGTCCAGTTCGCAACCGAGACCGGGGGTCTCCGGCGCTTCGAGTGTCATGCGGTCGTTCAGACCGTAATGATCGACCAGCCCGAACTGGTGTGCCTCGGCGGGCATCCACCACTCGTAATAGTCGCAGTTGCCGATCGAGCAGATCGTGTGCAGGTTGGCGGCGTTCATGTGCGAGTTGCCTGCAGTGCCGATTTCGCAATTCAGACCGAACGCCTCGGCCATCCCGGCGATCTTCCGCATCCCGGTTATGCCGTGTTTACGGGCCGTGGCTCTCAGGATCCGAGGCGCCCCCAGCCGGATGTAATGGGCGGGCTCGCGGAACAGGTACCCGGCCAGGTCGCTCATGGCGAGCGGGGTGTCCAGCCTACGAGACAACTCGACCACGGCGTCGAAGTCGTCCCAGGGCACCGGGTCCTCAAACCAGTGGAAGCGATTCGCGTCCAATGCCCGGCCCACCGTTAGCGCTTTGCGGAAGTCGTAGTTGTTGTTGGGATCGAGCATGAGCGTTATTTCGTCGCCAACTTCAGACCGGACGCCCTCGACCATCTTTACTGTGTCTGCGGTGGACAGCATGCCGGGGTGGATTTTGTAGGCGCGAAAGCCGCGGTTGACGATGTCCCTCGCCTCTTCGACATACCCGGCGGGCGCTTCGTGTCGGGGTGGATAGGTGGCGTAAACCTCGGTCTCTTCGCTTGCCGCCCCGAGCAGCCGGAAGACCGGCATTCCGGCTGCTTTTCCGGCCAGGTCCCAGAGCGCCACATCGACCGGCGCCCATGCGGGGAAAGTGACGCCGCGTCGCGCGCCCAGAATGCCGAGTCGATTCCACAGCCACTCCCGGGCGCTGGCGTCTTTGCCGATTAGCTCGGGTTTTAGCACCTTGAGGATAGGATCGAAGAGACTACGGCCGCCGCTGCGGAAATCGCCGATGAAGGAGTTGCCCTCTACACCTTCGTCGGTCGTGATCCGCAGCAAACCCTGGGACACTTCGCCGCCAAAACGCCCCAGGTCAGACTCCAGGCCGGTGCCGCCCACATCTCGGGTGACGACGTCGATTGTTATGCCGGTGATCTTCAAATTGCCGTTCCTCATTGCTGCCGACCTGCGCCTCAAGCGTGGCAGCGGATGCTAACCTGCGGACGCACACGAGGGGGCCACCAATGCCAGATAAGAACGAACACGGCGAGAAGGAAAAGCGAGAACCGGACGGTTCTGCTGCCGAAAAAGTCGGTGAAGTCGGACGGGAGATCGCAGACACGGCCGCGGATGTCGCTGGCCTGGGCACTGGCCTTCTTGGCGGATTGGCCGGTGCGCTGGATGGACTGGTTGGCGGGCTGACCGGGGATCGATCCTCGCAGCGCCGGACGCGGATTCACCCCTGGGATCTTCCAGTTGATTCTGAAGAAGCGGATGAACCTTCGGACGGTCCGGCCAAACCCGACGACTACGACGAAGATTACGACCGCATTCATTAAGAAACGCAGCCATCGGTTCAGCACACAGGGGAAGTTGTAATGCCATCAAACGCCGAGATTCCGTCGATGGCCACGGCGGCGCTACAGCGCTTCGGCGATCGGCTCGACGACGATCAGCGCGAGGTGCTCATCAGAACTGCGCAGCAGCTTGAGGACGCCGCCGAGGAGTTGCGCCGGTGGGAACTGTCGAACGGCGATGAGCCGGATTCTGCCTTCAGCGCCATTGAAGGGCAGGACTCCTGATGGCGCCTGATCCACTTCTTGGACTTTCTATCGGAGAACTGGGCGCGAAGCTTCGATCGGGCGAGACGACACCCACGGCCCTTGCACGGGCCGCTATGGACGCCCTGGATTCGACCGGACGCGAGCTAAACGCTGTAGCCACGATCATGGAAGAACGCGGGATGCGTGAGGCTGAGCGTGCAGAGGCCGAGCTCGCCGCCGGGCATGATCGGGGACCCTTGCACGGTATTCCATGGGGCGCCAAGGACCTGCTCGCGGCCGTTGGCGCGCCAACGACCTGGGGAGCCACACCGTTCCGGGACCAGGTGTTTGATTTCGACGGCACGGTGGTGCAGCGGTTGGAACAGGCCGGAGCGGTCCTGGTGGCAAAGCTGGCGATGGTGGAGCTGGCCGGAGGGATGGGCTACGAGGAACTTGACGCGGCGTGGACCGGGCCGGGTCGTAATCCGTGGGATCGCGAGTCCTGGGCCGGTGGATCTTCATCAGGTTCCGGCGCCGCGGTCGGGGCACGACTGCTGCCGTTCGCCATCGGCTCCGAGACCTTTGGGTCGATCATCACCCCGGCTTCTTACTGCGGAATCAGCGGGTTGCGCCCCACCTACGGACGCGTGAGCCGGTACGGGGCGATGGCGCTGTCGTGGACGCTGGACAAGCTCGGCCCACTTTGCCGGTCCGCCGAGGACTGCGGGCTGGTGCTGGATGCAATTGCAGGCCCGGACGAAAACGACCCGACGTCCGTCCAACGCACATTCCGGCACCCTGCACCAGACACACGGCGTGAAGGGTTCCGGTTCGCGATTCCTGCCGGTTGGGACCAGGGTACGGAGCCCGAGATCGTGGATAACATCAAGGAGTCGTTGGACACGCTTCGAGAGATCGGGACGGTCGAGGAGGTGACGCTGCCGGATATGCCAGCACCACAGGCGGCTCGGATCATCATCGCAGCGGAGGGCGCCTCGGCCTTCGAGGACATCATCGAAGACGGCCGGATCATGCAACTGCGGGCGCCCAGTTGCCGGGTGAAGCCGCATGTGCATGCGACGATCCCGGCCCGCGATTACCTGAGGGCGATGCGCGTCCGGCGACATGTTTCCGTGGCATATGACCGGATAACCGCCGAGTACGACGCGATAGTCGGCCCAACCACGGGAAACGTCGCGCCACTTCTAACGACCGGCCTCGACCGCTCGTCACGCCCAACAACATCGGCGCCGATCGGCGCGCCCGGCAACCTGGCGGGGCTACCGGCTATCGCTGTCCCCAACGGTTTCGGGGATCGCGGGATGCCGACCTCGCTCCAGTTCACGGGTCGCGCCTGGACAGAGTCGCGGCTGCTGGCGATAGCGAACCAGTACCAGGCCAGGACGGAACACCATTTGGCCGCGCCGACCGGGTAAACCGCGCTGGCACTAACGCGTTCGCGGAAACAGGGCGTTGCTAGTGAATCCGGCCCTTCGAGAGCCTCGGTGCGCTGGTGTTCACGTCAGCGGCCACATACTTTGAAGTTCGGCTTATCGATCAGATACATATCTTTCAGGGCTGAACATTTTGAGCCTTGAAGTTCGTCAAAATGCCCTGAGGCCCTCGAAGGGCGCTGTCACCTGGGACCAGGCAATGTTAGTCGCGACCGTCGCCGGAACAGCTCGCAGATTTATCCGAAAACTGAACCTCCTCTCATATCGGGTGAGGATAGATCGGAACGACTCGTTTACTCCCGCCCGCGCCTCAAAGCACGACCGGCCTCCGCATGTGTATGAAAGCTATCGCGCACCACAATCTTTCCGTTCACTATGACGTGGGGCATCCCGGTCGGCGGCGTCTTCGGCTCTTCGTATGTGGCCTGGTCGATGACCGTGTCTGGGTCGAACACGACTAGATCGGCGAACCCGCCTTCTCTCACGTAGCCACGGCCCGCCAACTGGAACTTGTGCGCCGGCATGCCGGACATCTTGTGTATGGCGTCCGGGAGGCTGATGACGCCTTCGTGCCGGACGTAGCGGCCAAGGATGCGCGGGCAGGTGCCCCAGGCCCTCGGGTGTGGCTTCGAGCCGGCGGGGATGCCGTCCGTGCCGATCATCGTCGTTGGATGGGCCATGACACGTCGAACATCGCCCTCGTCCATCATGAAAATCACGGCGTATACGTGGTCGCCGCCCTCGTCGACGATCCTCTGAGCGGCGTCCTCGGCGACCAGGTCCCATTCATCCACGAAAGACGCGAGAGACCGACCCTCGTACTCCGGCCGCTCGGTGCAAGTTGCGACGAGCACATCCTCCGCCTGCACCCGGCCAAGGCCGCCGTTGCCGTCGGTCAATGCACCGTTCTGGAGGACGGCCGCCAACCGGGTGCTACCGCTGGTGTACGGATACTGGTCCGCGGTGACGTCCATCCCACGTTCGCGGGCGGCCTCGATCATCTCAATCGAACGTTCGATAGCGCCCCAGTTGTCGCTGCCGGACACCTTGTGGTGCGAGATCTGCACCGAGCACCCGCTCATTTCGCCAACAACCAGCGCCTCTTCAACGGCCTGTAACAGCTCTCCTGCCTCGTTACGGATGTGACTGGTGTAGACGCCTCCGTAGCCTCCTGCGACGGTTGCCACGGCAGCTATCTCGTCCGTTGTTGAGTAGCGGCCGGGCTCATAGATGAGGCCGGTGGAGAAGCCGACCGCTCCCGCTTCCATTCCCTCGGCAATCCATCCCGCCATGTGCGTGACCTGGTCGATTGAAGGTGGGACTTCCTGGTTGTCGCCCATGGCGTCCAGACGGAGGGTGTTGTGGCCGACAAGCGCGGCGACGTTCAACGAGGGTCTGACTTGATCAACCGTCGCCAGGTATCCCGCATATCCGTCCCAGGGTTTCACCTCCGGTGGCAACTCGTACAGGGCGCCCATCCGCGCTGCAGCTGTGCCGTACGGTGCTGCGCCAAAACCACAGTTGCCGACGACGACCGTCGTGATCCCCTGGAGGGTGTTGTGTTCCACGTCCGGGCTGGATAGCACGTGGAAGTCGTCGTGTGAATGGACGTCGATGAAGCCCGGCGAAACTGCCATTCCGGAGACGTCAATGTCGTTGTCGGCGGCCGCTTCCGCGAGGTCTCCGAGCGCAGTGATGCGGTCCCCGGTAACTCCAACATCGGCCGTGAACGGGTCGTCGCCGCTTCCGTCATAAACCGTGCCGCCCCGGAGGATCAGGTCATATTTATCCCGTGAAGTATTCATCGCCCGGGTTATATCACCGCGTGACTCGCATTGCATCCCGATTAGTCAGCGGGCATCAGGTCGCAACTACTGTTGCATAGCTCTCGGCCTCGTCGTAACGTCTCCGCGTCGCTATCCCGAACCACTCGCATTGACCGGAGTTGAAGTTGAATCCCACAAAGATCGAACGAATCGAGACAATCCTCTGGAGCAGGTGGTTACTTATTAAGATCCACTGCGAAGACGGGACGGTCGGAATCGGCGAGGCCGGTGTGCACGGATGGCAGAGGCCGACCGAGACGATGATCAAAACGATGGAGCCCTACCTGCTCGGGAAAGACCCATCGAAGATTGAGCACCACTTCCAGTTCTTGTACCGGAACTCCCATTTCATGGGCTCAGTGGTCAATGCGGCCCTCTCGGCGATCGATATCGCGCTGTGGGACATCAAGGGGAAGCGCCTCGGCGTGCCGATCTGGGAGTTGATGGGCGGGAAGACGCGCGACCGGGTCCGTTGCTATATCCATGTGCTTGGTGATACGGCGCAATCACTCGCCGCCAACGCGGCAAAGGCGGTGAAGGACGGATTCACGGCGGTTCGCTTTCCGGCGTTCCAGCACGATTATCCGTCGTTCCACACGTACACCGAGTGGGCCGACAACGCCGTAGAGCGGGTCGGCGCGGTCCGAGAGGCTGTCGGGCGGGATGCCGACCTCTGCGTGGAGATTCACCGGCAGATGAACCCGGCGGAGTCGACATGGCTCGGGCGCCGGCTGGAGCAGTTCGACCCGTATTTTTACGAAGACCCTATGTTGCCCGACAGCCCGGCGCGCATGGGCGATGTGCAGGCCCAGTGCAACATCCCGATCGCAACCGGAGAGCGGTTCACGACCATTTTTGAGTTCCAGCAGATACTGGAGAACAAGGGAGCGGCGTACGTTCGGCCGGACGTATGCCTGGTTGGCGGACTCAGCGGCAGCAAGAAGGTTGCGGCGATGGCCGAGGCGCAGCACGTCAAGGTGATCCCGCACAATCCGCTCAGCCCGGTCAGCACGGCGGCATGTGTCCAGCTCGACGCCTGCATCCCGAATTTCGCATTGCAGGAGTACACGGGAGAGCACGAGGAACCGAAGGTGGATTTGATCGAGAACCCGATCGAATTAAAGGACGGTTACCTGACCGTGCCGACGGGACCGGGCCTTGGCATTACGCTGTCCGAGTCCGGCCTCAAGAAGTGGCCGTTTGAGGACAAGGACATCGAGGGGGCAACGCCGATCAAACAGGACGGCTCGGTAGGGGACAGGTAATCATTACGACTTCCAGATTTCCTCTCCAGGCGGGAGAGGGTGAGGGTGAAGGAGAAGTTAGATTCGGACTTCAGCAGACATAACGACGGGCTGCATATCGACACGCAGGTCCAACAGTTGGCGGCGGTAGTAACTCGTTTCCAGGTCACCGACCAGAACCGCTGGAAACGACTGTTCGATACGTCTGCGCGTGAGCGCGCTGCGGTCGGCATCAACGGCGCACTGGTGTTTGTGGATGCCGACACGCCGGAGTACATGATCGTGATCTACCAGGTCGATGACATTCGCCGTGCAAAGGCCTACCTCACGTTGCAACGCAATACTGATCGCGAGTTCGAGGTGGGTGTATCCGAGATGCAGATCTGGCTGGGCGTGGAGCCTTGATGGCATCAAACGTGAAGGAAGAATACTGATGACCGAATCACGCCTCCCTATCAACCCGATCTATGAAGAGATCGGTATCCGGCCCATGATCCACGCCGGTGGCACCAACACGGACCACGGCGGGTCCCGGATGCGGCCCGAAGTGATCGAGGCCATGGTCCAGGCCTCGCAGTCCTACGTGCCGGTCGCCGAGTTAAATAGCAAGGTCGGCGAGTTTATGGCGGAGATAACCGGGGCCGAGGCCGGGATGGTCACCGCCGGCGCCGGAAGTGGCATCGTGCTATCGGCCGCCGCCTGCATGACCGGGCTGGACACAGCAAAGATTCTTCAACTGCCGGACACAACCGGTGTGAAGGACGAGATCGTGATCGCCAAGGCGCATCGCGGCGGTTACAGCCACATGTACACCTTCACCGGCGCATCGCTGGAGGAGGTCGGCGACGCCCAATCCTGGACCACCGATGAGATCGACGCAGCGATCAATGACAACACCGCGGCCGTGGCGTTTCTGCTGGCCCCGCGTATCAGTCGCCGAGGCCCGACGCTGTCGGAAACGGTCGATGTAGCCCACGCCCGTGGCGTTCCCGTGATCGTGGACGCGGCGGCGATGCTGCCGCCCCGGAGCAACCTGAGCCGGTATATCTCAGAAGGCGCCGACCTGGTGACGGTCTCAGGGGGCAAGGAAATCCGGGGACCGCAGGCGACCGGGATGTTGTTTGGCCGCAGGGATCTCGTCGCGGCGGCGCTGGCCAATCACAGCCCGAATCACGCCATCGGCCGGCCGCACAAGGTGTCTCGCGAAGAGATGGTCGGGCTGTGGATGGCACTCAAGTTGTACGTCGAACACGACGAAGAGGCTGAGATTGCCGGGTACCGGGTCGCGTTGGGGCCGGTGTTTGATGCCGTGGACGGCATCGATGGATTGGAAGTGTCAATCCGCCAGGATGACTTCCGGTTCTTCCTGCCGAACGTCGTCGTGAAGTTGACCCCGGAATGGGACGGTCCTTCAGGGCCAAACGTGCGCGCCGGGTTGATGGAGGGTGATCCACGCATAGGGATCAGGTTCGACCCGGACCATAACGAGCTGGAGATCAACGCCTTCAATATGCAGCCGGGAGAGCCTGAGATTGTGGCGGCGCGACTGCGTGAGGAGTTGTTGGGGGTATAGGTTCGCGCTACGGTCCTGCGTTGGTTGGCTCAAGTGTTCTCTTGATCAACGCGCTCGCGCACCGTCCTTCTGTCGAAGGACCCCCTATTCCTGCACCTTCTCCCGACCGGGAGAAGGGAAGGGCCTAGCCCACGACGCCCGGCCGTTGTTTCCAGAACCCTGTCGCTCCCTCAAATGCGTGCGCCAACTGCAGTAGCTCGAAGTCGGTTTGCGGCGCTGAGACCAGTTGGAGGCCCACCGGCAGACCGTCTGGAGTGAACCCGGCCGGGACCGATATCGCCGGGCAGGCGATGACTGTGATGTCCATGCAAGGCCACATCCAGTCGATGTATGTCTTCATCTCCACGCCGTTGACCACTGTCGGGTAGGGGATATCGACGGAGAAGGGCGGGACGCTTGTCACCGGCAGCGCCAGGTAGTCGTACTCGTTAAAGAACGCGATTATCCGGCGGTACAACTCGGTCCGCGTTGCCTCCGCCTTCGCAACATCTAGGGCGCTGAGTCGGAGGCCCTCCTCGGCGTTCCAGATCACCGTGTCTTTAAGCATGTCGCGGTGGTTCTTCAGGTTCTGTTCCTGGCCGTGGGCAAAGGCGTATGCACGAAGCGCCTGAAAAACGGAGTCGGCCTCGGAGAGATCAGGTTCGGCGTCCTCAACCATACAGCCGATGTCCTCAAAGACATGTCGTTGAGCGTCCAGTACTTGCGTCTGCACCGGCTCGATCGGTCTGCCGCCGAGATCCCGGCTCCAGGCGATGCGCGTCCCGGCAAAGTCCCGGTCCAGGGCATCAGCAAAACGTGATGGATCTTCTTGCAAGGAAGACGGAACCACCGGATCGGGACCGGCCTGCACGGATAGCTGCAGCGCTACATCGGCGACCGTTCGGCCCATCGGTCCCGCCGTGCTCATGCTCGTCCAGGGAAGTGCGCCCGCCGCAGGGACGCGCCCGGGAGAGGGCCGTAAACCAACCACGTTCGACCACGAGGCCGGGTTTCGCAGCGAACCGCCAAGGTCTGTGCCCACCGTCGTCGGGAACATGCCGCAAGCAAGACCGACGCCCGACCCGCCACTGCTCCCGCCGCAGGTGCGTGAAGTGTCGTACGGGTTCAGCGTGGCACCGAACACCTGGTTGAAGGTCTGGGATCCGGCGCCAAACTCGGGCGTGTTGGTCTTGCCCAGGACAATGGCTCCGGCGGACTTCATCCGGCTCACGATCAGGGCGTCTGATGTGGGAACGTTTTCGGCGTAGATCGAAGAACCCATCGTCGTGCGGATCCCTTTAGTATCAACGAGGTCCTTGATCCCGGCCGGTAGACCGTGAAGGGGTCCGAGTTCCGCTCCACTTGCCTGCGCCTTGTCGGCATCAGCAGCGCCGGCGAGTGCCTCGTCGCCCACCAGGGTGACAACTGCATTGACGGCGGGGTTCACGAGCTCAATCTGATCGAGATGTGTCTGCATCAGTTCGACAGCGGAGATCTCGCCATCACGGACCATGCGTGCCTGTTCAGTCGCAGGCGTGAAGCAGATGTCGCTATCGGGCATAGATCACTGAATCCTTATCGATATGGGAGTGAGTGGACACTCGGAGCCCGCAAATCAGGCGGCGGAATCATACCAGTGGAGTCGTGCCTATGAACCGCCCGGAGTGTCTGTCACGGGTTCACCGGCGACGCCGCCAGACATCTCCGGGGCGTCCTGCCTGACAGGCCGGACAGGGCGTCGTGCCGACAGGATCAACCCGGCTGCCATGAAGGCGGTGACGGCGGTGGTCAGAAAGGCCCACCTGTAAGTGCCCTGCAGGTCATACGCCAGGCCGACTAGCACCGGCGTTGCCGTCATGCCCATGATCATCGGGAAACTTGCGATCCCCAGGATGGACCCGAAATACCTGGAGCCAAAATAATCAGCCCTGAGGGCGTGCAGTATCGGGCCTCGACTGCCAAATCCAACTCCCCAGAGGACGGCGAACACTACAGCGCCGGTGTAGGTGCTCGCGTAAGCGAGGACGATTATCGCGACCGTCTGAATCGACAGGCTTGTCGAAAGCATGAATCGCTTGTCAACCTTGTCCCCGATGATGCCTCCGCCGAGTTGTGCGAAGAAAGCTATGCCGACGAATATCGGAATCACACCTGCGGCCTTGAGATCGGGTATGCCGATGTCGGTCAGGTGCAGGACAAGGTGTGCAGATATGGCTGCCGTGGAGAGGTTGGCCAGCGCGTGCGTGGCGGACAGGGTCCAGAAAGTGCGTGTGTGCAGGGCCTCGCGAAGGGTGAACGAGCCGTCGTCATCCACCGGCCCGTCCTTCTCTGGATCATCTGCCGCCTGTTCGCCGGGACGGGCGCCACGGCGGGAGAAGGCCCAGAAAAACCCCGGGGCCACCACGATGCCGGCGATACCCATCGACATCATGGTCGCTTCGAATCCGTGGTGTTTGATACCCCAGGAGATGGCCGGAACCATGAATCCGCCGATGCTGCTCCCGGCGAGGACGATGGCTATTCCGGTGGCGCGGCGGGTCGGCAACCACTTCGCCACCGCGGAGGTCGCCGGTACGAACCCGCCGCCGGAAAAGCCGAGCGACAGGATGAAGTAGGCGACGTAGTAGATGATTGCGCTGTCGCCCATCTGCGACAACAACAGGAACCCCAACCCGCCTATCGTCAGGCCGACGAGCATCATCCAGGCAGATCCGATGCGGTCCACCATGAAGCCTTCGATCGGTCCCAGCATGGCGCCGCCAAATCGGCCGAAGGTGCCGACTCCGGAGACAAGTGTCCGGCTCCACCCTGTCTGGGCCTCCACGGCGGCGAAGATGACGCTCTGGGCGTGGAAAGTGGGGCCGGACGTCAACGCCATGTTGAGTGACCCTGCAATGGCCACCCACCAGCCGTAACTGGTTGAACGGACCTTTGTCGTCAGGCGGTTCATGCCCGCCCGCATTCACAGTCTTCGCCGACGATGTACACCTGCCCGGCTGCGGGGATGACAATAGTGTCGTTGTTGGGGATATGTCGTAATGGCGTCAGGAGATCCTCGGGGTGGGCAGGAAAGCTCCGCTTCGGAGAACGGAAAGCATTACGGATTGCCCGCTCGCATGTTCGTTCTGGAGTCGGCGGCATGTTACCAGCGGTCCGCTGCGAAGGGCGGTTCCCTGGACAGGATTGGCGGCGGATGCGTTTGAGGCGCCGACTACGATGCCTGATACCCGCGTGACGGCCGTACGGGCCGCCTCGCGAACAGGATTAACCCCGACCCTATCAGGGCGGTTATTGCGGTGAACAGGAACGCCCAGCGGTACGTGCCCTGCAGGTCAAAAGCCAGCCCGACCAGCACCGGCGTCGCCGTCATTCCCACGATCATCGGAAAACTTGACATCCCGAGGATGGAGCCAAAATAACGGCTGCCGAAATAATCGCCCCGGAGAGCATGGAGTACTGGCGTCCTGGTGCCGAAGCCAACTCCCCAGAGCACGGCGAATAACACCGCTCCGGAGTAACCGGTGGCGTACGCCAGTGTGATCATCGAAATGGCCTGGACGAGCATGCTGACCGAAAGCATGTAACGCTTGTCCAGGCGGTCCCCGACCAGGCCACCGCCGAGTTGAGCAAAGAAAGCGATTCCGACGAATAACGGAATGACGCCTGCCGCCTTCAAGTCTGATATCCCGATGTCGGTCAGGTGGAGAACAAGGTGTGCCGAGACGGCGGCCGTAGACAGGTTGGACATCGTATGCGCCGATGCGATCACCCAGAATGTGCGCGTATGAAGCGCTTCTCGCAGGGTGAACGACCCGTCGTCGACGATCGCCGAAGTTTCGGAGGATTGATTAGACGGTTCCTGCCCGGGCCGGATTCCGCGGCGGGACATGGCCCAGAAAAATCCTGGAGCCACGACGAGGCCAGCTACGCCGATCGAGATCATCGTCGCTTCGAACCCGTACTGTTTTATTCCCCAGGAGATCGCCGGGACCATGAAACCGCCGATGCTGCTGCCGGCTAGCACGATCGCTATGCCGGTCGCCCGGCGGCTCGGCAGCCACTTCGCGACGGCCGTCGTCGCCGGCACGAACCCGCCGGCGGAAAACCCGAGCGACAGAATGAAGTAGGCGACGTAGTAAATGATCGGGCTGTCGCCCATCTGGGACAGCATGATGAATCCGATGCCGCCGATCATCAGCCCGATGAGCATCATCCACGCAGGGCCGAACCGATCCGCGAGATATCCCTCAACAGGGCCGAGCAAAGCTCCGCCGAATCGGCCGAAAGTCCCGACGCCCGACACCAGCGTGCGGCTCCAGCCTGTCTGGGCTTCAACGGCGGCGAATATCACGCTTTGCGCGTGGAACGTGGGTCCGGACGTCAACGCCATGTTGAGCGAACCGGTTATCGCGACCCACCAGCCGTAGCTGGTCGAACGGATCCTGGTGTTCAGGCGGTTCATGCCCCGGTATTCACAATCCGGGCATTCATTTCCGGGCGCTCATCTGGCAGACCGGAGCGATTTCGGTCGACACCCTGAATTCGCCTGCTATTCCATCATGACCGCGGATTTCGATTCCCGGTCGCGTACTGTGCCACGGTTGAATCGCGTCTACGAGTAGCAGGCGCTACGAGTTAGGGCGATTCAGACGTGCCCCTCGCCACCCGCCGATCACCGGGGCCGCCTCAAGAGCGCGAGAACAATTTCATGGACTCCGCCATTTCTCTCAAACGCTCCGATACAAGGGAGTTAACGGTGCCTTTCGGATAGCGTCCACGTGCGTCAGCCTCGCCGGCCGCCACGCCCGTCAGCACCTCCACGCCATCATTGATCGTCTTGACGGCGTAGACATGGAACTCACCATTCTTGACGGCCTCCACCACGTCAGGCCTGAGCGTGAGATTCTCCACGTTCTGGTGCGGAATCATGACGCCGACATCGCCCGTCTTGCCGGCGGCTTTGCACAGATCGAAAAACCCCTCAACTTTTTCGTTCGCCCCGCCGATGGGTTGGATATCGCCCATCTGGTTCACCGAGCCCGTCACGGCGATTCCCTGGTTGACCGGAAGGCCCGAGAGGCTGGACAGGATGGCGTAGAGCTCCGTGGACGAGGCGGAATCTCCGTCAACTCCTGCGTAGGACTGTTCGAAGGCGATGCTGATGGCGACCGACAACGGGATATCCTGGGCGAATTGTGATCCCAGATACCCGCCGAGGATCAGCACGCCTTTGTCGTGCGTGCTCCCGCTCATGCGCGCTTCCCGCTCGATGTTCACCACGCCCTGCTGGCCGACATAGGTGCGCGCCGTTATGCGGTTTGGCTTGCCAAAGGTGACATCGCCCATCTGGTAGACGGCGAGACCGTTGACCTGGCCAACACGATCTCCATCGAGATCAACCATAACGGTGCCCTTCAGCATCGCTTCCTGGATGCGGTCCGAGACCAGCCCGGAGCGGTAAACGCGCTGTTCCAGGGCCTTGTCCACATGCTCGCGAAGAACCAGGTCTGCTTCGCTTTGCGCCGCCCAGAATGACGATTCCACGATAAGGTCCTTGATGTACCCGAACCGTGTCGACAACTTGCCCTGCTCGGCGACCATCCGGCTGGCGTACTCGACTATTGCGCCGACGCCGTCGCGCTTGAAATGGATCAGATCGTTTTCCGTGACCACGCCGCAGATGAACGACCCGATGGCCTCTACGTGATCGTCCGTTGCGTCCATCTGCGAGTCAAAATCCGCCCGGACCTTGAACACCTCCCAGAACTCCGGGTCCGCCGACGCCAGTATCTGGTACGTCTGCATGTCCCCGGTGAGGATTACCTTGACGTTCACCGGGACCGGTTCGGGTCGCAAACCCTGCGGGGCCAGGCCCAGGATGAAATCCGCCGGGTCTTCAAGCTGGAGCCGGCCAATGCGGAGGACGCGTTTCAACGCCTCCCATGAACCCGGCGATGTGACCACGTCTCGCGCCTGCATAACCAGGTATCCACCGCTGGCGGACATGATGGACCCGGCGCGCAGCATCGTGTGGTTGGTTACATAGGTACCCATCACCGCCTGTCGCTCAATTCGACCGAACAGGTTGAAGTATGTCGGGTGCCGTTCGATGACGATGGGTGGGCCTTCTGTCTCACCGTGGTCTGCGAACAGGTTCACCTCGAACGGCAGGAAGGGGTTGGCCGGAGGCGAAGCAGGGAACCGTCCACTGGCGGGTTCGTGCTCAGAATTATCTCGCTCGCCCTGGAATATCTCCAGATGCGCCAGTGTGTAGTCGTGGAGGCCTTTGAGAAACGCGCCCAGGTCTTCCAGTGAGTTGTACTTCTCGAACAACTCGGCGAAGGGAGATTGAATGGTTCGTTCGCCGACTCGTCGCGCTAACGCCGCCAGTTCCTCGGCCTGTTGGCGCTCCCGTTCCTGAACCTCTCGCATCGCCCTTTCTACTTGGTCGGACACTTCCTTTCGTGCCGTATCAATCGCCTGCCGTTCGTCGTCTGAGAGGGCCTGGTATTGCACGGCCTCCATGGGTTTTCCATCGACAACGGGAATTACAGCAATGCCGAGTTGGGAGGTCTGTATGGCGAATCCTTTTTCGGTCGCGAAAGTTTCTGATTTTTGAATCAGATCCTGGCGTCGCGCCTGGCCTGCGTCCGTGATCTTCTTCTGTTCGCTTCGATACTCATCACTGGTGAACGCGCTGTTGATCTCCCGGTGCAATGTCTCACGCAATCCCAGGATCATCGAGCACAGCTCTCGTCCTCCCCCCATCGGAAGGACCAACGCCTCAGGATGATCCGGCTGAGCGAAGTTGTGGACGAAACAGATATCCTGGATTTCAGGACGCTGTCCGTTGGCGGCCCGGTCTTCGATGACCCGCTCAAGTAGCATCTCGACGGCGCTCATCCTGCCGGTTCCGGTCAACCCTGTTACAAAAATGTTGTACCCGGGACGGTTCACGCCGAGGCCGAACTGCACGGCAGTCACCGCCCGATCTTGGCCGATGAACTCGGTCGGCGGATTCAGTTCATCCGTGCAATCAAAGCCGAGGCGGGCCGCATTACAGGTCCACCGCAGTTTCTCGGGCTGCACCTCGTGCCTTTTCAGCGTGGTCCTATTTGCAGCCATCGTGCGCTCCAGGCAGATGTAATGTTCCCGTTCTTGGGACTCTGATTCCACGAGGGTACAACGAGGCGCGCCTGGATGCCTCTGGATGTCTCTGAATCTGGGGCTGCATGTTACATTCCGACTTCCAACGCACTCGATCAATAGATACCGGAGTTACCTGGGGGAATTGATGAGACTTGAAGGCAAAGTCGCTATCGTCAGCGGGGGAGCGTCGGGGATCGGGGAAGCCACATCCCGACTGTTTGCCGATGAAGGCGCTCATGTCGTGATAGCCGACGTTAACGACGAACTTGGCACAGCGCTGGAGTCAGACATCACTAATGGCGGCGGCGAAGCTGTCTACCAGAGGCTGGATGTGACGGAAGAGGCTCGGTGGGAGGCCGTCGTAGCCGAGACGGTCGCAAGATTTGGCAGGCTGGATGTGGTGGTGAACAGCGCCGGAATATCGGCGCCGGGCCGCCCGCCCGCCGAGGAACAGACCTCGGATGGCTGGGATGCCGTGATGGCGGTGAACGCTAAGGGCGTGTTCCTGGGCACCAAGCACGCCATCCCGGAGATGCGAAGGTCCGGGGGAGGCTCGATCATCAACATCTCTTCGATTTATGGCAACGTGGGCAGCAGGGGCGGCACCGCATATCACGCGTCCAAAGGAGCGGTTCGCACGTTCACCAAGGCCGCCGCAATTCAATACGCAGACGAGAAGATCCGGGTCAATTCGGTACACCCGGGATTCGTGGACACGCCGATGACCCTGGGTCTCCATTCACAGCCGGGAGTGCGGGACGAGCGTGTGGGCAAAACGCCACTGGGGCGGATGGGCGTTCCCGGGGATATCGCTTACGGAATTCTGTACCTGGCATCTGACGAATCCAGTTTCGTGACCGGAAGCGAGCTCGTGATTGACGGCGGCATGACCGCACAGTAGGTGACCGGGCGGGTAACTGAGCCAGACACGCCGGTGACCGGGCCACGCGAAAACGCCCCCGGCAATCCGGGGGCGTTCCTCTTAGCTCGTTTGTGACGGCTCGATCAGTTTTCGTTGTCTGCCGCTCGACCGCTCTTCAGTCTCCCGGTGTCTTCGAGGTAGGCGAGCACGGCATTGACCCTGGCATGGGCCATCGGCTGTTGTTGGAGCCTCATTTTTGAAAAAATGCTGCCGATGTGCCGTTCAACGGTCCGGGGCTGGATGAACAGCTCTTCTGCGATGGCCGCGTTGTTCAAGCCCCGGGCCATGCAATCAAGAACCTCGCGCTCCCTCTCGGTCAACTCCGCGAGGAAAGCGCTCTCCGGGGAATTTCCGGCGCCGGCCAATTTGGCGACGATCGGCGGCGCGAGTACGGTCTTTCCTTCCGATACATCACGAATCGCCTGGACAAGGTCAGGCAGGGTGGTAAGCGACTGCTTGAGCATGTACGCCTTGCCCTTGGGGTCACCGGCAAGGAAGTCGCGAACGAACTCATCGTCGTCAAATGCGGACAGCAGCACGATACCGATGTCCGGCTGTGTCTCCCGGATGATTCTTGCGGCATCGACGCCGTTCATGCGCGGCATTCGGCCGTCCATGATGACGACATCGGGCTGGAGCTTTGCAGCCATGGAGACGCCCTGCTGGCCATCTCCGGCCAGCCCGACGATTTCGATATCTGGATCTTCGCCGAGAAGCGTCCCGTACGCCTGACGCATCAATTCATGATCGTCAACCATGAGGACGTGGATGGGCTCGCCTTCCACTTTGGAATCCCCTTCACTGAGGGCGGTTTCGGAACCATTTCGATTTCCAGTAGTTACCAACTTTAAACCCTTCCGCC
Source organism: uncultured Dehalococcoidales bacterium (assembly GCA_964474025.1). GTDB lineage: Bacteria > Chloroflexota > Dehalococcoidia > Lucifugimonadales > Lucifugimonadaceae. Next base: position 3,241 of record CAYYRD010000034.1, on the reverse strand, counting down.
GGATATTAACCTTGGCAAACCTGAATCGGGACCGATACTCCGATCCCGCTTTGTTCGTCATCCGGTCCAGACGACGGTCCAAGTGTTCCGCCTAGGCTGCGAATTATCGCTATCGAAGACTCCAGGCCTCCCCAGTCCCTGGCTGCTGCCGGGGGTGTCGCCGATGTCTTCGGATCGTTCGGCGATGCGATGAACTCAACTGCCAGTGACTTTCCGTCCGCTGCCTTCTGCATTTTCCATGTCAAGCTTCCGCCGCCCGGCAGTGCCGCCGGGGCGTTGATCATCACGCCCACCAGTGCCTGTGCCCACAGCGCTCTGTCACCGGTCACGATCTGCTGCGGCAGTTCTCCGGCTTCAGGCGGCTCGATCGCAGCGACACGAAGCGATGGCGCCACCAACCGGAGGGATGTCTCGAGCAAGGTGGCGAAATCGAATTCGACGACGTCGCCCGATGCTACTTTGGCAAAATCCCACATGTCCCGTGCGAGACTGCGGGCGTTCTCACCAGCGTTTTCGATCATTTTCAGATATTCAACTAGGCCGTCCGTGCCGGACGCGTTATCTGACTCAAGTTTTTCTTTTGCGAGTTGAGTGAAACCGAGCATCACTCCGATGGGACCGTTTAGATCGTGCGCCAGGCCCGCGGCCACCCGCCCGACAAGTTCCATGCGCGCATTCACCGTCACCGTTTCATCACCGATCGAAGCCTGACAGTTGCTGACGATCTCACGACCAGCCTTTTCAGTGGTTTGCAATTGCACTCCGGTCCACGCTCGTTCGCCGTGGCCTCGAACTTCCGTCAAGTAGGGGAATACCAGCTAATCCCCGGTCGGTTTACCGGCGTCTTGCTCTGTCCACCGTACGTAAGCCCCTGCATGGGGGTCAAGTGAGTGCTGCGCGGGTAGCGCGTGTGGGCCTGCACTCATACCGTGGATTGACGGCGCCGCTCCCGGGTAACCAATCAGATCGGTTCTACGATGGGCCGGCCGACGTCCGGACCTCCGAAACTGGTATCCCCGACGCTCGCGATATGGCGTTTCAGGTCTTCCTCGACGCCGAGAATTCTCCCAATGGTCCACGAGACATCGAACAATTTCGCCTGGTAAACCTCACGCCGAGCCGGGATCAACCGGCCGCGCGGCGCGATAACCGTTGTCAGCACATCATTAACGGAGTGACTGGATGTGTCATCCTCGATGTTTCCGTGGTCCGACGTGACGACGACGTGGTAACCGAAATCTCGGGCGACGGTCACGATACGCTCGAGAGCAACGTCAATAGCTTCATACGCCGCGACGGCGGCGTCGAAATGGCGGGGAAGTAAATGCCCGAGCATGTCCGTACTTGCCAGGTTGGCGCATATCAACGGGTACCGGCCGGCGGACATCGCCTCCACCAGGGCGCCAGTGATCTCCGCACTTCGCATGGGTGGGACTTTGTAGACGTCTGAGTCGTTGACCACGCCCTCCTGCTCACCGAAAGACGGCACGATGTGCCGCACCTCGTAATTGGAAGTAGCGGGCTCTTCTCTGCGCCCGCGGATGAAGTAGCCCATATGTAATTCTTTGACCGATTCCCCGACGAGCAAATACTGGTCATCAGGAGCGAACATCGGAAACAAAGAGAGCAGGTTGTCCCGGTGAGGCCGGTTTGGAAAAGCGGCCTTGACTCCGTACCGCGCTCCCAATTCCGGGTGGTAGTCGGCCAGTCCGCAGATGTCCAGGTTGAGGTCGTTGCGCATCCACTCAAACGTCCAGTTGCGGCCGCGTGAATTGGATTCCCGGTCAAGGAAGTTTCGCGCGCCGGCCAGTGAAGCGATCTTTGCTCGTTGGCGATCGGCGCGGAAGTTCAGGTCCACGAAAGCATCTCCGGGACCAATCCGGGCCGGGTGAGTGGCTCCGTGGAGCACGGCCGTGGCAGGGATGTCGCCATCGACGACACCATCTCTGTGGAGCCTGGTCAGAGTGCGTTTGAGCCCGCTGAAACCGCGCACGGTGTCGCTCTCCCCGCCGGTGACGGAAACGTAATCCGCACGGACGTTTGGTTCGCGATAGTCACGGTCCATCGCCTGATTGCGCCCGATGACCCAGGCCAGGGAGCGCTCCGCGCCGTACCTGGCGAGCAGCTCTTCGAGGCGAGTGATGTAGCCGCCTCCGGTTCCGGCGCCCGCTGTCATCGAAGACGTGTCCGGCGAGTCACGGCCATCGAGAATCGCCTGCATATGAACCAATCGGGGATCGGCGTTATGGACCTCAAAAACGAGCCGCAAGAACGCTTCAAGGTGATTCCAGGCCGAATGGACGCGTCCATCAGAGCCGCCCACTCCGGACAGCAGGTAGGTGAAGTTCAGAGGCCGCCGATCGGCCACGGCCCGGGACACAACCCCGGCCAATTCCGGGTTCCTGAAGAAGCTGCCGTCGTCTATGGATTGCGTGATCTCCAGGGGAAGTTGGGGTGCCAGTCTCAGGTTGCTTATCTGCTGGTGGCCCGTATCTGAATTGCCCTGAACGGGCGGAACGACATCTTCAAAACCGGCCCATCGTCCCGACGCGTTTGTCGGAATTGTCAGGTTCGAATTCCGAATATCGGCAAGATGTCCGGCGTTCGCCGCGATCGGGACGTAACGCAGGCGGACGGCCTGAGTCTGGACCACATCCGCCACGTTCTCCAGGACATCGGTCCCGGCAGAAGCGGCGGCGAGGGCCTCAAGAGTATTCAACCTCGCGGTTGCATGATCGAAGCCGGAATTTTCGGGCAAATTCTCGGCAGCCACTGGGAGAAGGGCATCCGCCGCAAGATTTTCCGGATCCAGGTCAACGGACCCCGTCTCGCGGGTCAGCACAGATTCCGCCTGCGTAAGCAGTAACGATGAGAGGCTTGAAGGCAGATTCGCCCACGCCTCTTCTTTCAACGCGGCCAGGCGTTCCCGGTTGTATCCCAGGCCATCCAGGACGATAAGTAGCACGCGACGTTCAGGCAAACGGCACTCCCTGGGTTCCCCCGATCGTCGGGGGCGGTCGAGCATGAAATCTGGAGAAATATCCGAGTGAGGCTCTGTCATGAGCCATTCAGGGTTATGACCGGCCGGGGCAATCCGGGGCGCCGGAAACCGTAACCAACCCCCGGCGTGACCAGACCACTCATAATAGCGGCCACGCGAATGATTGACGCATGAGCCATGCGGCCAACCGCCGTAGTGAGGAGCCAAGATGCCTCGACGCGATCCAAGCGCGTTCACCAG
>CAYYRD010000033.1:0-28890 GCA_964474025.1 uncultured Dehalococcoidales bacterium | reverse complement strand
CGAAGTTGGGGTCGCCACCCGCTTTGGGGTCGAAGTTTGGATCGCCACCCGCGTTTGGGTCGAAGTTGGGGTCGCCGCCCGCGTTCGGATCAAAATTCGGGTCGAAGTTGGGATCGCCACCATCCGGCGGCGGGTCGGTGTGACCACCACCATCCGGCGGAGGGTCAAACGTACCACCACCATCCGGCGGCGGGTCGAACGTACCACCACCATCCGGCGGAGGCGCGCCAAAGTGGTTGTCCGCGAAAGCAGGCGCGATCGACGACGTGATCAGGCTGAACACCACGAGGAGAGCCAGTATCCGGTTCATGCCGATCCCCCCGGGGAGTTCTGCACGTGACATCATTTTGAACCTGCTGTTAGGCGCCACATTCAAATCCTGAAACTAGTCGGTCGAACCGAATCTGCAGCGCCGTCGAATCCGGGCTGATCGCTGTCAATGAGAATGAACTCTCGGGTTGCGGGCACACCCAGGCGCCGATGAGGCCTCCACTGGCGTTTTCACCCGCGGCGTCCACAAACGCAAACCCGCCGTACCTTCCGGCCTGGCCGTCTACTACTAGATCGCCATCGTTGATAGGCGTGAACACGGAGTCAGGTTTACCGGCCTGCTGGAGTGCGTAAGTCGAATCGGCAAGGGCCTGGGGTGTGTCCCCGGCCTGCGGTTTCCAGAAGAGAACGACATCGGCCCCGTTGTACGTAAATGTCATCAGGCCCTGGTCGTCATCGGCGACTTCACCGGTCAAGCCGCGCAGTGCGAAATCGGACGAAGCAAACGTGCTGTCTTCATCCATCTGGAGCGTGAATCCGAACTCGTCAAATATGTTTGACACGACGGGCGTCGGTGTCGCCGTCGGTTCAGGAGTCGGCGTCGCGGTCGGGACCGGAGTATTCGTCGCGGTCGGCTCTGGCACCTTCGTCGGAGTCGGCGTGGGAGTGTCTTCCGGGGGAACGGTTTCGGTGGGGGTGACCGGAGCGCCGGTGTCCGGCGTCGGGCTGGGGAGAGGAGACGCGCTGGGAAGAGGAGATGCGCTTGGTGCGACCGTCGGCTCAGATCCTCCGCCCCCGCACGCGACGACCAACATCAATGTTGCTCCTGCGATGGCGTTCAAGATCAGCGACCTGTGTCGCCGTGCAAACCTGCTACCCGCGTGCACTGGATATGCCTCCGACCGCACTGACGGAGCGTTGTCTTTCGCTGTGTGTAACGCCGTCGAGCAAAAAAATACAAGAGATCAGGATTATCGTATTCGACAACTCCGCCCGTTGTCGACCCTCCTATCGGACACGTTCACAAGCCGTGGACCTGATCTGGGTTTCTGATTGTTGGCTTTCGGGAGCACCAGCTTGTGTGCCTACGGTGTGCCCAGGGTGTGCATCCTGTCTCGAGGTCGCCCACCGAACTCCGCGCAAAACGGATTGCCGGCCAGGCGACAAGGCCAGCTTCCGACAAGTTCAGGCGCGGCACTATGGCAGTGACCACAACCCTGCTAAGTGTTGTCACGGGGACGCGGTCTCGGGATCACACGCAATTGAAAGACGGGCGGCCACTATCGCCGCACACGCCCTATCCTTGGGAGTCCGACTAACGGAACACGGTCTCCCGCGAACCTGATCCAGCCGCTCCCGGCCTGAATCGACGCCGGAGATTGCAAGGGAGGTAACAATGAGCGTCGTCAAGATCAACGCGATAGAAGTGCCGGAAGGTCGCGGGGCGGAGTTGGAGGCTCGCTTTAGCGCACGGGCCGGCGAGGTCGAGAAGATGCCGGGGTTCGAAGGATTCGAGCTGCTCCGGCCGATCGAGGGTGAAACGCGCTACTTTGTTTACACCAGGTGGGAATCGGAAGAGGCGTTTCAGGCGTGGGTGAACAGCGAGGCGTTCACGCGCGGGCACGCCGGGGCGCCCGCGGGATCTTCGGCGGCAGCGTCGCCCGGCGAGGCGGGCCATCCCGGCGGTCATCCGGGCGGTCACCCGGGCGGACACGCCGCCTCCGGACCGGTCGGCACCGGCTCGGCCCTGCTGGAATTTGAAGTCGCGCAGCGAGTTGTGAAGCCTGAATAACAGGTAACGACTCCGGAGTTTCTTCAGATACAGGGGAGACGGGGAAGCCCGGTCAGTCGATAGCCCGGGACTTGAACGTCGCTTCGCCAAACGACCATTTGAACTCGGACTCGCCCGTCTTTCGGACACGTCCCTTGCCGAGCTTGAACCTGTAGCGGTTCGCGATCGGGTCAGGGACGCGATGCACCAGGCTGTTGGCGGCTGAATCCGGCCAGCGCGGCCAGATGAAGTTGGTGAACATCACGCCGGGACGCACGACATCCGTAACCACGGCGACAGCGGTAACACGCCCGCTCCCCGTTTTGATCAAGCCTTCTTCGACCAACCGGGAGAAGCTGTAAGACTCCCCCTCTACGAAGGTGAACCCGCCGGTCTGAATCAGGACGTCATCGTTCGTGATCTCTATCCAGTCGCCGCTCTCGATGCCGCGGGAGGATGCGTCATCGGGATGAATCTCGACGAAGTGTTCAGGCGTCCTGTTCGCCAGGTAAGGCCGCCGCATGTCGTCGTACGCGGATTGCCACACCTCCCCGTACCGGCCGCTTGTGACCCACAGCTCGTCGCCGGTCGGCGTGATGCGCTCGTAGAAATCGCTGAACAACTCCCAAGGGGCTTTGTTCAAGACCGCTTTTCCGGAGTGAGACTTGAAGTGCACAAGCCATTTCTCGTGCACCCCGGCGCCCTTTGGAGACTCCAGCTCCAGCGTCGAATCGTGCAGCCGTTCCGTTCCCACCAGGTCGGCGTCGATCAACCGTATCGGAGTCTGTATGCCGGTCGTGCCGTACCTCTTCAATAGATCGTGCGCTCTAACGCCGTCACGTTCCGCGATCACCACGAGCGGGTGGTAGTTGAGCACACCGTTGCGCCCGAACTTGGAGGCCTCCTCGAACACCGCGTTCGAGTCCTCCCAATCGTAACCCTCGAACCCCATGGCGCGTCCGAATTTTGCGATCGCCCACCAGTCCGGCTGCGCCTCGCCCGGCGGGTCCGCGATCTTCTCATACAGTCTCAGGCGTCGCTCGCCATTGGCGCGGGTGAGATCACTTTCGCCCCATCCGCAGGCGGGTAACACGATGTCTGAAAGCTCCGTCGTGATCGGGGCGCGGTGGTAAATCTCCGAGTTGACGACGATCATGCCGCCGCTGTCCGCGCGTCGTATCAGAGCCTCCGCTGCGGCCTCCGGAGTGGCGTCTGTAACTTGATGAGGGTTGTCCCGGGTCAGCTCGATGAACCGCTTGTAGAACTCGTCCGAAGCCGCCATCGCCTGGATCCACAGCGTGCCGATAACCCAGGCAAACCGCAGATTGCCGGACTCAACCCATCGGTCGAGATCGATCTCCTGCCGCCGCCGCCCCGGCAACTTGTTCGGACTCTGTATGCGCGGGTAGGACGCCGCGCCCTTCCATCCGCGCTGGTGCCCGCCCAGCCGCGAAATCATCCGGCCCGGCCGGTTCCCCGCGCCGCAGATCAGCCCGAGCGCGGCGTAGGACGCCGTGTTCAGGTAATTGTTAGACCAGTAGTTGCCCTTCTCCAGCCCGAAAGACGTCTTGGGCCGTACACCGTCCACGGGCTTTGCGATCATCTCGGCCGCGAGGCGAATCTTCTCCGCCGGAACGCCGGTGATCTCCGCCGCGCGCTCAAGGCGTGAAATATCCTGCTCGAACAGCCACTTGACGTAACCGTCGTAGTCTGTGCCCAGCTTGCCCCACGTGGTCCGCCACTCGACCGGCGTGTTCCGGGTCCCACGACCCATCCCGGCGCCGATCTCCCAGGAGTTGGCGATCCACTTCTCGATGAACTCCCTGTCCTCCCACCCGTTTTCGATAATCAGGCGGATCATCGCCAGGTGAAGGGCCGTGTCGCTGCCCGGTATGACCTGGAGGTGGAGACCGCCCCGGCCCTCCGCCCACGCGACGCCCTGCGTGCGCCGGGGCGTCGCGAAGATCAGCTTCTTCGGCGTCCCGGTCATGATCCACTCCGTGAACAGCACCGTCTTTGTCTCAAAGGGATCCGTCCCGGAGAAGAAGATCACCTCGGCCTCGCCCCAGTCCTTGTAACTGGCACTGAACGGGATGATCCCGGAGTCGGTCAATCCCGGCGTATCGGCGCCCGGCCCCGGTTTGTCATGCGGGGCGTAGGCGGGCGTGTGGACGGACCTGAAGGCGAGCTTCGAGATCGCATAAGTGTTTTCAAAGTAGTTGTAGGAGTAGGTCTTCATTCCCCACGCCGACGCGCCATGCTTATCGATCACGTGCCGTGAAACGCGCTGCATGACCTCGATGGCGTCGTCCCACGACACCGGAACAAGCTCGTCGTTCACCCGCATCAGCGGCGTCTTGAGCCGGTCAGATGTCGGCCCGTCCGGGTTGTAAACCTTCCCCGCGAGCGTGCCCCCGCGGATGCTGTGATTGCCGCCGCGGTTGACCACCGTGGCGTTCGGGTCCGGCTGAACAACGATGTGGTGACGCACGCCATCGACCAAAGTGAAGTTGTGCTCGTTCGGGCTGACCCATGCCCCACCGGAGCCCACAGGGAAGTCCAGCGCGAGCGCGTTCTCAGACGCCCGCGGCCCGCCCTCCGCGCCATCCGGCCAGGTGAACACGCGATACCCGCAGCCGACGATGCAGTAGTCGCACGCCGTGTAGTTGACGCGCGCGTCGGGCGGTGGAAGCGGCACCCGCGTCTGTGGAACGTAACCGGCCATCTACACCCGGCCTTCCGTTGGGATGTTCACTTGATCACTTCGTACGGCGGCAACTCGGGTTCCTCAACGAGGATCGGATCGCCCGTAAGTGAAAGCAGGAAAGCGAGCAGATCTGCCTTATCCTGGCCGGTCAGGCCGAGTGGACTGATCAGGGGATCGAGATTGGGCGATTCGCCGCCGCCGGCGTCGTAAAAATCGATCACCTCCTCCAGCGTCGCGAACGCCCCGTTGTGCATGTACGGAGCGGTCTGGCCAAGCTCCCTCAACATCGGCGTGCGGAACTGCCCGAAGTCGGTGTCGTTCTTGGTCACGAGATACAGCCCGGGATCGTCTGTCGCGGTCCGGTACACGTCTTCCGAAACGCCGCGGGCATGGAGCTGATATCTGAACGTGATCTCTCGAACCGGGTCGGTCGAAAAATCCTCCGGCGCCGGTACGCCAAGCCCGTGGAAATCTTCGTCCGTCAAGAGCCGTCCACGGTGGCAGGCGGAACAGCCCGCCGTCGTGGTAAACAATTTGAGACCGCGCTGGGCGGAGTCCGACAACGCTGTCTCATCGCCCTCCAGGAAACGATCAAACGGCGCGTTGTTCGAGAGGATTGTCGATTGGAACGCGGCGATGGCGCGCGAGGCATCGGTAAACCACGGGCCTCCGGGGCCGAACACGTCGTCAAAGCGTTTTACGTATTCCGGGATCTGGCGAAGCCGTTCTTCGACCATCACCGGGTCCATGTTCATGGCGACGGCGCCCTTCATCGCCCCCTGCGCCTGGATGTCCAGGCGGAGCGCCTTGCCGTCCCAGTCCAGCTTCGGGTGGAAGGCGGAGTTGATGACGGTCGGCGTGTTGCGCCAGTGTACCGACCCGGCATAGCCGAAGCTCAACGGTAGACCATCGCCCCAACCCTGGGCAGGCTGATGACACGACGCACAACTGACGGCGGAATTGCCAGACAGCCGGGGATCGAAAAAAAGAAGACGTCCGAGCTCGGATTTGGCCTCTGTGAACGGATTGTCCTCCGGTAGCTCGACCTCGTCCAGCACGTCAAACCCCAGGACGCGCGCCTGGAACGCGGTGAGCGGAACAAATGAGCCATCCGCGCTCGCGGGCGTCGGCGAGGCGGTCACGGCGGGCGTGCCGGAGTCGTCGCCACCGCTCGTAATCACTGCGACGACGGCTATCACCACCACCGTGATTCCGGCCGCAGCGCCGAGCGCGATCCAACGCGAACGAATCGGCATCAACCGCGATCCACGCCCCGGGTTTGGTTTCGGTCAGAGACCCCGGTTACGGCGGCGCTGCGCGTCATCAAGAACCTCGTCATTCCGGCTCCGCGGACGGCGTGAGAACGGGACCCGAAGGCCACCCCACAGGGTTGTATCAAGATCTACCGCAGCCAGCGCCCCGTGCTCGGGCTCACAATACCACCGGAGCGGTTCACGACCTAGCGGACAACGTGGTTTCTTTTGCCGATGGGACTCCGTCCGATGGCGTCCCATCGGTCGGCCCAGTTGACGACACCAATTCGCTCCGCCCAGGCGTCGTATTTCCGGGACATCGCAATCAGTCGATCCTTCTCCCCTTCCGCCCGGTCGTGCAACTCGGTCCGATCGTCTGAGATGTTGTAAAGCTCCCATGCGCCCGGGTACTCGGCGACCAGCTTCCAGTCGCCGTCCCTCATGGCGCGATTACCCTCGTGTTCCCAGAAGATCGGGGTCTCACGTTCCCACGAGGCGTCCCGGAAGGACGGGACAAGGCTCTCGCCCTCAAGGGGCTTAATAGCGTGGCCGTTGTTTTCCTTCGGGTAATCGGCCCCTGCGGCCTGGAGGCATGTCGGCATGATGTCGATCAGGTGCGCTGGCGAATGGATAGTCTCCGGCGACTTGATACGTTCCGGCCAGTTGATGACGAGCGGCGTCGAAATCCCGCCCTCGTGCGTCCACCGCTTGAACAGCCGGAACGGCGTGTTTGATGTGTTGGCCCAGGGCAGGTCGTAGCTCTGGAAGGTGTCCGGGCCGCCGGGGCGCAAATCCGGGATGTTCCCGACAGTGGCCCTCGATCCGTCAACGTTCGGCGTGTTGAACTGGGCGTAATCCGGGCGGCTTGAATCCTCCGCACAGAACTCGGCGCAACCACCGTTGTCCGCCATGAACATCACCAGCGTGTTGCCCGCCACGCCCTGCGCCTCGAGCTGCGCCATAACGCGTCCGATGCCCTGGTCCATGCGGTCTATCTGGGCTGCGTAGACCGCCATCCGGAGGTCTTCCCAGTCGTGATCTGGCGCGTCGTTCCATGCCGGGGAGTCAGGGTCTCGCTTGCTGATCTCCCATTTCGGATCGACCAGTCCAAGGGAACGCATCTCCTCGTGGCGCGCCGTCCGCAACGCGTCCCAGCCGTCACGGTACCTGCCCTCGTACCGGGCGATGTCCTCCTCAAACGCGTGCAGAGGCCAGTGCGGCGACGTGTACGCCATGTACATGAAGAACGGCTTCTCGGAATCGGCGTTATCAGAGATCATCTCGATGGCGTGGTCGGTGATAGCGTCGGTGTAATAGAAGTCCGGCGAGTCTGGCTGGATCAGCGTCTGGTCATCCATGAGCGTAGACGGGTTCCAGAAACTCCCGGCGCCGATCAACGTGCCGAAGAACCTGTCAAAACCACGTTGCCTGGGCGTCGGTGAGCCCGGCTCTCCGGGCGTCCACGAGTCGGGCTTTTGCAGGTTGTACGGACCGCCGACATGCCACTTGCCGGACATGAGCGTTTCGTACCCGGCCGCCGAGAGCGCCTCGGCGATAGTCACGCAGTTATCGCCCAGGAAACCCTGGTACTCGGGTGTGCCGTAGTTGTCGGTCATGTGGCCGACACCCGCCTGCTGCGGGTTGAGGCCGGTGAGCAGGGCGGCACGCGACGGACAGCAGCGGGCCGAGTTGTACATCTGCGTGTACTTCACGCCGCCGGCGGCGAGGCGATCGATGTTCGGTGTCCGGATTTCGGAACCCCAGCAACCGAGATCTGCGAAACCCATGTCGTCCGCCAGGATCACGATGATGTTGGGACGGGAAACAGGGGTTGCGTTGGTCATGGTTCTCCCGGGTGTTTCACTGTCATGCTGGTGGCATCGTCTGGCCGCCAGAGGATAGTGCATCCCCGGCGTGGGCTGTGGCGTGGGACGGTCAAGATAACGTCTGGGCGGATAGCGATCCGCCCGAGGGCGCGCCGCTGCCCGCCCCTACGCGTTGACGTGGTAACCATTCCCCCTCTCCCAGCGGGAGAGGGCCGGGGTGAGGGAGAAGCTGGAAGCCGGGAAACGAGTGTTCTGGACCGGACATTCGCGCGGTGAAAATCCTTCGCCCTTCCGGAATCCGAAGGATCGGGGTGACATGGGAGCGCCCGGAATGAAGATCATCTGCCCGCCCCTCCCGACGCGTCGCAACAATCACGTATGGGCGTATGGCATTACGCCCTCGAGCGGACCGAGGCCCGCCCCTGCACGATGACCTGCACAAAGAAAAAGCCCCGGCGGACGGTGGGATCCGCCGGGGCTTTATGTTGCGGTCCAGGTGAGCCTGGCCTCGTTGGGGGGAGCGGGTTACTGGAGGGTCACCGCTCTCAGGCCATCAACACCTGCTGTAACCGCAGGAATAGCACTTTGCGCAGCCCTCTTCATGGGCCAGCGCCGCGTTGCAGTCCGGGCATAGCTCCGTGGACAAAGCCTCGACCATGGTCTGATTCGCCTTGTTCACGATCTCAGTCGCCTCCGCCGAACGAGTCGAGATCAAGCCGATGTCGTCCGGTTCTGGCGCATCGAACATGCCGATCTGTGCCGTTTCCGAGTCGCTTATAGCGCCCGCCGGCATCGGTCCGGAGTTGGTGACGCGATCAAGGACAAGGGATATCGCATCCGGCACCGATCGAATCAGGTCGCCGTTATCCCAGACCGGGACGTCCGTGATGCCTCGAAGTTGCTTCACGATCTCTTCCGGATCCACGCCGGACCGGAGCGACAACGACGCCAACCGCGACATGCCTTCGGACATCGCCGCGTCGTTTCCGCCGGCCTTGCCGAGCGTCGCAAAAATCTCGAAAGGCCGTCCGTCGGCGGCCACGTTGATCGTCACGTATAACTGTCCACGACCAGTGCGAATCCGGTTGGTCACGCCCTGCAACGAGGCCGGGCGGTCCCGCGGGACCGAGAACTGCGGGATCACCTGCGGCTCCACGGTTTCCGCTGCGCCTGCGCCCTCAGACGTCCCCGTGGCGAGCACCTCTTTCTCACGACTGCCTGAGCGGTAGACCGTGATGCCCTTGCACTTCAGCTCCCATGCCGTCATGTAGGTCGTTTCGACGTCCTCGACGGTCGCTTCATTCGGGAAATTGATCGTCTTGGAGATACCGGCGTCCACGCTCTCCTGGAACGCCGCCTGCATCCTGACGTGGTACTCCGGGTTGATATCGGTAGCTACGTGGAACAGTTCTTTCACATCCTCGGGAACGTCATCCCGGTCCTGCAACGATCCGCCGTCCGACAGGTGCTCAAGCAACTCTTCGCTGTAAAACCCCCGCTCGCGGGCGATCCGCTCAAAGTTCTTGTCCACGTAGAAGAGGGTCTTGCCATCCAGGATGTTCTGCTTCCTGAACGCCAGGGAGAAGATCGGCTCGATCCCGCTGGAGCATCCGGCGATCATAGAGATCGTGCCGGTTGGCGCCACGGTCAGGCGGCAGGCGTTGCGGAAATCCGGGTCGCCGTCTTGCTCGTACTTGCTCCCTGCGAAAGCCGGGAACGGGCCACGCTGAACTGCCAGGTCGATAGACGCCTGGTCGGACTCGGATCGGATGAACGCCATCAGCGCCCGGCCTATCTCGATAGCCTCGTCGCTGTCGTACGGCACGCCAAGTTCCACGAGCATGTCGGCAAAGCCCATGACCCCGAGACCGATCTTGCGGGTGAAGTTAGCCATGTCTTCGATCGCCTGCACAGCGTACTGGTTGGCGTCGATCACGTTATCCAGGAAGTGCACGCTCAGGCGCGTCACTTTACGTAGCTGGTCGTAGTCGATCTCTTTGTTGCCATCGGCGTTTTCCACGATGAACTTGGACACGTCGATAGAGCCCAGGTTGCAGGACTCGTTCGGGAGGAGCGGCTGTTCGCCGCAGGGGTTGGTCGCCGTGATCTCTCCGAGGTGGAGCACCGGGCTGTTCCGGTTCACCTCGTCCATGAAGATCATGCCCGGCTCGCCGTTGCGCCATGCGCCGTGGACGATCTTCGAGAACACCTCTCGGGCGTCCAGTCGGCCGACCTCGACTATGGGGCTGTCCGGGTCTGACGGCTTCTCTTTGGATTTGAGCGCGTATGTGGCCCCGTCCTTGACTGCCTGCATGAACTCATCGGTAGCGCCTACCGAAATGTTGAAGTTGTGGATCTCGCCCTCGACCGTCTTGCAGTCGATGAACTCGAGGATGTCGGGGTGGTGGACGTTCATGACGGCCATGTTTGCGCCATCACGTTTTCCGCCCTGCGTCACGAGGGTCGATACAGAGGACAGGTGTCGCAGAACCGCGATCGGCCCGCAGGCATTGCCGTGGGTCGAGGCGATCGGCGTGCCCTTGGCTCTGATGTCCGTGAGGGCGAACCCGGTGCCTCCGCCGAATTTCTGCACCATCGCGGCGTCGTGCGCCGCGCCCATGATCCCCTCCATGCTGTCCTTAAGAGGGAGTACAAAGCAGGCCGAAAGCGTTCCCACTCCGGTACCGGCGTTCATCATGGTCGGCGAGTTAGGCAGGAACTCCAGCGAGGACATCATCCGGTAGAACTCTTCCGCCGTGTCCTCTATTTGCTCATCGGTCCGGCCGTAAGCACGGTCGGCCTCGGCAAGCGTCCCGGCCACCCGCCGGAACATCCCCTGCGCGTCTTCCTTGATGACCCCGTTCGTGTCCTTATCCAGGTAGCGCTTCTCGAGCACGACGTTTGCGTTGTCCGTGATCACGGCCGGTTCAAAGTCCCCGGACCCGTTGTCTACCCTGGGCCCGCTATTTGAAGGTCCGTTATCCGCGCCGCCGCCGATGCCAAGCACGGTCGCCGCTTCATCGACGTCTCGTATCAGGCCGCGATCTTTCAGCGCTGCGAGCATTTCGGTCGTCGCACTTGCGTCGCCGGTTCCATTGCCGTTGCGGGTGGTCTCCGTGCTCATTCGCGAATCCTGTATCTAATATCTGAACTTTTGTCTGATCGTCGATGATCTGGTGAAAGGTATGGCTCCCGTACGGCCGGGAACACACTCGGTCAAATGGGATGCGGCGGTGACGGTCTGAGACCGGCATCCGGCCTCAAACGGAGCCTACGAAAGCTTAAGAAGCCCTCGTCCGCGCGGCGCATCGGGAACTCTGAGGAACCGATCGCGCCGACGTGTTATCGAGCCGGCAGACCGGCGTCGCTCTGTGCGCATCGGATCCTCCTTTCTCTTTGTTCCCGGTATCGGCGCCCCCTCCCATCGGGAGCGGTTTGATATGCAGTGGCGCCTTAATTTCCTGAGGCCGCCCTGCGTGTCCTTCGTCTTCTGCCTCGATCGGCAAGTCTCGGTACATCGTCCTCGATCAGCCTGAGCTGCGGCTTGGGGCCGTCCGACGATTCATCACGAAGCGCCTCGACCTCCTGGGCGAAGGTATCCAGGTCCTCAAAGTCCCTGTATACCGATGCGTAGCGGATGTACGCCACCCGGTCCAGCTCCCGCAACCGCTCCATCACCATCTCGCCGATGACCCGGCTCTCAACCTCGGCCTTGCCGAGACGGTGCAACTCGGAATCGATATCCGTAACTATCTTCCCGATCGCTCCAACCTCTAAGGGCCGCTTGGCGCACGCAAGCCGGAGCGACCGCTCAAGCTTGTCCGTCGAGAACGGCTCCCTGCGTCCGTCCGACTTGGCGAGAAGCAGCGGGGTTGTATGAACCCGCTCGTAGGTGGTGAACCGCAGTCCACAGCCCGTGCACTCCCGTCGGCGTCGAACGCCGTCGGGAGACTCCCGTGAGTCGATTACCTTTGAGTCGTCATGGCCGCAAAACGGGCATTGCACGTTTGAGCCTCCGACCCTCCCGAATTGATACGCCAGACCCTTTTTGGAATGGCCACACACTATCTAGTGGTCGATTGTCGTTAACCCCTACATATCGTGCGTGAGCCGCAGAGCATGCACTAACTGTAGTGGGGTGTCAAGATGTGAAGAAAGCCGATTTACGGCCATCGCGAACAAGCCCCGGCAACTCGGAACGTCCCTCAGGGGTGGGGGAGACAGCCACCGTGTTTTGAGCCTCAAAACAAGTCTCTATTTTACCATTTTTGGACCTGTTTCGGAAGATTTGGAAGCTTCCAACTGACGTGACATTGACTCGTAGATTGAGCCACGCGAAAAGACCCTCCACACGAGTGCGGAGGGCCTTTCAAGATTCGCCTGAATCCGGTGGCAAAGTCTCCGGGCGAAAACCGCCCGAACCGTGCCTAGTCCATCGCCGTCGCAGCGACGTTGCCACGCACGCGGCGTCGTGCTGCCGGGTGGTGGCGGAGGAACGGCGGGATGTCGAGGTCGCCTGCGTCCGCGCTTACCGTCTCCGCGTTAGCCAGGCTGATCGAACCGTCATCGGCCGGGAAGCCGGTGGCGATGATGGTCAGCTTGACCTCGTTCTCCATCTTCATGTCCGTCACCATGCCGAAGATGATGTTGGCCTCGGGGTCCACGACCTGCGAGATAACCTCGGAGGCCTGGTGGACCTCGTTGATCGTCAGGTCGCTGCCGCCCGTGATGTTGAAGATCACGCCGCGTGCGCCCTCCAGTGAGACATCCAGCAGGGGACTCTGAATCGCCTCTTCCGCGGCGTCGATAGCCCTGGTGTCTCCGCTGCCCGATCCGATCGCCATCCACGCCGGTCCGGCGTTGCTCATGACGGCCTTGATGTCCGCAAAGTCCAGGTTGATCTCACCGGCCACGGTCACCAGCTCTGCGATGGACTGCACACCCTGTCGGAGGATGTTGTCCGCCATTCTGAACCCGGACTCCATCGTTACCTCTTCATCGCAGATGATGAGCAGGCGGTCGTTCGGGATCGTTATGAGCGTGTCTACCTTGTCCTTGAGACGGGCGATGCCTTCTTCCGCGTGCTTGGCCCGTCGCCGGCCTTCAAATGCGAAAGGCTGGGTCACAACGCCGACGGTGAGGGCGCCCATCTCGCGAGCCGTCTCGGCCACGATGGGGGCTGCGCCCGTGCCCGTGCCGCCGCCCATTCCGGCGGCGATAAACACCATGTCCGCGCCCTCGAGAACCTCACGCACCTCATCACGGCTTTCTTCGGCACAGGCCTGGCCCTTTTCAGGGTCGCCGCCGACACCGAGCCCGCGAGCCGTCTCGTCACCGATCCGCAGGCGAACCGGCACGTCACTTCTCACGAGCGCCTGGGCGTCCGTGTTCACCGTGATGTACTCGACTTCCGCGAGCCGATCCCGGTACATGCGGGATACGGCGTTCGAGCCGCCGCCACCGACACCGACCACTTTGATCTTCGCGATTCCGATGTTGTCTTCGGTCGCTTCAATCCTTGCATTCATATCGCTTGAGTCTCCTGGCACACATCTTCGGGCCGTCGGCCACCTGGATCTCAATCCGTTGTCGCCTGTTGGTCCCTGTATAAGTTGGCCGACGCCCTGGCCGAGGGGGTTAGTGATTTGTTGAACCGTCCGTTCCCGGTTCAATCACCGGACCCGGACGGACTGGTTACGCTCAGACCGAGACACCTTCTCGGGTTCTGTTAGAAGAAGACCTGTCTCCTCGCTTGCGCCATCCGGTGAAAGCGTCATACCAGCGGCCGCCGCCGCTTACGACCTCTGCTCCGTTCACCGTCGATACGCCGAGGTGCGAGCCGCGGGGCAGGTTGCGCAACCCCCAGATCAGCATCCCGGTTCCCGCGCTGTACGCCGGATCCTGGTACTGCTCGTCGAGTCCGGCGAGTGACTTCGGACCGGAGACGCGGACGCGCCCCTGGAACACGTAACGCGCCAGCGCCTGCATCCCGTCCAGCTTCGCACCGCCGCCCGTGAGGACGACGCGGTCGATCGGGATATTCGCCAGGTGCGGCGTGGCCAGTTTGCCTTTGACCAGGCGGAACAGTTCTTGCGCCCGTTCCTTGAGGAGTTGCCCCAGTTCTCGCCTCGTGACGGAGAACGGGCCGTCGATGCCGTCCGCGAGGGTGTTGACCAGCAACTCCTCCCGCATAGAGGCGATCTCGGGCGTAACAGACCCGGAAGTGATTTTTAACTCTTCCGCCTCTTCGAACGAGGTAGTGAATGCCATTACGAGGTCGTTCGTGAACTGCCATCCACCGACCGGCAAGACGGCGCTGTGCACGATCTGTCCGCCGACGAATACGGCGATATCCGTGGTCCCGCCGCCGATGTCCAGGAGCACCACACCGTCATCGCGTTCCGAGGTGCTCAACGCCGCTTCTGCCGACGCGATCGGCTCCACGATCAGATCGGCCACGTGGATACCGGCGGACTCCGTTGCGGACCGAAGCCGCTCGATGCTCGTTTCGTCGCCCTTCACCACGTGGGTGTGGGCGTGGATCTCTCTCGCGTGCATCCCGATCGGCATCCTTACAAGGTGCCGGTTGTCCAGTGCGTATCCCCTCGGGATGACGTGAAGAAGCTGGCCGGTGGTGTCGGACGCCTTGTCACGGACAGTCGCGAGCGATGCGTCCAGGACTTCCTGCGTGATCACACTCTCGACCGGGTTTTCCTGGACCTGGTCCCAGCGGTTATTAGATTCGATATGGCTGCCGGAAAGCCCGACGTAAGCCGATTTGATCGTAAGACCGGCCCCTTTGGAGGCTTCCTGTACGGACGCTCGGATCGCCTGCGTCGTCGCCGCGTCGTTCCGAACTATGCCCTTGCTCAGTCCCTCACAGGGAGATACGCCGATTCCGGCGATCTCGACGCTCCCGTCGGGGCGCTCACGACCGATCACGGTCACGACCTTTGTCGTGCCCACGTCGATAGCTGCTCTGTAGTCTTCCTGGATCATTTTCCTGTCCCCGTCAGATTCCCGTTGTCAGAATCGCCCGTGAATCGGCCCGGCCGCTGGTCCCGCCTCGTATCGGGGGGACGGAAGGGGCGGCGGGTTATCGAAATCTTCATAGCCGCTCCACCGCCCTGAGTCTTGCGCTCCGGCTCCTCGGGTTCCCATCGATCTCCGCCTGCGACGGTTTGACGACCCGGCGGAACACCAGCCGCACCGAGGCGGAATGTCCGCAGTCACACACCGGCCGTTCCGGCGGACAGATGCAATCGGTTGCTTCGCGACGGAACAGGTTTTTTACGATCCTGTCTTCGAGAGAGTGGTAGGCGATGACGACGAGCCGTCCGCCCGGTTTCAGCAGGGAGATCGCCTGTTCAAGCCCGGTCTCGAGTGCGCCCAGTTCGTCGTTGACCGCGATCCTCAGCGCCTGGAAGGTCTTCGTCGCCGGGTGAATGCGCCGGGAACCGCCACGTCTGGGCATGGCGTTGGCGATCACGTCCGCCAGTTGCGTGGCGGTCTGTAACGGCCTGGCCGCAACTATCGCCGCAGCAATGCGGCGGGACGCCCGTTCCTCGCCGTACTGGTAAATCACATCGGCGAGTTCGTCCCGGCCGTAACGATTGACGATGTCGTCAGCCGTCACCGTCTGTCGAACGTCGAACCGCATGTCGAGGGGGTCCGGTCGCCGGAAGCTGAAGCCGCGCTCTTCGATATCGAGTTGGAGCGACGAAAGTCCGAGATCGAACAACACCCCATCGACCGAACCTGCGTTCAAACCGTTTCCGGTTGCGACCGCATGGATATCCCTGAAATTGGCGTTGGCCGTTGCCAGGCGGTCGGGGAAACCGGGCGATCCGGAAAGGCGATCTGTCGCCGAGGCGATCGCTTCCGCATCTGCGTCGATACCGAGCACCGTGCCATCAGGCCCGCTGGCGTTGAGGATGGCTTCGGTGTGTCCGCCCTCGCCCAGGTTGGCGTCGATGTAGACACCGCCGGGCTTCACTTCCAGGGCGCGCAGCGCCTCGGGGACCATGACCGGGATATGGCGGCTCTCATGCATCGGGGTTATCTCCCCAACGAATTCTCCTGCGGTCACTCCAGTGAATCCAGAGATGTCGTCCGGACATGCTTCCACGCCGGCGCATCGCTGTGCCGAAACCGGGAGTGTGGGAAACATGACGGGCATCAATTGTCGGGCCGATTCCTGATCGAAATAATCGTCGTTTGCCTGCGCTGAACAGGCTTGTGCCGGGGGACACGTCAGGTTGTCTGGTGGCTTCCGCGTCCGCACCCGTAAATAGGTACCAATCCGCGTCACTTTTTTGCTAGCGAGACGAATTACGCGTTTGTGCTCATTTCCGAGAATGGGACCGGATCTGTTGGAATCGGGGATGGATAAATCACCCGGGCGCCGCGGTGCCGTTTCCGGGCCGGCCGGCCCCGGCTCCGTGCTAGCATCGTTCTCCCGATGACTCACGATGCACACCATCACTCCTCGCCCGATTCCGAGCACCCCAATCTTGAACGCCATCGGCACGGCCATCAGGAAAGGCATTCACACGGCCACGACCAGGAAAGCATCGGCCGTCGCCGTTTTGCGATCCTGACTAGCAGCGACGCCGGCGCCGCAGGCGAGCGCGCAGACACGAGCGGCGACGCGGTCGAAGAGATGCTGACGGCGGCGGGATTCGGGCGTGGAGATCGCGTCATGGTCCCGGACGAACGTGACCAGATCGCCGGGGCGCTCCGCGACTGGGCCGACGGCGGCAAAATAGACCTGATCGTCACCACAGGGGGCACCGGCCTGGGGCCGCGCGACGTGACCCCGGAAGCCACGATGGACGTGATCGAACTCACCGTGCCGGGCATCGCCGAAACCATGCGAGCGGGTTCGATAGCCTCCACCCATGCGGCCATGCTTAGCCGTGCCGTTGCAGGCGTTCGCGGACGCACCCTGATCGTTAACCTGCCGGGCAGCCCGCGCGGCGTCCGGGAGACCCTTGAAGTGATCCTCCCCGTGCTCGGCCACGCGATCGACATCCTCGCCGGCCGCCAGGCGCCTCATCCGGACGAAGGCTTCCGCCGGGCCTGATAGTGCGAATCCGAATCATCACGCTCTTTCCCGAGATGTTTGACGGACCGTTCGGGGCCAGCATCGTCTCGCGGGCCGTCAGGGACGGGCTTGTCGATATCACCACACACCAGCTCCGCGATTACACGAAGGACCGGCACCGAACGGTCGACGATGAGCCTTACGGCGGCGGCGCGGGGATGGTGATGAAACCCGCTCCACTGGCGGACGCCGTTGGGGATCTGAAGAAACAGGCCGCCGAGGCGAGGGAATCCAAGCCACACGTCATCCTGCTGTCCCCCCAGGGCCGCCGCATGGACCAGGCGATCACAAACGACCTGTCCGCACATGAGTCCTTGATACTGGTCTGTGGCCGCTATGAAGGCGTGGACGAGCGGTTTATCGAAGCCTGCATCGATGCGGAGATTTCGATCGGTGATTACGTGATCTCCGGTGGTGAACCGGCGGCTATCGTGCTCGTTGATGCCCTTACGCGGCTCATCCCCGGCGCGCTCGGGTCTGAAGACTCCGCTCCCTCGGATTCGTTCGCGCCCGGACTGGACGGCAGGTTGCAGGGCCCGGTCTACACACGTCCGGCTGAATGGGACGGTCGTGCCGTACCGGAGATCCTGCTTTCCGGCGACCATGCCCGCCTCGAAAAATGGCGAAAAGAACAGTCAGAAACCCGGACCCGGGAACGCCGGCCGGATTTGATCGAAACCCGGGATGGGAACGAGGATCAGGGCGAGTGAGACGAAATTTCGGGCTGCGATTGCTGTTTATGCTGACGCCCGCCCTCCTGATCGGTGTGCTTGCCTGCGGCTCAGACTCCGGGGCCGACGAACCGGCTCTCACGGCGACGGCTCGCGCGGACACAACGGCCTCGGCGCCCACCGGCGCGGGCGGACTGACCGCAGCGGATGTCTTGCAACGGGCGGGGCAAGCGTCCGCGTCCCTGGAATCGTTTCGGTTTACCACCGAGACTCTGGTCACGGGGGGCGAAGAGGTTCAGATAGCGACGGTCAACGGGGAGTGGTCGTTGCCGGGCCGTTATCGCGGAATAGCGGACAACCCGGACGATCCGGTCGAAGAGTTCATCGTCGCCGACGGCCGCCTCATATACCGGGAGCGCGGGTCGGACATCTGGCGTCTCGAGACCGAATTTGATGAGTCGCTCGGGATCGGTTCGGGCCAGATGATACCGGGCATGGACATCTTCGAGTTTTCTGATCCCTCGACCCCGGACGACGGAGAGTTCTACCGGATCACCGGGGCGGAAAATCTGGATCTCGAAGGGATAGAGAGGCCAATCGTCCAGACCCATGAACTGACCATACGCATCTCCGATTTTCACATCGAAAGCGTGGTTTCCTTCATCAACCCGGATCCGGAGATCGGGCTGGAGGGTACCCGGAGGGCCTTCGTCGTGTACGACCGCAACGTACCGGAACCGATCGTGCTGCCGGAGGTAGTCGCACCGGCCGGGGGGTAATTTCTGACCCGTTCCGCCATCCCGGTCCCCCCGTAGTTACACCCGAAACGTTGCCGTGGGATGCCCTGCGGTCCTACAATCAGAGACTCATTTCGTTTTTATCGGCCGTCGCGCGCGTCCCGGAATCACTACCGGGCATCTCGTTTTTCGGGGCCAGCACAGCCGACACACGTCGCCGGGATCACCTTCCGGCTTTGCACAAAGGGATAACGGCGATGGAAGCCCGAACGCTCGTCGAAGTCGCTCCGCGCGACACGATCAAAGATTTCCAGACGGGCGACACCGTGCGGGTGAACGTCATGATTCGCGAGGGCGATCGCCAGCGTATCCAGGCGTTCGAGGGAGTCGTCCTGAAGGGACGATACCGGCAGGGTGACAAACCCGCCCCCGGGGCGACCTTCATCGTGCGGCGGGTTTCTTACGGCGTAGGTGTGGAGAGGACGTTTCTCCTCTGCTCGCCGCTCATCGACTCACTTGAGGTCACACGCCAGGGCAAGGTACGCCGCGCACGCGCCTATTACCTCCGTGGCCTGACCGGTCGCAGCGCCCGGATCAAAGAACGCCGCTGACCCTGCCGGGTGGCTATTTGGGACGGGGCGCCTGTTACTGGTGTAACGCAGGCCGGACCTGTTGGCCGACTATTTTTGACGGCCTGAATCTGCAGTGGCGTGCTGGTGACTGACACCGACTGTCCCACTGTCGCGTCTAATTCGCGTACCCTCGCCTGATGGAAGCGCGCCCACAACCCCCGATGGACGACACCCGACGCAACTTCGCACGGGTCGCCGTTGACGGCGCGGGCGGCCAGGAACGGACGTTCACATACAGCGTCCCCGGCGAGTTGGACGTTGAACCGGGGCACCTGGTCTGGGTGCCGTTTGGAGCCCGGGCGGTCCAGGGGATCGTGTTCGATCTCACCGGCACGCCCGAAGTCGAAGAGACCCGCGATATAGAGCGCGTCGCGCATGAACGCCCCCTGCTCTCCGCCCGGCAGATCAAGGTCGCGCGATGGATGTCCACCTACTACCGCGTCGGCCTGTTCCTGGCCGCCGTTCAGATGCTGCCTCCCGGGTTTGCGAGCAGACTCCGGACATGGGTGAGCCTGGACACCGAGCGCGCGGCCGATCCGGAGGCAACCGGGGATCTCGGCCCGCGGGATGAGCGTGCCCTCCGGATAGTCGAGGACGCCGTGGAGTTGCGCCGGCCGGCCCTGGCGCGACGCCTCGGAAGGGGTGGCGGAGTCGTGGTGGACAGGCTTATCCGCAGAAAACTGCTTGTTACCCGGACCGAGTGGGAGCGTCAGCGTCAGAAGCCACGGTACGCGCGCGTTCTGTCCCTGGCCGTTGAAGCGGATGAGGTGGAAAAAGCCGCAGAGGATCTGGACGCAGGGCCGGGGACGCGTGGCATCGAGCGTGCGTCGTTATTGCGACGGGTGATAGACGCGCCGGGGAGCGAGACACAGGCCGATCTCGCAAGGGAGTTCGGTCGCTCACGCGTGGACTGGGCCAAGAAGGCCGGATTACTGCGCGTGGATGAGATACAGGTCCAGCGCGATCCGTTGAGAGAGCACCAGTTCCAGACCACCATGCCGCTCGATCCCACGGCCGCGCAGGCGGGCGCGATCGGCGCTATCACGTCGGCGCTTCGCACCACACGTAACGAGTCCGGACCGCCGCGCAAATTCCTGCTGTACGGCGTTACCGGGAGCGGCAAAACTGAGGTCTACCTGCGGGCCGCCGAGAAGTGCATGGACCTGGGCCGGTCCGTCCTCATCCTCGTCCCGGAGATCGCCCTCACGCCGCAGACCCTCTCCCGTTTCGCATCCCGCTTCCCCGGCAAGGTGGCTCTCCTCCATTCCGGCCTTCAACCGGGCGAGCGATTCGACCAGTGGTGGCGCATCGCCGATGGCGATTACCCCATTGTCCTCGGCTCTCGAAGCGCCGTCTTCGCCCCGATCCGTGATCTCGGCCTCGTGGTGATCGATGAAGAGCACGAATGGACCTACAAACAACATGACCCGGCGCCCCGCTATCACGCCAGGGCTGTCGCCGAGCGATTCTGTGGCGAGCACGGCGCAGTCCTGGTCGTCGGCAGCGCGACGCCGGATATTGAGACCTTCAGGCGCGCCGAAAGGTCGGAGATCGATCTTCTTCGGCTGCCAGCTCGCGTGGGCGTCCCGGCCATTGACGGAATCGAAGATATGCCCGGGTTTGGCGGAATTGGCGATTCCTTGTTTGGCGGATCAGGCCGGACCACCGCCGGACAGGCGGGCGTTCGCATAGTGGACATGCGCGAAGAACTCAGGGCCGGCAACGCGGGTCTGTTCAGCAGGGCGCTTCTCAAGGGAATCAGAGACTCGCTGGACGCCGGGGGACGCGTGATCCTGTTCCTCAACCGGCGGGGGACAGCCGCCTACGTGCAGTGCCGCCAGTGCGGGTCCGTTCGCTCATGCCGGCGTTGCGACACCTCCCTCACCATGCATCGCTCCGACATGCCGGACGGCATCGATAGTCTCGTCTGTCACTATTGCGGATATCGGGTCCGCCCGAGCGTCAAATGTCGTGTCTGTGGCGCCGAGGACATGCGGCCCATGGGAAGCGGAACGCAGGCCGTTGTATCCGAGGTCGAGCGGCGTTTTCCGGGCGTCGGTGTGCTCCGCTGGGATCGTGACGTGGCGCGCACCGCGCGAGCGCACTCGGAGGTTCTTGACCGATTCCTCAGGGGCGAATCACGCGTACTGGTCGGCACGCAGATGGTGGCAAAAGGGCTGGACATCCCGGAAGTGACGCTCGTCGGGGTGATCTCGGCGGACACCGGCCTTGCCATACCGGACTTTCGCGCGGGCGAGCGCGCCTTCCAGGTATTGACGCAGGTCGCCGGGAGGGTCGGTCGCGGGCCTCACGAGGGATCTGCCATCATCCAGACTTTCCAGCCCGAACATTACGCAGTGCAGGCCGCGGCGGCGCAAGACTTCGACGCGTTCTACGAAGTGGAAATCGGACTCCGTGCCGAGCACGCCGATCCTCCATACACCCGGCTGATTCGCCTCGGACACTCGCACTACGACCCGCCTGCCGCACTCGAGGAAGCGAAACGGATGGCGGCGGCGCTGAACGACGAGCGGATCACTTCAGGCGAAACCGGGACGGAGGTGATCGGCCCCAGCCCCGGCTACCCGTTCCGGATGCGGGGAGTGACCCGCTGGCACATCATCCTCAAGGGCGCATACCCGGAAAGACTTCTCGACCGCGTGCAACTGGGCCGTGACTGGACTGTCGATGTAGACCCGGCGTCTGTGTCTTAGATGTCGCGGGTACTCGGCGGGTATCGGGCACACCGCCTACCGCCAGACGGATCCTATACTTGTACGTAATACAGATCCCCAACAGCAATCCTCAATCACAATGACAATCCTCCCCATCAGAACCGTCCCGGACCCGATCCTGCGTAGAAAGTCTCGCAAGATCCGAGAGGTCGATGACGCCGTCCGCGAGCTGGCGAACAACATGGTGGCGACTCTGCACGATGCGCAAGGTGTCGGCCTTGCCGCGCCGCAGGTCGGAGAATTGAAACGACTCATCGTCCTGCAACTACCCGAGGAAGAGGACGCAAGAATCCTGGTCAACCCTGAAATCACGCGTCGCGATGGCGAGCGCGAGGTAGAAGAGGGTTGCCTCAGCGTTCCCGGATTCCTCGGCACCATCATGCGGTCGGAACGCGTGAAGGCGCGCGCCGTGAACGAGTGGGGCGCCAAACTCAAACTCACGGCAGACCAGATCTTCGCTCAGGCGCTTGAGCATGAGGTCGATCACCTGGACGGCATCCTTTACCTGGATCATTTGAAGAGTCACGAAGATCTTGTAGACCTGAGCAAGCTGGAAGAGGAAGAGCACCGGCACGACTTCGAGGTAGAAGTGGAGGACGAGGGCTTGATGAAAAGTCGAGGCGAGAAACGGGTGCTAACGGCGGGAGATATGCAGGACGGGGTCGCCGAGGTCAGAGACGAGAAGATCGTCGAGGCCACCGAAAAAGACTTTGAGCATCTGTCCGGGGGGTAAAAGAACCCGGATGACGCACTCCCTGGATCTGCTCGCCCGCGTTGCCCGGTTCATGGAGGCACGCAGGATCTCCGCCTACGTGGTCGGTGGCGCGGTCCGCGATCGGCTCCAGTCACTCCCGGAGCGGTCTGATGGCGGTTCCGGCGACATCGACCTTTCACTGAATTCCCCGGTAGCTGATCTGGTGGAAGCCCTTGCCGAGGAGGTCAACGCCACCCCGGTCGTGATGGACGACGAGCGTGGATACGTCCGGCTTATCGATCCCTCGGACAAGCGCAAATGGTTGGACCTCGCGGTGTTTGATGGCGATGTCGAGACCGATCTCGCACGACGGGATTTCACTATCAACGCTATGGCCGTGCCACTGAGTCAATGGCTGGCGCGCGACGCTCACGATTCAATTGAGGATGCGGTAATCGATCCCCACGGTGGGATGACCGATCTGCGCCAGCGCGTGGTCAGGGAAGTGAGCGCCGGGAACCTGCTGGATGACCCCGTACGGATGCTCAGGGCGGTGCGGTTCGCCACCCGGCTCAAGTTCGAGATCGAAGGGGCAACCGCCGCCGTCATCCGGGACAACGGGCAGCGGTTCAACGAGGCCAGCCCGGAACGTGTCAGGGACGAGTTCTTCGCGCTGATGGCAAGCGATCGCCCGGAATATGGGATCAGGGAGCTGGACCGTCTCGGCCTCCTGGACATCCTTCTGCCGGAGCTGACCGGGGGCCGCGGCTTCGTCCAGCGGGGCATGCATTACTACGACGTGATGGAGCACGGTCTGCACGCGCTGGGAGTGGCCACCCGGTTGATGGAAGGGGCAGACCGTGTGTCGGACCCATTTCTCAAGCATGTGCCCTGGCTTCCGGATTTCGACGACTACTTCCGGGAGATCGTCGGCGATGGCCAGACTCGTGCAACCATTCTGAAAATGACAGCGCTGCTCCACGACATCGGCAAACCGGGAACCGTGACCGTCGAACCGCCCACCGAAGGAAGGCCGAATGGCCGGATCCGCTTTCTTGGTCACGGCGAACTTGGCGCCCGCATGGCGACGGACTTTCTGACTCGACTCCGATGCGGCAGACGCACCATCGCCCACGTCTCGCTCATGATCGAGGAGCATCTCAGACCTTTCCAGATGAGCGACGGGATTGCGCCGCCGACGGGCAGAGCAATCTTCAGATACTTCCGTGACGTTTCACCTGTGGCCATAGACACGGTAATGCTCAGTGTTTGTGACTACGCGGCGACCAGCGGACCGCTCTTAAACCGGGCTAATTTTGAACGTTATTCGGGCTTGCTCAGTGCTATACTGGCCCGCGGCCTTGAGCCGGAACCGGAGCGCATCGACAAGGACCTGTTGGTAGATGGATACCAGGTTCAAGAGCGGTTTGGTTTGCAGCCGGGACCGGAGGTCGGCCGGTTGTTGGACGCGTTACGGGACGGAGAGTCCTCTGGCGTCGTCCGTACAAAAGCAGAAGCCTATGAACTGCTTGCCCGCCTTATTGGGCGGGCGGCATCGCGTCGCGGGAGACCCTGAGTGAGAAGACCTCGAAGAGGACTGTTCCTACTCGCGATCCTTTTTGCCCTGAGCGTGGCCGTTCTCGCAGTGCCGAGGCTGGAAATCGACACGCCTATTTGGGATCTGGATCGTGGAGACGATGAGAACCTTCTCGGACTGTCACTCGGTCTTGACCTGAAGGGCGGATCGCACCTTGTCTACAGGGCCACGAAAGAGGACGGTTCCCCGGCGGATGCTGAAGATCTCGAAGGCGTCCGCAAGATCCTTGAGAAGCGGGTCAGTTCTTTCGGACTTGCTGAACCTACCATCCAGTTGCTCGGCAACCCGGCGGACCGCATCCTGGTCCAGTTGCCCGGACTCAGCGGCGCCACCATCGCCGTCGGATTTGACGGCGACACCGTCGCCGCAGAGGAGCTAGAGGCTTTCTTACGGTCAGATGCCGTGGGACACCCGGAAACCACGGTCAGCGTCGACGATAACCAGTTGATCGCAAAGATGGACGAGTTGCGTCCGGCCCTTCGTGACATTGACGGCCTAGTGATTACCGAGGCCGAAGGTGACACCATCAGGCGGGCACTGGAAGACAATTTCCCGGTTACCGCTGTGGTTTCGTTTGCTGCCATCGATCCCGAGACCGGCGAGGTCCCGGTTATCGAAGAAGAAACCGATGACGCGAACGCTGACACGGGTGATGCCGACGCTGACGCAGGCGACGCGGAAGACGAGGTAACTCCGACGCCCGTGCCACAGCCCGCCGCAACGCCATCAGCAGATGGAAGCGATGCCGGCGATCCTGAACCGGCTCAGGCGGACGGTGACGCGGCCGCTGATGACGATGAAGCCGAGACCGGCGACGCCGCCGCGGATGAAACCCCGATCGACGAAGGCCCCGTGACCATCGTCCCGGAGATCACGATCGAGCAAATCCAGGAAGCCCTCGCCGCAATCGGATTCGACGATGTCCTCGTCGAGACCGTCGACGACAGTGAGGGAGAGCCGATCGACAATTTCTGGTCTATCGAACTACCCGGCGTCCGCGCCCCGGAGGTCGACGAAAACGGTGACGCGCTTCCGACGCTGGTCGACGAAGCGCGTGAAGCGCTTGACGAGTTGAGCCCGGTGGAAGTATTCGCCACCGCCGGCGAGATCACCCTCTACGCGGTCGGCGGCGGCGTGCAGGAAGCCAAGCACTTGATCGGCCAGACCGCACAGCTCGATTTCAGGGAGCGCAAGTGCGGCAGCCTGACCCCCATCACCGCCGGTGACCCGTGGCCGCCGGATGGCCTGTCGGATAACGACTGGATCAACGTTCGATGCACCGACTCAACATACTGGAACCCGCCCTATGGTGGAGGCGAGCAGGACATCGACATCCAGGGGTCTGACCTGACCGATGCGTTCGCCGGCACGCAGCCCGGCGTCGTCGGCCCGGTCGTCAACATAAGTTTCAACGACCACGGATCGGACGAGTTCTGTGACGTCACGGGGCGCATCTCCCGGGCCACGAACCTGGACGTTCTCGCCATATATCTCGACGGCGAAGAACTCGTAGCGCCCTCAGCTTCGTCCGCGATCTGCAACGGCAGCGCCTTCATATTCGGCAACTTCACCCCTGAACGCGCACGAACCGTCGCGATCCAGCTCCGGTCTGGTTCACTGCCGGTCGATCTCGAGTTGATCCAGGAACGAAACGTGGACGCCACGCTCGGTTCTGACTCGCTTAAGAAGAGCGTGATCGCCGGTGTTGTGGGGTTGGCCCTCGTGCTGGTCTTCATGATCATGTACTACAAGGTCCCGGGTTTCGTCGCCGCGCTGGCGTTGATCCTCTACGCGGTCGTCCTCCTTGCGTTGTTCAAACTGTTGCCGGTAACGCTCACCCTCTCCGGGGTGGCGGCGTTGATCCTCTCGATCGGTCTGGCGGTTGACGCCAACATCCTGATCGCGGAGCGCACAAAGGAAGAGTTGCGCATGGGCCGGGCGCTCCTGGCCTCTATTACGACCGGTTTCGACCGTGCCTGGCCGTCGATTCGTGACGGCAACATATCGACAATAATTACCTGCGTCGTCCTGTTCTGGTTCGGTGACCGTCTCGGCACCAGCCTGATCCAGGGATTTGCGCTCACGCTCGGTGTCGGCGTCGTCGTATCGATGTTCACGGCCTTCTTCGCCAGCCGGGTGATCATGCGATCCATCGCCGGCACGGCGCTCGGACGGCGTATCGATTCGTTTGTGCCCGTCGGGTCCGTTGGCGTCGACCGGGCGATCGGCGCGGGGGAATAGGGCGATGATCGATTTCGTAGGGAAACGCAACTGGTTTATCGGCATGTCCGCAATCCTGGTGATTGCATCGGGACTGCTGCTCACCGTCGGCCCCGGCCTTAACGAGGGCATCGACTTCACCGGCGGGACGTCAACGTCTCTCCAGTTTGTCGACACCAACGTCCAGACCGACGAGGTCCGATCCGTGTTTGCAGAGGCAGGGTTTGGCGACGCCACCATCCAGAGCACTGGCGATGGCAGCTTCTTCATCAGGACGGTAGTCCAGAGTGAAGCGGCGCAGAACGACGTACTCGACGCCCTGGAACGCGCCTACCCCGGCAACTACACGCGCACCGAGGTGACGACGGTCGGCAAGAGCGTCGCCGATGACACCATCTCCAACTCGATCCAGGCGATCGTGGTGGCATCCGTCTTCATCGTCCTGTTCCTTTTCTGGGCCTTCCGGGCCGTTTCCTCCGCTTACCGTTACGGCCTTGCCGCAGTGATCGCACTCGCCCATGACGTTGTTCTGACACTGGGCCTGTTTGTCGTCCTCGGAGAGTTGATCAACGCTGAAGTCAACGCGTCCTTCATCGTCGGTACCCTGACCGTGATCGGTTATTCCGTAAACGACACGATCGTTGTGTTCGACCGAATCCGGGAGAACGTGAGGCTCGGCACCGGCCGTTCCTTCAGGGTGGTGGTCAACCAGTCCCTGAACGAGTCGATCATGCGATCGCTCTCCACCAGTTTCACGACCGCCGTGGTGATCGTCGCCATGATTCTGTTCGGTGGCGAGACACTGCGTGACTTCCTGCTGGTCCTGCTAGCCGGGGTGGTCATCGGAACTTACAGTTCGATCTTCATCGCCGCACAGGCACTGGTCTTCTGGGAAGAACGCGGGCTCTTCGGCCGCCGCAAGGTCGTCGAGGCGAACTAGGCCTCTTCCAGGGGGCTTGCGGTTCCGACCGTCCGTGAGCGCTCGTTCATGACCGAGGTGCATACACACGGCAAGTCATCCTGAGCGTGGCGAAGGATCTCGCCGATAGTAGAGCGCATGTCGGTCCGGCGTGCAGACACCATCCAGCGGCGAGAAGCTTCGTCGCAAGCTCCGCAGGATGACTCGTTGTTGCTTGTCCACACATGGACCGACGACGTGACTGGTTACCGGCTGCATAATGGCCGGATCGGCGATCGGTAATCAACGAATCCCGCGAAACGCGTCCAGACTCTGGCGTTGCGCGGGCCGGGAGGAGCACCATGCACATCGGCGCACACGTGTCCGCGGCCGGCGGACTCCCGAAAGCCGTCGGCAGGGCGCAGGACATTGGCGCCGAGGCGATGCAGATATTCGCATCATCCCCTCGCGCCTGGAGATTCAAAGCTCCGGAAGACGCGCTGGTCGAGATGTTCAAGGAGGCGTCCGAAGAGGCCGGAATGGGGCCGACCGTGTTCCACGGCATCTACCTTTGTGCTCTCGGCTCCCAGGACGAGGCGCTGGTGGAACGTAGTATCGAGTCGCTGACGAACCACCTGCAGACAGCAGAACGCTGCGCCGCGCTCGGGGTCATATTCCACCCCGCGAGCCACCGCGGCGTCGGATTTGAAGCGGTCCTGGATCAGTTTGTTGAGGGCGTCAAACGGGTCCTGGACGCTGCGCCCGGAGACGCCTTGTTGATGCTGGAAAACAGCGCCGGCGCCGGCGACCACATCGGGTCCAAGTTCTCCGAGCTCGGCGAGATCATCAAGAACGTTGGCAGTGAGCGCCTTCACGTATGTTTGGACACCCAGCACGCGTGGGCCGCGGGCTACGAGTTGAACAAAGCCGAAAAGCTCGACGAGATGCTGGCGGAGTTCGATAACGAGATCGGGCTGGACCGGCTAAGCGCCATACACGCCAACGACTCCATGCGGCCGCTCGGCTCCGCGGTAGACCGGCACGACAACATCGGCGAGGGCGAGATCGGCACGGACGGATTCGAGCTGCTGATGTCCCGGGCGGAGCTCGCAAATGTCCCGATGTACCTTGAAGTCCCCGGTTTTGAAAAAGGAGGCCCGGACCTGAAGAACGTGAACATCATGAAAGACGTCCGGCAATCCGCCGGGGCGACACGCTGATCCACGACAACCTGATCATCAATGCGTGCAATCTCACGGGAAGCCTTCGAAGAACTCGTAGCGGAAGCGATCGAGGGGCTGCCGGATGAATTCCTGGACCGGTTGGACAACGTCGGAATCGTCGCCGAGGATTGGCCGACCGAGGCACAACGCCACTACCACGATCTCTCCCCGCGGGAGACGCTGCTGGGGTTGTACGAGGGCGTTGCGTTGACCGACCGCGAGAGTTACGGCATGGTCCTCCCGGATAAGATCACCATCTTCCAGAAGCCGCTTGAAGGTATCTGCGCAAACGAGGAAGACCTTATCTACCAGGTGCAGGTGACGGTCGTGCACGAGATCGCC
Source organism: uncultured Dehalococcoidales bacterium (assembly GCA_964474025.1). Lineage (GTDB taxonomy): Bacteria > Chloroflexota > Dehalococcoidia > Lucifugimonadales > Lucifugimonadaceae. The sequence goes on along the minus strand of CAYYRD010000033.1, from coordinate 208 downwards.
CACCACTTCGGAATAGACGACGAGCGCCTCCACCAGCTCGGGTATTAGCCGCCCCTACTCACGGTAAGAGAGTTGTGGCGAGGGGAGCCAAAACCCGTCGCCCCGATCGATTACACGGGTTGGGACATCCCCGGTGCTTCCTGTTTCGACGATAACTCCAATCAATCCAATGAAATCACTTACGCCCGCCATTGGATTGCCCGCATAT
>CAYYRD010000032.1:0-30420 GCA_964474025.1 uncultured Dehalococcoidales bacterium | reverse complement strand
GTGTTACGTAGGCCTGCGTAGTTTAGTACTACGCATTTAGGCGGGCAGGTGTCGGCAACGTAACGAGATTTCTATGGGGCTTCATGAATTGGGTCCTAAGGTCCGCAAAATTCTCGATCAGCGTCAACCACCTATCTGACCCAAAATGAATGCATCCAGTCGCCGAGGTAGCTCGTTTTCAAGTTCCGAGTCCTCAGCAAGCAATTCGGCGACGCTGCTCGTGAGTACACGGGCAGTTGGACGAACTGACACGTCTTCGTTCGCTGCCCAGGCGACGCGTCGGAGCTTGCCCGTCTGTATGAGGCGATGCGCGGTGGAGCGATGGACACCGAGTTCCCGTGCTGCCGCGACTACGCTCATGGCGGCTCCGTGGCCCGCAGCTCGCAGTTCCCTAAGGATTCGGCGTTGAAGTTCGTTATTCATAAGATCAACACTCATAAAAAACCGAAGTGTGTAGGTTTGAGCGCTCCTAAGTCGCAGCGCGTCGGTCTTGGTGTATTCTAGTTCTTAGGAAACATTAAAGGTTCTATGAGGTCCATAAAATATGCCGACGAGGGATAGAGGGCGTCCACCGCATCCCGACATACCCGCCTTAATTAGCTCCATCGACCAGATTGCCGTAGTTACCGGTAGCGTCCCGAAGCTCAACATGCTGTACGACTGGTTGCACAACGAGCGGGCGCTTTGGGACAACTCCACTCCTGAACAGCGTACTTCTCGCCCCGACCGGCCTGTCCTGTTCCATCGGAAAAAAATGGCGAGGGGGTTGGTCGGCAGGGTTCTCAGAGAGCGTCGTGAGGCATTCGCCAGCCGTCCTGAATTGCTGCATCGAATCACAGAGGCCAGTCTCGGGTGGTCACGGCTTGCTGAATGGCAGCGACCAGAGTCATATACCCGACCAGAGGACGTATATCGGCTACAACTCGACACCATTTGCAGGCACGTATTCGAGCGCGGTCTCCCTCCGCACGCGGCCAAATGGGCTGCGGAGCCTGAATACCGCGGCCGACTACAACGGATCGATCCCCTAGCCGCCCTGTTGCTCCTGCTGAACTTCGACTTCTGCGAAATGGCCCGAATCGTCTTCGAAGACTCGGCATATGGAGACAGTGATCCGACGATTTTGCCGAAGCACTACGATCACTGGTTTAACCCCCAACGCACGCACGACTTCATAGCATTTGCTCCGTGGTCGGCCCCATCCCAGGTTGACCTCAACGCATTGTTTGAATCGAACGCGATTAAACCGGTCGAAATCCTCGCCAACCTCTTGTTGCCCATCGCACACGGACGTTGGAGCCAACTGAGATGGTGGGTGCTGGGGCAGTTCATCACGCCAGCGGACTCGGTGTTGGCTTTATACCCAGAGGTGCCCGGAGCGGTCTGCTTAGACGGCATCACTGAGCATTGGTCGTGGTCGAGAGCAATCGAAGAGATCGGCAAGTATCGATAGGAGTCAGCTCGTGACACGAAAAATTAGCATCGGTCGAGGCTCGAAAAAACGGCCGAACGGTTCCGGTTCGATCTTCACCACAAAAGACGGACGCAAGCGGGTGAAGGTATACATCGATGGCAAGGCCGTGTGGCGTAGCGCCAAATCTTATGAGGAAGCCCAGCGTATTCAACTTGAATTGAATATTGCCCGGCAGAAAGGCGCGGGCGCGCCGGCCACAATCACCGTTGAAAGTTACGCGGAGGAATGGATCGCACTTAAACGACGTGATCTCAGGCAGTCATCGGTCAAGCGCTACGAAACGCACTTGAAACACATCGTCGAACACATCGGTTCGGTGAAGCTCGCTGAAATGAAACCGACTCGGGTCGAGCGGATGTACGAAGCTCTCCTTCAGCAAGGACTCTCCGCAAGTTCCGTAAACGGCACTCACAGGACGCTGCGAGCCATGTTGCGAACAGCTTTCAGAAAAGGGATCACGCATTTTGACGTGACGCCCCGGATCGACGCTCCGTCTCTCCGAAAACGAGAACCGCGCATCACAACTAAAGAACAGATCAGAAATGTTTTGGACGAGGCAGACCGGGACCAGCGATACGGCCTGCTGATCTCAACACTTGTCTTGACCGGGCTACGCGTCGGTGAGGCAATGGCAGCCCGGTGGGAAGACCTCGACCTCGACAAAGGTCGCCTCACCGTGCGGGACAGCAAGACCGGTGCAGGCCATCGCATCGTTCCGATAACGAACTGGCTGTCATCCCGGTTGCGACAGCATCGAGCTAAACATCTGGAACGAGCACTCGCTGCCGGAGTAGCGCAAGACGATCACAGTTTCATTTTCATTAACACGGTCGGGGGTGCCATGGCGTACACCCACTTCAGACAGCGAGGGTGGCTCCCGTTCCGCCAAAAGGCCGGGTTGCCGGTCGATACTTGGATTCACGATCTACGCCACGCTGCGGGCAGTCTGATGCTCTCGCAGGGCGTGCCCCTACCGGTCGTATCCCGAGTGCTGGGCCACGCTAGCGTGGCAATCACGGCACAGGTCTACGCACACATGCTGGGCGAAGACCTGGAGTCCGTAGCCGAGAAAATCGATACGTTCCTCGCCAGCTAAATCATGGCACCTATCCTGGCACCTACATGCCACGCCAGACCCGGTGAGACGGAATGCGACGTGATCATCGTAAGACGGCTACACCAGAGATCACCGAAACAGACCCGGTGAGACAGTTGAGAAAGACCTTTGAATCCTCAAACCTAGGTTCGAATCCTAGTCCGGGAACCAGATACGTTATCGAGCTAACAGGCCCCCGCCGGTTCGGGGGCCTTTACGCGGTCAACCGCGGTCGGACGCGGCAACCGGTTCCCCGGACGCGCCTGACGGGCGCGAGAAGGCCGCAACGTTGATGCTGCGGCCTTCTTTGCGGTCACCGGTTGTTCCGGGTGACTAGTCTTCTTCTGTCGAGGTCTCTGCGGGAGCGGTTTCGCCAGCGTCGAAACGCTGTTGCGCATCTCCGTACAGGTGACAGGAAACCCAGTGGCGTTCCTCATCTTCGGTCAGTCCCGGAGTCCATTGTTCGCAGACATCCCCAATTTTCACCGGGCAACGCGGGTTGAACGTGCAGCCAGATGGCGGATTAACAGGGGACGGGACTTCACCGGGGAGGATTATCTCTTCACGCTGAATGTCCGGGTGAGACGGGAGAGCGGCGGAGATCAGCGCCTGCGTATACGGGTGCAGGGGATTGCTGAAGATCGGTTCAGAATCACCGATTTCCTTGATGCTGCCCAGGTACATGACGGCGGTCGTGTGGCACATGTACCGGACCGTCGCCAGGTTGTGGGCGATCATCAGGTAAGCGAGGTTGTGTTCTTTCTGCAGGTCCACAAGCAGGTTCAGTATCTGTGCCCGGATGGAGACGTCCAATGCGGACACCGGCTCGTCGAGGACCATCACCTCGGGGTTGAGGGCAAGCGCCCGGGCCACACCGATGCGTTGTCTCTGGCCTCCCGAGAACTCGTGCGGATAGAGGTTCGTCTGGTAAGCGTTCAGGCCGACCTCTTCGACCACCTCGTTGACCCGTGTGTTGATCTCACCTTTGGTCATATTGGTGACGATCTGGAGGGGTTCTGCGACGATCGATTTAACGCGCATACGGGGATTTAGCGATGACCAAGGATCCTGGAATACCGCCTGTACGTTCTTGCGGTAGTCACGTTTGGCCGCCCGGCTCATCTTGGTGAAGTCTTCTCCTTTGAAGAAGATCTGCCCGGAGGTCGGCTTCTCAAGTCCGAGCAACAATTTTGCTGTCGTGCTTTTACCGCATCCGGACTCGCCAACAAGGCCAACCGTTTCCCCGGCGCGCACGACGACATCGATGCCGTCAACCGCCTTGAGGATTGGCTTGCTGCCAAACCCCAGGAAGCCGCCAGCTAACTGGAAGTGCTTCGCCAGGCCCCGGGTTTCAAGAATGACTTCAGCATTTGTATCGAGGGCCTTGATTCCCTCTTCTTGCTGAATCTGTTCCTGGATTGTTGTCATCGCATCCTGTATCCGTGAAAGGTTTAATAACTTGGTTTTTCAGAGTTCACTGAACACTGACGGTGCGCGGTTTTTTGACTGACGTCTCAGTCGGCTACCGCTTCCGCCTCTTCAGGTTGCTCGTCCGCAACGACCACGCTGACAGACTGAGCCGCGGCCAGTTCATCCGGGTCCGCTCCAGACATGTCAAAGTCCATTAGCTTCCAGCAGCTTGCGGTATGTTCGCTGCCCAGGTTGGAGCGGACGGGATAGGCCTCCCGGCAGACATCCTGCACATATTCGCAGCGCGGGGCGAACGGACAACCTGGAGGAAGGTCAAAGAGGGGCGGCGGCTGGCCCTCGATCGAGTAAAGCCGCTGGGTCCGTTCTTCAAGCTTCGGAACCGAGGCCAGCAATGCTTCCGAATACGGGTGGGCCGGTTCGTTGAAAATCTGCCTGACGTCCCCGGTCTCGACAATCCGTCCGGCGTACATGACGGCGACACGGTCACACATTTTGGCGACGATACCGAAGTCATGGGTGATGAAGATGATGCCGACACCGGTTTCGGCCTGAATTTCTTTGAGGAGCCGCAGGTAACCGGCCTGGATCGTTACGTCCAGGGCCGTCGTCGGCTCGTCGGCGATAAGTACTATCGGAGCACAGGAGATGCTGATGGCGCCGACGACCCGTTGGCGCATGCCGCCAGAAAGCTGGTGTGGGAAGTCCTTCATCCGGTTCTCTGCCGCCGGGATTCTCACCTGACGGAGGGAGTGGATGATTCGCTCGACCAGGGTCTGGCCTTTGACGCCCTGGTGAATTCGGATGGCCTCACCGACCTGGTTTTCGATGTTGAACACAGGGTTCAATGCCGTCATCGGGTCCTGAAGGATCATCCCGACCTTCGAGCCCCGGATCTTGGCCATCTCGTTATCAGAAAGGTCCAGAACGTTCTCGCCATCCAGGATCACCTCACCACCCACGATATAGCCGGGGGGAGACGGGATGAGCCTCATAATCGAGAGGGCCGTCACGGATTTTCCGGATCCCGATTCTCCCACCACGCCCAGGGTTTCGCCCCGCCTCACGTGGTAGGAGACGCCATCCACGGCTTTCACGGTTCCGTAACTTGTCTGGAAATAGGTCCGCAGGTTCTTCAGTTCCAGGATGACATCATCCTGCACCGTGCTCGGACCGAAACCGTCCGTATCCGCGTCTGCGCGGTCTGCGTATTCGCTTCTGTCTGCGCGATCTTTTTCGGGCGAGTCGACCATCCTCGGCTCCTCGTGGCTCAACCGGCGGCGAAAGTGCGGATCACCATCGCGTACCGGCGTTGGGCCGTCCATGCCGGTCCCAACTGCGCGTTGCACGGCCGAAAAGGCCGCATATGATACGTCGTTATAGAGAGGTACTCACTCGTGCACCCCTCGGATTGCGGCGAAGTATAGCAGTGGATGCCACTGAGCGCATGCTGTCCGGGGCTTAGCTGATCATGCCCTGCGAAGACCTCGCCCGAAAAACAGCGCTATTAAGCCGAGAATCAGCAGCCCAATTCCGTTGACGCTCAAGGCCCAGCTCACCGAGTACACCTCCGCAATCACGCCCAGTTCAAGACTCCCGGCCCAGCCAAAACCGATCGCAAAAATCCACCCACCCATAGCCCTGCCCCGCATGTCATCCGGCACGTTCTCCATCAGCATCGTCCACTGAAGGGAGTCGAAGGATGAGGCCATGATTCCGACCCCGGTCACGATCACGAGCGAAAGCGGGAACATCTCGGACAATCCCAGCGCTATCAATCCGCCGCCGTACATAAAGATAACGGCCGTCGCCAGCAGTCCTTTGCGGCTGAAGTCTGAAAGGGCGGTAATGAGCACAGACCCGGCAAGGCCACCAACGGCCGCCATCGCGGTCAGCGCGCCAAGGCCGACCGCGCCTACGCCAAGAACGTCCTCTGCGAGCGACGGCATCACGGACTGGTATGTGAAGCCGAGTACCTCGACGACCATGGCGAACGCAAGCAGCGTGGCGATGACCGGTATCCCGAGCAGGATTTTGATCCCGCCGATGGTGCTTGCTGCCAGACCCCGGATCCCCCGGGCAACACGATCAGCAGATTGACCGGGCTGGTCAACGATCACCCGGCTGACGGCAAACCCACCGAGCACAAACGCCAGCGCGCCAAGAAAAAATACCGGACCCGGACCAAGGGAATCGATGAGCACCCCTCCGGTGAGCGCCCCGGCCGCGCCGACCGCCCTGGTGGCGACGGAAAGCATCGCTATGCCGTTCGCCGCATTCCGTCTTCCTACGACGTCGACCGCCATCGCTTGCGTCGCCGGCATCTCGAACGATGCCGTTACGCCCGCCACCGCCACGAGCGCCATCACGCCCCAGATATAGACATCCGATTGAAGCGCCAGGAGCCACAACCCTATCGCAACCGAGACCTTCAATCCGGCCGTGACGATCAGGACTTTGCGACGTGGGTACCGATCCGCTATCGCACCTCCTACCGGTCCGAAAACGAGGTTCGGCGCGCTCCTGATCGCGAACGATAGCGCGGTCAGAAAGACGGAACCGGTCTGGTCAAGGACGAGCCAGCCGATGGTCAGCCGTTGCATCCAGTTTCCGAAACCGATGAGCAAACCGGAGGCCCACAACCACCTGAACATGCTGTTATGTAACGAGCGCAGCGGTCCCGTATGCGTCACCATCGGCGATGTGATTCTGAGGCTGTACTGCGGTCCATCAGGGGTTCATTTACTCCGACGTCTCGATTCCCACGGGAGGCCGATCAAGTTGTCGCCGGGCGGACGACGATGCGCGTCCGACAAACGGAAGGGCCGGTTTGCGAAACCGGCCCTTCACATTTCGTCTGTCGGAGCGCCCGGGAACCGTTCCTACGCCATGCCAAGGTCTTTTTCGACCTCGGTGAGCGCCTCGTCTATGACACCGACCATGAAGTCGATCTCGTCCTGATTGATCGACAGTGGCGGGCAGATGCTGATGATGTCGCTCGCCCTGAAGCTGACCAGATTGCGCTCATACAGGGCCGGGGGCAATTTCTTCGCCAATCCGGCGCTCGCGGGGAACGGCGCTTTTGTCTCACGATCGCTAACGAGTTCTACCGCGGCGATAAGCCCCATGCCGCCGCGAATGTCGCCGACTGAAGGGTGCTCATACAGCTTTTGTAGCTGCTCGAAAAGGTAAGTGCCCAGTCTGTCAGAGTTTCCGACCAGGTCTTCGCGCTTGTATATCTCGAGATTCTTCAATGCGGCGGCGCTGGACACCGGGTGTCCGCCAAACGTAATCAGGTGCTTGAAGGTCCGGCTGTCGTCACCGATGAATGTGTCCGCGATTTTCTTGGTCGCTATCGCGGCGCCTAGTGGCAGGTAGCCGCTTGTTATCGCTTTCGCGACGGTCGTGATGTCCGGCTGAATGCCGAAACGTTCGGTACCAAACCATGTTCCAAGCCGGCCGAATCCGTTAATGACCTCGTCCGCGATCAGGACGATGCCGTACGTGTCCGTGATCTCGCGAAGACGGTGCCAGTACTCCGGCGGTGGGATGTGGATGCCGGTGGCGGCGGATACGGGCTCGGCGATGATCGCAGCGACGGTGTCCGGCCCCTGGTGCTTGATGACCGTCTCGAACTCGTTGGCGACTGCGACAGCCTCGTCCACCGGGTTCTGGTGGTAAGTGGGCCGGTAACCGTTGTAGTTGGTGACGTGGTAGGTCCCGGGCATCGTCGGTCCCATGGTGTCCGCTGCCGGGCTTCCGCCCAGGCTGACGGCCATGGCAGTTCCGCCGTGATACGAATTGCGTCGTGAGATGACCTTGTATGCGCCCTGGTTGCCGGTCAGGATGCGGTACTTCTTGGCCATCTTGACGGCCGTCTCGACAGCTTCCGAGCCGCCGCTAACGAAGAACAGCCGGGCGTCGTGGTCCGGGTAAAGCTCGCTGACGACGCCGGACAGCTTGATGGTGGAGGGTACGGCGGAGCCTGCTGGTGGTGAGTCGATCGCGACCATCTGGGCGTACGCGGCGTCCGCGATCTCTGTGCGACCGTACCCGGCTGATTTGTACCAGAGGCCGGCCATGCCATCGAGAAGCCGATTGCCATCGATGTCTGTTACCCAGACACCTTCCCCCTTGACGAACACCTTTAACGCGCCATCTCGCCAGTCGGCGGTCTGCATGGCATGCATGAACAGGTGCTCTCCAGCGGTCTGCCGAAGATTTTCGATCTCTTCCCCGGTAAAGGTCTCGGTGGTCATTTAATTGACTCTCCGGTGGATTTCTGTTTTCAAGCTCACGGCGGCCGACGATGCGCGCAAGTCTACGACCGGTATGCAGAACGGTCCATAGATATTCCCCGATGTGCGTCCGACAGGCGCCATCGCGATATCTCGGCCTCCCGGGGTTGCCGCGTTCTGTTCGATCAATACAATCCCATCCGAGCCATGTGCCCGTGGAAGAAGTACCTGCGGGCGATGGCGGATACCAGAGCGCATCTTTCATCGGCCCACATTCAGCGGGAGAGGTCTCGGACATGACCGTTAATATCGCCACCGTATATCAGCGATCCACAAGCCCGGGACCGCAGCCAAACGGCCTGCAAGCCGCCGAAGATGGCCTCTGGTACATCGACCAGAGAAATGACAAGGTTTACAAGCTGGACTGGGATTCCGGCGAGGAAATCCTCTCTTTTCAAACCACAACAGAGCACGCCAGCGGTATCACAATCGGCGGCGGTTTCGTATGGGTTGCCTCTACTTACGGCCTGACGATCCACAAGATCGACATGGAGACCGGCAAGACCGTCGAAGAGCTCCCGACCCCGGGAGTCGGCCAGGTGGCCTTCTCTCCCCTGGGCGCAGCAGCCCGTGCCTCCGGCGCACACGGACTGGAATGGCGTGACGGGAAGCTCTGGGTCGCAGTCCCTCCGTCCCAGAAGATTTACCAGATGGACCCCAATACCCACGAAGTTTTGCACGAGATCAAAGCGCCCGGTCTTCGCGTGCACGGCATCGCCTTCGACGAAGACGGAAACCTCTGGGCTGCGGACACCGCGGCGGGCGTCGTGTCTCTTCTGGACGTGTCGGACGGCCGTGTCCTCAACTACATCCGGGTGCCGTGGCCGACAGAGGTGCACGGTCTGACTATCGACTCCGCCGGAAAGCTCTGGTATTGCGACGCGGAAACCACGGCGGTCGGCATACTCGGTCGCTAACCCTGCGGGGGCCTTTATCCGGGCCCGAGTTGACCTCTGGATAACATTTGAAACGGCGGGCGACTGCGCGAATTAAACGCGGTTCCCGCCGTTTTCATACGTCCCGGAACGCAGGTTTATGTGTGCTCAAGTTCCGATGCGAGGTCCGCGATCGCAGTAGGTTCGAAGGGTTTCGATCGCAGACATCACGGCGAGATGGCTGGTGCGCGGGTTCCGTACGTGGGGCTGATTGACCAGCCGGAATGTGAACTCGCCGAACGCCCCCCTGGCGTGGATCTCATGAACGTTGCCGGGAGAGGCCGGATCCGCCACGACCTTGACGATAGTACGTTCCGGCCCGATCCCGGCGATGCTCAATGTCGCTGCGACGTTGACGTTGGCCGGGAACAGCGCCACGGCGTCACGCGCCGGGCCTTCGTAAAGGACGGTTGGCTCCGTGATCTGGAGATCTTCCCAATCCGCAAACCCGGGCGCTCCGGAGAAGGCGGCGGGCTGCTTGGTGGACGTCAACGTGACCTCCTCGAGCCTGTCACGTACAGAGCGGAGCGCATCGATGCCTCCGAGCGCGCCGGAAGGAACAACTATGTCGCATCCGTTCCGGGCGGCGAGTGAGGTCAGGCGATCCAGCAATGCCGTGTCGGTAAACGCGCCCGAGCTGAGGGTGAACAGGGACCGTCCCTCGTCCAGGATCGTTTCTCCGTGGGCAGCGACGGCGGCCGGCGCCGCGCACTCAACCACGAGCGAAACACCCAGAACTGCCAGCATTTCGTCCACGGTGCGACACGCGGTCGGAATCGGATCCAGAGTTTCGGCCAGCCGTGATGCCTGTGCGGCATCTTCGTCAAACACGGCGACGATGCGCGCGTTTTTGACCGTCCGGTTCGCCACGGCGAGAGCGATCTCGCCGCCCATCGTGCCGCAGCCGAGCAGGCCGATGCCGACGCCGTCAGCCATTTGAGCCGAATCCGTCAAACCCTGGTGTTCTCCGTTTCCTGAATGTCCCCGTGGTATCCGGTCATTATCCGCGCCCGTTCGCACGGTGCCAGTGGTTGCCGGGCGTTAAACTCGGGCGTCCTCAGCCGGGTCCCACAATGTCCCACACTGGAGAAATGTGTTGTTCGGCCGGCTCAATTTAGCAGGAGATCGATCCCCCGATGATCTGGGGATGGCCTGCGGGGTCACAGTAAATAAAGGGGCGAAGTCGAGTGGCGACATCACCGATCGCAGGAAAAGTCCAGACCGTCCTTGGCCCGGTCGCTCCGGAGACGCTCGGGCCGACCATCACGCACGAGCACCTTTTGATCGATTTTCGCGTGGTGTTCCAGCAGCCGACCGATGCCAGCCAGGCCGGGATGGCGGAAGAGAAACTTTCGCTCAAGAACCTCGGCTGGATACGGCACAACTGGAACAGTTCACTCGATAACCTTATGTTGCTGGACGAGGAGGTCGCCATCGCCGAGGCCCGGGGTTACTTCAACTCGGGCGGCGGCACGATGGTTGATGTGACGAGTAACGGCCTGGGGCGCGATCCGCAGGCCCTGGCGCGCATCAGCCGCGCGACCGGTTTGAACGTCGTGATGGGCGGCGGGCATTACATCGGAGCGACGCACCCGGCGGAATTCGAGACGGCGACCGCCGAGGAGATCGCTGAATCGATCATCCGCGACATCGAGGATGGGGTCGGAGACACCGGTATCCGGACGGGTATCATCGGCGAGGTGGGCGTGTCCGCGCCGTGGGGTCAAACGGAGCGCAAGACGGTGCAGGCGGCCGTGATCGCCCAGGTCCAGACCGGCGCGCCGGTGTTGATCCACCCGGGGCGGGATGAGGAGTTGCCGGGGCAGATCCTGGAGGCCGTGGCCGAGTGGGGCGGCGACCTGGCTCACACCGTAATGGGCCATATCGAGCGGACTATTTACAACAGGGACGCATTGAAACGCGTGGCCGAGACGGGGGCCTTCCTGAACTTTGACCTTTTCGGGCATGACTCGTCGTTTTATCCGCTCGCGCCGAGTTCATACATGCCGAACGACGCACAACGGTTGGACCAGATCGAGTTCTTGATTGCCGGCGGACACCTGCACCAGATTCTGCTGGCGCACGACGTATGCTCCAAACACCGGTTGAAGGAGTACGGCGGGCATGGCTGGGATCACATAATCGCCAGGGTGGTTCCGCAGATGCTGGCCCGGGGGATCAGCCGTGAGGACGTGGACGCGATGCTCGTGGACAACCCGCGCCGGATGCTGACGTTCGCCTGACCGGCGCTGCCGGTGGGACATCGGGGGCCGAGCAGGCGTCCAGCCGGGTGAACGTGACGTTAAACATCATGGGACACTACATACCGAGAAACCCGACCATATGCCCATCCGAGGCGCGTGGCCCGGGTAACGGGAGGTTTTTTTGCAGGACTCAACGCGGGGTTTTCGGCGTTCTCCAGGCGCCCGGGTCATGGCGCTGGCGGCCGCCCTCGTAATGATGCTGGTCGCCGCGTGCTCAAGCGGCGGCGACGATCCCGTGGCGAACGACCAGGCACCGGCAGACGAGATCTTCCTGTTCGTCAATTTCACGGATGTTGCGCCCGGCGAAAATCGACTTCCATTCGCTCTTCGCCGGGCGGATGGCGGCAAGCTGGACCTGGCCCCGGAGTCCGTCACGCTGACTTATGAAAAGCGCGACTCAGGTGTTGCCCACACGGCGCCGACCGCCACGTTCAGACCCTGGCCGGTTGGAGGCGGCATCTTCACGACTACCGCCACGTATGACAGCGCCGGACTCTGGGATTTCACCGCAACGATAAGGAACGCCGACGGGAGTACCTCCACCGCCACGGCGGTTCGGCCGGTGAAGGACATCACATCGACCCCACCAGTCGGCTCGCCCGCACCCGTGGTAGTGACCAGGACAGGCTCGACGCCCGAGGAGCTCGCGTTGATCACGAGCGATGCCAATCCAATACCGGAGTTGTACGCCGTCAGCTTCGATGACGCGCTTGCCGAGGGAAAGCCGGTGGTTATCACCTTCGGCACGCCGGCCTGGTGTACGTCACTAACCTGCGGCCCACAGGTGAGCACGGTGGACCAGGTCCGTCAAAACCACATCGGCGAGGCGGCCTTCATCCACGTCGAGTTATTCGACAATCCCGACGTGATGAGAGAGAGCGGCGACCCCACGACGGGTATCGAGGCGGCAGCCGTCAAGCCGTGGGGCCTGCCGTCTGAGCCCTGGACGTTTATCGTCGATGGCGATGGTCTAATCGCAGCGAAGTTTGAGGCGTACACGACGGCGGACGAACTGGAGGAGGCGCTTGCCGGGGTGCTTGAAGCCGGGTAATCGCCGAGGCGCGCCATTCAGCCGTCCGTGATCTCGATGATCACCAGCCGGCCGTCTTCCTCGAAGTATTCGACCCTCACATCCGTACCCAGCACACGGTGTTCCTCAAGGTGGGACGGAGTCATGCCGACAAAGCCGTGCGCCTCGAACCGCCACAGTGTTCCTTCACCATCGATCACTTCAAGATCGGCGAGAGCGGTGACTGACGCCGAGACAACCTCGGTGACCCGTCCGACTACGACAGCCTGGCCTCCGTCATCGGGGCCACATGCCGTTGTGGATGACATCGACAGCACGGCGAAGAGGATCAGTACGGGCAGCGCGGCCCGCCGCCTAATAATCACGTCTATCCCGCTGCGGCGGCGGCCTCCAGCTCTTCAAGACGCTCCATAAGGGCGTCGGAACTATCCAGGATGTCCCTGTCGCGTGGCTCTTCGCCGAGTGACCGGGCTTCTTCGATATCGGCGCGTGCAAGATCGAAGTCTTCGAAGACGTCCATGTACATGGTTGCGCGATCCAGGTATGGCTGGGCGCTCACGGGTGAGAACTCGATGGCGAGGTTGAGGTCGGAGAGGGCGAGGTCGTATCTGGCGATTTGATAGAGGAACCGCCCGCGCCACCAGTAGGCCGGTCCTTCATCCGGCGCTAGTTCCACGCCCTCGTTGAACATCTCCCAGGCGTCTGCGGTACGTCCGGCCCCGCTCAAGATTCTTCCGAGAACGATCACGGAGTTGGGATCGGTGGGATCCAGCAGCCGGGCCTGAACCGCATCCTGGTTTGCGCCGAGAATATCTCCAACCGCCATGTTCGCGACTGCCCGTCCGGCGTACGCCGACGCCAGGTCCGGTTTGAGCTCAACCGCGCGGTCAAAATCCCGAATCGCTTCGGTGTACTTCTGCTGGCCCATCAGCGCGCTTGCACGGCCTTCATAACCGCGGGCGAATTGCGGCTCGATCTCGATTACGAGGGTGAAACGGCGCTCAGCCTGTACGTATTCGTTGCGATTCAAAAGGGCATGCGCCCCGGCGTAGTTGCGTACGTTTTCGTTCGTATTTACGGCTTCCGGTGTGGCCGTAGGCTCCGGCTCCGGTGTGGTGGTCGGGAGTTCGGGCGTGGTGCTCTGTTCTGCGGTTCCTCCCGGGGCGTCGGCGTCCGCGTCATCCGGGCCGTCGGTCTCTGCATCGGCATCCTCGAGCGCGGCAGCGGTCTCGTCCGGTTCCGGGGTGGCGTCATCGCCGTTTCCGTCCCCGCCTCCAGAGCATGCGACGAGCGCGATCATTCCGGCGACCCCAAGGGTCACGAGCCATTTTTTGAGAATCCTGATTTCTCGATATTTCTGGCGCTGGTTTCGGCGCCAACTCAGACGAAGAATGCTGTCACCTTCCGCGGTCTGCCCAAATAAGCACCGGGATTATGTACCCGGATCATAATTCGGCGTTATGTTGTCTGGCCGTAACGGGGTGTTGAACGCGCTGGTCCTGATGTGGCGTCCGATTATCGTGCCCGTGATGCCGAAGACGCCTCGACGAGGGGGTTGCCCCGAAATTACCCCGGAGTCACCTCAGAAAGGTTTTACGAGCGCATGTCCCCAACGGGTTTGATTTGTTAATAGACCTTCATTGCCACACCATCGAGCGTTCCGACGATAGCACCGCTCCGGCGGTCGAGCTCGCTCGTAAAGCGCGCGCCGACGGGCTGGATGCGATTGCGCTGACGGATCACGACACATTCTGGCCGGAGGACGAGATCAAACGCATTTCGGACGACGCTGGAATTCTGGTTCTGGCCGGGGTGGAAATCAATACCGACGGCGGGCATGCGCTTGTATTCGGGCTGGACGAATACATTTTCGGGATGCACAGGCCGGCGTTTTTGCGTGAGCAGGTTGACCGGGTGAACGGGGCTATGGTGATGGCCCACCCATACCGCCGCTCCCTTCCCTGGGGGGTCGACCCGGGAACGACGGCATACGACGAGGCGCTCAAACGAGCAATCAAGGGCGAGTTTGTCCGGGTTGTCGATGGCGCTGAAGTGATTAACGGTCGCGCAACGGAACTGCAGAACGAGTTCGCTCGACAACTGCTTGAAGTCGTCGGAACCCCGGCCCTGTCCAACAGTGACACCCACACGGTCGAGGGGATCGGGCACGTCGCGACGGAGTTTGAGCGAAATATCGAAGACGTCCCCGGGTTGATCGTGGAACTGCAAACAGGACGTTTCCGGCCGTGGACGTCCCCGGGATGGATCGCCACCGGGATGAGCCCGATCAAGGCCGCCGGGAAAGAGCCTGCCTAGCGCATGCCCGAGAGGCGGGCCACGATCATCTCCAGCGCGACCCGGTCCCGGACCTCCCCAGATTTGTAGCTGAGGTCGGCCTCGCCCAGGCCGCGATGCGCTGAGGCCAGGTACTCGTGGCTGAATCGGCCGGCCTGGTCGAGCGTTTTGCGAAGTGCGAACGCGGCCCTGAGGCCTATCCGGTTGCCGATCTCCCCCTCATCCACGCCGCGCTCCCGCAGATGGCGGGCAAGGATCAGCATGCGCGTCTGGCGGGTCAGCATCGTAAGGATGTACTGGACGCTCGCTCCGTCGTCCAGTAGCTGGTAGAGCGCCTTCATCGCCATCCCGGGACGGCGTTCAAGGATGGCGTCCACGGCCGCAAAAATATTTGCCTCACGGGCCGGGGCCACCATGAGGTCAACATCGTCCGGCTGGATCACCCTGCCGTTGGCGTAGAGCGAGAGTTTTTGGATTTCCTGGTTGAGTAAGCGCAGGTTCGGGCCAACAAGATCGGCGAGCCGGGCGATGGCGGATGGAGACGCCTGGACGCCCTCCGACATCACGCGGGTCCGGATCCAGTCCCCCACGGCGCGACCGCGCGGGGCCGTAAATACGGATATGTCCAGGGCGTCAGAAGATTTAAGGGCGCGCAACGCCCCGCCGTTGGCCTTCAGTTTTCTGTTCCGTGTGGTCGAGAAGGGATCGATAAAAACCAACTCGGTAGTATCCGGCAATCCCCCGAGAAGTTCGCCGAGCTTCTCCCAGCCAGCCGTGGCCATTTGCGCGGCCGCGGGGCCTTCCTGTTGGCGATCTGCGTTGGTCGTGTCCAGTCTCCGCAGCAGCCCGCGGACCAGCACAACCCGACGGTCCGCCAGAAAGGGAACGGTGCGGGCCGCCGCCTCGACTTCACCCGGCTTGAAGTTGCGCCCCTCGAACTCGACGGTATTGGATTCCGCCGCATCCTCTCCGAGCGACGCACGAATCTGGCGCACCGCTTCGTCGATGCCAAACTCATCGTCGCCGTGAAGTACACGTATCAAAAGGAGCGGTCCTTATGCAGGACGTGTGAACCGGGGAACAGGGCCGCCGGCGGCCCGGCTCCGTTTTTAACTGGAGCCGTGGTCGGATAAACTGGAACCAGATTTTCCCGTGGCCGACAGTTTTTGTTTCCGACCCATTTTCGCCCCATGCGCGCATTCCCGATTCTCAGGTATCTCCCGCTCATTCTGCCCGCCATCCGGTTGGCGTGGAGGCTGTTTCTAGACCGACGCGTCGGAATGATGACCAAACTGTTGCCGGTCCTGGCCGCGGTCTACGTTCTGTCACCGTTGGACCTGTTGCCGGACATCATACCGGTGGTCGGCTGGATGGACGACATGATCGTGGCGGGCGGTCTGCTGCTGTTGTTCTTTGTCCTGGCGCCGCGCGAGGTGGTGCTTGAACACTTACTCGGGACCGGGAGCCGGGAAGAACCGGCCGAACAAAATGACAGGACGGTAGACGGGTCTTTCCGATACACGGACGAGGAAAAGCCCCGGTAACCGAAGTCCACACCTTCACCTGAACTTATCGCGGGCGCCTTCACCTGCCCGAGCCAGAGATCGACAAGAGGTAATAAACGCGCAATGCGCATCGGGATCATAGGACTGCCCGCCAGCGGCAAATCAACGCTGTTCAACGCGCTCACACGCGGTCGTGCGGCGACGGGATTTGCCGCCGGGCGCGGGGCCAACATCGGGGTCGCACACGTCCCGGATGACCGGCTCGAGGCGCTTACCGAGATGTACAAACCGCAGCGCACCGTGCCGGCCGAGGTCACTTACGTCGACCTGCCGGGGCCTGCCGAGTTCGACGGTCCGAAGGGCGGGATGTTCGCCGGGGAAGCGCTCACGCAGTTGCAGACCGTGGACGCCGTCCTTGTCGTAGTACGAGCGTTTGAAGACGCGTCCGTGCCGCATGTAAAGGGCGGGACCGACTGGCGACGTGACGTGGACGATATCGGCTTCGATCTTCTGTTTGCGGACATCGCTTTGCTGGACCGGCGAATCGAGCGCCTCACGAAAGAAATCAAGGGAGCCAGCCAGGCTGAACGGGCGCGCATCAACAGCGATATTGAGTCACTTCGCGGTCTTCAGACGGGACTTGAAGAAGGCACGCCCCTGAGGATGAAGGAGTTCACGGAGCAGGAACGCGGCGCCGTGCGCGATACCTTCCTGCTATCCGCCCTGCCCTTTCTCGTTGCGGTAAACATAGGCGAGGACGACTTACCGAACTCCGATCTGATCACGTCCGAGGCGTCGGAGGCCGTGGGCGGTCAGCGGTCCGGCGCGGTAGCCGTCTGCGCCGCGCTCGAGGCCGAGCTGGCCGGTATGGACGCTGAAGAAGAGGCGGATTTCAGGGAATCGATGGAGGCCGGCGAATCAGGCCTGTCCCGGATCATTAACCTGTCATACGACGTTCTCGGCTTGATTTCTTTCCTGACGGTCGGCGAAGACGAGGTCAGAGCGTGGACGGTTGAGCGCGATACCCCTGCGGCGGTAGCTGCGGGACGCATCCATTCCGACATCGAGCGCGGGTTCATTCGCGGCGAGGTGGTCGCGTACGATGATCTCCTCGAATGTGGCAGCCAGTCAGAAGCCCGCATGCGTGGATTGCTACGGTCCGAGGGACGTGAATACCTGATGCAGGACGGAGACACGGTCAACTTCCTGTTCTCGGTCTGAGCAGAACAAACGACGGTCGCCGGAGTGCGATCATCCGATGAACCGATAACCCGGGGCGGCCGCCCTGCCTGGGAGATGAGACTCAATGGCGCCTGAAGAACTGGGACGGATCGAAAAGCCCGACGCATCGCCGGTGATAGGCAAACGCAAGGTCTACCTCATCACCATGGTTTCGCCGCTGCCGGGCGCGCCCGAGGGTTTCACCAGTCGCCTGAAAAATTACTGGGAGGCGGTAGATAAGAACGTCTCGCAGCTTGAGGCACGCGCCGGGATGGTGAACCGCATCTTCCACGAGGCGGTATCCGTATCCGGCGATCTTGGCCTGAATCTCGTTTCGCAGGTGAATCAACCTGCGTGGTCGATGATCAAGAACAGAATGGACTCCGGAGCGACGCTTGAGGCGTTCGACAACGATGACCTTTTCTCCCAGATAGTCGACTGGTCCCGTTGCGCACAGGTCGGGCTCACGAGCCAGGCAGTGGCCGACGTGATCCAGGCGAAGTACAGCGAGGCCGCAGAGGCGCGCTACGCCTCGATGTCCGAGAAGCTGGAAGAGAAACTCGGCGATTCCGAGACGGCGATAGTGATCATGTCTTCGGCTCGCGGCGTGACGATGCCGGAGGGCGCCGAACAGTTCAACGTGATGCCCCCGGAGCTGGATGAGCTGGTGCGCTGGACGCGTGAAGCGAGCGAGCAGGCGATGGCGCAGGCGCAGGCGCAACAGCAAGCGGCGGCGGGAGTAGAACCGGGTCACGAAGGGCATTCACACGGGCCGCAGGGCGAGCCTGAAGAGGGTGGATCCGGGTTATGGACTCCGGGATCCAGCTAGAAGCGGCCGGGTCGCACAGCGCCGGGGCGTGTCCAGACGGGCTGTCGCTGTACGTCCACATCCCGTTCTGTGAGACGAAATGCCATTACTGCGACTTCAATACCTACGCCGGTATCGAGGCGCTGGTCCCGGGTTACCTGAACGCACTTGAGACGGAGATACGTTTCTGGGGCGGGCGACTTTCGAAGCCCGCGGTCTCGACGGTTTTTTTCGGGGGCGGTACCCCGTCCTACGTCCCGATAGAAGGCATCGAGGCGATCTGCGCAGCGATATTTGAGGCCTTCGACGTGGATGAAGACGCCGAGGTGACGCTGGAATCGAACCCGGGCGATTACTCGCAGCGAGACTTGAGCCGATACCTGGGGGCCGGGATCAATCGTCTGAGCATCGGCGTGCAGAGCCTTGACGACGGGCTCCTGAAGTCTCTGAGCAGGCGGCACGATTCCGGCACGGCTATCGGTGCTTATCGATCAGCCCGGGAAGCCGGTTTTGACAACATCAATCTTGATTTGATGTTCGGGCTGCCCGGCCAGACTCCCGACCAGTGGCGGGTGACGCTGGACCGGACGGTTGAACTTCGCCCGGAGCATTTATCGCTCTACGCATTGACGCTGGAAGAAGGCACGCCGCTGGACGCGATGGTGAAGGGAGGCGAGATCGAGGATCCAGACCCTGATCTGGCCGCCGAGATGTACCTGCAAGCCGAGTCGATTCTCGGCAACGCCGGGTTCGATCACTACGAGATCTCTAACTGGTCGCTACCCGGCCGGAAAAGCCGTCACAACCTGGCTTACTGGTTGAACGCGTCCTATCTCGGCGTCGGCCCCGGGGCGCACTCTTACCTGCCGGGACGGCGATTTTCCGTATTGCGTTCGCCCCGGCGTTACGTAGATCTGCTGAGTGACACGCTGCCCGATGGCGATCCGGTGGATGTGCTCAGCACCGTCGGGGTGCTGGATTCCATCGAGCCGGTCACTCCTGCGATGGAGCTCGCGGACACGATGATGATGGGGATGCGGCTGTCCCGGGGAGTCCGTTCGGACGAGTTCCGCGATCGGTTCGGGTTGGAGCTTCGCGTCGCCTTTGGACCCCTGATCGATGAGCTGACCGGCATGGGATTACTGGTCGGCGATGCCGCCGGCATTCGCTTGAGCGATGGCGGACGCTTGCTCGGCAACGAGGTATTCGAGCGATTCGTAACGGCGTCGTCCGAGGTGGAGTTGCCGGGGGATTAGCGGCGAAAACGCCACTCTTGCCGGGCCGTCGTCGTGTCAGTCCGTCCCATGTATCCTGACGTGACCCCGTTCCCTCTGGCCGGGGCTATTCGCGCGTACGTCCACGGATATGCAGGGAGGTAACCATGCCAGCCCAATCACCGGATTTCCCGGAATTCGATGGTCAGACGGCCGCGGTCTGGGACAGCATCGCCGAGTGGTGGGACGACCGGATCGGCGACGGCAACGCGACCCAGGATCTTCTTGTTGAGCCATCGCAGGAGCGGCTGCTAGACCTGAGGCCGGGGCAACGGGTGCTCGACATCGGCTGTGGCGCGGGCCGGTTCACGCGCCGGATGGCGACCAACGACGTCTCGATAGTCGCTATCGATCAATCAGAGGTATTTCTGAGCCTGGCGCGACGGCGAACGGCTGAACTCCCGGGCGACGTAGCGGATCGAATCGATTACCGGCTGATCAATGCCACGGACAACGAGGCGATGCTGGCTCTCGGTGAAGGTCGTTTCGATGCCGCGGTTGCGACCATGTCGATCATGGATATGGCATCGATCACGCCCATGATCTCGGCCCTCACGAAGCTGCTCAGACCGGGCGGCCGATTCATCTGGTCGGTAACGCATCCCGCGTTCAATTCGGGTACTGCCCGACTGTTTGCCGAGGAGGAGTACCGGGACGGCGGCTTCGTCCAGCATTACGGAGTGAGGGTGACCGATTACCTGAACGCGGTCGAGATCGAAGGAGTCGGGATTCCGGGGCAGCCGCATCCCCAGCATTATTTCCATCGCCCGATAAGCATGCTGTTCAACGCATGTTTTGAGGCCGGGTTCGTGCTGGATGGGCTTGAAGAACCGGCGATCCCGCCCGGCAACGAGAACAGCGGGACCAGCCCGCTGTCGTGGGCGCGTATTCATGACGTATCCCAGGTGCTTGTCGCCCGCATGCGGCTCCCCTCGCCGGCAAGAACCCGGGCGCTGAAATCACGCTACATCCCGGATGACGATGGCAGTGGCGTAACACCGGAGTTTCCCGAGTTCAATGACCGGACCGCAACTGATTGGAACAACGTCGCCGAATGGTGGGACAACGCCATCGGCAACGGAAATGCCATGACCGATGTCCTGGAGCCCGCGCAGGAACGATTGCTCGGTCTGGATCCGGGCGATCATTTACTTGAGATCGGGTGCGGCGCCGGGCGGTTCGCGCGGCATATGGCGGCCGTTGGAGCGACGGTAACCGCTTTCGATCACTCCGAGGTGTTCATCAACCGTGCAAGAGAGCGGACCACGCAATTCGCCGACCAAATCTCATATGAAGTACTGAACGCGACCGATGCAACGGCCTTGCTCGGCCTCGGTGAGAAGCGATTCGATGCGGCCGTTTCGGCGATGGCCTTGATGAACATGGCGTCCATCGAACCACTGATCTCGACGCTGCCGGCGCTCCTCAAACCGGGCGGACGATTCGTATGGTCGGTATCTCACCCGGCATTCAACTCCGGGACCGCGAAAAGCTTTTTTGAAGAGGAGCACGTCGATGGCGGGCTGGTAGAGAGGCGCGGAGTGACGGTCAGCGAATACCTGGAGCCGTTTTACATGGAAGAAATAGGAATCCGCGGCCAACCGTCAACAAAAAAGCTGTTCCACCGGCCCATGAGCATGTTGCTGAACACGTGCTTCAGATACGGCTTCGTCGTGGATCGGATAGAAGAGCCGATTACGCCGGGCGAGGTGACTGAGAGCACGCATCCACTGTCATGGAGACGATTTGACGAGATCCCGCCGGCGTTGATCGTCCGGATGCGGCTGGTCGGCTGACGTCACGGTCGCTCGCCGCGCTTGCGTTTCTCGGCCTTCGGTTCCGTATCCCTCACGCTATCGCGGGGGAAAGAAATGATTCTCACTTCACACCCCGCGAGAGCCCCAGGGCGAATTGAGAGCTTCTGCCTGGGTGCCGTTCGCAGGGTTCCAGCAGGCAGGTCGTTTTCACAAAGGGCAAGATGAATGCACGAGTTGATACTGGTCAGACACGGGGAATCCGAACATCACGTGGGCGACCTGACGGGGGGATGGACGGATTCCTCGCTGACGGATCGCGGCCGGCGACAGGCTGAGCGGCTGGGACGCGCACTGGCAGCTACTGAACATGACAGGGGTTCACTTCTATTCAGCAGCGACCTCTCGCGCGCCAGGCAGACTGCGGACGCTATCTCAGAATTGACACGGATTCAGGCGGAGTTCCGGGCAGAGCTCAGGGAGAGCAACAACGGAGCGGCCAGAAACAAGACCCTCGCACAGGCCGAAAACCTTGAATTGCCCATGACCGAACCCGCGCTCGAGTGGGTTCCGTATCCAGGTGCCGAGAGTTGGAGAGATATGACTCTCAGGGTCATGGGCTTCATGGATGAACTCATGACCCGGGTTTCAGGGAAACGAGTTGTGCTCGTCTCACACGGCAATGCGATGGTGGCGATCGTTCACTGGTGGCTGAACCTCGGGGAAGAGCTCTGGCCCAGGATTTCCTTCGATTTCGAACCCGCAAGCATCACGAAGTTAACCGTGAACCGATGGGGGGAGAAGACCATATCAAAGCTCAATGACACGTCTCACCTGGAAGGGGTCTGACACGATCCCCGGCGCCGACGCCGTGACTGGTTCCGCCTGCCCGGGGGTGGTTCGAGCGGTCGGTCAAGCTACTCGCCGTTGGCCCAGGCTTTAATTATGTGATGGGCTATCGCGATCGGGCCCGGTACTCGGACGCCTTCGCCCCCGGGGTCCGCTGTGAGGGAGTAGCCCGGTGCCGAGGCTATTTCCAGCGCCTCCAGCACTTCGTCCCGGGGGACCCAGCGAACGTCGGTCATCTCCTCCGGGTCGATCCTGATTTCGGTCGTGGTTGCCCGGGCGATGCAGCCGATCATGAGGGACGACGGGAACGGCCACGGTTGTGACGAGTGATACCGCACATCACCGACCCGAATTCCCCCCTCTTCCCAGACCTCACGCCTCACCGCCTCTTCGATCGACTCTCCCTGATCGATAAACCCGGCGAGGGCGGAGTAGAACCGGCTTCTGCGACGCGCCCGGGTCTGTCCAAGCAGGCAGCGCTCTCCGTCGGTAACGGCCATGATCGCAACCGGGTCTGTGCGCGGGAAGTGGTGGGCGCCGCAGGTATCACAGATCCGCTCTTTGCCGCCTTTTGTGGAGTATGTCGCGGCGCCGCAGTTGGGACAGAAGCCGTGACGCTGATGCCAGCCGACGACTGCCCGCGCATGCGCCAGGGTGCCGGATTCTTCGCCGGAGATTTCGGTCGCCACGTCGCGGGCGTCCTGGAACGAGGTGTCGTGCGGCAATCCGAGAAGCTCGGCCGGGTTCTCCTGCCCTGCGCCGTCCACGTCCGCGGCGACCTTGGTTCCGCCGGTCACGTCGATGGCGAAATGAGCGATGCCATCCCGTATGCCCAGCAAGACCGGTTCTGCCTTCTCGGCAGCGTGCTCAAGGACGCCATTGTCCTGCCAGGCGAGCTTCGTCGGCTCTCCGGAGTCCGGGGCAGCAATCGCAAGGGGATTGAGCCGCCAGAACGGAAGGATACGGGAGTCTGATTGCGCGAGGCGTTCTTTGATCCACTGGTCGTCCCGGCGCTCGGCGTCCGCTCGATCGAAGGGGTCTCCGGCGAATATGTGAGTGAATGCCAAGCGCTTGATGCCTTCCTTTTCCATCTGAAGTTCGACAGGGGTGCTCTCGGCCCGCGATTGTACGTCCGCCCCGGGGAAGCGACAGTCCAGCACCTGCTAACGTTGGCCGGTCGTTGCGTTGAGGTGAGTTCCCTGTGTTATCGTCGCTGCCTCGCGCCCGCGAGAGGCAGTACGTCTTATTGATCGTCTGTGCCTCGTCTAAAGCTGCGCTCCGTTTTCAAGCCCCGGGGATTCCCACCGGCCCATGTTCGTGATCGGTACCGCCGGCCATGTCGACCACGGCAAGTCGACGCTGATCGAGGCCTTGACGGGCATCGATCCCGACCGCCTGCGCGAGGAAAAAGCGCGCGGCATGACGATCGAACTCGGCTTCGCGTGGGTGACGCTGCCGGGTGGCCGCGAGGTCAGCATCGTCGACGTGCCGGGTCACGAGCGATTCATCAAGACGATGCTGATGGGCGCGGGCGGAGTTGACCTCGCCCTGTTGATCGTCGCCGCGGATGAAGGCGTGATGCCCCAGACACGTGAGCACCTGGCGATCCTCGATCTGCTGGGTATCGAGCGCGGCATCGTGGCGCTCACCAAAAGCGACCTGGTGGAGCCGGACTGGGCCGAGCTGGTGACGGCGGAGATCGAAGAGACACTGACCGGAACTTCCCTGGAGGGTTCGCCGGTATTGCCCGTTTCGGCAATGACGGGCGAAGGACTGCCAGACCTGCTCAAGACCATAGACTCGGCACTGGACGAAATGCCCGACAAGCGCGATCTCGGACGACCGCGTCTGCCTGTTGACCGATCATTCACCATCTCAGGATTCGGCACCGTGGTGACCGGCACGCTGGTCGACGGGACGCTGCGGGTCGGCCAGGAGGTGGAGCTTCTCCCGGACGGTGTGAGGTGCCGGATTCGAGGACTCCAGACGCATCAAACCGCCGAAGAGATCGCCTACCCGGGGACCCGAGTCGCGGTGAACCTGAGCGGCGTATCGCACGAAGATGTGGAGCGCGGTGATGTCGTTACGACGCCGGGCTGGCTGACCGCCGGCGACGCGATCGACGTGTCGCTCCGCTTGATCCCCGAAGCGCCTCGATCTATCCGGCATAACGCCACGGTCACCTTCCACGTGGGCGCGGCGGAAACTCCGGCGCGGATACGGTTGCTGGCGGTGGACGAGATGGCGCCGGGTGATTCCAGCTGGGCGCAAATCAAGCTCCAGGATCCGATGCCTGTCGTGAAGGATGATCTTTTCGTGATCCGCGACTCCAACTACACACTCGGCGGAGGGGTCGTGGTCGAGGCGCACGCCAAACGGCACCGGCGCAAGCATCAGCCAACGCTAGATCGGCTCGAAACCCTGCGCCAGGGTTCCGAGTCCGACATCCTGCACAGCGCGCTGGCGTCCGCAGAACCGGCGACATCAAGCGTGCTCGCACAGGCGGCGAATCTTTCAGAACACGCCATTGACGAGCAGCTGGCCGTCCTCGTGGAGGACGGCCTCGCCGTAGCACTGGGTGACGGCCAGGGCCGGTTGTTTTATTCATCAACCGGCTGGGCAAACGTCTCGACGACGGCCGCCGGGGTGGTGGGCGGGTATCACAGCTCGTTCCCGCTGCGGCGGGGCATGCCGCGGGAGGAGTTGCGAAGCCGGCTCGAGATGCGGGCTGCTGCGTTCAATCTCGTGATCGATCGCCTGGTCGAGGGTTCGGTGATCGAGGACGATGGATCGACCGTGCGGGTACCGGGCCATTCGCCGGAACTCGACGATACTCAAAGGGAGGTCGTCGATGGATATCTGAAAGAGTTGGGGCAGAACCCTTATTCGCCTCCAACGGATCGGCCGATCGACCCCGAATTGGTCGCTGCACTCGCCGAACGGGGCGAGGTGGTCCGCGCCTCGGAGGATGTCGTTTTTTTGAAATCGGCATACGATCAGATGCTGGATGGTGTACGCAAACAGGCTGCGGAAAGCGGGCAGATCACGATCACGGATGTGCGTGAGATGTTCGGGACCAGCCGGAAGTACACCCTCGCATTGCTTGAGTACATGGACCGCCAGCAGATTACTCGCCGGGTGGGCGACGAGCGAGTGCTTCGATGAGCGCCAGTTCGCTTGTACTGCGTTTGCCGTCTTCCACGCAGTCCGTATCTGCTTTCCACTCCCTCCTGCGCACCACCCAGGCGGCGGCACGTGAAGCAGCCCAGGGATCGCCGGAGGGGGCAGCCGCGTTTGCGTCCGCTCCGGCGCCGCAACTCGTGTTCGAAGTGACCGACGCCTCTAATGAGGGGTTGTTGATCGAGTTCAGATTCGCAGAGCCGTCTGCGGAACATGCGACCCACCCGGTGTCGGCGACGGCCTTCGAGGCGTTCCTGGACGGGCTTTCCGCATATATCAAGTCCAGCCCGATGCGCACCCTGTGGGGCGACGTACCAACCCGGGGAGAGCGACCCGGCCAGGAAGGCGGCCCGCTGGACGAACGGATGGAGCAGGTGATGTCCGAGCTTGAACGGCTCGGCAACGTAGAACTCAGCCTGGGCGACAGGCGGATCAGGCTCACGCGCGGAGGAGTGGAGATCACTCCCTAGACCCGGCGACATACCAGTGGAGGAAGCATGGCTTTAACGACAAAAATCGGGCGAATCGAAATCGTTGCGATCTGCGACTTTGTCCCGCCGCCCGCGCCGCCGACCGAGCCGTTTCCGGAAGTGCCGATCGAGGCCTGGGAGCCGTACAGAGAATCGTCGCTCACAGAGGACGGCCTGTACCCGCGGAACTACGGCGTGTTCGTTTTGCGATCTGATGATTTCATCGCCGTGGTCGATACCGGCCTTGGCCCGGGGCCACACGCTGCGCAGAACGGAGTCGAGGGCAAGCTGTTGGCGAACCTCGCGGCTGTCGGGGTGCAACCCTCGGATGTCGATGGAGTTATTAACACGCATATCCATCCTGATCACGTCGGCTGGAACATCGTGGACGGCAAGCCAACCTTCTCACGTGCGCGCTACACCGTGTCCCGGGTTGACTGGGAGCACTGGACCAACCAGGACGATGCGCCTTCATACGTTCCCAACCAGGTCGTGCCACTGGAAGACCTGGGCGTGTTGGATCTTGTCGAGGATGACCAGGAGATCTTCATCGGGGTCCGGACGCTGGGAACCCCGGGACACACGCCCGGGCACCAGTCGATCCTGATCGAATCGGGCGGCGAGGCTGCGGTGATTACGGGCGACGTGTTGCACACGCCGGCACAGCTCCAGGAGCCCGACTGGTCGTTCCGGGCAGATATCGACAAGGGGCGGGCAATCGCCTCCCGGCAGATGCTCATCGAGAAGGCGATCTCGGACAAACTCACGGTAGCGGCAGGACACCTGCGTTACGATGGCAATCTGGGCCATATCGTGGAGATCGAAGGACGGCGATACTGGCAGGTGCTGGCAGACTAAGGACTCTTGCGGAGTAGTCTGTGGGCGCATAACGTCATCTCAGCCAGAGGGAGGGGAGCATGGCGAGATCGGCAAGAATCGGGCGCGTCGAAATCCTCAACATCGAGGATTGTGCGCCGCCGCCCTTCAACCCGCAGGACTTCTTCCCGGATGTCCCGGTGGAATCGTGGGAGCCGCATCGCGCGCACCACGCCCTCGATGAGGACGGCAAGTTCCGTGTCTCGTTCGGCGTATTCGCCCTGATCTCGGACGACTTCGTTGTACTTGTAGACACCGGTATCGGGCCTTCCGTGCCCGAGATGTTCGGGGGCGGGGAAGGACGCCTGCTACCACGGCTGCGGGAGGCCGGCATACAGCCGGGGCAGGTGACGGCGGTTCTCAATACCCATCTGCATCCGGATCACGTCGGCTGGAACATGACCGATGGCACACCAACTTTCCCGAACGCCCGTTACTTCTTCTCGGCCGCCGACTACGAATGGTGGACGAGCGAGGGTGTTATCGAGGACGCGCCCCAGATTCCTACACAGGCGCAACCCCTGGAAAACCTTGGCCTGCTGGAGTTGACTGGCGACGGGGACGACATAGCGCCCGGAATCAGGTCGCTCGCCACGCCGGGACATACACCGGGGCATCAGTCGTTCTTGATCGAGTCGGACGGCGAAAAAGGGATCGTCACCGGGGACGTGATCCACTCTCGCACCCAGTTCACCGATCCTGAATGGTGCGCCGGGGCCGATATGGACAAGCCACAGGCGATCGCCACTAGACGGTCGATGATCGAGCGGATTGTGTCCGGACAGTTGACCGTGGCGGCGAGTCACCTCGTCGTGGACTCGAATATCGGCCATGTGGTGGAGGTCGAG
Organism: uncultured Dehalococcoidales bacterium; assembly: GCA_964474025.1. Taxonomy (GTDB): domain Bacteria; phylum Chloroflexota; class Dehalococcoidia; order Lucifugimonadales; family Lucifugimonadaceae. The sequence continues at coordinate 2,815 of CAYYRD010000032.1, read as the reverse complement.
AACCGGCGGTACTGGCAACCGCTTTAAGAACGGTGCCCGGCCGGCATCTGGGCCGGCCGAAACGTGGCAGGGACACACATTCCGTCGTCCTGAGCCGGGTGAAAGATCTCCCGGTATGAGCTCCGTTACGCTCGGATAAGTCGACCAGCCTCACCTCACAACGAAATGTTGGGTACGAGCGTGTCTGCCGCCTGCCCGCGGCGAGATTCTTCAGCCCAAATTTTGTCGGTCTTCAGAATGTGGTGCGTCATCCCGAGCGTAACCGAGGGATCTTCACCGCACGTCTCTTTGTCCACCGAGATCATTTGGGACGAAACAGGATCCGCCAGCCAGTCGCCGACGCGCTGGAAGAAGAGTCATCGGTGGAAGGTGAGGGGTCAAACCTCCCTCACCCTTCCTCGGAAGGGCAGGCTCCCGGCCCACCACCGGGAGGGAGCCCGTTGAACGTTCTGGGACCGCGCCGGGATCGGCCCGGGCCGCGCTACTCCTCGGCCAGTGCGTCCCGCATCGCCGGCGCCTGGACTTTCCAGCCTTTTGGCGGCCGGGGGTAGTTCTTCCAATCAGCGGCGTTGGTGACTTCGGTGACCGTATCGAGCACCACGAATGTCGGGCCATCTTCGTTCAGGATGGCCGGCAGATCGCTCGCGAACTGTTCTATGTTATCGAAAATGAGGACCGCCGCGTATCCGGCGGCCTTTCCCATCCCGGGAAGGTCGCCACGGTCCGCGCTCGGTATCGGCTGGCCTCCGGTCAGTGCGTAGACGTCGTTGGCAAGCAGGATGTGCACCAGGTTTTTGGGTGCTTGCTTGCCGATGGTGACCAATGAGCCGAGGTTCATGAGCAGCGAGCCATCGCCGTCAAAGATGACGACGTTTTTGTCGGGTTGCGCGAGCGCCACGCCGAGGCCAACTGATGACGCCTTGCTCATCGAACCGACCGGAAGGTACAGGTCGTCCGGCTCGGAAATGTCTGCGAACGCCATTGTCGATGTCTCGGCCAGGAGCACGACGGCTTCCGGGTCTTCGGCCTTTACGGCGCGCATTGCGTCTCGCATCTCGATCACGGCGATGTGTCCTTTTTCTGTGGTGTGTACCCGGCAGCCGGGGCCAAGGGTAACGCGTCCCCGGAGTTTGGAGGTTGATTAGTCCCGGCGGGCGTCACCTTCGTCCAGGTACTGTGTGTCTCCGACCCGCGACGTCCGGATCATCTGGTGATACGTCCGCTTGAATACCGTGCGGCGCACCGTGTGATGCTCCGAGGTCACGTCCACTTCGTGCTGCTCCGGCCCGCCCTCGAACGCTTCGGTGAGAGCGCGCCCGTCCATGTGCTCGGCCCCGGGTAGTTCCAGCAGGGCCAGGACCGTGGGCGCGAGGTCCACGTTCCCTGACGGTATGTCGTTGAGCATGCCTGATTTAAAGCTCGGGCCGCCGGCAATCAGTGTGTTTCGCAGTTCGTGAGGACTCATCGATCCGTGCTGACCGGCTCCCGGTGCGCCGCCCGCGGAGAACGCATGTCCCGGGACGCCCTGTTCGTTGTCGTCGTGATTCCAGGCGAACGACATCGCAAGGTCAGGCGCCCGTTCGCCGTCTCCCCCTGCCAGTTCCATGGGCAGCGTTCCGGCGATTGTCCCGGCGGCCTCGGACGACAGCAACGCACCACACCAGGGCTGCGTCATTAACCAGCGGGCGAGCCGTTCCGCCGTGGCGCCACCGGGCGGGTTGGCGTAGAAGATCACCGAGCCGCCATTTGGCGCGACAACCACCCCGTTTTCTCCCGACGCAGGAAACCCGGCGTCCCGGACCATCGCCTCGATTGGAATCACGTCCGTGATGGTCGAATAGCCGTGGTCCGAGAGCACGATGATGTCCGTCTCGTCTAGTCGTCCGTTTTCTTCCAGCCAGTCCAGGACGCGCCCGAACTCGCCATCGGCCATCGCCAGGGCCTGTCTGCCGAGGTCCGAGTTAACACCGTCACGATGCTGTGACTTGTCCGGCTCGGACGACCACAACAGCGTCACATCCGGCTTGCGCTCAGGCATGACGTACTCGGTGACGATCTTGCGCGCGTGCTGCACGCGGGACGCGTTTGGATACTCCTCGTCCGGCCATTCTCCGAAACGCCTGATTATCTCCGGATGAAGGTCGTCCGGGAGGCAGAACTCGGGGTGGATCGTTGCGCCGCTGGAAAACTCCGGGTGGGGATTGTGAACAAAGGCGTTGCCGGATGTGCCGACGCCGACCGCAACGTACTGCTTTCCGTAGTGAGACAGTATCTCGGCGAGGGGTGGCGACAGTAAAACACGCCCGCCGTTATGCTCGGCCAGTCTGCGGAGGCCGGGTTCAAGGACGGCAAACTGATCCCCGGGGTCCATCTCCCGCATCACCATCGTATTTGCGGCCAGGCCGTGGCCACCGGGATAGCGGCCAGTGACCATGCTCGCTGCGTTGATTCGTGTGACGGTCGGGAACACGGGATGGTGCTTCTGGAAATGGACACCCGTGTCCGCAAACGCGGACAGACGTGGCATTAGTTCCGGGGTGACCTGGGACGGCTGCAGGCCGTCGAACACCATGATGAAGATTTGAGTCACTGGGCCTCGCTGTTATGTTTGCCTTGCGTGGTGGGACTCCGCCGCCGCTCAGCCGGACAAAACTGTACGGCCAATGTCCCCTTCGCGCCAATCATACTGCCGGCCACGGTGTTCGTTCTCGATGTCATTCCTAACGTTACGGTTCGCCTTCAGCCATCTTCATGTGCAGGGATAGAGGTGGTCCCGTTTGTCTGGACAGCTGAGACCGGTTTGATAAGTGGAATC
>CAYYRD010000031.1:0-31628 GCA_964474025.1 uncultured Dehalococcoidales bacterium | reverse complement strand
CCCGGAGGTGGCCGGACTAATATAATCCCTGGTATCGCTTCAGGGGGCAGGTCACGACCACACACTCGAGCGTGTTGTTTCACGAAACTTCCCCCTCATCCGTCGCCTACTCCCGCTGGGAGAAGGAACCAGGCCCCCGTCCCGGCGGGAGAGGCCATACGATCCAGGAGTGAGGGAGACAAAGCCAGCCCGCTTCCGGTCTGCCCCTTCTCCCGGCGGGAGAGGGTTGGGATGAGGGTGAATATCCGCACTCCTACACAATCTGCCTACGTCACAAGTTGAGCCCTCACAGGGTCATTCCCAGAGTCACCCGCAGGAGCCCCCCACCATGACTGAATACGCCAACCAGACGCCCAGAGAGTTTGACCTCACCGGCCGCGCCGTCATCGTGGCCGGCGCCGGGCGCGGCATCGGCAAGGGAATCGCCCGGGTGCTGGCAGAGTCTGGCGTGCAGGTCCTGGCGACGGCCCTCACGACCACATACATATCGCAGGTAGCGGACGAACTCAGCGCCGCCGGTCACCCAATCGAGTTCATGGCGGCCGATGCGACATCCGGCGAAGACATGGCGGGAGTCGTGGAACAGGCGCTATCCCGGTTCGGCCGGCTGGACGGCCTGGTCAACTGCGTCGGCGACGCCATCTCGAAACCGGTCGTCCCGTTGCCGGACGGCGCGGCCGATGGCTCACCCCTGAGCGACGAGGAGTGGCGTTTCATCCTCGACGTCAATCTGACCGAGGCTTTTGTCGGGTGCCGAGCCGCCGGCGATCACTTCCTCAAGCAGCGCTCCGGGCGCGTCGTCAACATCGCCGGATACGCGGCGGCGCGCGGTGGGGCCAACTCCGTCGCGTACGCCGCCGCAAAGGCCGGACTGACCCGGATGACGCAGGCGCTGGCGCTGGAATGGGCGCCCTACGGCGTCAACGTGAACGCAATCGCTCCCGGCGTATTCCCGGACCCGGTGACATCGCCCGAGGCCGTCGAGCGAGCTGCTGAACGATCGGCATCAGGCGCGATTCCACTACGCCGGCCCGGCGAGCTGCGAGAGGTCGGCCTGCTCACCCACTTCATGCTCTCCGACGCGGCCGACTACATGACGGGCGAGACGGTCTACATCGACGGCGGAGCGGTGTTCGGATGACCCGGCCGGAAGCGGTATCGATCTCCCGCGACATCCTTCTGCTTGCCTACGCCGAGGCCCGCGCCGCCTACCCGGCCGAGTGCTGCGGCTGGCTGGCGGGACCGGAGGGCGGCCCGGTTGCATCTGTTCGCGCCTGCGTCAATCAGCAGGCTTCCGGAAATCACCCGACCGTCGCAGACAGACCGGCCGAGACGGCGTACGTGATTGAGGGCGAAGATCTTATGGCCCTCAATCGCGATCTTGATGGCGACACACCACCGCTCGTGATCTACCACTCGCACCCGAACGGCCGCGCATACCTGTCCGATACCGACCGGGCAGTCGCAACCAACCCTCCGGAATGGGGTGGCGGCCCGGCCTACCCGGTCCAGCAACTTGTGGTCGGAATCGACGGCCAGCGTGTTGTCGAGTCGGCGCTGTTCGCATGGTCTGACGAAGAAGACGGCTACGTGGAGCTTGTCACGTTTGAGGGCGCCGACGTCTAGATTCGATCCCGCTTGTCGTCCGTCATCCCGATCCTTCCGGGACCGGAAGGACGAGGGATCTTCACCAACCGGGACTCCGCCTGACCAGCCCGGTCGGGCGTGAACCGCTTTCCATTCCGCGATCAACTCGATCGCCCGAATAGCGCGCCCGTTCGTGCCGCTCAACCGGACGCAACTCCCATACGCGACCCACCTCCAGACTTCCTCCCTCCCGGGGAGGAGGTTTCTCTGTTGCCCCCTCCTGATTCAGGAGGGAGTTAGGGGGTGGTAACTTGAGGTGATTACACCGCATCAATGATTCACCACGACGCGGATTGCACCGGACGTGCGCTTGTCGTCGGCCGCTCCGAACGCTTCTGCGATCCGTGATTGCGGGAATCTGTGCGTGATTATCGGGCCGGCGTTCAGTCGATCCGATGCCAACAGATCGAGCGCCGTCTGGTACTCGGAGATGCCCCCCCAGCTCGAGTAGCTGTTGGACCATGTGAGGACTAACTCTTTCGCCATCCCCTGCGCCTGCGAGTCCAGTGTTTGCGGCTGCGTGAACAACCCGACCACGCTGACCGCTCCACCCCGGCGCGCCATCGCCATGCACTGATCGATGAGCTGGGCTTCGCCGCCAACGGTTTCAAATACAACCTCTGCGCCTTCGCCATCGGTTCGGTCCAGGGCGCCCTGCACCGGGTCTTCATCTGCGTTCACGATTACTTCATCGGCGGCCCCGGCATCGATGGCGGTCTGAAGCGGCTCGGGTCGAGTACCGACCATGATGACGCGGCCCGCGCCGTATGCCTTAGCGACCTGCCCGAGAGTAAATGCGATTGCGCCGGCGCCGACTATCACAACCGTCCCGTCCACAGGCACCGGTGTTCTGTTGACGGCGTGGACCCCGCAGGCGTAGCAATCGAGGATCGCCGCGTCGTCAAAAGAGACGTGGTCGGGCAGCGGGAAGCAGTTGCTGGCCAGCGTCACATCGTGGCTGGAGAAGCCGTGGCTGCCATGCCGAGCGCCGCGGACAATCCCGCGCTCCGGGCAGATGTGATAGTCACCACGCAAACATTCGCGGCAATGACCGCAGCCGACAAGGTGCTCGGCCTCGATGCCGACGCGGGCGCCTACAGCCAGGTTGTCCACGCCCGATCCGAGAGCCTCCACCACGCCCGCCAGCTCGTGCCCCTGCTCCCACGGTACGGCCTGTGTGGCAGCGCGATTGCCGCGGTAGTTGTGCAGGTCCGAGCCACAGACGCCGGCCGACTTGATGCCTATCAGCACTTCGCCGGGACCCGGGTCCGGCGTGGACTGGTCCGCAACCCGGATATCTTTTCCGCCGTAGAAAAGCGCAGCTTTCATGGTGCCCCTCACTGGGTTGGAATGCCCTTTGACGCCAGTACTTCCTGTCCTCGGCTCAGGAACTGGATCCCGCCTGACTCGAAGAATCCACGCGGCGACACCGACAGCATCCGGAACCCTTTGTCCAACAGGTCAGGGATGTTGTCGACGCTGGCCGGGCTGGCGACAGCCTTGCCCGCTTTCACGGAGTCGGCGATGACCTTGTCCACGAGACTATCGATCTCGGACTGTTCGGCCCAGCCCATGGAATGTGACATATCCAGGGGACCGAGGTCGATGAAGTCTATTCCGGGAACCGCCAGGATCTCCGCCAGGTTGTTCATGGCGGTGATCTCTTCGATGATACAGCCCGCCATCGTTTCCCGATTGATGTCGAGCGTCCACTGCTCCGGTGAGGGAATGTCCAGCGCGTATCCACCACCCCTGCTCCTGAAGTAAATCGTCCGTTTCCCTTCGGGGTGGAACTTTCCGGCATCAACAACAGCCCGGGCGTCCGCGGCAGTGTTCACCCGGGCGACGAGGACGCCCTGTGCGCCGCCATCGAGGGCGTGCAAGATCAGTTCAGGGTTGTTGTGCATGCGGGCGATGGCGGTCATGCCGTGGAGATCGGCGGCACGGATGACCTGCATTAGCGCACTCTCGTCGAACAGGTCGTGTTCGCAATCGATGATCGCAAAATCGAATCCCAGCAGACCCGCGATCTCCACCAGGTCGGCATCGTTTGGGCCGACGGTCACACCAAAGGCGGCGCCACCGGCTGCCAGCTTAGCCTTGGTGCGGTTTTCGCGTACCAAATTTGTCTCCCGCTATCGTCCTAACTAAGTTCGCGCTTTCATCTTTTCGATCATTGCGAACCGAATGTATGCTATCGCCAATGATGAGCAATTGGTGGCAGGGAGATTAGATGGTGACATCTAGCGAGGGTGGGTCCACTTCTAGGGCAATTTACGAGCAGATAGTCAATTGGGCCGGCACAAGCCTTCGACCGTGGCAGAGTGATGCGGTACGGCGCTTGTTGCATTCGGCTGAAATGTCTGAACTCGATGTAGCCGAATTGGCGGACCTTTGCGCTTTGGACGCCGGTGCAGAAATCGCGCTTGACCAAATTCCGCAGGGCCAACCCGTTACGATCTCAGACATTCCAAGTAATCCGTCGGAAAACGCTGTCACGCTGCGCTCCGTTCGTCACGATGGTGGTGTGAACCGACTACGGAACGGGCAGATTCTTGAGTTCGCACCAACCGGCCTCACTGTTTACTACGGTGCTAACGGCAGCGGCAAATCTGGCTACGTACGCATTCTCAAACAGATGTGTTTCTCGCGATCAGATCACAATGAAATCCGGCCAAATGCGTTTGCCGAATCAGGTCCAGCTCCGTCGGCCACTGTCGATTACGCGCTCGATGGCCAACCGGCAAGTCCGCTGGCATGGACTTCTGGAACAGGTTCCGATAGCCCTTTGAACTCAATATCCGTCTTCGACTCTGACGCTGCTCGAGTTCAAGTCGCCCGTCAGCTGGGTGCTGTATATAGGCCTCCGGCATTGGAGATATTTCAACGCCTCGTAACCGTATATCTAACGGTTCGGGAGACTTTGTAAGCCCGTTTGAATCAGGTGATGGTCCGCAGATTGGATTCCGTCCAATTTGACCCCGAAACTGCAGCAGGCAGATTCGCCCACGGTCGAGATTCTTCCGTGACCCGGGAACAGTTGGAGACCTTGATTGAAATATCTGAGGCCGAAATCCGCGAGCACGGTGAATTGCGGATTAGCATCAGTCCGGCCACAGATGTCGCTGCGCGGAGAAATGACCTCAATGCACGAATCAGACGGCTCCAAGGTTTTCGGGGAGTCTTACAGGTCGTCGACTCTTTATTGGATGCAGCATCGGTCGAAGCCCTTCGTTCGCTCGCTGAAGAAGCGTCGACTGCAAGAAGAGCAGTACACGATCATGCCACTGTCTCATTCCAAGGTGAAAGTCTCGGAGATGTGGGCGGAGAATCTTGGCGACTCATGTGGGAGGCGGCCCGGGCTTACTCCGATCATGCAGCTTACCCTGGCCGGCCCTTCCCGCATCTTGGATCAGGTGCTGTCTGCGTATTGTGTCAGCAAGCGCTTGCCCCCGAAACAGTGTCGAGATTGGGACGATTTGAGCAGTTCGTAGTAGGTGCGCTTTCGAGTCGGGCGCGAGTAGCTGAGGAATCGTATCGTAGTGCACTCCAACCGCTGATAGCGTTTTCGATCCCTGGTGTGAACGACCCGTTGCTATCAGAACTGGCAGCTCTGAATCCCGAAGGAGGAGAGCTCGTCCGTGCTCATATGGAAGGTGCACGAGCCGCGCGTGAACGTCTAGTGGCGAACCCGGTTGACGGGTGGGTTGCTCCGGAACCCGTATCCAGCAGCCCTCTCGAATTTATCGACGCAGAAATCACGTCAGGCCAAAACCAATTATCTGGCCTCATGGAGCGTGAAACAGGGGCGACTAACGTAGCGGTGACCACGAGATACAGGGAGCTTGACGATCGAATAAGACTCAGATCCAATCGGCTTCAGGCCGTGGCTGAACTGAGCCGCCGTCAGGAAGAGGCCGCTCTGAGGATTGCGATTAATGCCACCGATACGACAGCCGTGACGGTGACGGCGAGAAATATCGAAGAAAGTTCGGTTGGGAGTAGTTTGCGCGACGCATTTGAGCATGAGTTGCAGGAGCTTGCGGTGACAACGGTGCCCGTCGAGCTTCATACCGTGGGTGGGCGCCAAGGCGAAACCCAAAGAGAACTCAGACTAAGTGGAGCGATTGATAACTCTGCACCGATAGAGGCCGTTGTGAGCGAGGGCGAACATCAAGCAGTTGCGTTAGCGGGGTTTCTGGCCGAATTTGCTACGGCATCTCATCGGTCGGCAATTGTACTGGACGACCCAGTTTCATCATTTGATCACGGTCATCGTGATGCGGCGGCAGCGAGGCTAGTCGAAGAAGGAAAGAATCGACAAGTCATAATTTTCACTCATGATTTTGCGTTCCTCGTCGAATTGCAGCGAATAGCAGATGAACGCATGGTTCCACTGGCGGTCGAACGGATAATCGGGACGGTAACCGGTACTGGCGTGAGGGCTGAACGCCCTGCATTAGCGGGATTGACCACGGAAAGAAGAATCCGATTCCATCGCCAAGACCTGCAACAAGCCCGTGCCGCCTGGAATCGTGGTATGGCCGAGCAATATGAGAATGCGGTACGCGATCTTTACACTGAACTCCGGTTTACGTGGGAGAGAGCCGTGGAAGAAATCCTCTTCTCAGGCGTGTTGACGAGATTCGCTCCAGAGGTCCACACACAATTATTGCCACGGGTGGACATATATGAATCCGACTGCACAACGATTGAGTCGGGCATGACGCGTTGCAGTGGATTCGCGCACGACCGACCACTGAACATTAATCCCGCAATTCCGTTGCCCGAAATCGTCGAATCGGACATACATGTCCTAGACGAGTGGGTCCGGGAAGTTAAGGCTCGGCGTAGCTGAATCTGGCACAGCTTTCGTGTGGCCTAACTCAGCTCCGCCGCTTTCATCTTTTCGATCATGTCGAAGTCGATCTCGGCTCCGATCCCCGGCTTCTCACCGGCGTGGGCGAGGCCGTTTGAGTCGACTTCTATGTCTTCGCTGACCCCGTATTTCTGGGCGACGTCCGGAAGCAGGACCTCCAGGAATTCGCAGTTCTTGATCGCCATGATGACGTGGAGCTGGGCGATGTTGTTGAGCGAGTTGCCGCCGTGGTGCATCTCGAAGTTGAGGTGGAAGCCCTCGGCCATGCGCGCCGCCTTGATGAGCGGCGTGATGCCGCCCTTCACCTGGATATCGCCGCGCAGGTAGTCAGTTGCGCCGTACTGGAGCCACGGGGCGAAAGCCGTGAAGCCGCCGCCCGGGGCGTATTCGGTCGCCATCAGAGGGATGTCCAGGTTGTTGCGGAGCTTCACGTAACCGCCGAGGTCGTCCTCGGGGAGCGGGTCTTCGTACCAGTAGTAATCGAGCTCTTCGATCGCCTTGCCGACACGCAGCGCCCACGGGTAGTCGTACGACCACATCGAGTCCAGCATCAGCTGCATGTCTGGACCCGCGACCTCCCGGACGGCGGCGCAAACCTCGATGTCGTATGCCGGCTTCCGGGGCGGGTGGATCTTGTACGCCGTCCAGCCGCGTTCCTTGTAGTGCTGAACCTCGTCCGTGAACAGTTCTACCTTATCCATAGGTGCTGACGATGCATAAGCAGGTACGCTTGTGCGGTACGAGCCAAGTAGCCGGTGTAGCGGCATACCGGCGACCTTCGCCCCGATGTCCCAGAGCGCACAGTCGATCGCGCCGATGGCCCTGAAAGTAACCTGCCTGTTGCGCGCCCAGAGTTCCTGCCAGAGTCGCTCACGATCCAGCGGGTTCTCTCCCATGACTAGCGGCTTGAGGTATCGGATCAGGCCCGGCGCGTCGTCCTCAGCAGTGGCGCCAGATGAGCCGAGGAAAGCGTGGCCCTGGACACCTTCGTCGGTGCTGATGGTCACGAGGCCAAGCTGGCTGGTCGACGCGTCACCCGGTCGGCGCGGCGGGATGCCTTCCCAATTGAAGAGCTTGATGGTGAGGTCAGTGATTTTCATGTTGTTGCCTGTGTTGCTTGCCCCCTCTCCCGGTGGGAGAGGGCTGGGGTGAGGGAGGTTCAAGGTCTTCGCCTGATCGGTGCGTTTTCGTTCAACGCTGTGCCGGCAAAGGTCCCTCGTCTTTCCGGTCCCGGCAGGATCGGGATGACAGCGCGCCGAACCCGAACAGCCGGATCCTGAATCGAGTTCAGGATGACAGTTGGGTTAGCTGAGCACCGCCGTCTTCTGACGTTCGATCAGGTCGAAGTCGATCTTGGCTCCGAGGCCGGGCTCGTTGAATGCGTGGACGAGTCCGTCAGCGTCCGGGTCGATGTCCTCGACAAGCCCGTACTTCTGTGCGCCGGACGGCAGGAGAACCTCGAAGTACTCGCAGTTTTTGATCGCGAGGATGACGTGCAGGTTGGCGACGTTGTTGAGCGAGTTGCCGCCGTGGTGGACCTCGTAGTTCATGTGGAAGCCTTCTGCGAGATGGGCGGTCTTGATGAGGGCTGAGATGCCGCCTTTAACCGCCACGTCGCCACGCAGGTAGTCGGTGGCCTGTGATACGAGCCACGGGGCGTATGCCGTGAAACCGCCCGGCGAGTACTCGGTCGCCATGATCGGGATGTCCATGTGCTCCCGCAGCTTGATGTAGTTGTACATGTCGTCGTCTGCGAGCGGGTCTTCGTACCAGTAGAAGTTCAATCGTTCTGCGGCTTTGCCTACCTCCAGCGCCTCGTAGTAGTTGTAGGCCCACGTGGAGTCGAGCATGATCCGGTAGTCGTCGCCGACCGCCTCACGGACGGCTTCGCAGACAGCGATATCGCCCTTTGCACTAATCGTCGGCGGGTGGATCTTGTACGCCGCCCATCCGTCTGCCTTGTACTGCGCAGCCTGCTCGCCGTACGCCTGTGGCGAGTCAAGCACGGCGGAACTGGCGTAGGCCGGGACGCTCGTTCGGTAAGAGCCGAGGAGCTGGTGGATGGGCAGCCCGGCGATCTTTCCGGCGATGTCCCAGAGCGCTATGTCGACCGCGCCTATGGCCCGCGGGGTGGTGTTTCGGTAGCTCTTCTGGAGGCCCTGGTAGAGACGTTCACGGTCCAGCGGGTCCTGGCCCATGACGACGGGCTTCAGGTAGTTGATCAGCGTCTGGCCGTCCATGTCAGCACCACGGCTGGCTGAGCCGAGGAAGGCGTGTCCCTGTATGCCCTTGTCCGTGGTGATGGTGACCAGCCCCATCTGGGAGGTTCCGCTGAACTCCTGGGAGAGCTGGCCGTATTTGGTGGCCGGGATGTCGTCCCATGCGAAGAGGGTGAGTGTGACGTCTGTGATCTTCATTGGTGGTCCTGTGGCTGTTGAGGGTTTGGCGGTGACCGGCGTATTGCCATACGCCCCTACGGTGTTGTTGCAGGCTCCCCCCTTCCGGTGGGAGAGGGCAATTCGTTTCAAGGGTCGAGGGTGGATTGAGGTTTTCGCTGAGTCAGAGTGTTTTCGTTAAACGGTCTCCTGGTGAAGGTCCCTCGTCCTTCCGGTCCCGGAAGGATCGGGATGACGGATGGGGCGTGGTCGCAAGAAGCGGGCGGAGCAAGCCCCGCCCCTACAGCGTTGTTGCTTGCCCCCTCTCCCCTGACGGGAGAGGGTTGGGGTGAGGGTGTTGTCGTGCGATCACGATGTGGTGGAGTGCTGTTCAGGAGATTCTTCGCTTCGGCTCAGGATGACAGCATCATTGGATTTGTTGGTAATCACCGCCCCCATGCTGTTGAGGCTGGCTGGTCTACTACTATCGGTCCGTTCCCTTGAAGGTATCGATCGAGGACATCGTCGTGGACCTCGATGCCGAGGCCGGGTGAAGTCGGGACCGGGATGTGGCTTTCTGTTTGATCAAAGATCGGGTCCGTGAGGCTTTCCCGGATCGGGTGCGGGGTACGGTCGAACTCCATAACGGTCTGGTTCACGTAGGGTTCCGGCACGTAGGACGGGGGATTGGATGGGAGGCATGCCGCGACGTGCAGTGTGGCGGCAAGGCTGATGCCGCTGCCCCAGAAGTGCGGGTTGAACTGGACGCCGTACGCGTTCGACATGTGCCCGACCTTGAACATCTCGGAGATGCCGCCGACGTTCACGATGTCCGGCTGGATGATGTCGAAGGCGTGCTTCGCGAGCAGCTCAGAGAACTCGTATCGGGACTTCCGGCTCTCACCCCCGGAGGTCGGCATGGGGACATTGTTGCGGACCTGGATATTGGCGTCGAGGTCGTACGATCCGCAGGGCTCCTCGAACCACGAGATGTCGGCGTCTGCGGTGCGCCGTCCGAAGTCGATCGCCGTCTTGACGTCGTAGCCCTCGTTGGCGTCGTACATCAGGTGGATGTCTTCGCCGATCACGTCACGTATGTGATAAACGCGGTTTACGTCGTCCAGGAACTCCTTGCCGCCGACCTTCATCTTCACCCCGGTGAACCCGGCCTCGACGAAGCCCCGGGCCTCTTCGGCCATGCGGTTCGGGTAGTCGTTCTCCAGGTAGTACAGGCATGTGGCGTAAACGGGGATGCGGTCCCGAGAGCCGCCGCCGAGCATCTCAGAAACAGGGCGTCCTGCGACCTTTCCAGCGATATCCCAGAGCGCCATATCAAAGGCGCTGAGGGCGATCATGCCTGCTCCAGCGAAGTTATGGCCCTGGTAGATCTCCTTATAAATCTTCTGCCATGCGCGCTCCGGGAGCGTTGGGTCTTCACCGATCAGTAGTGGCGCCAGCGCACGCATCGATTCTGCTGCGCCGCTCTCGCCCCAGCCGTATGTGCCGTCGCTTGAAATGATTTTGACGGCGGTTGTCGCACGGGCGTTGGTCCATCTCTGTGACCAGCCAAATGGCTCGTCGAGCTCGGCGACCAGCGGGTAGATCTCGATTCGTTCGATCTTCAATGCGGCCTGCCGCTCTTTCTACGTGGGGTGCGATGTGATTTACGGTGCGGCGTCAGTGTACGCAGGACGCGCGGGCGCGCAAGGGGCACAGGCGTGGTGAGATCGCCCGAGGGCGCGAACTCCGCGGGCGAGCGGGAGCACGACCCGGTTAGCCGCGAGACGGTTTCTTGCCGGTTCTTTCCTCGTACAGCTTCCAGGTGTTTTCGTTGAAGGGGTAGTAGCGGCCGGGCGGGCCCGGGTCTCGCTCCAGTTCAGCTTTGACGACCTCTTCCACTTCCTCGCGCTCGCGAGCGATGCGGATCACATCGTCCACTGTTTCGTGCGGGACGACCACAACGCCGTCCTCGTCGCCGACGATGGCGTCACCCGGACGGACGAGTACACCGCCGCAATTGATCGTGTCATTCACGCCCCACGGAACCATCACCGCCGGCCCCTGCTTGGCCGTGGTGCTGTGCGAGTAGACCGGGTAGCCATAGCCCTTGAGGATCGTTGAGTCCCTAACGGAACCGTCTGTCACAAGTCCACCGACCTGAAGCTGCTTCAGGCGCAGGAACTTGATGTCACCCCCGATGGATTCCCACGGACCGACCGCGGACGCGACGAGCACTTCGCCCGGGCCGCACTTCTCGAAGGCGACGTATTCCGGCGAAATGAGACCCTTTGGCATGTCGTCCCAGATGTCGTTGCGCCAGGGTACGAAGCGGAGGGTCACGGCCCGGCCCGCCATCTTCATGTCCGGGTGAAGTGGTCGTGCTCCGTGGATGTAGGACGGCGGCCACTTCATCACCCAGAGGGCGTCGATGAGCGTGGGCGTGGGGATGGTTTTCAGGATTTCCAGGGTCTCGTCAGGGATGGGTGGGAGATGATCGGCCATTCTTGGCTCCTGTTCGAGTGTGTCTGGTTCGTTGTTAGCGATGAGGTTGCATGCACATATTAGGGGTCACGGTCACCCCCTCTCCCGGTGGGAGAGGGCCAGGGTGAGGGAAGTTAAAAGTTTCGGGGCAAACATGGCTGGTTCGCAGATTGCCTGTTGGTGAAGGACACTCGTCCTTCCGGGCCCGGAAGGATCGGGATGACGAATTGGGCGTTATAGCCAGAAGCGGTCGGAGCAAGTCCCGCCCCTACGAAGTCGCGCCGTTTCGGAACTTCCAGATGGATGTTACGAGTGCTGCGGACGCCGGGACCGGGACGTTCATCGCACGCCCCTCGCGCACGACCATGCCGAGGAGGTGTTCGATCTCAAGCCGGTTACCGGCACGGAAGTCGTCCTGCAGGGACATCTGGAGGTCAGCCGCCTCGGCGATACTCCCGCGGATCTTTTCGTCCACCACGTCCGGCGCAAGGTTCACGCCCTTCGCGCGAGCCACGCGCTCGACGTCTTCCATAACGGACCGGACCGTGTACTCGCCCCAGGGGCATTCGAGAAGCTCGACGAACGAAACGTCTGATGCCGTCATGATCGTGCCGATCGGACCCACGACCACGAGCTTGGTCCAGAGAGTGGCGGCGATATCGGATTCTATCTCCGGTTGTATGCCCTCCTTCTGCAGGAGGCTCAAGACCTTCTCCCCCCGCTCGGAACGAGAGCCGTCTTGTTCTCCCAACACTATCCGCGCAGATGAGCCGGACTGGCGGATCAGACCCGGCTCCGGCCGGCCTGTCTCGATGTAGGTGGCGCCGGCCAGCACGTGGTCCCAGCCGTAGACCGCCGCGATCTGGTCAGCGCTATCGACGCCGTTCTGGACGGTCAAGACTGTCGTATCTTCCTTGAGTAGCGGCTTGATCAACGGGATCGCCGCCTCGTTGTTGAACAGCTTCACTGTGTAGAGAACGAAATCGACGGGGCCTATCTCTTCGGGGTCCGAAGTGACCTCGGGATGGACCGTGAAGTCGCCCCAGTTGGTCCGGAGCTGGAGGCCGTTGGCTTTCATGGCGTCAAAGTGCGCCCCGGGACGGGCGAGCAGCGAGACATCTTCGCCGTGCCGCGCCAGCACCCCGCCGTAGTACCCGCCGACCGAGCCGGGACCGATCACCGCTACTTTCATTCTGAAGTCATCTCCATTATCCGGGTCATTCGCTCTTTGTTGGCGCAGGGTAACGGCCGCCACCGCCCTGCCCGGGATTTGTCGCCTCTGCGGGCTGTAACGATAGCGCAGGTCTGGTTCCAGCGCGATCGGCCGGGCGATGAAGAAGGCGTAAAATTACCGTCTTCATAGAGATGAACGTCTCTGCCCTCCTCAAATTCAGGAAATTCAGGATTTCTACATGACCGATTTCACGCGCCCGGACGGACGCCGCGCCGATGAGCCGCGGGCGATAACCATCGAGACGGGATTCCAGCCGCACGCCGAGGGGTCCGTTCTGATCGCTTCTGGCGATACGCACGTCATCTGCTCCGCATCCGTGGAGGAATCTGTGCCGCGCTGGATGCGGGGTTCCGGAAAGGGCTGGGTGACGGCCGAGTACGGGATGCTGCCGCGGGCGACGAACACGCGGTCCCGCCGCGAGGCGAGCGCCGGACGCCAGGGCGGGCGAACGCAGGAGATCCAGCGCTTGATCGGCCGGTCGCTCAGGGGCGTGGTCGACCTTGAGGCGCTCGGTGAGCGTTCCGTCACGGTGGACTGCGACGTGGTGCGCGCCGATGGCGGCACACGGACGGCGTCTATCACCGGGAGTTACGTGGCGCTGAGCATCGCGTTGCGCGGGTTGTTGTCCGAGGGCCTGATCGACAAGGACCCGATGATCGATTCGGTCGGGGCCATCAGCGTAGGGATTGTTTCTGGCACGCCCTTGCTCGATCTCTGCTACGAGGAAGACTCGGCGGCAGAAACGGACATGAACGTCGTCATGACGGGGTCCGGAAAGTTCATCGAGTTGCAGGCCACCGCCGAGGGTGTGCCGTTTGCGCGCGAGGAACTGGAAAGCCTTCTCAGCCTGGCTGAAATGGGCATCCGTTATGCGATGGACCGGCAGGACGCCGTCTTAAACTCATAGTCTGATCTGGTCCGGCCGGACTTCCTTCCTCTCTTCAATCCCGGCGTTCAAGAACCGCACCTATCCCCGATACCCGCTGGAAAGCGAGCCTGTTCCAAATGGCGACAATCCCAACAATCTCGGGCGTCCATGCGAGGGAAATCCTTGACTCTCGCGGCAACCCCACCGTTTACGCGGAAGTGACGCTATCGGACGGAACAATCGGCGGCGCGGCCGTCCCGTCCGGGGCGAGTACGGGCGAGCGTGAAGCGATTGAGTTGAGAGACGATGACCCGGAACGCTACAAGGGCAAGGGTGTGCTACAGGCTGTCGCCAACGCCAACGGCCCGCTTCACGACGCCGTGATGGGATACCAGATCGCTGACCAGCCGGGCATCGATAAAGCGATGAAGGACGCCGACGGGACGGCCAACAAGGAAAAGTACGGGGCCAACGCGATCCTCGGAGTCTCGATGGCGGCGTTGGCGGCGTCCGCAAAGAGCGCGGATATGCCTCTTTACCGGCGTATAGCCCAGCTTTCCGGCACGAACGACGCCGTGGAGTTGCCTACGCCGATGTTCAACCTGTTGAACGGGGGCGCGCACGCAATCGGCTCCACCGATTTCCAGGAATTCATGGTGATGCCGGCGGGGTTCAACAGCTTCCCGGAGGCCCTGCGGGCCGCCGTCGAGATCTACCACACGCTGCGAATGCGTCTGCAGGAAGAGAAGTACCAGACGGCTGTCGGCGACGAGGGCGGTTTCGCACCCGCCGGTTTCGACACGCGCACGGCGCTCCAGCACCTTGTCGATGCGATCGAGGCCGCCGGGTACAGGGCGGGTATCGATGTGTTCCTCGCTCTAGACCCGGCAGCAAGCGAGTTCGGGCCGGAGCCTGAAAAGGGTTCGCCGTACCGGTACAACCTGGAGCGCGAGGGGCGGGTTCTTTCCACGTCTGAGATGGTCGACGAGTACGAACAACTCGCCAGTGAGTTCCCTATCGCCAGCATCGAGGACGGTCTTTCCGAGGGCGACTGGGACGGATGGATGGAGCTCAGCGCGCGCCTGGGAGATCGCGTGCAGCTCGTCGGCGATGACCTGCTCGTGACGCAGCGGCGTTACGTTGATCAGGCGATCAGGCTGGATGCCGCCAACGCTGTGCTGGTCAAGCTGAACCAGGTGGGGACCGTCACCGAGACGCTTGAGACTATCGCCGCGGCTCGTGAAGCGGGATGGGGGATCGTGGTCAGCCATCGGTCCGGCGAGACTGAGGACACGACCATCGCCGATCTTGTTGTCGGCACGCGGTCGGGCCAGTTGAAGGCCGGGGCGCCGGCGCGCAGCGATCGCGTGGCCAAGTACAACCGGCTTCTCGCGATCGCCGATGAGCTGGGTGACGCGGCCGAGTACGCGGGGCGGCGTTCTTTCCGTTGATCAGACCGTCATAGGTCAGAGGGCGGTAATCGTGGTGCGCCGGTAGTAGACTTCGGATTCCGGCCACGAGTTGTAGTCCAGCTTTGCCCCGGTTTTGATACCCGTTTTACGCCCCACGCCCGCCCGGCTGGTAGACATTTGGAGACGCCTAATGGCAGACAAGACGAAAATCGGCATCAACGGATTCGGGCGCATCGGGCGGCAGGTGTTGCGGGCGATCCGTGAGCGTGTTTCGGACACCGTGGAGGTCGTGGCGGTCAACGATCTGACGGATTCGGTGACCAACGCCCACCTGTTCAAGTACGACTCCAGTTACGGCCCGTACTCCGGAACCGTTGAGGAGAACAACGGCGATCTGATGATCGACGGCGACCGAATCCAGGTGCTGTCGGACCGGTCTCCATCCAATCTGCCATGGGGTGACCTCGGCGTGGACATCGTTGTCGAATCCACGGGCTTCTTCACCAACGCTGAACAGGCGCGCGGGCATGTCGAGGGCGGCGCGAAGAAGGTGATCATTTCGGCCCCGGCATCGGGAGAAGACCTGACGATCGTGCTGGGCGTGAATGACGAGCAGTACGACGCCGCGAACCATGTAGTGCTATCGAATGCGTCCTGTACGACGAACTGCGTTGCGCCGATGGCGAAGGTGTTGCATGAGAGCTTCGGCATCGAGCAGGCGCTGATGTCCACCATCCACGCTTACACGACCGACCAGAACATCCAGGACGGGGTTCACAGCGATCTCCGCCGTGCGCGCTCGGCAGCCGTGAGCATCATCCCGACGACGACCGGCGCGGCCCGCGCTGTGACGGTGGTGATCCCAGATTTGAAGGGCAAGATAGACGGCATGGCCTACCGGGTTCCGACGCCGTCCGTGTCGGTGACAGACCTGACGGCGACCCTTGAGAAATCTGCCAGCGCGGAAGATGTGAACGAGGCGTACAAGCAGGCTTCGATGGGTGACTCGCTGCATGGGTTGCTGGGCTACTCGGTCGAGCCGCTGGTGTCTATCGATTACAAGGGCAACCCCAACTCCGTCACCATTGACGCCCTGTCGACATCGTCGCTCAACGACAAGATGGTGAAGGTTGTGGGCTGGTACGACAACGAGTGGGGCTACTCGTGCCGGACCGCGGACCTCACGGCGTTCGTGGCGGCCAGGGGCGTGTAGCCGCAGAGGGATCCCGGGCGCTCAAGGTTACGTCGGCATTCGCTCTCGTTGAAATGAACAGAGATGGATCTTGCCGTTCGCCCTCGCGATGCGTCCTCGTCAAACGTAATCGTTCCTGACGTGTATCATCCGTCGCACTATGGTCAGTGACCGGACTTTGCGACGAATTGAACGGTTGCTGGATGAGGCTGATGAAGCTGTTACGTCCGGTGATTGGGCACTCGCGCGCCAGCGAGCACGGGACGCACTTGCCTTCGATCCCGGAAATCAGGAAGCGGCCGAGTTCCTGGCGGCTGCGGAACGGCGACTCGTTGACGGGTCGGCGCCAGCCGACGCTGATCCAACGGCGGAGGCAACGACCGCTCCATCGCCGGCCCCTGCTGCGGACTCCGCCGACCCAACCTCGTTCACCGACGGCCGTTACGACGTTCGCCACCTCCTGGGAGAAGGCGGCAAGAAGCGCGTTTACCTTGCCCACGACACACTGCTCGATCGCGAGGTCGCGTTCGCGCTCATAAAGACCGAGGGGTTCGACAACACTTCCATCGAGCGGATCACTAGAGAGGCCCAGGCGATGGGGCGCCTGGGCACGCATCCCAACATCGTGACCGTGTTCGATCTCGGCACCGAGGAAGGGTCGCCCTATATGGTCACCGAGTTGATGGCCGGTGGTGATGTGGAAGCGTTGCTGGAGGATGCAGTGACGCGACCCACACCTGATTCCTCTGTTGCAGCCGGCGGCGGTGTTGCAGCCGGCGGCGGCGGTCCCTCCCAGGGAGAGGACAATCTGATGCCTCCTCCCCTGAAGGGAGGAGGTCTGGAGGTGGGTAAAAACGTCCTTCCCCTCGAACGCACCATCGAGATCGGCAAAGCGGTCTGTGAGGGGTTGGAGTTCGCGCACTCCCGCGGAATCGTCCACCGGGATCTGAAGCCGGGGAACGTGTGGCTCACCGAGGATGGCACGGCCAAGATCGGTGACTTCGGGCTGGCCGTGATGACGGATCGCAGCCGGCTCACCCGGGAGGGAATGATGGTCGGCACCGTCTCTTACATGCCGCCTGAACAGGCAACCGGGGGCGAGATCACGCCTGCGGCCGACCTGTATTCCCTCGGGGCGATGCTGTACGAAATGGTGACCGGTCGTCCGCCCTTCCTCGGCGACGACGAGATCGCAATCATCGGCCAGCACATCAACACACCACCTGTTGCGCCGACCTGGCACAACGGTGAGTGCCCGCGGCCGCTTGAAGCCTTAATCGTCAGATTACTGGCGAAAAACCCGGCAGAACGGCCCGAATCAGCGGAAGACGTGATCGCCGCCCTGAACGCCATCGACCTGGCGGCGCGGGGCGACACCGTGGAGCGCGAGGGAACGTCGCTCGACTCACTGGCGGGTGGCGTTTTCGTTGGCCGCCAGGTTGAGATGGATCAGATGAAGGCCGGGCTTGAGGACATCCTCTCCGGCCGGGGCCGCCTGCTCACGCTGGTCGGCGAGCCGGGTATCGGGAAGACCAGGACATCCGAAGAGCTGGCCACCTACGCCGGGTTACGCGGTGCGCAGGTGCTGTGGGGACGCTGTTACGAGACCGGCGGCCAGCCGCCTTACTGGCCCTGGGTACAGGCGATCCGGAGTTACGTTCGCGAGGCCGACGCCGATGAGTTGCGACGACAGATGGGCTCGTCGGCATCTGTCATCGGGGAAATAATCAGCGATGTAGGTGATCGCTTCCCGGAACTCCAACCGGCGCCTCAGATGGATGATCCGAACTCCGCCCGGTTCCGGCTTTTCGACGCGATCACTTCTTTCCTGAAGTCCGCAAGCCAGGCTCGTCCCCTGGTAATCGTGCTGGACGACCTTCACTGGTCGGATCAGCCTTCGTTGACCTTCCTCGAGTTCGTCACACGAGAGATCGGCCAGTCGCGAGTCATGCTGATCGCCACCTACAGGGACATGGAGCTTAATCGGCGGCATCCGCTCACCGTCACCCTGGGCGACCTCAGCCGGGAGCGCCTGTTCGAACGCGTCCTGCTCAGGGGCCTGACTGCGCAAGACATCGCACGATTCGTGGAGATTGCCGCCGGGATCCTGCCACCCCGGGAGCTTTCGGAGACCATCCACCGGCATACTGAGGGCAATCCGCTTTTCGTGACCGAGGTTGTTCGCGAGTTGGTGCAATCTGGCGAGCTTGCGGAGGGCCGGGAGACTGGCCAATCGACATGGTCTGTTCGCATTCCCGAGGGGGTACGCGAGGTGATCGGGCGGCGGCTCGATCGGCTCTCGGAGCGTGCTAACGAAGTCCTGACCATTGCAGCCGTTGTTGGACGGGACTTCCACCTGAACGCCCTGAGGGAACTAGTGCAGGACACCACCGAGGGGCAGCTTCTCGATGTGCTGGACGAAACGCTGGATGCGCGGATCATCGAGGAACTTTCCGACGGCGTCGGTCATTTCCAGTTCACGCACGCGCTGATGCAGGAAACGCTTACCGGCGAGCTGTCACTGACACGCCGGGTTCGCTTCCATGCGCGCATCGCAGAGGCGTTGGAAGCGATGTACGGGACCGATACTGACACCCACGCTGCCGAACTCGCCTACCATTTCGGCGAGGCCGAGACACTGCTCGGCTCGGCCAGGCTGGTTCGTTACTCAGCTGTTGCGGGCGGCCAGGCCCTGGCTGCGAACGCAATGGATTCCGCGGCCGCTTATTTCGACCGGGCCCTATCGTCCGTATCGGAACAACCGGTTGATGCGGAGATCGCCGCGCTGCACGCCGGTGCGGCCAGGGCCCAACGAGCGTTGCGGAATCCCGCCGGAGCCTTGCAGCACATAGAAACGGCTTTCGAATACTTCCGCGACAGTGAAGATTCTGAATCCACTCTCGTCCTGTTCGAAGATGTTCCGATCGGTACAAGTCTTATGGCGGGCCTGTACCCGATGGTCGAGGAGGCGTTACCGCTGATCAAGCCGGGGACGTTGCAAGGAGCACGTGTTCTGGCCACTCGCGGGACGATCGCAGCAATCGGCCGATCGGACTGGGAGACTGCTACCGAGTCCTTCCTGGCAGCCCAGAGCGTCGCCGACGAAACCGGTGATCAAGCGCTTCGAATGAGAGTTCTCGAAGCTCGATCCATGGCGGCGATATTCCACATGAAAGCTGACCTGGGTTCGACATTGGCCCGGGAGGCGCTGGAGAGCGCCGAGGGAGTCAACGAGCCTTTATCGGAAGCGAGCCTTTGCATCACGATGATGGTCGAGGCGGCTGCGGCAGGCGACCACGAGGGCGCTCTCGCTTATCTTGAACGTGGTCGGGTGGCGGCTGAACGTTCGGGAAACCGGCAGCGGTTGGGCCGTATACATCACTTTGTTTTGAAGTTGCATGCTTCCCACGGAGACTGGGACCTGGCGCGTGGTGCCGCAGCCAGATCGCTGGCAATCTGGCCAGAAAATGCCGGGGCACTCGTAGATCTGGCCGCAATGGAGTACGAGCTGGGTGATTTCGAAATCGGTCGGAATTTGCTGGAGCAATGGTTGGAAGTTCTACGCGGCGAATTCAGCGACGCGGCAGACGGCGGCGGTGTCCGGTTTGGACAGGGGGTTCACAGTTACCGGATCAGCGGCGACAGGTCGATCCTGGATGTTGCGCACAAGGCCGAGGCCGTGCCTGCTGATTCCATACCTCACCCGATAGCAGTGTGGTCATCAACTATCTCCCTCGGATACGTCGGGATGATCGAAAACGATTCCGGCCGGGTAGAACGGGCGCTGGACACCATCCGGTTATATGACCTTGTCCCGGGGAACATGACGAACTACCCGGAGGTCATCGCCCTGATTCCCATGCTCCAGGCATTCGACGGAAAGACGACGGAAGCCGAATCTCAGTTTGCCCAAACCCTTGAGCGTCTGACGATGATGGGATACCGGCCTCAGAAGGCCTGGACCCTGTCAGACTACGCCGAGATGCTGTTGGACCGGGACGATGCCGACGATCAAGAGAAGGCGATCGGGTTACAGGATGAGGCCCTGGCGATCACCCGGGAGCTGGGGATGCGGCCGCTCACGGAGCGGATTCTCAAGCGACGAGATATTTTGAGCGCGTAGGAAATTGGTCGATTGTCGGTATCGGATCGCTCGTATTCCTGGATTCCCGCCGGTGACGGATGCTGGTCGTGGTTACGGGCGAGCGCCTGACAATGCCGTGACGGTGAAGGATCCTCCGCCGCGGCCGGGATGAATGTAGCGCGTCAGGCCTCATCCGCTATGTGGAACATCGACAAAGAAATGCGAATACCTGCCAGATTCGAAATCAGACCTGCCCGCATAGCAGACACCGAGCCGATCGGTCGCCTCCAACTGGCATCGTGGCGTTACGCGTATTACGACATTTACCCGCGCGAACGACTGGACGCGCGTTCACTGGACGGGTTTCTTACTTTCTGGACCGATGAGCTAACAAATCCGGATGAGGACAGCCGGATCTGGGTTGGAACCGTGGACGGGGTAATCGCCGGGTTCACGCACGTGAGCCGGAATCGGGAGGCCGAGTCGGACGCCGATACGGCTGAATTACGCGGGCTCTGGGTTCAGCCGGAGTTCATCGGGCAGGGTCTGGGACGCGCCCTGCTTGCGGTAGCCACCAGACATATCGCCGATTCCGGATTTGCCTGTGCTGTGCTCTGGGTTCATGGATTGAACATACGCGCCCGCCGGATGTATGAGGTTGCTGGATGGGCCGACGATGGCGGTCGAAAGCTCCGTTCTCCCGAGGTAGGCGAAGAAGTGCGTTATTCGCTCCCGATTTCGCCGCCCCTCAATTAACACCGGTCTGTGCGTTTATGTAGTCGCGGTATCGCGCCAGGCGTACAATCGTTAACGCTCAGATGAGTGACCGCGCGGGTTCGGTGTCGCGCGGGGAATCGCCGCCTATCAAGCCAGATCTTGGTCGCGGTCAGTAAATGGAGAAAAAGCCGATGGCAACGACTACTAACGGAACCGCAACCAGCTACATCGACCGCGTGCGAGAGCCCCGCTGGCTGAACAGCGAGGAAGCAGAGGTCGGTAGCTACGCCGTCAAGTCCGGTCTCGCCCAGATGCTCAAGGGCGGTGTGATCATGGACGTGGTCACGGCAGAACAGGCGAAGATCGCCGAAGACGCCGGCGCGGTCGCGGTGATGGCGCTGGAGCGTGTCCCGGCTGACATCCGGGCCGACGGCGGCGTTGCCCGCATGTCCGACCCCAACATGATCGAGGACATCTTGAAAGCCACCACGATTCCCGTGATGGCCAAGTCCCGTATCGGGCACTTTGTAGAAGCCCAGGTCTTGCAGGCCCTCGGCGTCGACTTCTGCGACGAGTCCGAGGTGCTGACCCCGGCCGACCACGAGTTCCACTCCAACAAGTGGGAATTCAAGATGCCGTTCGTATGCGGCTGCACCAACCTCGGCGAGGCGCTCCGGCGCATCGGTGAGGGCGCTTCGATGATCCGCACCAAGGGCGAAGCCGGTACCGGCGATGTCGTCGAAGCGGTCACGCACGCCCGGGCGGTGCTCGGCGAGATCCGGCGGCTCCAGGAACTTCCCGAGATGGAGTTGATGACGGCCGCCAAGAACATGGGCGCGCCGTACGACCTCGTGCTTTACGTCCACCAGAACGGCAGGCTTCCGGTGGTCAACTTTGCAGCCGGCGGCATCGCCACCCCCGCGGACGCGGCCCTGATGATGCAGATCGGCGTAGACGGCGTGTTCGTCGGCTCCGGCATCTTCAAGTCCGGCAACCCGGCGCAGCGTGCCGACGCAATCGTCCAGGCCACGACCCACTTCGACAACCCGGACATCATCGCCAACGTGTCCCGCGACCTGGGCGAAGCGATGGTCGGCATAAGCTCCAGCGAGCTGCCCGAGTCCGAGCAACTGGCGAAGCGCGGCTGGTAGGACTATTGCCGCTCAACATAGGCGTCCTGGCCCTCCAGGGCGATTTCCAGGAACACCGGGCCGTGCTCGAATCTCTCGGCGCGTCCGTCACCGAGGTCCGTCTTCCCCACCAGTTGGAGGGGCTTGACGGGCTGGTGATCCCCGGCGGCGAGAGCACGTCAATCGCCAAGCTCGCCAACCGCTACGACTTTCCGGACGCGCTCCGCCGTTTCATGGACGAAGGCGGAGCCATCTGGGGGACGTGCGCCGGGATGATCGTGATGGCCCGCGAGTTGCTGGAGCCGGAACCCGAACCGTTTGGATTGATGGACATCACGGTATCCCGCAACTCGTTCGGCCGTCAGGTGGATAGTTTCGAGACGGATATCCCGGTCGATGGCGTCCCCGGCGGTCCGGTGCATGCCGTGTTCATCCGCGCGCCTTCCGTCCATGCACGGGGTGATGGCGTGGAGTGCATCGCAAAGCTGGAAGACGGTACGCCCGTGGCGGTCCGCAGCGGTAAACTTATGGCAACGGCGTTCCATCCTGAGCTGACACCGGACACAAGGATCCACGAGTTGTTCCTCCGGTTGTCCGCGGGAGAGCTTTCGCCCGCCTGAGCCCGGCCTATCGGCGTCAACCCGTCGTTCGGCGGGCTGGCGACGCACCGATAGCGCATGATCAGAAGCCTCCGTCCAAGCGATCTGACACGACTGCTGTTCCTCCATCCGGCAGAGGGCGGCACGCGTGCCTTCACGCTCGATAGCGCCGCACACCCGTCCGCATGTGTGTACCGGCCCAACCGGTACATGGCGCGCGCGCTGGCGTGGCGATCTCGTCGTGGCGGATGGATCGCGTTCGGCGGGCCCGGCATGACCGGTGTTGTGCGTGTTCGAAGGCGCAACGGACCGACGGTGTGGGAGGTCAGTGAGTTATTCCTGTCAATGAACGCGGATCCGGAAATAGACGGCGCAGTGTTGTTGGGTGACCTGGCGGACGTCGCGGCCCGGTCAGGCATCCACCGCGTCTTTCTCAGGATCGAAGACGGAAGCCCGATGGCGACGGCGGCGCGGCGGGCGGGCTACGCGTTCCAGACGCGTGAGACCCTGTATCGCCGCCCTGAGGACCTGCGGGGGCAGGATCAGCCCGCGCATTACCCGGGAGAGTCTGGATGGCGGACCGTTCACGATAGAGATTTACAGGGAATATACCGGCTGTATGGCGCCTCCACTCCACTTTCGGTAAGAGAAACGGCGGGGATGACGTTGCCCGAATGGCGCGACTCGCTGGAGCCGTTGCCCCGGCCTACGCGCGGGGGGATTTTCGGCGGCGCGAGGTCCAGCGATGTGAACTCCGGGGAGATGCTGCTGGACGGTGATGATGGCCCGGTCGCCTGGATGCGCTACTCAGACGCCAGTAATGAGCGTTTGTTTACGCTGATGGTGGAGCCCGAAGCGCGTGTCGACCTGGATGAGGTAGTACACGGGGTGCTCGCGGGCGGGTTCGGGATGCCGGCCGCAATGCTCGTACCGCTTTATGCCCGGCGCATCGCGATGGCGCTGCAGGCCGCGGAGTTCATTCCGGGGCAGGATTACGAGCTTTTCGCCCGCCAGACCGCCGAACGGGCTAAAATCCCTCGCAGCGCAATGGCTGCCGCGGGCGGTTGAAACGGAGATCTACAAACTGACGACGCAACCCGGCGAACAACGGATAACGGACGATCTACAGGCTCTGATCAGCGCACTTCCGGAACGAATCCAGAGCGCGCTGGACAAGCATCCCCGTTCCAGCGAGTTACTTGAGGTCGTGATGGACCTGGGCCGCACCCCGGAAGCGCGCTTCCCGGGAGAGGCGCTCAGGTTGAGCGACCAGGAAGTGACCGACGCCGATCTGCAATGGGTCGTGGAGCGCGTCGGCGAGTTCGGCGATGACAACCGGGCAGGGATCGAGAGGACGCTTCACCGGATTTCGGTGATCCGCAACCGCGGCGGACGCCCGGTTGGCGTGACCTGTCGCGTGGGCCGGGCGGTGTTCGGCACGGGCAAGATCATCGACGACCTGGTCCGCACCGGGCAGAGCGTGCTCCTGCTGGGACGGCCGGGGGTCGGCAAGACGACGATGCTGCGAGAGGTGGCACGTGTGCTTGCGGACGAGGTCGGCAAGCGGGTGGTGATCGTCGATACTTCCAACGAGATAGCCGGCGACGGCGATGTGCCACACCCAGCGATCGGCCGGGCGCGCCGGATGCAGGTCCCGAGCACGCCTCAACAGCACCAGGTGATGATCGAAGCGGTGGAGAACCATATGCCGGAAGCGGTGATCATCGACGAGATGAGCACCGAGGCAGAGTCTATGGCGGCGCGCACTATCGCAGAGCGTGGTGTTCAACTTATCGCCACGGCCCACGGCAATACGCTGTCCAATCTTGTGAGCAACCCGACCCTCTCCGACCTGGTCGGCGGGACCCAGACGGTCACGCTGGGCGATATCGAGGCCAGGCGCCGGCGCACGCAGAAGACGGTGCTGGAACGCAAGCACAAACCGACTTTCGAAGTGGTTGTGGAGATCCAGGGATTCGACCGGGTGGGCGTGCACGGCGATGTCGGCGCCGTGGTGGACACGATGCTGCGCGGGTACCTGGTGGAACCAGAAGTCCGGGCCATCGAGAACGACGAGGTCCGGGTTATGCAGGACGCATCCAGGCTGGGTTCGTCTGCGTCCGGCGTCCCCCAGGACGGACCGAAGTTGCGCGCGGGACTGTCCTCGCTGGATTCCCAACGATCCCCGGGTTCTCGCGGGCCCCGGGGTGACGACACGACCGGGTTTGAAGTAGCGCAGGAACCGGAGCCAGAGCCGGAGTCGCCACGTGTGACCGCGGTGTACGTCTTCGGCGTGCCCCGGACGAATCTGCAGGAAGCGGTGAACCGCCTGAACGCTCCGGTAGACGTGGTCGACACGCCTGAAGAGGCGGACATGTTCCTGACGACCAAATCTCACTACAGCCGGCGGCCCACCGCGGTCCGGGAGGCAGAGGCGCAGGGCCTCCCCGTGTATGTGCTTCGGAAGGGTTCTGGCGAACAGATCAAGCAGTTCGTCGAGCGGTTTGAACCGAAGAAACGCGTGGAAACGCAGGGAAGGCGGACGTCAAACGTCGTGCGGTCTGCACTGACCGAGGCTGAAGAGGCGTCGCAGCGCGTGCTTGCGGGCGAGGAGCGGATCGACTTGAATCCACAGCCATCGTTTATCCGTCGTCTTCAGCACGGCGTTGGTGGCAGGTACAACATAGGGTCGTCAAGCACCGGCCAGGATCCGTATCGTCACGTGGTGCTCCGGCGCAGACGGAGGTAGCGGTGGCTATGGGCCATCGAGGTTGCCGGTCTTGAGTCTGTTTCTTTCCATCGAGGGCGGCGATGGCGCGGGCAAGTCCACGCAGGCCGAACTCCTGATGACCCGTTTGAAGGCCGCCGGCGTGGACGCGCTGCTGGTGCATGAGCCGGGCGGAACGGACTTTGGCGAACAGGTCCGCAGTCTTGTTAAAGGTGATGTTGCGCGATCGGCGATGTCAGAGTTGTTCCTGTTTGAGGCCGCTCGCGCTCAACTGGTGACGGATGTAATTCGCCCCGCGCTGGACGCCGAACGGGTTGTGGTTACTGATCGTTACGCCGACTCTTCGCTCGCCTACCAGGGCTACGGACGCGGCCTGGATCTCGCCGACGTGCGCGCGCTCAATCACGCGGCGACGGTCGGCGTGATGCCGGACGCGACCGTGTTGCTGGAGATTTCGCCGGATCAGGCGCTGGCCCGTGTGGACGGCTCCGACGGTTCGGGCGGGCGTCCTGACGATCCGGGGCAGGCACGCTTCGAGCGGGAGCCGTTGGAGTTCCACCGGCGTGTCGCGGAAGGATTCCGGACGCTCGCGTCTGAAGAGCCGGGCCGCTGGTTTGTGGTGGACGCTTCCGCTCCCGCCGAAAACGTTGCCGACAAGGTGTGGGCGATCGTTTCAAACTTGCTCGTTTTGCGGGGGATAGTTCACGGTGGCTGAACCTCGTGAACCCGGCGGCGGGATGTCGCCCGAAGAGTTGCGTGAATTCCTGGATCAACGCCATCTGGCGATCATCTCGACCAATGGCGCCGATGGAGTCCCGCACTCGACGCCGGTCTGGTACCTGGTGGAGGACGATGGCGCGCTTTCCATCATTGTTCTCAGCAACGCCGTCAAACTGCGAAATATCGACCGTGATCCGCTGGTATCTATCACCATCGCGCCGGAGACGAGGCCGTACGCCTACGCGCGCTATCGCGGCCGCGCGGAGGTATTGCGCGACGGCGTTGATGGGTATCCGCTCGCCATGGCGCAGCGATACATGGGCGAGGAGCCGGGCCGGAAGTGGCTGGAAGAGCAGGGCCAGGAACCGTTTGCCGTGATCCGTCTGCTGGATCGATCCCCGGACACATGGACCGACCCCGGCCCATAGGTTGGCTCGGTTTGATTCGCGTCGCCCTTCCATGACTGTGACTGGGTGTGGGACGGGTCAAACGTGGCTAAACACCATCCCACAGACATTTAACAGTCGGTTTACGAATCACGTCCAAATCACACCAAACCCTGCTTGTCTCGTACGAATTTCGGCGCGAGTCTGGATCAGTGATATTTTCACTTAGCAGGGGTTCAGCGATTTTGGACCTGTGGAAAAAGGAGAGATGAGAGTGTTCGGTAACATAGTTCGCCCTTTGATCAACCGGGTGAGCCGGACATTCGAGGCAGCGGGTCCCGTCGCCAGTGACAGCGTTTACAGAAACCTGTTTGACGATCCGATTACGCACCCCGAAGGCGATGAGGTCTTCGCACGGCTTACTCGTGAGAACGTCTACCCGGCGGATCTCCAGAAGGCGGCGTAATAACCGCTGTCGGTCCCTCAACGAGATCGGCAAAATAACGGCCTGCCCAATCAGCGTTACCGCCGACGGACCAGGCCGATCGGAACGGCCCCCGTTATCCACAACCGGGGCCGTCTCGCGTCCCCAGCGTGTGCGTAACTCTTCTCAGAGCTTGCGGGATACGTCCATACCGGTGTGCCGATATTCGACGCACAGAAAGATGATTTCGACGTCACCATGGCCTCGGATCCGTCCGATTCTGACCCTCCTTGCCTGTGTGATCCGGCTTTCATGGAGCAGTCCCGGGCCGGACCCCTTTTCCCGGAGGGAGAAGGTCGGGGTGGGGTAGGACAAAGATCCGTCCCCAAACGTGTTTTATTCGATGGGTCATCTTCTGGTTAAGGTTCCTCGTCCTTCCGATACCGGAAGGATCGGGATGACCTTGAGTGCGGATCGCTCCAACATGGCAACCAGAAGTGGTACCCATGTGCCCGGTCCCACACCTCTTTATTCCTCGTCCCGCAGGTTCGCCCGATATTCCCGTACCGCGTCACTCATGTCATGGCGGCGAGGTGGTTTAGCGGCGTCCCGGTCCCGGCCGAACGGGTTTATCTTGATCACAATCATGGTCGGTCCCGGTTCCGTAAGAATTCGGGCGGTTTCACCCGCCAGCTCCTCCAGGTCATCGAACCGGTACGCGTTTGGATAGCCGGCGCCCCGGGCGATCGTGGCGAAGTCCGTCTGTTGCCCCCCCGGAAGTGGCAGCCCTGCCGCGCCGTTCCTGACTCCGCTCTGGAACACCACGTGCACCAGGTTCTGCGGTGCAGCGTCGGATATCGTCACCAGGGCGCCGAGGTTCGATAAAAGCGCCTCATCCACGTCCAGGATGATCAGCCGATCTTCGGGCCTCGCCAATGCCAGACCCAGAGCGAAGGCCGCCTCTTCGCCGCCGGCTTGCGGTGGCATAAGGTCTCGCTGTGGCGCATCGGAGACTTCGGTCCAGTAGCCCTCTGTCGCGGGGTGCGGCACGACGACCGAATCTCCACGCTCGCGTGCGAGAATCCGGGCGGCTTCGAGTGGATCGATCAAGTTATTTGTCTACGCAGTGAATAAGGGGTTCGCTCACTCGATTGTCCTGCGGATGATGAAGTGGCCGGACGGGAGCCGCCCTCACGCAGTGCCGAACTTCCAGCCGCGTTGGCGTTTAGCGCAGTGACCGGCCTTCGAGCCATTCCTGCACGATTCGCGAGTCGTCGCTGAAGGCGAGCTCGGGCAGCTGATCGTACGGGAACGTGGCGGTTTCCAGTGTTTCGTCTCCGGCGATCAAGTCGCCACCGGTGACGGAGGCGCTGTATACGGCCAGCACCACTGTCTTTTCCGGCTCCGAGTACAGGCCGACGAGCCAGTCGACCCGTACCTCCAGCCCGGTCTCCTCAACAACCTCGCGCTCCACGGCCCGTTCGACCTGCTCACCCCGGTTTACATATCCAGATGGAAAGCTCCACTTGCCGTAGGCCGGCTGGATCCCGCGCCGGACGAGAAGCAGCTCGCCGTCGATCTCGACCATGGCGGCTCCGGCGAGTTTAGGGTCCAGGTATGAAAGGCGTCCGCAGCTCTGACAGACCGGAAATCCAGATTCGTGGCCGTCTTGAAGCGGTCCGGAGCATGTCGCGCAAAATCTCGGCTCCGGGTGGCTGTAAGGTTGCGGCATATCTGGCCGAAGTGTCATGTCCACAGGCTACCGCGTCCGGGTCGCAACCGGGAGCGCCGGCAAGTCACAAAGGGGTTGGAGATGGATAGACTTCCGCGATCGTACATACCCTGAGTCTTCCGAAACCCCGAGGTCGCATGAGTTTTATCAGCCTGACACGACGCCGAGTCGCACTGGTTGGCAGCGTAGTCGCTGCCGTGCTTGGAGTCCTGTTTCTTGGCGCCGGTTGGTACTACTCCGGCCTGATCGAAGATGGCGCGTTCAAGATAGATCTTGAGGCGGACGAGCTTGATCTTGAGATCGTGTCTGCCTCGGATGATCTGATCAGCTTCACCCATCCCTCCGAGGAAGGACGCTGGGCGCAACCGGGCATATGGGGGCTTGAATGGGATGGCGGATACGCGCGGCTCGGCGATCTGATATCGGACGAAGACGGAGTCGCTACCCGTGAATTCATCGCCATCGACGGGCGTCCTGAAATCGGCGCATCCGCCCGGATGGACAGGGAGTATTTCCGGACCGATCCCTTTGTTGCACACGACATGCGCTTTGAGGAGGTCTCGTTTCCCGGCCCGCTCGGAGATCTTGGAGCATGGTTCGTAGATGGCGGCGATACCTGGGTGATCCACGTCCACGGGGTCGCCGGGGATCGGGACGAGGCGTTACGAGCGTTACCGGCCATCGATCGCGCCGGGATGTCGTCCCTCGTGATCGACTATCGGAATGACGCCGGTACGGACGAGGACCCGTCCGGTTATTACATGTACGGCGCAACTGAATGGCGTGACCTGGAGGCGGCGGTCCGTTACGCGCTCGACCGGGGCGCGAAATCGGTCGTTCCTTACGGCTACAGCATGGGCGGAGGGATAGTGATGTCGTTCATGTACAACTCTGAACTGGCGGAATCTGTTTCCGGCGTGGTGCTGGATGCTCCCATGCTGGACCTGTCTCGGGTGATCGACCAGGCGGCCTCGGAACGGCACGTGCCGGGACTTATCACGTCCATGGCGCGTTTCTTGACAGAACAACGGTTCGATGTCGAATTCGACGACATGGCTTACCTGGGATCGGTCGATCAACTGGCTGCGCCCATCCTGCTGTTTCACGGGGATAGCGATGACAGGATTCCGGTGGAGATGAGCGATGAGCTTGCCGAGGCCCGGCCTGATCTCGTGACATACGAGCGCGTCATCGGCGCGGAGCATGTACATGCCTGGAACCTGGACCCGGGGCGATATGAATCGGCGGTAAAGTCATTTCTTGACTTGATTCAGGATGCCACCCCCGGAGCGTGACAGAAACCAAAACGGCCCCTGCACAATGCAGGGGCCGTCTTTTGAGGGGGATCGGTACCGCGTGCGGTCACTCTGAGGCAGCGGTCTGGCGGAACCGCCTGGCTGTCCGGGTCTCCGGCAGGCCTCTTTGTTTTTACCGATAAAGTGAGATTAGCGCCTCCGACAACGCCTGTACTCCGAGGTCGTACGCGACCGGACGCGGGGTTTGCGAACATCGATGCCCGGGAATGGTGTGAGGACAGCACAGTGACAGTCGCTGTGTGGAACTACCCGCCTGTCCTGCGCGTCACACTAACGTGTCGAACGAGGTGAACGGTGTGAACGGAAAAGGCGCGAAATACAGTCATTTTATCTCAACTTTCTCCCCGTCCTGCTCAGTCCCGCGGCCGGCCGCGGGCTCTCCGCGTCACACCAGGGTGAACATCGCTCCACGCCTTCCGGGAAGCGTCAACGGCGGTACGCTTGAGCCGGGTCTGGCCGGACGCAGGAAGGCCCACAAACGATTCGTAACCAAACGCGAAAAGACCCCGCTCAATCTCAACGGGGTCTTTCAGGGTTGGTCTGGTGGGCCTGGATAGACTCGAACTATCGACCTCCACTTTATCAGAGTGGCGCTCTAACCGGCTGAGCTACAAGCCCCGGTGACCATCAACCACGGCGATGGATCGTCGTGACGACGTGGGTTCAAGTTTACTACGCGAAGTTACTGCACGTTAGCCCTTACAGACGCCGTTTCACGGGCCGCCTGACCGAACAGGGGACCGACCGTGAAGTCCCTGTCCAATCGCTCCTGTGATCCCGACCGCGCTCTCCCTTTCCGTCGACCCGGAATGGAGATATCGGACCGGAATCGCCGTCCGCCCGCGCGAGACTGGCATGTCATCCTGGCCAGATACCGGACGCGAAAAGGGTCCGGTGTTGCCGGACCCCTTGAAGCGACTTGGGAACTGAATAGTGGAAGGAAGACTCGCCTTTTAGAGCTTTTATCTTTGCGATCTTCTCTCTGTTACCAGAGGGATTGATCAGTTCTTGGTTACGACCTTTTTCTAACGGGTTTCGCAATAGTTTGTGCAGAGCCCCTTCAACCCCGACGAGTCGGGGAGAATCTCGCTCAATACCTTCACTAAATGCAAAACCAGGTCGTAATCCACCTAGGATGATTCACAACAGTTATCAAATCTGAAGCGTATTCCGGTAATCACACACCGTGTGACTTCCGGACCGTTTTAAAGATCCCCGTTGCGAAAAATCTCCTTAGAAAGGAGGTGATCCAGCCGCACCTTCCGGTACAGCTACCTTGTTACGACTTCGTCCCAGTCATCGGCCCTACCCTCGGCACCTGCCTCCCAAATAAATGGGTTAGCCCAGCGACTTCAAGTATTGCCAACTTCCATGACGTGACGGGCGGTGTGTACAAACCCCGGGAACGTATTCAACGCAGTGTGCTGACCTGCGTTTACTAGCAACTCCACGTTCATGCAGGCGAGTTTCAGCCTGCAATTCCAACTGGGGCCGGTTTTCTCGGATTGGCTCCACCTCGCGGCTTCGCAACCGTCTGTACCGGCCATTGTAGCGTGTGTGTAGCCCTAGACGTAAGAGCCATGATGATTTGACGTCATCCCCACCTTCCTCCTTATTAAGGCAGTCTGGCTAGAGAAATTTAACTAGCCACGAGGGTTGCGCTCGTTGCGGGACTTAACCCAACATCTCACGACACGAGCTGAC
>CAYYRD010000030.1:0-32855 GCA_964474025.1 uncultured Dehalococcoidales bacterium | reverse complement strand
TGGTGGGCGGTGCAGGACTCGAACCTGCGACCCCCTGCTTGTAAGGCAGGTGCTCTAACCAGCTGAGCTAACCGCCCGGGAACGCGCGATTGCCGACCCCGGTGAGGGTGAGACACGGCCCTGTTCAATCTCGAACTCAGACCCGTTCACCTTCAATTTCAGTTTACAACGAGAGCCGGAGACTCCGGCCGCGCGTCGTCACTAACTGGAAAGTGACACCATGAGGAAAAAGATACGGCCGCACGGGAGTGGGTTGTTCCCACCCCGGTAGTCCAGAAAAGTGGCGCGCCTGGTGAGATTTGAACTCACGACTTCAGCCTTCGCAGGGCTGCGCTCTATCCGCTGAGCTACAGGCGCACGTGTTTTCCGGTCCTTCCGACCCGATCGGACCGGAAAGATGGTGCCGAGGGCGAGAGTCGAACTCGCACGTCCGTAAGGACACTACGTCCTGAACGTAGCGCGTCTACCATTTCGCCACCTCGGCACGAGGTGCGGCGGTGACCAGGAACCAGGTTCCGAGCCAGCCCGCACAGGAAGTATGAGATACAGATGCGCGCGCGTCCACCGATTCATGAATTATAAGCGGGCCAGCAACCGAGGTGCGCGTCGTGGCCTGAAACCCGACCCGGCGATCGATGGTTGAGCAATATGTCGGGCGCCCTTACGGCGCCAGCGTCTGGAACGTCCAACGTTCGTCAGCGGCTCGCGTGTATGTGGCCCTCAGGTGTAACCGGTCCACCGGGCGGCCCTGCCAGAATTCGAACGAACCCGGCGTGAGCCGGTATCCGCCGTACGACTCCGGGCGGGGAACATCGCCGTCTCCGATTTCCGCCGTAAAATCCGCTTTGGCCTTCACGAGTTCGGCGTGATCGGACACCGGCGCACTCTGCGGCGCCGCGGCGACCGCGAGTTGCGTGTTTCTCGGTCGCGATGCCCAGTAGGCGTCGGACTCCTCGACAGTCGTCTTCGATATCGTGCCCGTTACGCGAACCTGCCGTTCGAGCGGTGTCCACAGGAATACGGCCTCGGCGCTCGGGCTGGCTTCCATGTCTCGCCCTTTGGGACTCTCGTAATGCGTGAAAAAGGTGATCGAACTGCCTTCCCGGGTCCTTGTCATCATCGCTCGTGCGGAAGGCGTGCCATCGGGGCTGACGGTGGCCAGCACCATCGCCGCTGGATTGGACACCCCTGCCTCCGTGGCCTCCGATAACCAGCGGCGTAACTCATCCATCGGGTCGGCATTAGGGTCGACGAACTCTGGCATCTGGTCCTCGATTGCTACCGCTTGTGATGTCGCCTACATCTTGCGCCACGAACCGGCCGGGATGAAACTGCGGGTACACAATGCAATCCAGGCCGATGTATCCATCGCCCGCAGTCAGAAGCAGAACAGGGAATTTCACACGTGGCGAAACTTTCTGGAAAGATCATCGACCCGACCACCGGGGCGGAGGTCCAGGCACGCGTACAGGTGCTCTCGCCAAACGGAAATCAACTGGCCCCGGCTGACGCCATGTGGAAGGTCGGCAGCGGCGAGCCGTTCTTCTACTCCAACGGCGACTTCTCACTGGACGTCCCGCGCGGCCAGTCCCGGATAACGGTCGAGCGTGGCACCGAGTACCGCCCGTGGACCGGGACCGTCAACGTGGATGACGCCGGTGGAACCGTGGCGCTGGATATCGAACTGGAGCGCTGGGCGGACCTGCCAGATCGCGGCTGGCACCCCGGCAACACCCACATCCATTACGACGAAAAAGAGGAGAAACCGGACGAACGGCTTGGCTACGATTCCCGTGTCGAAGACCTCCGGATGACTGCAATCTCCATCCTCCGTCGCTGGGACCTCAACTACGCCACCAACAAGTACCCGATCGGCGTCCTGAACGACTACACGGACACGCACCACCACGTACAGGTCGGCGAAGAAAACCGGCACAACGACAAGGACGGCTGGTCACGCGGCTACGGACACGTGATGTTCCTGAACATCCGGAACATCGTGGATCCGATCTCTCGCGGGGCGTTGATCGACACCTTCGATCCCGACTACCCGCCGCTCTCATGGGCCTGCGACGACGCCCGTAACCAGGATGGGCTGGTCATCTGGTGCCACAACGGGCAAGGCATGGAAGCGCCCGTCGCCGGCGCCCTCGGCAAAGTGGACGCGATTAACCTGTTTGACCCGTACTGGAATGATGTCGAGTACGACATCTGGTACCGGATGTTGAACTGCGGGATCAAGATGCCGGCCTCCACCGGATCTGACTGGTTCGTTTGCTCCGCTAACCGTATCTACTCGCAGACCGGCGGGGCGTTCTCGTACGACGAGTGGCTCGCGGGCATCAAGCGGGGTGAGACCTTCATCACGAACGGTCCGGCCATCTCGTTGTCGGTGGACGGTTCGGTCCCCGGCTCCACGATTCAAGTAAGCGCAGGCGGCACGACGCATGTGAAGGTGGACTGGTCGTCCCATTACGCCGTCGAGACGGTCGAAATCGTCCAGGACGGCGCAGTGGTCAAACGCGTGTCCACGGATGGCTCTAATGCGACCGGGGGGGCGCTGGAGGCGGATGTTGAGGTGAGCGCGGACGGCTGGATCGCCGCGCGGCTGGGATCGTCACAACGAGACTCGTTTGCGCAGGCACTGTGGGCGCACACCTCGGCGGTCTACATAAACGCCGGCGGTAAGAAGTCGGATGCCCAGGCCGCATCGGCATCGCTGTTCGTTCAGAACATCGAGGAATCGATGGCCTGGGTCAAGACAAAGGGCCGCTTCTACACCGATGCACAACGGGCCGATGTTGTGGATCTGTTCGGGCAGGGTCTTGATGTGTATAAGGGTCTCACGAAATAAATGAGGACATGAAATGCCTTACGACGAAGGCGTGGCTGATCGAATCCGCAGCGTGCTGGGAGGCCACGCCGGGATCTCCGAGATGCGCTCATTTGGCGGGCTATCGTTCCTGTTGAACGGCAATATGTGCTGCGGCGTGTTGAACGACGAGTTGGTGGTGAGGGTCGGGCCAGACGCCTACGATGATGCTCTCGCACGAGAACATGCCCGCATGATGGATTTCACCGGTCGCCCGATGAAGGGCTGGTTGTACGTTGGCTCGGTGGGGTTCAGCGAGGACGCCGACCTGGAGGATTGGGTGGCGCTGGGCATCGACTTCGCCTCGTCGTTGCCGGCGAAATAGGCACGACAGGCGAAAAACCGTCGCGGCAATTATTACTCACCGATTTGTAACGGATGAAACACAAATCCCGGGAGGATCACAACATGCAAAAACGACCTTACGGCGACACCGGCGAGATGCTCTCGATCATCGGCTTTGGCGGCATCGTGGTGAAGGACGCCGAGACCGATGAATCGGCCCGGTACGTGAGCGAAGCTATTGATCGCGGCATCAACTACTTCGATGTCGCTCCTCGTTACGGCAATGCGCAGGAGAAGCTCGGACCCGCACTAGAGCCGTATCGAAACAACGTGTTCCTCGCCTGCAAGACCCGTGAGCGGGATGCAGCAGGGGCTGAGCGTGAGTTACACGACTCGCTCAAAAAGCTGCGAACAGACCGCTTCGACCTCTACCAGATGCACGGCATGACGACCGATGAAGAGGTCGACACCGTACTCGGTCCCGGCGGAGCACTGGAGACATTCGTGAAGGCGCGTGAGCAGGGCCTTGTTCGTTACCTCGGGTTCTCCGCTCATTCCGTGGAGGCTGCCACCCGATTGCTGAACGCTTTCGAGTTCAACTCCGTCCTGTTCCCGCTGAACTTCGTGAACTACTTTGAAGGCGACTTCGGACCGCAGGTCGTTGAGCTTGCGGAACAGAAAGGCGCCGCAAGACTGTCGCTCAAAGCCGCAGCGCACGCAAAACTCTCCGAAGGCGAAGAACGCAGCCATCCGAAGTGCTGGTACCGGCCGATCGTAGACCGTGAACTTGCGTCACTGGCCGTTCGGTTTACTTTGTCACAGCCGATCACCGCTGCCGTGCCCCCGGGCGACCCGGATCTGTGGCGCATGATCGCCGAGATCGGCGAGGACTTCACGCCGATCACCGACGCCGAGATCGAGTTCCTCAAGAAAGAAGCGCGCTCAAGCACGCCGATCTTCGTCCACCCGGCGGCGTGAGCTGTAGGGGTGGGGCTTGCTCCGCCCGTTTTCGCGATCAGGGAACTCAGTCGCTACAAGTCGCGCTGGCGTCATGCTGCTCTGCGAGCAGCACACCCCTCACCCCTGGTGCAGTTGGGCCTCTCCCGACCGGAAGAGGGGGATACTTCAGTACGCTATTATCGCAAGAAGGCCCGCTCAGCAGAGCGGGCCTTCTATTTGATCTAGCTATTCCGGGCGCTCTACTGCACGCCGTCCTTCAATGTCCCCAGCGACTCCAGGATGCGCCCCGGCTTCATCGGCGACTGCCGGAAGCGAATACCCAGCGCGTCGTGGAGCGCGTTGGCGATAGCGCCGACCGGCGGCGATATCGAAACCTCGCCCGCGCCGCGCACGCCAAACGGGTGGAGCGGATTCGGGTACTCCACGAGGATCGTCTCGATCTCGGGCAGATCGAAGGTCGTCGGCATCCGGTAGTCCAGGAACGTCGGGTTCGCCATCCGACCCTCGTCCGTCAGGAAGTACTCCTCGTTCAGCGCCCAGCCAATGCCCTGTGCCGCGCCTCCCTGTAGCTGGCCCTCGGTGTAGGACGGGTGGATAGCGCCGCCGACATCCTGGACGACGGTGTAGCGGAGGATATCCGTCTTCCCGGTCTCCGTGTCCACTTCGAGGTCCACGAGGTGAGCGCCGAACGCGCCGGCCGCGTCTGCCAGGTCCACACTGGCCGTGACCGCAACCGGCCCACCCGTGCCATCGATGCGACCCGCCAGCTCTTTGAACGTCATGCTCATCGACTGGAGCTCGGCGTCCTGCATGGCCCGGAACGTACCGGAGTCATACACGACCTCTGACGCAGCGATGTCCCAGATCTTCGCGACCCGGGACTTCAGCTCGTCCACCATCAGCCCGGCGGCCCGGTACGAGGCCATGCCGGTGGCATAGGTTGTGCGGCTGCCACCCGTGTTGTCGGTGTAGCCGACGCTGTTGGTCGAAGCGACCTGGGGACGGATGTCGTCCATCGGGATGCAGAGAACCTCCGCCGCCTGCATGGCGATGGATGCGCGCGACCCGCCGATGTCCACGGAACCCTCGATCAATGACACGACGCCATCGCTGTTCAGGTTGAGTGTGACCACGGAGCGCCGGCCGCCGTTGCGCCAGAAGCCAATGGCGATCCCGCGCCCGCGCTTCCTTCCGTCCGGCCCGGTCTTCTCCAGTGGAGACTGCCAGTGATCCGAGTCACGAGACTGCTCAAGCACCTGGGTGATGCCGATCGGTCCCCAGATCGGTCCATCGGCGCGGCGTTTGCCCTCCCTTGAAGCGTTCTTGATTCTGAACTCGATCGGATCGTATCCGCGCTTCTCGCAGATCTCATCGATCACGGATTCGACGCCGTAGGCGACGTGCGTCGAGCCCGGCGCGCGATATGCGGACGTCTTTGGCTTGGTGACCAGCACGTCGTAACCGGTGATCCGCACGTTGTCGAGGTTGTAAGCGGCAAAGCAGCAGACCGCTCCGGCCGCGACCGGCGAGCCCGGGTATGAACCGGCCTCGTACTTGAGGTCGGCTTCTGCGGCGACGATCATGCCGTCATCGTCGACGCCGAACTTGATCTTGATGATGGCCGCGGCGCCCGGGCCCGTGGCCTCAAACACATCCGTCCGGCTCATGTAGGCCTTGACCGGCCGGCCGCATTTCCGGGACAGGATCGCGGCGAGGGGCTCAAGGTACACGTTCAGCTTGCCGCCGAAACCGCCGCCGATCTCCATGGGAACAACGTGTACGTCTGTCTCGGACAGGTTCAGGATTCCGGCCATCTGGGCGCGGACGCCAAAGGCGCCCTGCGTGCTCGTCCAGACGGTCACACGCCCGTTCTCGTCCCAGTGCGCCGTGCCGGTCTGGGGCTCGATATAACCCTGGTGTACCGTCGCCATTTCCATCGTGCGTTCGACTACCAGCGAAGCCCGGCCCATCGCTCCGATGGGATCGCCAAGTTCGTGCCGGATGATCGCAGCGATGTTGGTGTCTCTGACTGACTCCCCGAGGTGATTCCCGACGAGATCGTCGTGCACGAGAGTCGCGCCCGGTGCGAGCGCCTCTTCGATAGACAGGACCGGATCGAGGGGTTCGTAATCGACCTTGATCAGCTTGAGAGCCTCGTACCCGGCGTTACGGTCGGTCGCCGCGATGGCTGCGACGGGGTGGCCCTTGAACAACGCCTTGTCATGCGCCATCACCCGATTGGAAGACCACGCGAGAGCAACATTCCCCTCTTCGCCTATCTCCACCATCCCCTCGGCGGCGATAGGCATGTCAGCCCCGGTGA
This sequence comes from uncultured Dehalococcoidales bacterium, assembly GCA_964474025.1. GTDB lineage: Bacteria > Chloroflexota > Dehalococcoidia > Lucifugimonadales > Lucifugimonadaceae. The sequence goes on along the minus strand of CAYYRD010000030.1, from coordinate 26,415 downwards.
TCACCGCCAGCACGCCCGGCGCCTTTTCGGCGCGCGAAGTGTCGATCGACTTTATCCGGGCGTGGACGTGTGGGCTTCGCAGGACGACGCCATGTACGAGGCCGTCGAGCTTTACGTCGGCGCCGTAAAGCGCCCGGCCCGTTACTTTGTCGAGTCCGTCCGGCCGGACAGGTCGTGTGCCGACTACCCGGTGGACGGTATGAGCTGATTCGGAAATCACCATTCGTTCGAGGATCCCTTCTCCTGGTTCGTTACAGAAAATCTGGTAACCGGCGTGGCCGTCACACCACGTGATATCGCCGGTGCCTGACACGATGCGCCGATAGATTCTATTGGAGTTACGCCGATAAAGTCAGGAAGTGTCGCGCTTATCCCCGTGACGCTCGATCCCGGGGCCACTTGAAATGGCCACTAAGACTTCGCCACATTTGCGGTGACAAGCAAATGTTCGCACCAGTCTTCCGTGTTGTTTATCAGCTGGTGTTTCACCTCTGGCGGGACGTAAACGGCGTCGCCTTCTTTCACGTCAAATATCTCACCATCCAGCTGCATCTGTCCGCTGCCCCGAATGAAGTAGTAGACCTGTTCCTGGTTCTCGTGACTGTGGTACTCGCCCGTCAACCGACCCTGCATCCGGTGCAGCGTGAACCCGTCCAGTCCCCGCATTACGCGGCTTTTGGAATCTACGCCCTCGCGCTCTGCGCCCATGAACAGGCCCCAGATGATGGCCGTGTCGTGACGGACGTAGGGAACGGTGTCCTTCCAGTTCCGTTTCGAACACGAGGGTGTTCCGCCGGCGTAAGGCATTTCTACCGTCCCGCCGGTGACGAGGACGTGCTCACACCAGTCATCCGAGTTGTTGATGAACTGGTGCATTGCCTTCGCCGGGATGTGCACGGAGTCGCCTTCCTCCACGTCGATGATTTCGCCGTCCAGCTTCATCTGGCCGCGCCCGCTGGTGAAGTAGTAAACCTGTTCCTGGTCCTCGTGATCGTGATAATCGCCCGCCTGGCTCCCCTGCATTCTGTGAACCGTGAAGCCGGCCATCCCCTGCAGGGGCGCCTGATCCGGCGTCCTGTCCGGCCAGCCGACGCTTCGGAAGATGGGCCAGATAATCGCGAAATCGTGCCCGATGTAGGGGACGACTTCTTTCCAGTTTCGGATCACGGTCATCGTTGACTCCTCGCGTGTGCACCCGGGCGCCCGGGATCGCATCGGGCATCGTATCCGGACGGGCGTGCGGCGAGAGTGTAGCGCTAACCGAAGCGGCCCGTGATGTAACCCTCTGTGCGGCTGTCGTGCGGCGTGCTGAACAGATCGCGCGTCTCTGCGTACTCGATCAGTGTTCCCTGGCGTTGCTCATCGGTCCACATCTGCGCCGTGTAATCGGAGACGCGGTTCGCCTGCTGCATGTTGTGGGTCACGATCACGATCGTGTATTGCTCACGAAGTTCACGAATAAGATCCTCGATGGACAACGTCGAGATCGGATCGAGTGCGGAAGCCGGCTCGTCCATCAGGAGGATTTCGGGCTCCACCGCGAGCGCCCGGGCGATGCATAGCCGCTGCTGCTGCCCGCCCGAAAGACCGAAAGCGTTGTCGTCCAGCCGATCCTTCACCTCGTCCCATAAAGCGGCCTGGCTGAGAGCCTGCTCAACTACTTCATCCAGGTCACGCTCGAGGCCGTTGATTTTGACGCCAAACACGACGTTCTCGTAAATGGACTTCGGGAACGGGTTGGGCCTCTGGAACACCATGCCTATCCGGAACCGGACCTCGGTGGGATCGACCTCAGGTGCGTACAGGTCCTGCCCATCAAACATCACGCTGCCGTTGATACGCGCCCCCGGGATCAGCTCGTTCATCCGGTTCAGCGATCTCAGCAAGGTGCTTTTGCCGCAACCGGACGGGCCGATGATGGCCGTGACCTTGTTGCGCGGGAACTGGAGATCTGCGTCGTAAAGGGCGAGCGTCTCGCCGTAATGAACCTGCAGGCCTTTCGTCTCGAGAGCCACGTCCCCCGGATCGAACTGCTCGACGTAACGCTCTCCGAGATTGGTCGTGAGGTCTACAGCGCTGGCGCTTGTTGAAGACCGGAGGGTCTCATTATTTGCTGCTATGACGCGGCCCCCGATCCAGCCATGATTTCGTCGTCCAAACATTGCGTGGACATTGTTAATACCTCTTCTGGTAGCGGTTGCGGATCCAGATGGCCACGGAGTTCATCGACAGCAGAACGGCCAGAAGGACGATGATCCCGGCGGATGCGACGGCCTGGAATCCGGGCTGTGGCAGTGAAACCCAGTTGAAGATCTGCACCGGTAGCACGGTGAATCGGTCGCCGGGAGACGATGGGATGAAGGTCAGGAAGACCAGTGAACTGATCATCAGCATCGGGGCGGCCTCGCCCACCGCTCGCGAGAGCGCCAGGATGATCCCGCTCATGATTCCGGGGATGGCCTGCGGAAGCACCACGGTCTTGACGACCTGCCATCGGTTGGCGCCGAGCGCGAACGCCGCATCGCGGAACTCATTCGGAACGGCTTTTATCGCTTCCTGGGACACGATGATGACGATAGGCAAGATCAGTAGCGTCATGGTCAACGAACCGGCGAGGACAGATCGATCAAATGCAAACGCCTGGACGAAGAGCGCAAGGCCAAGGATTCCGTAGATGATTGACGGCACGCCAGCCAGGTTTGCGATGTTGAGCTGCACCAGCCTTGTGCTCCAGTGGTCCGGCGCAAATTCCTCAAGAAAGATCGCGGTAGCGACGCCGATCGGGATGGCGAACGCCGCGGTGCCGACCGTTATCCAGATCGTGCCGAACAGCGCAGCCCTTATCCCGGACTCCCCGGCGTGCCTGGACGGGTAGCTGTTTATGAAACTGAAATCGAGCGTGCCCAGCCCGTCTGTCAGCACGTCGATCACCAGCGCCGCAAGGCCGAGGATCCCGATGGCGACCGATCCGAAGAACAGCAGGAAGAAAAACCTGTCCCGCCACCTGCGCCATGGCGAACGAGGCGTCGCGGAACCCCGCGGAGGGGTGGGGCCGGAGTAGCGGGGACGGGTCACGCTGGCGGCGATCTGATCTGTTACCCGGCCGGAGCCGAGTGGGGCCTGTTGGTGTTCCATCAGTACCTCTCCGTGTACCGGCGGACGATCCAGCGCCCGACGATGTTCATCGTCAAGGTCATGAGGAACAACAAGAGCCCAACGGCGAAGATCGTCTTGAAGACGAGTGTTCCCTGCGGCGTCTCGCCGAGCGATACCTGCACGATGTAGGCCGTCATCGTCTGGATGCTTTCGAGCGGGTTGATCGTGAGGTTCGGGGTTGCTCCCGCGGCGATGGTCACGATCAAGGTCTCGCCGATCGCCCGGGAGAGCGCCAGGATGAATGACGCCACGATACCCGGCAGCGCCGCCGGGACTACGACCCTGGTTGCGACCTCAAATCGCGTAGCGCCAAGTGCGTATGCGCCGTCGCGCAACTCCCGTGGAACGGCCACCATAGCGTCTTCGCTTAGCGTGGACACCATCGGCATGATCATCAGTCCCATGACCATTCCGGCGCTCAGGACGTTGAAGATGACCGGGATCGGCAGAACCGACTGAAGTATCGGGGTCAGGAACGAAAGCGCGAAGAATCCGTACACAACGGTCGGGATTCCGGCCAGGACTTCCAGGATCGGCTTGATGATCCGCCGCACCCGGTCGGGCGCGTACTCCGAGAGGTAGATCGCAGCGCCGAGACCAAGAGTGAGGGCAACTATCCCGGCGATCCCCGCAGCTAACAAGGTTCCGGCGATCAGCGGCAACACGCCGAATGCTTGCGGCTCGAACAACGGAGCCCATTTCGTCCCGGTGACAAATTCCCAGACGGATACTTCCTGGAAGAATCCGAGGCTCTCTCTGACCAGGGTGAAAATGATGCCGACAGTGGTCAGCACGGATACGAGTGTAGCGATCAGAAGCAACGCCAGGACTACAAGCTGCTCGACGCGGACGCGTCGCCGTGCTCGCCGGCGGGTGTCCAACGATGCCACGATGCCGGATCGCTCCGTATCAGGCTGGTTTAAGGAAGCCACGGCTGGTCCTTCAATCTGGAGTGCCGATCGCGGCAATGATGGTGGCTCTGCCTTCGTCGTACATCGCCTCGGGAAGCGGCACGTACCCGACTTCCTGGACCAGTCTCGCGGCGCTGTCCAGGTAGAAGTTCAGGAACTCCACCACTTCCACCCGTCCAAGAGCAGCCGTATTCACGTAGATGAACATCGGTCGTGACAGCGGGGCGTAACTGCCGTCGTTGATCGTCTCTTGAGATGGGAGTACGCATCCGTCTCCGGAATCGACGGCGATCAGCTTCAACATATCGGGGCTCGATGAATAGAACGCGAATCCGAAATAGCCGAGAGCGTTCTTATCGCCGCCCACTCCCCGGATCAAGACGTTATCGTCGGCGCTCGCTGAGTAGTCGGAGCGACTGGCGTCTTCTTGATCGACGATCGCCTCGGTGAAGTAATCGAACGTCCCTGAGTCGGTGTCCGGCCCGTAAAGGCGGAACGTACCGTCCGGCAGTCCTTTGCGTACATCGCTCCAACGGTTCACTTCACTCCCGGGCTCCCAGATCGCCCGCAACTCCTGTGTCGTGAGGCATTCCAGGAAACGGTTCGCGGGATTGGCTACCACGGACAGGCCGTCAAACCCGACCGCGATCTCGATGAACTCGATCCCGTTCTCGATGGCCAGGTCGATCTCGATCTGCTTGATGGGCCGTGAGGCGTTGGAGATCTGCGTCTCGCCGACCACGAATCGCTTGAATCCTCCCCCGGTCCCCGATACGCCAACTGGTACCTGAACGTTGGGGTGGACTTTGCGGAACTCTTCGGCGACGGCCTGGGAGATCGGGAACACCGTGCTTGACCCGTCGATCTCGATGGTGCCTGTAAAGGGTGAATCGGTCGCCAGGAGACTCGTATCGGGCTCGTTCATGCCGAGCGCCACGATCCCCGCGATCAGGGCGATCCCCAATGCAAGCGCCACGTAACGCGTCGGCAAGCTTCACCGTCTCCAAGTATGGAGGTTCAATCGGCAGCGGGTCCGTTGAAATGAATGACCTGTTCCCCGATAACAGGGGCGAACCATGGCCTAGCTTCCGCGCGTAGCTTTATCGCCGTGCAACGGGTTTGTTAAACGATTGTTAACAACCTGTCTGTGCATAGTCGCAGGATCGTGCGGTCAGTCCTCAGACAGTACGTTCGGGTCGATCTCAAACCCTCGCGTCAGGGGGAACGCCACCGTAAACGTTGATCCACGCCCGGGAGCGCTGTCGACACTGGCGTCACCGCCGTGTGCCTGTGCGATGTGTTTGACGATGGCCAGACCGATGCCGGTTCCGCCATCACTTCGGGAGGCGCCGACTTTGTAGAACCGTTCAAACACATGAGGAACATATTCGGCCTCGATGCCGCGACCGGTATCGGTAACCGAAACGTCAATGCCATCCGCTGTTCGTTTGGCGACGACACTCACTTCGTCGCCTTTGCCGGAGGCGTGAAGGGCGTTGGAGACGAGGTTGCTCACAACCTGGCCGACCATCGTGCGGTCTGCCGTTATGGCGGGCAGGTCGTCTGCCAGATTGAAGCGGAGATCGATCCCGGCCCGTTCTGCGACAGGCCTCAAACGGTCGACCTCTTCGATGACCACATCTGGCAGGCTGATCGGCGCGAGATGCATCGGCTCCTGCCCGGTTTCAAGACGGGACAACTCGAGCATCTCGGAGATCATCCCTTCCATGCGAAGCACGTTATCTTCGATACGGCTGAGGAAGTTGGTCGCCGCCTCCGGATCGCCGAGCGCTCCCAGTTGCAGGGTTTCCGCGGAGGCGCGGATGGCAGCTAGGGGTGTGCGCAACTCGTGAGAGGCGTTCGCCACGAATTCGGTCCGAGTCACGTCCACACGTCGTAATTCGGTCAGATCGTTCAACAGGACGAGCGCCCGGCTCATGGTGCGCGCAGGTTCATCAACCAGGGCCTCATCCGTGAGCGGCACGGCGACGATGTTAAGAAACCTTCTGGATCCGAGAAGCTCCACCTGTCCCTGGGCTGGCGTGCGCTCGTTTACGCAATCCATGATCACGCGGAGCACCTCGTGATCCCGGTTGAGCGTCACCAGCCGATCGCCCGCCCAGAATTCCGACGGAGCATCCAGCATCTCAAGAGCAGCGGGATTTACAAGTTCGACAATGCCTTCGTCATCCACGACCAGAACGCCGTCCGTCATCGTGTTGAGGATGGAAGACAGTCGGATACGCTCGGAACCACCGGCTTCCAGTGCGGAACGAAGCCTGTCGATTAGATGGTTAAGTGACGCTGAAGCCTCTGCCACTTCGGTCGGCCCGCCGATACCCGCACGAGCCGTGTAGTCACCCTCCACGGCCCGGCTCCCGACCGCGGCGAGCCGTGCAATGCCCGCCGTGAGACGACCGGACAGGACCCATGAAACGCCGAATCCGAGCGCGGTCACAGCAGCCATGGCGGTAATGACAGGCGCAGCGTCCGCCGAAGCCCCGACAGCGGTGAACCCGATCAGGATGGAACCCGCCGCAGTGAGCCCGGTCGATACCAGAGCGATACGAACCTTGAGATTGATCGATTTCATGTCGTACCCATCGGGGGTGTGACTATCACGGCTCAAACCTGTAACCGACTCCGCGCGACGTGACCAGCCGCGTGGGATGGGACGGTTCTTTCTCGATCTTCATCCTCAACCAGCGTATGTGGACATCCACCGTCCGGGAATCGCCGAGATAATCGTATCCCCATACGTCGGAAAGCAAAGCGTCGCGGGTGAACGGGCGACCCGGGTGGGACGCCAGGTACGCGAGCAGATCGAACTCCCGGTGTCGCAGCTCTACCTGTTCTCCGTCGACAGATACCCGGCGTTTGCTGATGTCGATCGTCAGGCCATCAAACTCCAGGACTTCAGGCTCATCCCGGTGGCTTGCCGCGGACCGGTCCATCTCGATCCGTCTCAAAGTGGAGGCGACGCGTGCGAGCAGCTCGCGCATGCTGAACGGTTTCGTGATGTAGTCGTCTGCGCCGACCTCCAACCCGACCACGCGGTCAAGCTCCGTGTCCCTTGCGGTAAGCATCAGAATCGGCACCACGGATCCGCCCTGGCGCAAAGACCGGCAGACGTCCAGGCCACCGATCCCCGGCAACATCAGGTCAAGTACGACGAGGTCCGGTTCGGCGCCGCTGGCGACTTCGAGACCCCTGATGCCGTCCTCCGCTGTTTCGACCTCGTACCCCTCCGACACCAGGTTGTATCGGAGCGCTTCACGGAGAGTCGGGTCGTCCTCGATGACAACGATCTTGCGGTGTTGTGCAGTCATGGCAGTAGAGCGGCTGACGCCGATCGGTTTGTTGCGCCCGGTTTTCGGCGGTTTCGGAACTGTTGGCCAGAACTATTCGTAGTTCGCCCCGGCCTCAAACGGATACAGGGGTGTTCTGCGATGAGCATAGTGGAACGTCGAAAGATCCGCAGACGTGGCGCCGGGCGAGTTTACGAGGATCATCTCTGCAGCTATCGGCTCATAAGCCGGGCGTGGAGACATCACGCCCTTCGCAACCACGATCTTGAAGTCTTCCGGGCGCACCCCGACCGAGTAGTACTGCTCAAGGCTGACGTTGCCGATGCTGGTAGACACAAGAAGAAGCGTCTGACCGGAGTCGCACTCTACAACCGCACACCTGCCCTGGTCGTAAAAGGTCCACCCGGCATGAAGAGCCCGGTTATCTTCGAACGCGCCGCCTGACAGTTCCCGGATCGTGCCGGTTATGGGGACGGGTCGTCCATGCAGGCCGTCCGTTTTGCCGCCGACCAGCATATTCACGATTCCGCCGACCCCGAGGGCGTCACATACGGCGACCGCCTCCGGATCCCGGAGCGTCTGGAGGTAGCTTCTGGCTCCCTGCGCCATCGCCTCCTCAAGGATCACGGTCGAGTCCCCCGAACTGCCGGCGCCGATGTTGTCACCGGCGTCGAGCAATACGACCGGTTTCGCATCCGCGGCAAGGCCGTGACGGATTGCGTCCTCCGGGGTGACGCCGATCTCTTCGGCGAACTCGGCACGGCGATCCCATGCGCGATCCGCTATCCATCTGGCGAGGCGCCGCGCTTCCTTCTCGGATGTCTCATGCAGCACGTAACTGGCGAATCCCATCTCGTCCACGTCGGACCACGGGTAACCCTGCCCAATGCTTGCATGGAGAACGCCGGGACGTCCCTGGACGTCGAGAAGATCGTCGATGATGCCCTTCATCGGCTGGACGTTCGTGTTCTGGTGCATGATGCCGATCACCATCGGGGGCATCTCGAGCGCATGCACTGGCTTGATCTCCCCGGAGATCATTCGCACCAGCAGATCGCACGCCTCGTTTGCTCTCGGAACCGCGTCTAGGTGCGGATTGGTGTGGTAGATCACCAGCGCATCGGTCTTTTCGGCCATCTGTTGTGACACGTTGGCGTGCAGATCCAGCGTCATCACCACGGGGACATCCGGCCCAACAACCGCGCGTGTCTGACGGGCTATCTCGCCGTCCATGTCCGGATAACGCTCGGAGACCGCGGCGCCCATCTGGTTGAGCAACACTCCGTCCCACGGTCCTTGACCACGTAAAACGGTCAGTGCCTCGCTGGTCAACTGGTCAAATGCCTCGGCGCTGATCGTTCCGCCGGGATCGGTTGCGGCGAACAGGATTGGGACGAGTTCAAAGCCGAGCCTTTCGGCGGCCTCGAAGTATCCGGAGAACACGGTTTTCGCCCCGCGGTGCATCTCCTCGATCCGGGCTCCGCGCTGAACTCCCTCACGCTGGAGGCCTGATCGGTGGAACGATTCAGACGTGGTTTTGCGCGCCGAAAAGGAGTTGGTCTCGTGGTGGATACCGAATGCTGCGATTCGAGTCATGCCGCACAGAATAGCCCCGGGAGTCCAGGGTCGTTACCTTTTGCGCTAGAAAACACTACCGTGCTCTAACCGGAGGGAACCTTCGGCGTGAAATAACGAGGTGGTCCCTTCGACACGGGGCGTGACGTCCCCGGGTTACTGCCTGTGTACACGTAGTGCTCCACGGCGTGTTTTCCGCATTCAAGAGGCCTTCACGCCCGATTCGCTGCGTTGAAATCTGTCCGAAAATGAACACAAAGCGGCTATTGCGGGCGCGTCCGTGCTGGCCGGCGACTACCGAACCACAACAACCAACATGTTGGAAACACTCGAAAGTATCGTCTCAGAAGCCGAATCCACCTGGTGGAAGGCGGAGGCTGCGCGATCCGTTACGTCGCAGGCGGAGGCAGGCGCCCGTATCCAGGACATCGCCAACCGGTACGTGCCCGTCTACACCGTAGATTTGCTGAAACTGGCCCAGCGAGATGTGGACCTGGCTACTACAGAGCCCACGCTTGAAGCCGTACTCCAGCGCCGGATGACGGCGACCGGGATTATCGCGCGGAACATATTCGACGCGGTGACCGACCACCTCTGGAGTCTTTATTACGCCCGGGTTGCGCAGGAGGGCCGCCGGGACGCCGCGTAAGCGCCCCGATCAGCCTCCCGCATCTGCTAGCTTTTGTAACCGGAGAACTGCGCCACCTTGCGCGGCGAGATGATGTCTCGCACGCCCGGGTTGACCCCGGCCATGGACCACTCGCCGCGGAGCATGCTCGCCGCGTTCTGGCCCGCCCGAATCCGGGACAGCGTCGCGGATCGAGTCGATCCGCCCGCCGCGTGCGGCGTCGTGACCACGTTCGGCATCGTTCGGAGCGGGTTATCTGCCGGGGTCGGCTCGGTTGCGAACACGTCCAGGCCTGCGCCCGCTATCTCGCCGGTCTGAAGCGCCTTGATCAGAGCTTCCTCGTCCTGCACCTTGCCGCGGCAGGTATTGACGAAGAAGGCGGTATTTTTCATCGCCTTGAACTCCGGCTCGCCGAACAGCTTGTCCGTTTGCTTGTTGTGCGGAACGTGGACCGTTACGTAGTCCACCTGTTGGAGCAACTCTATGAGGCTGTGGGCCTGCTCAACGTTGTGTTCCTTGGCGACCCACGGCGCTACCCACGGGTCGTACACGACGGTGCGCATTCGCCAGCCGGACATCTTCCGGTTAACGGCTCTCCCGATGTTGCCGAAACCGACGATACCAAGCGTGGCTTCATCGATCGGGGTCCGGCGGCCCAGCATCGCCGGGTCGGTCCAGTTGCCTTCGGTCATGTAGCGGTCTGAAAAAGTTATCTGTCGTGCGACGTCCAGGATCAGCGCGCAAGCCTGGTCCGAGACCTCCTCCGCGCACATGCCCGCGCCGTTCGCGACCATGATCCCGTGCTCGGTCGCCGAGTCGACATCCATGTGATCGAACCCGTGCGAATACACGATCACGCCTGCGCCCTGCTCCATCTCGCGCAGGACCGGGTCCTGCATGGCGTAGCCGCGGGCGAGCACGACATCGGCGTCTTTGACCGCCTCGATCGCCTCCCCCTCGCTGTCGGGGTTGACCTGGATTATTTCGACATCCATTCCCTCTAGCTCGGCGCGCTCATAAGTTAGCGGGTCATCTTCCGGACCGAGGAAGACTACCTTCTGTTGTGTATCTCCGGTAACCATGGTTATTCAGGATTCCTTTTTCGGCTGATCGCCGGATGGTGGACGTTGTGACCGGGGCGCAATGTTGCGCCCGGGCCGCCAGTTGTTCAAGGCCGGGCGCAATGCCGCCCTTGCTAGGTGGCCGTGACGATGTTGATGGCTTCCTCGCCTTCGAGCACGCGCTTGATGTTGGCGAAGGCGAACTCGGCGCGTCGCGGGAAGCTTTCCCGCGTGGGACCGGCGACGTGTCCGCTGACGACGATGTTGTCCAGCGCAAACAGGGGGTTGTCACCGGAGGCGGGTTCCACCTCGAACACATCGAGACCGGCGCCCCAGATCTTGCGGGCTCTCAGCGTTTCGACCAGCGCATCCTGGTCCACCGTCGGTCCCCGGCTCGTGTTGATCAGGATGGCTGACTCTTTCATCAAGGCGAGTTCTCGCCGGCTGATGAAGTGGCGTGTGGATTCCAGGAGAGGCACGTGGACCGTGACGATGTCCGCTTCGGACATGATTTCATCCAGCGATGCGGGCCGGGCGCCGTATTTTTCTTCAAGCTCTGGCTTTGCCAGTATGTCGTTATACAGGATCGTGCAGTTGAATCCCTGTAGAAGTCTCATGACCGTAGAGCCGATGTACCCCGCTCCGATCACCCCGACCGTCTTGCCGAGGATCTCAAAGGTCTCCATGCCCCTAGCGCGTTCGGGAACCCAGTCTCCCTCCCGAAGCGACGAGTCGACCCAGGTCAGGTGCCGGTAAAGCGCCAGCGTGAGTGCTATGAACTGCTCCGCCACGCCCTCAGCGTTCGTCCCGCTGGCGGTAGCCACTGGCATCCCCAGCTCGCCGGTAAGTTGCATATCGACGCCGTCATACCCTGCCGAGCCAAGCTGGTACAGCCGGACCTTCTTCGCCGCCCTGAGTACCGTCTCAGACGGCTTGGCTCCGAACACGATCATGGCGTCGGCATCCGCAACAAGGTCAATCTGTTCCTGTTCGGACGAAACCGAGGCGTCCATCATCGTCACGTCCCATCCCGCCGGGATGAAGTCGCGAGAGATCGTGGCCATCGGGCTTTCCGGTGGGATGAAATAAGCGACCTTCGGCATATCTGAGTGAATCTCCGGTTACTGGCATTGGACGGCGGCGATGAGCCGACGAATTAAGAGCGGCGGTATTCTAGCAAGCCGGGTCCCGACCGAGTAATCAGATATTGCCAGCCGACTGCGCCACCTGCTTTGCACTGAACACCCCCAATCGTCACCCGGATATTTGTCCACCCAATCACAGGCAAGGATCATTCCGCATATGGATCGCGATCAACTAACGGCGATCGGCCTCAATTACCTCGCCGCCCTGGGAGCCATACCTGCCACCTCCTACTACGAGCAGCCGGTGGCGGACTACATCCGGTCGCAGTGTGGCGATATCGGTGTCGAAACGCATGTGGACAGATACGGCAACATCCTTGCGACGCGCCCGGGTCAGGATGAATCGGCAACGGGGATCGCTTTCGTCGCGCACATGGACCACCCGGGATTCGAGGCTCTCTCAGCCGAGGACGATGGCGTACATGGTCGGGGACTCGGGGGGCTGCCCCCGCAGGCTTACGAGTCTGGAGTTGCCGTTACCTTCGTGATGGAAGGCGGAGACCGGATTCCGGGCCTGGTTATGGGACGGGCCGGCGCTCGTGAGGGCAACAACCTCATATTCACGGTCGCTGGAGACCGGCTCGGTGAACTGCCGTGTGCCGTCGTCCTTGACTTGCCAGATTTTGACTACGATGAGCAGACTCGACTTATTCGTATGAGGGCGGCGGATGACCTCGCCGGTTGTGCCAGCATCCTGGCCGTGATGCGATCAGCTATGGAGCAGCCGACCCCGGGAGCGGTATACGGGCTGTTCACCCGTGCGGAGGAGGTCGGGCTTGTAGGGGCGCGACTGGCGGCGGCGGACGGCCTGCTACCGGCCGGCACGATCGTTGTATCCGTGGAGACGAGCAGCGTGTTGCCCGGCGCGGAGATCGGTGAAGGCCCGGTGGTGCGTACGGGCGATCGAATGACGACGTTTGGACATGAGGCGGAGGAATACCTGGCGGCGGCGATCAAAACCATCGGGAAGCTGGCGGTGCAGCGGCAGTTGATGCAGGCCGGAACTTGCGAAGGGACTGCGTTCGCCAGAAATGGCTATCCGACGACCGGGCTGGCGTACCCACTGGGCGCATGGCACAACAACGGACCTGACGACACGATCAGGCCGGAGTTCATCCATCACGGCGATTTCACCACGGGCATCGCGTTACTGGCAGGTGCAGCGGCACTGGCGGGCACGAACCCGAGTTCAGCCGGCGGGGCACGCATCAGTGAACGCCCGGAGGCAGAGGAGCGGCGATTGCTCGATTCCGCCGGGTGATCCGGTTTTCTTTGCGAGCAGATCGTACCCTGGCATTAATCGTTCCGGGCCGCCGCCCCGTACAATGACGCCCCGCAAACACTGACGGCTCGGCAGCGTCTTACGTTCGCCGGGTCCTCAAGAGCCCCTAACCATCCACAGATATCGAAGACAAGGAATCGATTCATGGCCGAAGTCTCCGGCAGCTACCTGATCGCCCGGACCCTCAAAGAAGAAGGCGTTGAAGTGCTCTTCTTCCTGATGGGCGGCCCGAACTACGAGATCGTCAACTACTCGGAAGATTTCGGGATTCGCGCCATCGACTTCCGGCATGAGCAGGCCGCCGCGATGGCCGCGCACGGTTACGCCCGCGTTACCGGCAAGCCCGGTGTGACCACGGCGGCATCCGGGCCCGGCACGCTCAACCTGCTGACCGGCCAGTACACGGCCTACATCGATAACGCGCCGATGATCACGCTCGGCGGCGCGGGTCCGTACCACGACTGGGGCAAGGACGGCTTCCAGGAGCTGGACCAGGCGGCGATTTTTGAAGAGGTCTCGAAGGCGACGATGCGCGTGACCGATGCGGCGCGATACCCGGAGCAGATATCCACGGCGTTCAGGATTGCAACTACAGGACGACCGGGTCCGGTCTATGTCGACTGCGCTGAAGACATCCTTTACACGAAGGTCGAGGAGTCGGATGCCGCTCCAGCGACCCGTCCCGAGTCTCTTTCACGCTCCGGCGCTGACCCGGCATCCGTGCAGGCCGCGGCGGACCTTCTCCGCAACGCCAGAAAGCCGCTGATATTCGCCGGCGGCGGCGCCTTCTTTGGCAAGGCATGGGACGAGCTGCGACAGTTGGTCGAGACCGTAAACATCCCCTTCTACACATCGCCGATATCCCGTGGTCTGATCCCGGACGACCACGATCTGTCGTTCCCGGCAGCCCGCAGCACCGCCCTCCGTGAGGCGGATGTCGTCCTGATCGTCGGGACACGACTCAACTGGATGATGACCTTTGGCGGGCGTATTGGCCCGGACGCAAAGCTCATCCAGATCGACATCGAGCAGTCGGAAATCGGCCACAACCGATCGGTCGAAGTAGGGCTGGTTGGTGACTGCAAAGTCGTTCTTCAGCAGTTGCTCGATTCCGGTATCGATTCGGAGGGTGCGGACGCCCGAAAAGAGTGGTCCGACTACCTGGACGAGCAGAACGAATCACGGCTCGTCCGCGCTCAGCCCAACCTGAACTCGGACCAGGTGCCGATCCATCCGCTTCGGCTCTGCAATGAGATCGACAAGTTTCTGGATCGAGACGCCATAGTGACGGTGGACGGCAACGAGATCCTTCACTACGGCCGGCAGTCGATCAACACCTACTACCCGGGCCATCGGATCAACTCCGGCCCAAGCGGCTGCATGGGTGTCGGCCTTCCTTACGCCATCGGTGCAAAGGTGGCGAAGCCAGACGTTCAGGTGCTGTCGCTACACGGCGATGGGTCTCTGGGCATGAACATGATGGACTTCGACACCGCGGTCCGGCACAACCTGCCGATCGTGGTCGTGGTCAGCAACAACGAGGGCTGGACGGCGCGAGTCGAGGGCATCCGAAAACCGGGCCGTGAGTTGGGCTTCACCCGCTTCGACCTCGTAGCGCAGGGACTCGGCGGTCATGGCGAACTGGTAGAGGAACCGGGCCAGATCGCTCCGGCGCTGGAGCGGGCCTTTGCTTCGGGCAAGCCGGCGCTGATAAACGTACGAGTGGACCCGACAGCCCGGGCCATCTCCCGCTTCGTCGGTTCCAAGATGGAGTAGGGGGGAGACGCCAGATTGTCATCCCGGGCATATGTGCCCATCCCGACCGGAGCCGAGGGACCTTCACCGCGGCGTTGTCCGCGGATAGGGCGTTGATTACACCCGGATCGGGTCGTGCGAGAACGCTCGTTGAGCCCCTAAACCCGCTCGTACGAATAGCCGCCGTTCAGGAAGCGGATCACGCGCCCTGACCCGTCCCGCACGAAGGGGATGGACATCCCCTGGTCCTGGCTCATGAAGGAGTTCGGGCCTACCTGCGTGGTCACGATCGACACCGGCGGACCGTCCAACCGTGACGGCGTCCTGATCACAACCCCGCCGTCGCCCGCCTCAACCTCCGCCGTACCGGCCCGGAACTCGTAATGGCCCGCGTACTCTGCCAGATCATCGGATGAAGGCGTCGGGTACCGGGTTTCGTACGGCAACGGCTCGTCCGTAGAACCACGCCACACCTGCCCGCGCACCGTGTTCATCAAGCGCTCGGCCAGGAAAAACGCTCGGCGGTCGCCCCGGTTCGTGAACACCACAACCCCGGTCTTCTCGGACGGGATCATCATCGAGTAGGTAGAGATCCCGGGCAGCCCGCCCGAGTGTCCGATTACCTTTGTCGACCCGCTCCAGAACACCCAGTAACCGAATCCGTAGCCCCACCCGGTGTCGCCGAACGGGAACTGCACGCTCTGCATGTGGTCCAGCGACCCGGCCGCCAACCCGAGCGGCGAGTCTTCGTATTCCATTGAGGCGATCTGGTAGAGCGCAAGGTCGTGCACGGAGCTGACGATGCCGCCCGTCGACAGAAAGGTCTGGTAGTCGTCATTCAGGCGCACGACGATGTAGTCGCCGTGCCGCTCGCCGCTGTCGAAAGCCCCGGCGTCGCCCTTCGAGTAGGCATACGTTCGGTCCGCGCCGTTCTTCCAATCCATGAAGTCGATGGACGTATCCGACATGCCGACCGGGTCGAGGATGTTGCGCGTGAAGTATTCCTCGAGCGGCACTCCGGCAACTGTCTCTATCGTGTGACCTACGGTAGCGAAGCCCTCGTTGCAGTACGAGAAAGCCTCCCCCGGGGCTGATTGCAGTTCCGCAGAATCCAGCGCGTTCACCAGCGTTTCCCGCGTCGGGTAAGGATTGACCGTTTCCTCCCGGGTCCGGTCCTGGTGTCCGGTGCGGCCCATGCCGCTGTTGTGCCGAAGGAACAGCCGGGTTGTCATCTGGCGGCTCGCCGCCTCATCCTTCACCCGGAAACCCGGTAGATACGTCTGCACCGGTTGATCCAGCCTCAACTTCCCGGACTCGACCAGTTGCATCGCTGACACGCCGGTGAACGACTTCGTTATTGAGCAGATCGGCCAGACGGTGTGTTCAGTCGCCGGGGCTTCCTTTGCCACATCGGCCACCCCGAACCCGCCCTCCGCGATGATCTGGCCGCCACGCACAATAGCCACGGCCGCACCGGGGATGTCATTCTCGCCGATGAAATCAGCGACGATTGATTCCTGTTCGGGCGTGAATCCCATATGGATCTCCGTTCGGGTTGGCGGTCGGGCTGGCGGTATCGCCCGAATTGCCGCCGTGGCAGGGTGTGGTGGTTAGATTGCCGTGTTGCCGGGTTAATTCTTCGTCACGCTGAAGCTGACCCGATAGTCACCTTCGTCTACCCCGCCCTCGGGAGGCGGATCAGGTTCCAGTGCTATCAGGTTGACGTCATACGGTCCTGCCACGGCGGTACTGCTGCCGCCGGGTGGAACGAAGAACGAAATCTGCCCGGAGTCGAAGTCGGAGCCCGTTAGAGACATCAACACGGTCGCCGTGCCAGCCGTTATGCACTGGGCGCCCGCTGGACATCGGGATTCGTCGACGACCTGGTAGAACGCAAGTTCGACGTTTTCTCCATCGATCTCAGCGGACTGGCCCGGGGCCAGTGTCACGGTCTCGCCGGGGGCCGCTCGCGTAGTTTGCTGTGGCACCGGGGTGACGGTCGGAGGCGCGTCGGGTTCGTCGGACGAACATGCGGCGATCAGCGTGATCGCGGTCAAGATCACGACCGGCAACCCGAACCGCAACAGGGTCCGGGCATGACGTTTACGAAGGCGAAGGTTCATCGTTGTTGTTGGCTCCAGGTCCGGAAACTGTTTCTTAGTTCTAGTGGCCGGGCGTGTGTGCGGGAACGGCCTGCGCCGACCATGAATGACGATCACCGATTATGGGCGCGTTGACCCCACAATCGGAAGGCCCGCGCTAATCAGATACGTTCGAAATAGCGCCGCCGTTCCCAGTCGGTGACTGCGCCGTCAAACGATTCTTGCTCCGTCTCAAAAAAATGGGCGTAATGCTGGACCACCTCATCGCCGAGCGACAGGCGAACGAACTCGCTCGACCGGAACTCGTCGTTGGCTTCTCTCAGCGTCCCCGGCAGCCTGGCGACTCCGGGCGACGTGTAACCGTCACCGTCCAGCGCCGGTGGCGGCTCGATTCGGTTCTCTACGCCGTCCAGGCCAGATGCAAGAGCTGCCGTGTATGCCAGGTATGGATTGCAGTCGGCGCCGGGCAATCGGCATTCGATGCGCAACGAATCACCGGTCCCGACCACCCGAAAACCGACCGTGCGGTTGTCGAGTGCCCATGCCAGGGTTGTCGGCGCCCAGGAGCCGCTTCGATATCGCTTGTAGGAGTTCACGGTTGGCGCGTAGAAAGGCATGAACTCGCGTGCGTGCGCCATCCACCCGCCCAGGAACCAGCGGAAAACATCCGATCGTCCGTCTCCGGAAGCAAAGGCAGGCTCCCCGTCCTTGCGAAGGCTCAAGTGGATATGGCAGCTCGATCCGTTGTGCCCCTCTGCGAACTTCGCCATGAACGTCACGCTCATGCCAAGCCCATCCGCCACTTCTTTGACGCATTGCTTGTACACGACGTGCCGGTCCGCCATCGTCAGTAGTTCTGAGTAACGGACGTTCAACTCGTGCTGCCCCAGCCCCGCCTCACCCTTGGAGGTCTCAACCGGCACGCCCGAATCGCGCAGATGGCGCCGCACCGCGCCGTTCAATACCTCTCCACGCGTCCCCTGTAGCAGGCTGTAGTCCTCGTCGTACCAGCCGGCGCGCTCAAGACCCGCGTATCCCGAGCGCGCCGCATCGGCGTACGAATCGTTGAACACGTAATACTCGAGCTCGGAACCGGCGAACGCCTCAAAACCCATGGCATCGACGCGCTCCAACTGCTTCAGGAGCATGGACCGGGGGGCGATCGGTACGAGCCCGTGGACTTCGGACTCGGGCGACTCGGGTAAATGTGCGTTGCACTGGACCATGGCGGTCTTATCGAGCCAGGAGGCCACCCGTAATGTTTCCATATCCGGGGAGAGGTGGATATCTCCGTACCCCTTTTGCCAGTTCGCAAACTGGTAACCCGGGACCGGTTCCATCTCCATATCGACGGCCAGGAGATAGTCACAGCCGTGGGTGCCGTGTTCAACCGTCTGGTCGATGAAGAAATCGGCATCGAATCGCTTGCCCATGAACCGGCCGTACAGGTCCGTGAAACCGACCACCACGGTATCGACTTCGCCCCGTTGCGCCAGGCGGACAAGGGCATCGCGGGTCAACATGCCCCGGCTCGCGGGTCCGCTCGAAGTCACGGCACCATCCTCTCGACGTGTTGTGAAGGCAGCAACGCCGAGTATCTCACGCCGCTTACACGCTTCCGTGATGGCCGTGTACAGTCGTTCAAGCTAATATCTCGTGCTGAAAATGAACCTGCCGTCAACACGGGCCGGCCTCATCTCCGGCCCGCACGCTGCGTAAAGAGATTCTGTGGCTGTACGACTGCGGGAAATCGCGCGCCCAGAAAACGCCAGAACGTGCCAGAGCATGAAGGACTTTTCCCATGTCGGCCAGCGACCGAGTCAAATATCCGGACGTTCCGGGCTCTGGCGAAATCATGACGCCAGAATTCCTGGAATACGTGATCGTACTCCACGACAGTTTCGACGACCGAGTCCAGGCGCTCCGCGCAAACCGCCTCGCCGTGTCTGCCGCGGCGGTTCGTGAGGGTCGACAACCCGCTCACCTCCCGCCGAGTCCCGCCACCACGACCGACTGGCAGGTGCCGCCGGTCCCCGAAGAGCTGAAACAGCCTGGCATCGAGATATCCGGCCCGGTGGCGCTGACCCCTATGTTCATCAACGCCCTGAATCCGATGCCTGACGGCACCCAGGCCGTTGGGGACCTCGACGACGACGAGGATTCCGCAGGACACACACTGGCTGACACCGTCCAATCCGCCGTTAACCGGCGGGACGCTCTACTCGGTACGCTGGAATACTACGACAGCGAGAGGAATCGGCACTACAAGCTCTGGGACGGCCCTCTCCCGTTCTTCATGCATCGAGAGCGCGGTCTGCACCTGGACGAGCCTGACTTCACGATCGATGGCGCTCCGGTATCGGCCACCTTGCTGGGAACGGCGGCAACACTATTCCACGCCGGTCAGGTTCATGCGGAGCAGGGCAAGGGCATCTACTTTTACCTGCCCAAGACAGAATCCGTGGCCGAGATCCGCCTGTATCGAGACGTGTTCGACGCCTCCCGGGAACTGGTCCCGCACCTGGCTGACGCCACCATACGGGGAATCATCCTCGTGGAGTCTCTCCCGGCCGTGTGGCAAATGGAGGAAATGCTGCACGAACTGGGGCCATACGCCGCCGGGTTGAACGCGGCCCGCTGGGATCTGAAAGCCAGCCTGCTGGAGTTCGTAATGAACGACCCGGACTCCCTGTGGCCGGATCGGTTTGGTGTTGATGTCAAGACCACGGGCTTCATCTCGAACATCTTCCGACGGCTCGTGGCGGTGTGTCTGAAACACGGTGCGGTGCCGATCGGTGGGATGGCGACCCATCTGCCGAGCGCGGACGACCAGGTCAACGAAGCGGCAGCGAAAGGGATTCGGGCCGATAAGATCTGGGAGGCGGATAACGGGTTCCTGCGAGGCTGGACGGCGCACATTTACCACCAGAAGACGGCCGCCGACCCGTTCAAAGAACTTTACGCAACCGGCTGGAAGCCGACCGAAGCGATGAAGGACCCGGACAATTTCCCGGTGGTGATCGAGACGCCTGAAGGGCCTGTCACCCAGGAAGGAACCCGTCGCAACGTTCGTACCATCATCGAGTACGTCGAGGGCTGGCTGAACGGACGGGGCGCTAAGGGCATCGATTCGCTGGACGGCCACCCGGGCATCCACCCGGCGCTCATGGAAGACCTGGCAACGGCCCGCATCTCCGTGGCGCAGACGGCCCAGCGCGTTGTGCACGCCGCGACCTGCGAGGACACGGAGCGGAATCATGACCTCGCGCTCATCAAAGAACTGACACGCTGCGAGGGCGTAGACATCATCGAGCGACTCGGCGATGAGGCGGACGATGCGACCCGCGCACGCTACCGGGAGTCGGAACAGATCGTACTCGGCTGGATCAAGCGCTATACCGAGTTCGATTTCCGATCACTCGGCAGCTACACCCGTGAAGAGTTGCACCAGCAGGGGACCGGCCCGGACCCGTTCTAGGCCGTTCCAGAGTCTGGTGCGCTCACGCAGCGAACACCGCCAGACGGCTCATGTCGGCGCAACCACTCTCGTCGAGAATCAACCCCGGGAGAGTGTCCGATGCGACGTATTCGAACACGTTGGGAATATTTGACGCTTCTGAGCATCGCCTTCGCAGTGCTGATGGCCTGTTCGTCCGCGACCGATAGCCCCGCGTCTGATGCTGGGATCGTTCGCCCTGAGCCAGCGGCGGGTTCGTCAACACCGTTACCGACCAGGCTTCCCGGGTCGGCATCCGTTCCTGCAGCGATCTCTGATCCCGCGACCTCCCAGTTGCCATCCGACAACGCGGGGCATAACGGGAAACCGCCGCCGCCGAACGCTGCATCGACGCCGACTGACGTTCCTCCCGCAAACAGTGCTCCGCTGAACGCCGAGGCCGTGCCCACCTACGATCCGCCGACCCGTGGCCGCACAGATCCCTGGTCATTCGTTTCGGATCGTCAATGTGGCGATGGCCCGCTCTTCAGTGAGTTCCCGATGGACCTTGAGAAGGTCACGAACATCAATCCGCTGGGCAACCTCGGGCCGCCCGGCCATACGTTCCCGACCTCCCACATGTACTTCGGCGTCGAAACGATCTGGGGCGACGCGGGCGAGGGACCGTTTGGCGATGGGCAGATCTTTCCGCCGAACCCGGTATACGCCATCGCGGCCGGTCAGCTCATTTCGATCAGTGTGTCGAGCACGACCACCAGTCTTAGCGGACAGGAGGTGAATTACACCGAGTACGGGTTGGATGTCGCCGTCTGCGAAGGGGTGAGGGTGCGTTACGGGCACGTTGGACCTGTTTCAGATCGTATCCTGGCCTCAATCGCCGATCTTGATGGATTCCACTGCAATGCCTACTCCACCGGGGCGTTCGCGGTGGACTCCTGCACCTACTCGCCCGGGCTGGAGCTGGTAGCCGGCGAGCAGATCGGGTTCAACAGTGGACGTGCCGCCGCGCTGGACATCGGCGCGTTCGATATCACCACCGAGAGCGTCAACTTCCTGCACCCGGAGTTGTATGGCGAAGAGGCAACCGGTTCGGTCTGTGTCCTCGATCTGTACCCGGACGAACAGCGTTCAGCCATGCTTCCGCTGCTTGGTGACAACAACGGGTTACGTACGGCAGACCCAATCTGCGGTGTGCTGTACTACACCGTGCCCGGAACTCTTCAAGGCAACTGGTTCAACGAGATCGGGACCTTCACGCAGGAAGACAAAAACATAGCGTTCGTCTACGACGAGGTCTTGCCGGATGTTCCAGTCATCTCGATCGGTTTCGTGCCGGGGATCGAGTCGTACGCCCATCGATTCACGCCGCGTGAAAGGGGCAGAATCAACCTGCCTTTCGTCGATGTTGAGGCAGGCGCCGGGGTTTATTGCTACCAGGACTTCGTGGACGATTTCGGCAGGCCCGGCCCGGCCACGCATTTGCTCGTGGAGGTGCCGGAAACCGGACGACTCCTGGTGCGTGCCGAGGTTGGCGCGGAATGCGGCAGCGATCCCTGGCAGATCGGCGCCGATGCGACGGAGTTCGTTCGTTAACCGAGCGCGTCCAGGAACTCCTTGCCTCCGGACATGATCCAGCCGTTCAGGCTCGTGTAGAAGAACTTCACGCCTTGGTCCCGGAATCTGCCGACATTGTGTGCGCCCACGGTCGTTCCTGCGATCTTCCCGGCGGCGATAATTTTGACGATCGACTCGTCGATGGTGCGCTGGACATCCGGGTGCTCGTCGTTTCCGATGTGGCCCATCGACTGCGCAAGGTCGCTCGGCGCAACGTGGAACACGTCGATGTGCTCAACCTCCAGTATCTCGTCCAGGTTGTTGACCGACTTGATGTCCTCCACAAGCACCACCACCATCGTCTGGTCGTTCGCCTTCTTGACGTAGTCGGTCACGCCGTAGGCCTGGCGCGGACCGTACATGCCCCGGTTGCCGACCGGCGCGTATTTCGCCGCTCGGACCACGTCGCGCGCGTCCTGCGCCGTGTCCACGTGTGGCACCGTGATCCCCATGGCGCCCATGTCCAGCGTGCGGTAGATAGTGTTGTAGTCGGTACTGCCGACTCGCACCAGCGGCGTTACGCCCCACAGGTCTGCGGCCCTGGTTAAATCGCCAATCGCCTCGAAATCAACCGGTCCGTGCTCGGCCTCGAGCCACACGGAGTCCACCCCGATCTGGCCGACGAAGTCCACCAGGTGCGGCGAATCCACTCCGGCCAAGCACGTAACGATCTCGCCCTTCGCCAGCTTTTCCTTGGCACGATTAGGTCGCAATTCAGCCATATGTTGTTACCCCGTGTTCCTGATTGTTTGGTAAGGCCAATTCGCTCGGTATGTCAGCAGCGAGCGCCCCCTCTCCCCGCGGGAGAGGGTTGGGGTGGGAGAACGATGGTCTGGTGCATAGCGTGTCTATTCACCGTACAACCGTGCTGGTAAAGGTCCCTCGTCCTTCCGGGGAAGGATCGGGATGACCCAAAAGGTTGCCGATGACAGCAGTGCTTGCCCCCTTTCCCGACCGCGGGAGAGCGTCGGGGTGAGGGGGTGTTTCGGGCAAAGCCAGAATCTACCCGGCGACACCCTTCTTCACCTCGTCCGTGTAGATCGCCGCCCCGTTGGTCACCCACTCATTGAGATTGGCGTTAAAGAAACGGACACCCTTCTGGATATAACTCGCCACGCTTGCGGTCCGACCCACGTGACCCGGGATGCGTCCGGCGTCCGTGATCCGCTGGATTGAGCGATCGATCACTGCCTGGACTTCCGGGTGCTCTGCGTGGCCAAGGTGGCCCATCGACTGCGACAGGTCGCTCGGCGCAACGAGGAACACGTCGATGTTGTCCACCTTCAGAATGTCGTCCAGGTTCTCCACCGCGACGATGTCCTCGATCAACACGCACACAAAGGTCTCGTTATTGGCGTGCTCCAGGTAGTCGCCAACGCCGTAACCCTGGCGCGTGCTGAACATGCCGCGACTACCGAGGGGCGCGTACTTGGCGGAGTCCACGACCAGCTCGGCCTCTTCACGGGTGTTGACGTGCGGAACCACTATGCCCTGCGCCCCGCAGTCCAGCGTCCGGTAGATCGTGTTCGCCTCGGCGCGCCCCACCCGGACGATCGACGCCATCCCCCACAGGTCGCAGGCCCGAGTGATGTCCTCGATATCTGCGAAGTCGAGGGGTCCGTGCTCGGCCTCCAACCACACGCCTTCGACGCCTAACGTGCCGACGAAATCCGCCATCTGGGCTGTGTATACGCCGCCTACAGCTGTGACGACACCGCCAGCCGCCAGTTTCGCTTTCGCCGGGTTCCTGCGCATCTCGGGCATCTGACCGTTCCTTTGAATTCGCCCGTACCGGGCTGACCAGCTTCGCCCTAACCGGGCGGGCGGATTGTATGCCACGGGGAGCAATGTGTAGCGCCTGAGGCTAGATCTCCTCGAACAGGATGTCCTGGGCACCCTCCCACAGGACTTTCTCGCCAAGCGCGGGAAGCTGCTCAAGCCCCTCGACGACTGTCAGGAAGTGGTTGCCTGCAAGCTGGCCCATCCGGCTGGCGAAGGACACCCCGCCGTACGGGAACAGGATCTCAGTTTCGCTGAATCCGCCCGGGTAAAAGATGATGTGGCCCGGGGCCGGGTAGCTGGTGTGGTTCTCGAATCCGACATCCAGCTTGAACTCACCCATCGGAACCCACGCCGCCTCGCCGCTCCACCGGACCTGTATCAGCTTGTTCTGATAGGGCAGCAACTTCCGGAACTCGGACCACGTCTTCGGCGCGGCCTCGTCTTCCGCGTAAGCCACAAAAACAAACTCGCCAACGGTGATCCGTACCTGTGTCATGTGTGTGCTTTCTTACTGATATCGGACGTTGGGGCCCAGGCCTTTGCCCGTCATTCTGAGGTTCGATGGCCGAAGAATCTCGCCGGTTGAACGTCTACCGGACTCGAAACCACGCCAACGCCCGAACTGAGATCCTGAGTCGAGTTCAGGATGACAGCGATGGTCCGTTATGCGACTTCACGCCCGCGGGCCTCAAACAATCAACTGGCAATCACGTGTCGCTCCCAGAACGCCCGCAAACCATCAGCCATTCCCCCAGCGTTCTGCATCTGGAGGCCGTGGGCAGCGCCGGGTACCACAAACTCGTCTACGTCATCTAACCACTTGAGTAGCGTGTTGTGCGTCTCGGCGAACCGGGGATTCAGGGCCAGGCTGTTGGCTCCGTACGCGGACAACACCGGTTGTATCACCCTGTCTGCCTCTTCCTTTCCGAACGTCCACTCGAGCAACGCGGCGAGGTCGAAATCGATTGCGGTACCGGCATCTAGAACGGACTGTTCGAATGCGCCGGGGACAGCTTGTTCGAGTGGTTCCCGGTAGTTTTGTCCGAAGCGCATACCCAGGAACTGGTCGACGAGCATCTCGGTCTCGATCTCCCCGTAAAGCTGCTGGCCGCGTTCCAGCGACTCCCGGTAACCTTTTCCGGCGTCTCCAATCACCAGCGCCGGTTCTAGAAGGGCCAGCGACGCGACGGTTTCCGGCGAATCCAACGCCATCTGCAGGCCGATGGAACCGCCGTACGAGTGCCCGGCCACGTGCGCGCGGTTCACGCCAAGTTTGTGCAGCAAGTCGAGACAGTCCGCCGCCTGGCGGGCCATTGGGACATGACCGGTTGACTCCCGGCTTCCACCGTACCCGCGCCGGTGGAAGGTGATCAACTCATAGCTCTCGGGCAGGGAGGTCGAAGTGAAGAGCGGTTTGAACGAGTCGGCGATCAACGCGCCGTGTATGAGCAGTACCGGCTCGCCGTCGCCAGCGGTCTCGTAGGCCAGCGTGGCCCCGTCGGTTGTAACGAATTCCACGTCACCCTCTCTCTACGCCTGCGATACCACACGTCGCGCCAGTACTCGTTCGGCAGCGGTCGCAGCGCGAACTCGGTGGTGATGGCCAGTCCTTCATAACTGCCCGTATCGGGCGGCCAGCTTCGCCCTGACCGGGCGGGCGGATTGTATGCCACGCTGAGCGATGTGTAGCGCGGGAGGCTAAATCTCCTCAAACAGGATTTCCGTCTCGCTGCAACCGCCCGGGCAAAAAAGATGTGACCCGGAGCGTGTAGCTGTTGTGGTTCTCGAAGCCGACATCCAGCCTGAACTCACCCATCGGAACCCACGCCGCCTCGCCGCTCCAACGGACCAGGGTCAACTTGTTCCGGTAGGGCAGCAATTTCCGAAACTCTGACCACATCCGGGTCGCGGCTTCTTCCTCGACGGGCGCCGCGAGCACGAACTCGCCAACCGTGATCCGTCCCTGCTCAAATGCCAGCTTTCTTTCGTAATGTCACCCGGGCATAGAAGCGAATGGGATCGTATCGAGTGTTCCGAAATCCGTTGGCGTGCAATCGACGACCTGTACTTCGGTCACCGTCCCGCTGACGTTGATGTCCCGATTCGCCAATTCCGATATCAGCCGATCGGCGGCGACCCGTTCCGGCAGCCGCCCAATTGTCATGTGAGGTCTGTATGGAAAATCGACGCGAAGCTCCGCCTCCAACGGCCCCGTGTACAGGGAGTCGTGCAGGGCGGCGATGGCATTGCGCCCCTCGTCCGGAATCAGAAATACGAAGATCTCGCCTTGATCACGGGCATCGTCGATCGCGGTCCCACGCAACACAAGATCGATCATTGAGTTCCTGGCGAGACGCTCCCGGACGTGCGCTGACATCCCGTCAGGGGACAGAACGTCCGTCGGATATACCAGCGTGAAATGCGGCGCGATCAATCCGTGATTGGGATCGGCATCCGCACGGATATTTTCGATCCACGCCAGGTCACCTGGTTCAAGTTCCGGGTAGGCGATCACGGCAAGGCCGACCCTGGAAGGTGTTTCTGTCATCACGAACTCAATCCTGTCGCCCCGGGCATAATCCTGTTGACCTGACCCCCTGAAACGGTACCAGTCAATAAGTTAGAGACTGGACGTTTCC
>CAYYRD010000029.1:0-33075 GCA_964474025.1 uncultured Dehalococcoidales bacterium | reverse complement strand
GGAAACGTCCAGTCTCTAACTTATTGACTGGTACCGTTTCAGGGGGTCAGGTCACTACCACGTTTTCGTTCACTCGAACGGAGGGACCACCTGGACCGAGCCCACGGGCGGCGTGAACACATTCAGTAGCAAGACCTGCAAATCGCTCCTACCCGTAGACGTGTGCGCCGCCGGCGTAACAGGAGTGCTTGAGCGCGGCGGAGGGTACGGCCACCTCGGGCGACACAGCTTCAGCATTCGGTGCGTTGTGGCTATGCGGATCGCGGTCAAACCGGCTGGTCAAAGCCCTGCGCGCACGGTCCTGAAATGCTGCACTCAATCTGTGGTCGGGGAGCCGGGATTCGAACCCGGGACCTCTTCGTCCCAAACGAAGCGCGCTGCCAAGCTGCGCCACTCCCCGTATTAGTGCCCGCCACGCGCGAAACGCGGTTCAATGCGTGTGGCGTAATCGATTCTAGTGGAACCGACGTAACTCTACCCGCGAGAATCGACGCAGTTCACGCACCGATTAGACAGGGGAGAACCGCATGATCGCACCACCGGCCATCCCGACAGGCGACGCCTACGCGCCGGGCGTGATAGCTCACCGGGTGCGCGACATCGGTGTTACGAAGGCGCGCACGGACGTCGTCACCCTGTTCGTGTTGTCAGGACTTGCCGGGGCGTTCATTTCGCTTGGAGCGCTGTTCTTCACCGTGGTCGTGACAGATCCCGCGGGCGGGTTTGGCATAACACGCCTCGTTGGAGGTCTTGCGTTCAGCCTCGGTCTGGTACTCGTGGTGGTTGCCGGGGCGGAACTATTCACGGGCAACAACCTGGTCGCCATGGCATGGGCCTCCCGGATGATCTCCACGGTAGAACTGGCTCGCAACTGGGTGATCGTCTACATCGGAAACGCAGCGGGCGCCCTCGGCACCGTGGTGCTTGTACGGGTAGCCAACGTTGACGAGTTCGGCGGTGGAGCCGTCGGGCAGAAGGCGATGGGGATCGCCGAGTCCAAAGCGGCTCTCGACGTTCCCGAGGCGTTAGCGCTCGGAATCCTTTGCAATGCGCTGGTATGCCTGGCCGTCTGGCTGACGATGGCGGGTCACACCGTCACGGACAAGATACTGGCCATCATCTTTCCGATAACTGCATTCGTCGCGATCGGCTTCGAACACTCGATAGCGAACATGTTCTTTTTGCCGTACGCCATAGCGCTGGACGGCTTCAACGACAGCAGCCTGATCACCGATTCACTCGTCAACATCGGCGCCGTGACGATCGGAAACATCCTCGGAGGGACGCTCCTGGTGGCTGCCGTGTACTGGACCGCTTATCTGCGCAACGAAGGGAAAGCCCCGGAGTAACTTCGGAGCCCTAGCCGACCGTCACTTCGTCCCCCACGGTCACCGTGCCGCTGGACAGTGGCGTCACGAAGAGGCCGCGCTGGCCTTCGATCTTCTCGCGAAGTCCCGGACGGATGTGGTCCATGTTGTCGCACGGATCGCACAGTTCGCCGATCTTGAACTCAAGGCCGTCGCCTATCTTCAGGGTCTGGCCCTCCTTCAAACCAAAGAGCGATACGCCTTCGGTCGTGATGTTCTCCCGAAGCTGGCCGGGGTCTACCTCAAGCGTCTCGAGAATTGCGCGATCCATCATCAGGATTTGCCGGGTGCTGCCCGCCTCGGCGTGCCGGTCGCCAACGAGCCCCACCCCGGCCTCGACCTCTACGCTTTCGACGACGCTCATCGGTTGTCGGCGTGCGACATTTAGACGGATGTCGACGATCTTTCCGGTGCTTGAGTCGCTCATGATCGGGGCCTCCGGGAGCGCATGTTCAGCGCGTGATTGGTGACCGGTATTGTTCAGGTTGTGTTCTGAGGCTAGCAGCATCAGGCTCCCCGTCAACCGATCACGCGGCCGCTACGAGTGAACGTCACGACTCTCTCACCACCGGCGCCAAATTGCCCCCGCCGATACACTCGCCACGTGGTTTCTCAGCGGATCGTTGCCGACCTCCATCTTCACTCCCGTTATTCGATGGCAACGAGCCGCGCCCTGGACCTGTCATCGCTGGCGGAAGCGGCCGAGCGCAAAGGCGTCCAGCTACTCTCGACCGCCGATTTCACGCACCCGGAGTGGCTACGCGAACTTGGGGAGAAGTTGCTCAACGACGGCTCCGGCCTGTTTCGGCTTAAGGGCGCGTCGCGAAGAAGCCCGAGTTTTGTCCTTGGAACCGAAATCAGTTGCGTCTGGAGAGACCCGCCAGTCAGCGGTCGCGGACGACGGGTCCACCTCCTGCTGTACGCACCCGATTTCGCTGCCGTTGACGCCCTGGTCGCCCGGTTCAAGCATCACGGCGCGCTGGGGTCCGATGGACGACCGTTATTGAAGTTATCGGCGCATGACGTTGCCGACATCGTGTCCGACGTGGACGAACGCTGCGAGATCATCCCGGCGCACGTTTGGACGCCCTGGTACGGCGTCTACGGGTCGAAGTCAGGATTCGACTCTCTTGCCGAGGCGTTCGGGGAGCACGCAGAACGAATCCATGCCATAGAGACGGGACTGTCCAGCGATCCCGGGATGAACTGGGGTGTACCGGAACTGGAAGATCGGGCGCTGGTATCGTTTTCGGACGCCCACTCGGCTGCAAACGTGGGACGAGAGGTCACCGTGTTCGAGATGGAGCCGACCTACGACGGGCTGATCCACGCCATCGCGTCCCAGTCAATTGCCGAAACGATCGAGTTCTTCCCGGAGAACGGCAAGTACCACCTCGACGGTCACAGGGCTTGCGGCGTTCGTCTTACTCCCGCGGAAAGCGCGGCCAGCGATGGCAAATGCCCGGTGTGTGGCAAGGGCCTCACTCTCGGCGTTCTGAACCGGATCGAAACACTTTCGGTCGGAGCGCCGTCCAGAGGGCCCGTGGAAGGGGCGGGCCACGATGGCCTGCTGCGCGGACCGGCGAACCGGCCACCGTTCAGGCGTCTCGTCCCGTTACGTGACCTTATAGCCGCGACCCTGGGCTTCGGCAAGGCCACCAAAACTGTGGGGAGGATCGTCGATAACTTGATCGAGCGATGTGGCTCCGAACTAGTCGCCCTGATCGAAACGGACCCAGGGGAGCTGCAAGGCGCGGCGGGGAATGAAGTAACCGCCGCCATCGTCGCGGTGCGGCTGGGCGATCTGGAGATCGAGCCCGGATACGACGGCTTCTATGGAGTGGTCGCCACGAAAACCGGTTAAGCATGGTCGTCGGGCGACTTCGAAACTGCCGGTTCTTCACGTTCAGTTCCGAACGCCATCGCCGCAGGACGCCAACTCCGATGTACGATTACCCGCGACATGGCCGGACCCGACAAATGACCCGGCATGGGGAGGAATGTCATTGATAGACCTGACTGACGAGATGAAGAATGCCCTCGAAACCGCACTTGCAGACAAAGTGCCGTGCATCCTCGCCACCGCTTCGGCGGACGGCAAGCCGGGCATCGGGTACCGCGGCAGTGTCATGGCCTACGACGGCCAGAGCCTGGCCTACTGGGAGCGCGCCAAGCGAGGCGGCCTGAGCAACATCCAGTCCAGCCCTTATGTGATCGTGATGTACCGGAACCCTGACACGCGGCAGGCCTGGAAGTTCTTCGGGAAGGCAACACTTCACGAGACCGGCGAAATTCGGGAGGCGGTAAAAGCCCGCACGGTACAGGCCGAACTGGATCGTGACCCCGACGGAAACGGTTTTGCCGTTGTCGTCGAACTCGAACGCGTCGAGACGATGGCCGGCGAAGTTCTCCAGTCCAAAGACTGATCGTCCCCGATATCTTGTCGTCAGACAGCGAAATCGTATTTCTAGGCACCGGCACGTCGGAGGGCGTGCCACGCGTCAGTTGTCTGACGCGAGATCCGCAGACCTGCAAAGTGTGCCCGGACGCAGTCCTTCCGGGCTCGCACAACAGGCGACGTAACACCTCGCTGTTGATTCGCTACCGGTCGCCGGACGACGGTTCGCTGAAGAACGTCGTGATCGATGTCGGCAAGTTCTTCTACCATTCGGCAATCGAGTGGTTCCCGAAGGTCGGTGCGACGACACTGGACGGCGTGATACTTACGCACCAGCATGCCGACGCCGTCGGGGGGTTGGACGATCTCCGCGACTGGACCAACAACGTTCAGCGAGCGATTCCCCTCTACCTGCGGCAGACCGAGATGGACCACGTCGCGAAGGCGTTCTACTGGCTCGTAGATACGAGCCTCGCTTCGCCCGGTGGCGTGTCGAGGCTCGATTTCCAGATCATCGACGAGCGACCGTTCGATGTGTTCGGCTTAACCGTCACACCGCTACCCGTCGAACACGGCCCGCGAACCACCGCGTTTGGCTACCGAATTGGCGACGTGATCTACGTCTCAGACGCTTCGGGGATCCCCGATTCCACAGCGCGACTGATGCGGGACGCGGGTGTCATGGTGATGGACGCTCTGCGACCCGCGCGCCCGCACGGCTCCCACTTCATCCTCGAGGAAGCGCTGGAGCAGTTACACCGTTTCCGACCGAAGCGCGCCCTCCTCGTGGATATGACACATGACTTCGATCACGAGACGACAAACATCGAACTCGCGAAACTCAAGAAGTCAGAAGGCCTCGATGTACAGCTCGCCTACGACGGCCAGCGCATCCCGGTGGAACTGTAGGCAAGAACCCGTAGGGGCAGGGCTCGCTCCGCCCATGGGCGTATTGCCTTACGCCCCTACAACAGGGATGGACGGCCGATAAAACAGACCGTGCCTGAGGCTCTCGAAGGGCCGGATTAGCGACTTTGCTCGTAACTACGCGTTGACGGCGTCCATCTCTCGACGAGAAGGATCCCTCTCTCCCAGTCGGAGAGGGGATTGTCACGCGCCCCTAGAAGTCGAACTCCGTTCCGACACCGTTCTCTACCGCAAGGTCGTACACGAGCCGGGCGCATGACAGGTCCTGGATGGCGAGCCCGACACTTTTGAACAGCGTCAATTCGTCGTCGTTCTCCCGCCCGCTCGTCGTGCCGTTTATCACCGCCCCTAACTCGCCGTGAATCTTGTCCGCCGAGTAGTCGCATTCCTGGATGGGGATCATGATGTCCCCTGCCTCGATAAGGCAGGCCTGCGTCTGGTCGCAGATCACTTTGGCCTTCTGAATGGACGCCGTGTCCAGCTCCCGAAGAGCGGGCGCGTGTGAACCGACCGAGTTGATGTGTGCGCCGGACTTCCACCACCCGGCTTCCACGATCGGGTTCGGCGCCGTGGTCGCCAGCGCAACGATGTCTGACTCGCCGAGCAACTCCTGGGTGCTACCGGCGAGCCGTACCTCGACACCTGTTTCCTCGGTGAGGGAATCTGCAAATGCACGGCGCTTGTCGTCCGGATCAAGCGAGAAAGCCAGGATCGCTTCGAGGTCTCGCGCCGCCGCCATGCCCGTGACCTGCGTGTACGCCTGGACGCCCGTGCCCAGGATGCCTGCCACGCTGGCGTTCGCCCGCGCCAGGTGTTTCGTTGCCACTCCGGACACCGCCCCCGTTCGGACCGCCGTCAGGAAACCGCCGTCCATGACCGCAAGTGTCTTGCCGGTCTGGTTGTCCTGGACGATGATCGTCGCCAGTGTCGTCGGCAAGTCGTGCTTCTCCGGGTTCGCCTTGTACACCGTGACGGCCTTCACGCCGAGCGCTCCGGAAGAACCCAGGTAGGCCGGCATGTAGGCGATCCATCCGCCGACTTCGTCGTCGGTTATGACCGTGCGGTCCGGCATCTCTGCGGTGCCGTTTGCAAGCTCCGAGAACGCACCTTCAACGACATCGATCGCTTTCGACATCGGGAGTAGTTGTTGGACGTCGGAACGCGATAGCAGAAGTGCCACGTTGAGCCTCGAAAAACACTGAGTTTGTGTGTCGAAAACCCCGAACGGGCCGAGCCTTCGACGTAAGGCAGCAAATTATACCCGTGATGGCAAGCCGAGCCCCCGCGTATCGCAAAGCGCCGGTCTCATGTTCAGGCCAGAGCCCGGAAAGCCAACCCGGACCCCCCGGGCGTCTCGTACATTGGTACGCGACATTGCTGTATTCATTCGGACTCACAATCTACCGGAAGCGCTGGACGGTCCTCTCGCTCTGGGCGGTGCTGTTGGTCATCGCCCTCCCGCTCGCCCCGCGCGCCACGGACGCGCTGAAGCCGGGCGGCTTCTCGAACGACAAACTTCCGTCGGCTCAAGCGCGCGCCGTCTTCCGCGACCAGCTCGACCTCACACCGATGTCGTTCGAACTGATCTTCCGCAGTGATATCCACGGCGCATACGCAAGCGAGTTCACGAGCGACCTTCAAAAGGCGCTCGCCCGTATAAGCGCACGCCCGGAAGTCGCAAGAGTCGTCACGCACCTGGACGATCCCGCCCGCGTTTCTCCCGACGGCCTCTCGGTCCACGTGACGGTCGGACTAAGCCTGGATCTTGAGGACGCCCGGGAGTTCCTGGAGACGGCCCGACCGCTCATCGAACCCGGAGATCTTGAACTGACATTCACGGGAGGGCCGCCGCTCTACGCGGACATCAGCCTCAGCAGTGAGCGAGACGTCCGCAGGGCGGAGATACTCGCCTTCCCGTTGTCCACGGTCGCACTGCTACTGGTGTTCGGGACGCTCGTCGCTGCGTTCCTGCCTGCCACTGTCGGCGGGGTTGGAGTGGCGCTTGCGCTTGCCGCGGTGGCGCTCATCTCCCGCGGCGTGGACATGTCCGTATTCGTCCTGAACATCGTCACCCTGCTCGGGATCGGGCTTGGAATCGACTATTCGCTCTTCTTCACGAGCCGATTCAGAGAACAGATAGCGGCAGGGGACACGGTAGAGGAGGCGGTTGCGAGGGCGCAGGCTACGGCCGGCGCGGCGATCCTCTTCTCGGGTGTGACCAGCCTCATCGGTCTCGCAAGCTTGACGGCCTTCGAGTTCATGATGCTGCGCTCGGTCGGTATTGGAGCGGTGATAGTGATAACGGCGGCCATACTCGCCGCTCTCACACTGATGCCGGCCGTGCTTGGCATCCTCGGACCTCGGATCAACGCCTTTCGCGTGTTGCCGGCGCTCCTGGGCCGCAACGACCGTGACATGTGGGGCGCACTGTCGCGCTGGGTGATGGCGCGCCCGTTGCAGGTGGCGGTGCCGACGATCCTGTTCTTACTCTTGCTTGCCGCCCCTGTACGCGATATCCGGCTGGGCACCGTCGACGCCACGATCCTGCCGTCGGAACTCGAGTCGCGTCGGGGATTCGACATTCTTCGCGATGAATTTGGCCTGCTGAACCAGACGCAGGTGCCGGTCGCCTACATCCTCAGCGATGCCGGGGATACCGACCCGTTGTCAGCCGGGAATCTTGAGCGTTTGTACGCGTTCGGGCGCGCCCTTGAGGGGCTGGACGGTGTGTCACGGGTCCGCAGCATCGTCAACGTCTCTCCAGACCTGGACGCCGGTGCGTACACCGCGTTTTACCGGGTGCCGGAAGCGGTTACCGATGTCACCGTGCAGACCTTGTTGCGCGATACCGTCCGGGACGGCGCTGTCCTGTTCGTCGTCGAGTCGGATGTCGAGCCGTTCGGCCCAGAGGCGTCCGCCCTTGTGTCCCGGATCAGGGCGTTCAACCCGGGATCAGACGCAGCGTTATTCGTGGACGGTGGATCGGCGGAGATAAAGGACGTGGTGGACAGCCTCTACGGGCGATTCCCGCTCGTCGCCGGGGTCGTCATCATCGCCACCTACATCTCGCTCCTCATCCTGTTCCGGTCCGTAGTTCTGCCGGTCAAAGCCATTCTGCTGAACGTGATGAGCATCCTCGCCAGCTACGGGGCGCTGGTGTTTGTTTTTCAGCAGGGGCACTTCAGCGGACTGCTCGGCTTCGAGCCGATGGGCGTGATAGAGGCCACAACGCCGATCTTGTTGTTCAGCATCATCTTCGGCCTCTCGATGGACTACGAGATATTTCTCCTCGCCCGCGTCTCCGAGGCGTATAAACGCACGGGAGATAACGCGGGATCGGTGGCCGAAGGGCTGAATCGAAGTGGACGGATCATCACCGGCGCAGCGTCGATATTGATCGTAGTGGCGCTCAGTTTCATGGTGGCCGACGTCGTCCTGGTGAAGGCGATCGGACTCGGACTGGCGATCGCTATATTTGTCGACGTCACCATCGTCCGCGCCCTCCTCGCCCCCTCGATAATGCGGTTGCTAGGGCCGCTCAACTGGTGGATACCTCGCTGGCTTGACCGGATCCTCCCGCGCATCGACATAGCGCCATGAAACGACTCCTTTCGGTCATCGCAGCGAGCGCGATCACGCTCCTGGCTCTGGCGTGCGCTGATACAGGCCGCACGACGCCAGTGCCAACGCCCGCGCCGCTCGAACCGACGCCTGCGCCCGCAGCCCTCGTGTTTCCACTGGACGTAGGTCCGCACGACAATCGCCTCGAGTGGTGGTACTACAGCGGCCACCTTCAGGACGGAGAGGGCGACGAGTACGGGTTCCACTTCGTGGTATTCCAGTCGCTCGATCCGTCTGATCCCGATGATGGAGGGACGCCCGGTTACGCTGCCCAGTTCGGGCTGACCGATGTGCGAGCAAACGAGCACACGCAGGACGCGAGATTCTCCAGCGGAAAACAGCCGCAGGCCGGACCCGGAATGAGCGGGCTACAGGTTGCCGACTGGAGCCTGAACGCCACCCCGGACCTGCATAACTTCGTCGCCGGGAGCGATGACGTTCGTCTGTCTCTAGCGATGACACCCACCAAGCCTCCGGCCTTGCACAACGAGATCGGCTGGCTTGCCGGTCCCACTACCGGATGGACCTACTACTACTCACGCCCGCGTATGGCCGCCGAGGGCAAACTGGAGCTGGGTGATAGTACGTTGACCGTCTCCGGGAACGTCTGGATGGATCACCAGTGGGGAGAGTTTTTCGTGCTCGGCCACCCGGCGGGCTGGCAGTGGTTTGGTATCCAACTCGATGACGGGACCGATCTGATGGTGACGCAGACCAGGGATGTAGACGGTGAGATCGACGCGCTTTACGGCTCCCTCATCTCACCGGACGGCTCGCTCACTTCGATCCATCACGGGGCAGGTGAACTTGAGCTTGTTACGGAAGGCTCCTGGACAAGCCCGCACACGGGCGCCAGGTACCCGAATGGGTGGATTGTGAATCTGCCCGAGCCCGGGATAAACCTTGAGATAACCCCCGTGGTCGCCGATCAAGAAATCGCCTCCACAAGACCGGAATCCGCCGTTTACTGGGAGGGCAAGGTGTCTGTCACGGGTACGCGAGGCGGTAATCCGGTAACAGGTGACGGATTCGTTGAACTCACCGGCTACGTCGTACCGCCGCCGCTGCCCTGGCGTTAAGACCGGCGTGAGACCGCCGGCGACTGACGGCCATCGGGCGGAAGCGGGTGGAGTGACACGACCCGGATGGGTTTCCTCCACCTCCGCACTACCTCCGGGACGAGACTGGTAGTAACCATCCACTGATTCGGCACGAACGCACAACCCACGCCCACCGGCGCATCATCCATAGTGTCCGCCATCGTCACAGAAGCAATCTGGTTTCGTTCCCGACGACG
This sequence comes from uncultured Dehalococcoidales bacterium, assembly GCA_964474025.1. GTDB lineage: Bacteria > Chloroflexota > Dehalococcoidia > Lucifugimonadales > Lucifugimonadaceae. The sequence goes on along the minus strand of CAYYRD010000029.1, from coordinate 23,465 downwards.
ACCGGCCAGTCGAATGAGGGTGACCGGCGCCTGGCGGCTCGGATTACCTGAACTACACGAGGGACTGCGATGATCAAGTTCAAGGCATGCGGGCGTTGCGAAGGCGATGTGTATTTCAACGCCGACAGGCGAGGCGTGGACGTTTACTGCCTCCAGTGCGGTTCCCGACGCTTCTTCACGCACGACGACATGCGTGACCTGACCGCGAAGATGGGCACGGACGCTCAGGCGGCCGACGATGCGCAGGAAGCTGCTTAACAAGTTCTTTTATTGGACCGGTCCTCCTGCCGGTCAAATCAGGCGCCAACGGAGTCAACATTCCTCCTGGTTTCGATGGCGTCGGGCGGACCTGTGCAATTGCCGCCCAAGATTATGAAAGGGATCCGCCATGTGCGGATCCCTTTTTCTTTTGGCCCGCTGCTGGATAAGCCTGTCTCGCGTAACCTCGTCGATGACTGAACCCGGATTTTGAAGCGCGTGGGGTTCGAACGCTGTCAATTCAACTGCAATCTCTACTCAAAAAACGCCCGCCCGGCCTGCGCATCCTCGATTCGCGCGACTACCGGATGTTCTGGCTGGGCCGCGGTTTTTCGGACCTCGGCCTGAACCTCTGGTTCCTGGCGGCGGCATGGTTGACCCTGGAGCTGACCGATTCGCAAGCGTGGGTCGGTCTGGTCGGTGGCGTAACTGCGATCCCCGAGATTGCTGTCTCTCTTTATGGCGGTGTTTTAAGCGACCGATCCGAGCGATGGCGAATAATTGCCCGAACTCAGCTCTCGCTTGTCGCGATAGTCGGCGTGATCGCCTTGCTCGTAGTTACCCACCAAATTGAGCCATGGCATTTTCTGATCGGTGCGGTCGCGATCGGCGCAACTGACGGATTCGGAAGTCCAACATATGGAGCCTTCGTCGTAAATCTTGTCGGCAGAGAGCGAATATTTGCCGCCAACTCCATGGCCCAGTTCGCCAACTTCACTGGTGAGCTGATAGGGCCGCTCGCCGCCGGGTTGCTCATCGCAACGGCGGGAATCGAGTCTGTATTCGTCCTGGCGCTCGGCGCATCTGGAATTTCACTTGTGGCGATCAGCCAGATATCCGCGCGAACTCGTGGCACGATGTCGGCCCGTGGCGGTGACTTTCTGTCCGACATGCGGTCCGGATTGCGGTTCACACGCAGAACGGCAGGGCTCCCGCCGTTGCTTGCCGTGACCGCAAGTGCCCTGTTCTCGGCGGCGATATTCCCATTGATCCCTGTTTACGCAAGGAGCGTGCTGGACGTAGGAGGCGCGGGATTTGGAATCCTGATGACCTCCATTGGCGCCGGTTTCATCGCCGGTTCCGCGCTCGGAGTTGTGTTCGGGAATCTGCCGCGAAAAGGGCGCACTTTGCTGTTCCTGGCGTTCGTATGGAACGTCGGAATGATCGGGTTTGCGTTCTCCGACAATTACCTGCTTTCTATCGGAATTTTGTTCGTAATGGGGACCGCAGGTGCGCTTACAGAGAACATCGTCATGACCTCGGTGCAACGACTCGCCCCGGATGATACCCGTGGTCGTGTCATGAGCATCTGGCGCGTCGCAGATTCGTTCAACCCGTTGGGCATGATCCTTGGCGGCGTCCTTGCTGCTACATTTACGAACGAAATCGCACTGGTAGTAACGGCTACGCTGGGGTTGAGTGTGGTGGTGCTGGCCATAGGCCTGTCACCTTCGGTCCGCCGCCTGTAGCTGGCAGCAGGGGCAACAGTGGACCTGGCTGGTGCAGAATCCGCCCGGTCTCCAGCAGAAGACTCTTAATCCCAGCCCAAAGGAACCCCTGTTGAAAATCACTGCACTATCCGCTGTCTACCCGAACTACCAGAACGTCCCGGCCTCGCGGCGCACGCACTTCTGGCAGATCGTCGTCAAGGTCGACACGGATGCCAGAGTGAGCGGATACGGATATGGCGGAGGAGGTCGGGCGGCCGTTGAGGTGGTCAACCGACACTTCGCCGAACTCGTCCGGGGTTGCGACCTGAACTCGGTCGGGGACATCGCCGCTATCTGGGACAACGTCTACCTGGAGTCACTCCCTTACGGCCGTAAGGGAGTCGCCGTCATGGCGCTATCGGGACTGGACCTGGCGCTGTTCGATGCCCTCGGAAACGCGGAAAACAAACCGGTATACGAGTTGCTGGGGGGCGCGACCAAAGGTCCAATACGTTCATACGCCACCGGGGCCGATCAGCCCTGGTACGGTGAACTCGGGTTCACCGCGACCAAGTTCCCTCACAGGTGGACTGGAGAGGCTGATTACGATTCGGCGGTGGAGAGCGCGACCCGGGCGCGCGCGGCTATGGGCGATGACGGGCTGGTGATGATCGACACGTATATGTCGTGGGATTCAGACGTCACGACCCGAATGACGGAGCTGTTGAAGCCGTTCAACATCTACTGGTTCGAAGACGTGTGCACGCCCGATGAACTCGATGCACAGGCGCGTTTACGGCCCGTCGCCGCACCGGTATTGATTGCCGGTGGCGAGCACGAGTTCACCCATTACGGATTCGGCGAGATCGCGAAGGCCGGCGCCCTGGACCTGTGGCAACCGGACATCACGTGGTGCGGCGGAATCACGGCAGGCCTGCGAATCCTGGACATAGCACGCAAGGAAGACATCCCTGTTGCACCGCACCGCGGGGGCGAGGTATGGGGCCTACACCTGATCGCCGCATCCGACTGCATGGACCTGGCGGAAGTGCTGCCGGGGATGCGAAACGCACAGCGGGACGACCTGTGGATCGGCGAACCTGCCGCAGAAAACGGCTTCATCGCGCCCGCGGACGCGCCCGGATTTGGCGTTCGGTTGAACGAGGACATGCTCTAGTAGAACGGGTGGAACGCTAAATCGCGCCCACCGTACCGGGCAACCGGGGCTCAGGCCCTGAGCTCGCCCATGATCCGCTCGCACGCCTCCATGTAAACCGTGGCATCCACGTTGTACGCCAGGTACTGCACGCCGTTGCTCAGCAGCCAGCGACCCATGTCGATGTCACGGGCGTATGAGCCGACCGCCTTGCCGGCCGCTTTGGCCTTGCCGCACGCCTCGACAAGCGCCTCCTCGACGATCGGGTTCCGCACATCGCCGGGGATGCCCATCGACTGAGAGATGTCATACGGGCCCAAGAAGTAGACGTCGATACCGTCCACCTCCATGATTTCGTCCAGGTTGTCCAGCCCGCGCTTGCCCTCGATGTGGCCGATGACGACCGTTTCTTCATTCTGACGATCCGTGTGGCCGGGAGTACCGTCTTTGAAGTAGTCACCGGCGCGGGTGAAGATCGAAAGCCCTCGCTCTCCGATCGGCGAGTACTTGGCGGAGTTGACCAGCCTCCGGGCATCGTCCGGGTCGTTTATCTGCGGCACCTGTACGCCGGCGGAACCGATGTCCAGCGCTCGCAGAATCAACCGCTCGTCGTTATCGCCAACACGGATAATCGGAGCAACGCCCGTGCCGTCCGCTGCGATCACCAGGTCCGCCGAAGTCTCCATGCTGATCGGCCCGTGCTCGGAGTCGATTATGCAGAAGTCCATTCCCGCATAACCGAGCGTGTCGATCATGGTCATCGACGGCACGATGACGAAGGGGCCGATGACCGTTTCGCCGGCTTGAAGTTTTTCCTTCAGCAGTCCGCCGCGGGTTCCCATATGAATGTGCTCCGTTCGTGTTTTGGGCTCGATTACGAGGGTTCGATCCACCCGGCCCGGTGTCAGTAAGAAGGGATACACGGGCGCGGCGCGCGGATAGTCTATCGGTCCTTTGCGAACCCGCGTGCGCCTCTTTCGCACACCGGATAAGGCTGTCAGGCCGAGCGAGTTCAAGGTGTTCTGCATTGCGGGTGTACCATGCGGCCACCCGCGCAAAATATCCCGCCTGGCCATCGGACGGTGTCCGGCGATCGTGAGAACAATTGGATAAACCTGAAGTCACAGGTGATAAGACCGCCTCGACGCCCCGTACCGGTGCGGCGAGGCTGATTCCGTCCGGTTTAGCTTCCTCGTTCTCGTCCCTTGGCAATCGAAACTTCCGCTACCTGTGGTTTGGCCAGGTCGGAGCCGCCACAGCCATGCATGCCGATCTCGTGGCACGCAGCTGGCTCGTTTTTGAACTTACCGGCTCATCGCTCGCCGTCGCCGGAGTGAACGTGGCGCGCGCCGTTCCGATGCTCCTGATCGGACTTTTTGGCGGTGTTGCGGCTGATCGGTGGGACAGGAAGCGACTCCTGATCATCATCCAGGCGTGGAGCCTGCTGTTGAACGCGGTCATGGCGATCATCGTGATCGGCGGCTGGGTTGAGATGTGGCATATATACGTGCTCGCGTTCCTGCTCGGCTCAGGGATGGCGATGAACCAGCCCGTTCGCACGTCGATAATTCCGCAGTTGATTCCCGGGGAACAACTGCTGAACGCTGTGTCACTGAACTCGATCGCCATAAACGCCACGCGATTGATCGGGCCGGCAATAATCGGAATCGTAATCGCTGCGTGGGGTGTCGGCCCGGCCTACGTATGGTCCACGATCGCGTACGGAATCGTGATCTGGACGACCACACGCGTCGCGATGCCCCCGATCAGCTCACTGGCAAAACGCGGGTCCATGGTCGGCCAGATGGTGGAAGGCTTCCGCTACATCGCCACAAACCGCCTTGTTCTCGCGCTTGTCCTGCTCGGACTTGGGCCGCTAGCCTTCGGCTTCTCTCACCAGACCCTTCTGCCGGCGCTTGTCGTGGACGAGCTCGGACGTGACGCCGCCATCATGGGACTCATCATGGCGGCGGGCGGAATCGGCGGAATCACCGGCGGTTTCTTCATGGCGTCCCGTAAAGATCTGAGACGTAAAGGGCCGGTGATGCTCGTGTCTTCGACGGTGTACGGCGTGGCCCTGCTCTTATTCGCCGGAGTGAGCATGGTCGTGATGGTGTTCCCGCTCATCATCGCCATTGGAGCCTCGCAGACCATATTCCGGTCGGCAAACACCACGACACTTCTCGAAAACACGCCCGACTATCTCCGGGGTCGGATCGTGTCGGCCACTCTTCTCGACACCGCGCTTGCGCCCGTCGCCGGCATCATCGCCGGAGCTGCTGCGGACAGGGCGGGCGTACCCGCCGGATACCTGGTCCTGGGTGGAATGTGCCTCGGGATCGTGGTCCTCTCATTGCTCGCGTACCCGAGGCTCCGGAAGGTCTAGCCCCTGTTACGGACCCGGCGTCTCGGGGAGCGAGGACTGGGACAGTATCGTCCTGATCGTCTCGTACCAGATCTTGATGTCGTCCACATGCAGGGCGAAGAAGGTACCGAAAACCGGGCTGCTGCCATCGGGGGTGGTGACCCGGATACCCCGGTTCATTCCGACCACTTCTCCGTATTTGTTTAATACCGGACCGCCACTTTCGCCCGGGTCGATGGCCGCGTCCATCGTCAGGTTGATACCCGCAGGACCGAGGTCGATCATCTGGGAAAGGACACCCATCTTGACGCGGGCCGCTCCGACCGAGCCGTCGGGCTTGGCCGAGCCTTCCGAATAGCCAAGCGCCATCAGGGGTTCGGCGATGTCATCGGCGTTCATAGGCCCCGTCAACATCGGAACAGAGTCGGTGGCGGCGGGGTCAAAAAACAGCAATGCGAGATCCCGATCGACATCGGTGGTCGCCACGACAGCCTGGAAAGGCCCACCGATAGCCTGTCTGACCAGGACGATTTCGTTGTCACCGACCACGTGCTGATTGGTGACCAGTACACCTTCGTCGATCAACCAGGCCGATCCTTTGTCGACATCGGTCTCGATCTGGAAGACGGAAAACACCCGGTCCCGGTAGATCTGCGCAAAGTTCGGGCCGGGCGTTGCCGTGGGCGCCGGCGTTGCGACCGGTTGTGGGGTGGGCGCCGGTCGCGGTGTAGTGGTCGGGGCTGGTGTTGGGATCGGCGATATCTCCGGGATCTCTGCGACCGCCGTCGCGACGGCATCCTCCACCGCTGTTTGCCGGGCTATCTCGATCGCGAGTTCCAGTTCTTCCTCGCTCACCCCTCCACCGCACGCCGCCGCCAGAAGAACTAAGACCGGCGCAAGCATCACGAGCAGAGTCCGCCTGCCCCGGCGATAAGGTGCCTTGAAACTGGTTACGGAGACGGACATATGCCGGGTTAACCTGGCCTTTGTTGTCGAGAGGATCGATCAGGCCGATGGACGGCCAGTGACTTGATACGTCCGCCGGGCGGATTTGGAGCGCTTCCAGCCAGAAAGTGTTTCGAGCCAGAGCAGATTATGCGCCGAAACCCGAAAAATATCGGGCCGAGAAGTATCGGGGAGAAAAGGTTCGGGCCGAAAAGTATCGGGAATGATTAAGGGGCCAGGAAGGCTAGATCGATCAAATGAGGATGTCCTTCTGATTCGGCCGGGAGTCCGTCCACGAGCCGCGACAGCGCGATCTCGCGGAATTCCCCGATCAGGCCATCGCCGCCCGCCAGTCGGGCGTTTACCCAGGTGACCGGATCCTGACCGCCGATGGTCAGCAAGTAGTCGTAAAACGCCAGCGCTGATGCTGCGCTCAACACGCCCGTCGTCCGCAGTTCATCCGCCAGGCCAAGTCCGCCCACATCCTGCAACGCAGCCAGCCACATCAACTCGTACCCGAGCCCGTGCTCCTCGAGTTCGGCCGCCCTATCCACCTCGTAATCCAATACACCGTCGACGTCATATCGCAGTACGGCCAGGTCTGGATACTCTGTGAACCTTTCGCCCAGGAACTCCTCGATATGTCGCATCCCGACCGCCTCAAAAACTTGCGCCTGCGCCTCGCCGATGGCTGAACGTGCATCACTCTGGATCGTACTTGATGTCGTCGGATACAAAAGCGCCGCCCGGGCGTGCCCCAGCTCGTGCAACAGCGTGGCGAGCACGCTGGCGGGCGTTTTCGACGCATCGACTCGCACCGTGACGAGTCCTGTCCCGGTCCACGTCAGCCCGATGGATTTTTCAATCGTCGCGCGGCAGTCAGCGAGCTTGGATTCGTATTCTGATGTGGTGAGGGTGGCCTGCTTGTCCAGGCAGTTCGCGAGGTTCTCTTCGTCATACTTGGCGCGCGACAACAAGAAAATCTCGATGCGCTCGTCGGGCAGCGCCGTTCCGGTGGCGAGAAAGTAAGCGGCATCAGCGACGGTGGATATGGCTGACACCCAATCGGCGCCAGATTCGCCCGGCTCGACTGCGTTCCCGGTCTGAAGTAATAGATCCGGAACAATGGCGAGCATCGCGGTGATCTCGGTATCGCTATAGGTCGTGGGCGCAACCGGGGGGGGAGCCGGTCCGGCCACAATCTCGAACACGCTCGTGAACGAATTGTCGGTTTCGTCCGATTCTCTGACTTCGCTGCGGGAATCGATCACCAGTCGCAGCGTGTGCGTCCCGGGCGTGAGTTGAGCCGCCGGGACAGTTGCATCGACGATCCACAAGCCGCCGGCGCTGCCCGCAGTGAAGCCGGAATCATCGATCGGGACATCATCCAGATACAGGGTCGTACTGAATTCGTTCAAATTGGCTACGGGGCTGGCGTTCGTGATTGCATAGTCCACGATTCCGGCGGTGAAAGCGGGTACGTACCCGTTGCGCCCCTTGATCGACGTTCCAGATGTCGTGTCCCTGATTACGAGCGGCGCGTCCCAGGCCGATGGCAGGTACGTCACCAGGTTGGGTTGTGTCAGTTCCTCGTGAGGCGGCACGGGAATCGGGATCGCCTCCGGCGATGGCTCCGGCGGGACCGCTGGTCCATCGTCCCAGGTGAGCACGGCGGTTACCACGTTGTCAGTCTCGTCAGATTCGTCGATCAAATTGCCGGGATCGACGGCGACCCTCAGCGTGTGCTCCCCCGGAGAGATGCGGATCGTGTCGCCCAATCCGTCCCAGTCGCGCAACGCCGAGCCCGAGAACGCTGAGAGGCCATCGACCAACCGTCGATCTACGAGCACATCGTCAAAGTAAATGTGAATCGAAATCGTGGCATCGGTCGATGCGAGGCCAATGTTTCCGATCCCCCAGGTAATGAACGTCGTGGCGTCGACAGTGAGCGGACCGGAGTTTCCAGTTCCGGAAACGGCCGCCGTCACTACGGGCTCAAACCTCTCAAACGCCGGTTCGATAACGAGATTGACGGCCCGGGCACCCGGCTGTGGGGCGGTTAACGACTCTCCGCCCCAGGTGAACGTCCGTTCAAAAACGTTGTCCGTCTCGTCTTTTTCCGGAATCTGGTCCAGCGCGTCAACGATCAGCTTGAAAACGTGATCGCCCCGGTCAAGCCTGACGCGGTTGTTCAAATCATCCCAGTCACGTATCCCGAAGGGTTGAAACGGCGGCGCCTGCGTGCTGACCCAGCTACCGACAAACACCCCGTCCACGTAGACATGCGATTCAAACTCGGTCTCGGTCGGGAAGGGCGAATCGTTCTCGAAGAACCAGTCAAGGTATGCAGCCGACCCGGTTCGAAGGTCGCCGGGATCGCTCGCTCCAGGCTCGGCGTGGACGAACAACGGCGACTGGCCCGCGCCGGGACTTGTCGGCCGAAGGTTGATCCTTGGAACGGGGGTGGATGTTGCGGTCGAGATGGGAGTTGGAATGGGCGGCGGTGGCGTAGACGTCGACGCGGGCGTCGCAGTGGGCGATGCGGTCGGCGAAGGCGTTGCTGTGGGTAATGCGGTCGGTGAAGGCGTTGCTGTCGCGCTGGGAATCGCGGTTGGAACCGTTGTCGGTGTGGGGGTTGGTGAAATCGTCGGAGTTGGGGTTGCCAGAGCAATCAGGGTTGGGACCGGAACTATCGCCGTGGGCGTTGGGGTGGGTGAGGACGTGGAAGTGGGTACGGCGTGCGGCGTCGCTGTCGAAGTGTTTGGAGGGGTTGGCGACGGGGAGATCGGAGCCGGCAGGGGAGTGCTGGAGGGTAGTGGTCGGGGGGTTGGTCCCGGCTCGGGGACGACCGGCTCGGGTGCTGCCGCTGTCGGGTCCGGTGTAGTGGGAGGGGCGAACGCGGAAGCCGTCGGGCTGACGGCACCGGTTGGAGTGGGATCAAGATCGCCAGCGCCGTTGCCGGAGCAGGCCAGCCCGGTCGCGACTACTACCGCTCCCAGGAAAAGGACGGCGGCCCTCATCCGGCGGATTGCCGTTCTTCTGCGAGCGTCACCGCACTATCTGCCGCATGGTCGAGGTCTGGAACATGGTGCTGTGCGGCCGCAATATCCGTGCCGTCAGCCATCGCCTCAAAAGCCCGGCGGGAAAACACGAGAACCGCCTGGCTTACCTCACGGCCGGTTGCCTTCCTTATCGCAGCCACGTACGCCCCGAGTTGCAACTCATACACTTCTGCTGCTTCGTTCGTCCGATCGGTCTTGTAATCGACTATGACCAGCGACCCGCCGTCATCCTCAAACAATAAATCGACGTAACCCTCCAGGATCACCCCTTTGTCGCCGATCGGCGCGCTGACGTACGACTCCCGCCAGGCTCGGCCTTTCGAATGAGCTAGCGCAGCCCTTCGCATCACGGGAGTCTCCAGGGTCGCCTTCGCCAGGTCCAGAACCTCTTGTTCGTAATTGGGCACCTCATGGGCGCGAGAGTGTTTCGTCGAGAGATCCCCTAATAAATGCGGGTCGCTCAGGTCGAGATCCTGTAGAACGGCGTGAACGGCGCGTCCGATCGCACTGGCCGCCCGTCCGCGTCTCCAGGGATCGAATTCGATCTGCTCATCTTCAGTCTTCTGCTGCGGGGGACCGCCATCGGGTTCATGGAGCGAAGAAGCAGTGACCACCGGCGAGGTCTTCATGCGGCCGATCAGTTCAAGATGCCCTCGCTCCCACGCGTCCGGATCGTCCAGGGCATCGCCTCGCGGGATAGGCTTCACGGGTGGGGTTTGCGCCTTGGTTTGCGCGGGAAGCGCGGCGATCGGGGACCAGGTTTCTGGCGCGTCCTCCGAGTACGCTGCGATCATCGCCGCCGGAGATGACCCGTCATTGTCTTTTCTGTAAGTGCTGACGATCAGGTGGTCCCTGGCACGCGTCGCCGCCACGTACATGAGGCGGATGTTCTCCATCTTCCCGGCGTCCTTCTCCTGATCTCGAAGCGCATCAAATCCGCCGGTCTCGAAGTAAGCGGAACGGGAGCCCATGCGGACGCCGATATTTGACGCCGCGCCCTCGTTGTAGTCGAACAGGGCTTTTTCGGAGCGGGTACCCAGGTCCGAGTTCAGGCCGGTGAGCATCACTATCGGGAACTCAAGCCCTTTAGCGGCGTGGACCGTCATAACCCGGACGACATCGGTCTCCTCACTCGCGGCGGCATCGGGTGCGCGCACGTCCCGGTCGGCCTGCTGCCGCGCCCAGAGCACGAAATCACGTAGCGATGGTCGGCCCGCGTCGGCAAGGCGTCGCGCCATCTCGGTGATGATCTGGATGCGCGACCATCGCTCCTCGGCGCGCCCACCTGCAAGCGCTAGTTCACGCAGCCTCCGCTCCCGGACAAATCGTTCGATCAAGGCCCCGGGCGATGTGTCGAGCCGCTCATCGTGGAGGACCCTTAGAGACGTAAACGCTCTCGCGACCGGACCCCGTTCACCGGAGACGTGCTGAAGGGGTGTTTCGAGATAATTGAAGCCGTTTCCGGACCGTACCCAACCCCAGAGATCGACGTCCGAACAGGCGTACGCCGGCGATCGGAGCGCCGCCACAACCGCTACCTGGTCTGTCGGATCATCAATCGCCGTCAGCACGTTCAGGAGATCCCGGACGTCCTCGGTCGCAAAAATGAGCGAATTCCCGGCGGTCGTGTACGGCACCTCGTATTCATCCAGGGCCCTCTCGAGTAATGGCAGCGCCGTACGCCGTGGGATCAAGATGCAAAGGTCGGCGTAACGGGACGCTCTCAGGCCGTCGCCATCACGCACCGTCCAACGGCCGCCGCCGATCTCGCGGGCGACACGCGACAGGTCCGCCGCCTCCGCCCGACGCACTGTCTCGATTCTTCTTTCAGGAAGTGCCTCCCCCACTATGTGCACGCCGAATCGTGGCTCGGTTTCCGGCGGGTTATCGGTGCTTTCCAGCGCTACGTAATCGGCCTGGTACCGACTTCCACCGCCGTCCATCCAGCGAGAGAACACATGATTCACCCACCCCACCAGCGACATGTTTGATCGGAAGTTCCGGGTGATCAGGGTGAGATCGACGTGAGGCTCGTTCCGCAGCCTGTTCAACGTCGGCAGATCGGCGTGCCGGAAACGATAGATCGATTGTTTGGGATCGCCGACTACGAACAGGGCCCCCGGGGTGGGTTGTCCGACGCCTTCGCGATCGGTAAGCCCGCGAACAAGGTCCACCTGAAGAGGATCAGTGTCCTGGAATTCATCGACGAGGATGTATCTGTAACGCTCCTGGAAATGTCGTCGAGCGTCGTCATCTTCGAGGAGCTGCACCGCCCAGGTCAGCATGTCGTGGAACTCGGCTCTGCCTTCATCGCGACGCTCTTCTGCGTACCCGGTTATGAACCCTTTCAGGAGCCCAAGTAACTCACCGACCGCGTGTCGCCTGAGGTCGGAGAGTTCTCCATCGAGCAAATCCTGGAAGTATTTCAGGTGTGCCTTGACCGATTTGCAGGCGTTGACTCCGGACGCGTCATCGCCCCAGTCTCCCTGTCTCCCTCCGGTCTGCGAGAACTTTACGTTTCCGCTGGCCAGCAGCCAGTCAGCGTCTTCGCTTCCAGGGCCGATACGTTCAAGCCGTTCAGCGACCGACCCGAAATCCTCCAGGCTGGCGGTTAACCTGTCGCCCTCCGGAAGTCGGCAAAAGCGAGCCATGGCGGGCAACCACTTGCCCGCTTCGACAATATTTTGACCGGCGACCCGGGGGATCGCGCCCGATTCGTTGAAGTCGTGTTTACCAACCAGATGATAGTTGTCGTGCAGCCGTCGGGCGGTTTCGTACAGATCGGTTAGCGGCGTACCCAGGCCGAGGCGGAACGCCGTCGCGATGGCGGATGCAAATTCGCCGGTGTCTGGCTGATCGTCCAACCACCGGGACCATGCCTCGTCAAAGTTGAGTTCCGCCTGCACCTCATCTACCGGCTCGATCACCGGCGGAAGTCCTGCCTCCAGCGGTCGCTCTCGTAGCATAGACAGGGCGAAGGAATCGATGGTCTGAATAACGGCGAAGTCGATCTCGCGAACGGCGGCGTCCAGGTACTCCCGTTCAGGACTGCCGATCTCAGCTTTGTCACGAGCCTCGGTGACCTTGATGCGCACCTTTTCCCGGAGTTCTGCGGCGGCGGCGCGGGTGAAGGTGATGACCACCAGTTTCGTGACCGGAACGCCTCGCCTCAGCAGGGCTGTGACCCGTTCGACGAGCGCCGTGGTCTTGCCGGTGCCCGCGCCGGCTTCCACGAAAAGGCTGGAGTCGAGATCTTCAGCGATGCGCGCGCGGGCATCTGCGTCGCGAGACGTCACGACGTTACTCCCGCATCATCATCAGCAGATAGTCCCACGAACCTCGCGACCGCCGGATCGCCCGACTTACGCTCCCACGCCCATGCACGCCCGCGCGGGCAGATCCGGTCGTAAGGACAATAAGCGCAGTTCTCCGGAGCGTAACCGCCGTGGCGTGACGGGAGCTGACGCTCGCCCGGGTAGGCGGGGAACACCCCTTCCTCAATACCGGCCACGATCTGATCGACGATCTCTTCAAATCGTGGGCTGGCTCTTTCGAGGGATGTGCCGACCCTCTTCGAGCCAGCGGCGTCCATCACGAACCAGAATTCGGCTTCGATTGATTCGGTTTCCGGCCGCCAGTTCTTTACGGCCAGGGCGTAAATGGGGAGTTGAAGATGCTTTCCGCCGTCCACCGGGTCGGAGTCGATATTGGAGAAGTACGACGCCCGCCCGCTCTTGTAGTCGATCACCGTGGCCCGAAAGCCGTCGTCGCTAGCGTCCACGCGATCGATCCACCCCCTGAATCTGACCATTCGGCCGCCTGAAAGATTTAAGATCACCGGTGGAACGTCCTGCCCGTCTCCGAAGCCAAGCTCGGTCTCTACCGGACGTTGTCCATGATCCGTAATTCTCGATCGATGCACGTCCAGGAAGTCGAGAAGCCCGCGTCTGATCCGTTCCCGCTCCAGCCGCCACAACACGGGTCTGCCGGTCAGTCCGCTGCGTTCAAACGCGTCCAATTGCTGTCTGGTGACTTGCTCCAGGCGTTCTGTGTCGCTTGCCACGCTGGTGGGATGTTGCGTCAGGGTGTCTTTGACGAACCGGTCGAGGATGTCGTGGATGATGATGCCGCGATCGAGTGCGCTGAGCGTCTCGGCGGCTTCCGGCGATTCGGTAGACTCAACTCCCAGCTCGTACGTCAGAAAATACTTGAACGGGCAACTGGCCCACGCCTCCAGGCGGGTCGGGGACGCGATGCTGGAAAGCGACATCGGCGACCATGCCATTTCACTGTTTAGATTCGGGCCGACGGCGCCGTCATACCGGGTGAGCCGGCCGGTCTGGAAACGGCTTATCTCCAGTTCTTTTCCTGCGGACAGCGTTCCTCCGTGGATGTTAAACAGGTAATGGTCTTCTGATCTGCGCCCCTCGCTCTGCCAGGCGAAAAGGCTTTTCAGTTCGTATTCGTAGCGATCGGATGCCGGGGTCTCAAGCAGCCGCCGGGTTTCTGGCGCAATGACTTCCACGGGACTGTCATCGGCCAGGAGGTTTGTCGGGAGAAGTTTGCCGTGAACCGATTCCGCCGCCTCGGTAAACCATCGTGACGGCCACACCTGACGCGTCGCCCCGGGTTGCGAACGCGGCCACACCAACACGCGTAGCGGCGCGCTTCCAAGCGCCGTCAGGTAGCGTCTTCGGGCGCTTGAGCGTTCGTCTCCAACGGTCTTCAGCCCGGGCGCGCTGTTCCTCACGATATCCGGAAGCAAAGGATCCTCTGAACCGATCGCCGGGTAACTCCCTTCCGCCATTCCCACGATATACACGCGGTCGAAATCGCACCCCACCGCCTGCCGCAAGGGGGCGACGAACACCCCGCTCCCGAGGCGTCCCACACGCGGGAGTGGCCGGTCGAGTTCATTCTCGAGCGTTCGCCGAAACCTGCCGAAGGTCGGCGAAGGAAGCTCAATGGAATCGAGATCGGCAATGGAGTCCAGTGCCGAACTAACAGCCTGTGCCGCATCGTCATCCGTATTCGGCCGTCCGTACAGGGCTTCAAGCCTCCGAAGCCATTTGACGAAATCGCCCCACGATGCGTTCTGGTCCGATGGCATGGACTCCGCCGCCAGTTGTCGCACGAAGTCACGAAGCCGGTCGCTTTCGTCCGCCTCGGTGATCCAGCCAGACCGGGACGCATCGTCGTCCTCTCCCTGCCTCGCCGAACTTTCCGCGCGCGCGCGCAGCCGTCCCGCGTAATCGGCCAGTCTCCTGTCCCACGATTCCGCGCCGCCAACAACGCCCGCCCGCCGTGATATCTCGTCCCACGCGGCACCGGCCACCGGAGATCCGTCTGCAGCGATGACGTGACTGCCCGTCACCCAGGCAGCCAACCTGTCTCTTGCAAATCGTGAATCTCTCAGGTGTTCTGGTCCCACCGGCCGCTCGGGATCCAGGGTCGCGAGGAGACCCAGAATCCAGCGTCCACCGGGCGTCCGGGCCAGCGTGACAGGCGACGGCCCGGAAACCGGAACCCCGTTCAACTGGAACGCCTCGGTCAGGCGCGGGCCGTAGGAAAACTCGTCAAAGAAGATCCCGATGCGTGCGAACGGCGTGCCGTCCCGCGCGGCGGTGAGCACGTCCCGGATGATCCAGCGCGCCTCTCCGGCAGGATCGGGCGCCGATACAAGCCTGAAACTCCCCGGTTCCGATTCGATTACGGAGCGGCAATCTGTGTCTGAGGGCGATGGCAAACCCGGAATCTGCGATAAAAGTCGGTCGCTACCGGAGTCGCCGGTCGCACCGGACAACACCCTCGTCGAAGGCCCGCACACCAGCGCAGAGACCAGTTCAAGGTGCTGTATGGCTGGCTCTTCTGCCAGCACCAACAAAATACGGCCGAATCGGCTCAACCCGGACGCATCGGATTGCACTGCATCAGCCGCCCGGCCAGCCAGGCCTGAAGCGCCAGAGAATGCGCGCGCCCGTTCCCGGTAGCGCTCGTATAACCCGACAACCGCCGACGTGAATCTCCATCTGCCGTCGCCGAGGGCCACAGGGTCCACGCCCGCAGCGTCCAGGTCGTCGAGCGTTCGGTGAAGCGCCCTGTGGAAACCGTCCTGGCCTCGAATGCGGTCGAAGGCGTCTGGCAGGGGGATCGATTCGTCGGTCGCGATCGCGTGAATGATCTCGGACGCTCGCAGCCTGGATAACGGAGGCCTGGTATCGGCCATCCCCGCCAGCGCCTCGGCAAGGTCTTCCAGCCGTATGAACTGGACGTTGAATAACGGCCCGGCAGCCGCGAGGCGGCGACGTAAGAAGAAGGCGCTGTAGAACGAGGGAACGACCACGGTGACGGGGCCGAGCGAATCCTCACGCCGGGCGTCCGAGATCTCCTCTCGCAACGCCTCGATCAACCGCTCCCCAAGTGGAACCCAGCGCGGACCAGGCTCGCGTGATGTCATACGGCACCGACCTTATCACCTGTCTGGAAAGGACGGCGGACGGATGTCGGTGAGTGGTGCCCCCGGTGAGACTCGAACTCACGCCCCCGGCTTCGGAGGCCGGTACTCTATCCGCTGAGCTACGGGGGCTCGTCGAAGGCTCAAATAATAGCATGCGATGGCGACTCAACAGCGCTTCTCTGGTTCGTTTATTCGCCTTCTGGACGACCCCGCGCACGGTGCGCCTGCGCCCCGCCCATCGGACGCCGGAGACCTGAACCACCGGAGGTGAAGGCGGGTACCAGGATGATGGGCGCGACAAGCGTAGTCACGATGGTCATCAAGATGGCGACACCAAACACGTCCTGACCGATCACCTCACTCGATAGACCGATCCCGGCGATGATCAGAGCGACCTCGCCGCGGGGCAGCATTCCTATGGCCACGCGCCATGCGCCACGGCTATTGAAGCCAACCACCAGCGCCGGCAGTCCCGCGCCGATCAATTTGCTCAAGATACCCAGGCCGCTCAGCGCGAGCCCGAAGAGGATCGCCCCGCCCATCGCTCCCAGGTCCACCTGCATCCCGATCACCACAAAGAAAATCGGAATGACAAAGTGCCCGATCTGGATCATCGGTTCTTCAATCCGATGTTTCAGTTCGGTGTCGGAGAGCGCAAGCCCCATCGTGTATGCGCCGATTATCATCGCCAACCCGAAATAGATCTCCGCGATTGCCGAAGCCAGAAACGCCAGAAACAGCGCCAGCCCGACAAGCACGCCGGGACTTTTGAACCAGAGAAGCACCTCGGAAATCCGACTCGCCAGGATGCTTCCAACGATCATCAGACCGAGCCAGAAACCGATCGCTTTGGCGGCGATGATCCCGATCTCTGCGACCGAAACCTCACCGGTATCGGCGATGCCGATAACGACAGCAAGAATCAGGATGCCGAGTACGTCGTCTACGACCGCCCCGGCCAGGATGGTCGTGCCTTCAGGGGTGTCCAGACGACGTATATCTGCAAGCACCCGCGCCGTGATGCCGACCGAGGTCGCTGTCATGATCGCGCCCACAAAAAGCGCCGGGATCAGGTCTTGGGTGCTTTCGAAGCTGGCGAACCCCATGAAGAGTGTTGCCCCGAACCCGAAGGCGAACGGCACAATCACTCCACCCGCAGCAACAGCCGTCGCCGGCCGGACCCATCGGAAGAACTGCGCCCGGTTCGTTTCAAGCCCGGCCTGAAACAACAGGATGATCGCCGCCACCTGGGCGACGAAGAACAACTCGGGCGCGACCGGCGTGATCGATTCAATGGGTTTGCCGGCCTCGTCGAGCGTCGTGGGGATTTCAAAGAACGGACCGAACGACCCGATCTCGATCCCCCCTAAAGCGAATGGCCCTATCAGGATCCCCGCGCCAAGCTCACCGAGCACGGCAGGAAGCGACGCGATCCGCTCAACCAACTCCCCCGCCAGCTTGGCAGCAACGATGATGACCGCAAGAAGGAGGACGAGGTGTGCTACTTCCTCGACCGGGGATTCTGCCGCGCTAAGCAGCGGCAACGGAATTTCCATGATGGTGATATTAAGGGTGCCCCAACGTGGGCGTCACTGATGAACGAGGCCGGATTACGACCATAAGTGGGGATGGGCGGAACTGGGCTGACTCACCCGGTTGCATTGGATCATGGGGTGATCAGCACACGGACGGGATTCAGCTGGCCAAGCACCGGGTCGTAACTCATCACTGCGATCAATTCCCCTTCGCGGTTGTACGCCCGCACTTCTGTCTCCACGCCCTCGATGGCGCTGGCCCCGAGCGACACAGGTTTGCCGAATCCGATCGCCTCTTCCTGGATCGGATCGACGATCACCGCCGGCAGGTCGGTCAACGCCGTGTCGATCGGGTAGAGGTGTGATTCCCAGTTCCCGGCATCGGTCAACCGTTCAAGTTCCCCGAGCGTCACCGCATCGTCGAGGTCGAAACGGCCGACCCGTGATCGCACAAGTTTCGTGAGGTGTGCCGTGTTGTCGAGCGAGAGCCCGAGGTCGTGGATCACAGAACGGGCGTAAAAGCCGCTGCCGCACTCGATCCGCAGCCCCAGCACAGGTGACTCCCACGAATTGATGTCGATGCCGTAAACGACTACGTCCCGGGCCTCTCGCTCCACCTCTTTTCCGGCACGCGCCAACTTGTAAAGACGGACGCCCTTCACCTTCACGGCGCTGTACATGGGGGGAACCTGGGTGATCTCCCCCACAAACGCCGGCAGGGCTGCCTCGATGGTCTCTCGTGTAACAAGGCTCGCATCCGATTCAGCGGTAACACGACCTGAAGCGTCGTAGGTATCCGTAGCGCTCCCGAACCTGGCCGTAGCCTCGTACACTTTGCGGCCCTGCACGAATCGGTCGATGAACCGGGTCGCACGGCCTATGCAGATCGGCAGTACGCCCGTGGCATCAGGGTCCAGGGTTCCGCCGTGCCCGACCTTTTTCTGGCCTGTGAGCCGCCGGACGATACGGATCACGTCCATCGACGTCATCCCGGCGGGCTTGTGGATGTTCAAGAAACCGCCGTTTATCTGGGCCGGCCGCACCGTTCTGGGCGTGACGCCCCTGCCAGGGGGGCTGTTCTTATCGTCGTCCCCGTTTGAGACCGCGCCCAGATCAGCGCTATCCAGCGTCACGGACGTGAACTCTCATTACCGGATTCAGACGCCTCGGACCCGGTTTTAATCGCCTACACGGACTATTCACGCTCACTCCCCGGATCCAGCCCCTCGGGCTCTTCGAACGTGTTCTCGGGCAGCTGGCTGTCCTGCTCCGCAACTTCGTCCATCACCTTCAACATATCTGCGCCCTCGACAAGTGTCTCGTCCAGGTGGAATACGAGGCGTGGGACGTGCCGGATGTGGATCCGCTTGTCGATCTCACGCCGCAAGAATCCCGAGGCCGATTCCAGCGCCTCAAGGCTGCCCTGACGCACATCTGGCTCGCCGAGCGCGCTTATGTACACATGCGCCGTCGCAAAGTCTGAAGTGCATTCAACGCGCGTGACCGATGTCATCGGCGCAAGCCGGGGATCGGAGATCGATTCGTCGATCAACTGCCCGAGTTCGCGCTGCAAGGTAAAGCTAACGCGCCCGTTTCGCCTGTTCATGATTGTTCCGTCTGGGGCCTGCATTCGGCCCGTCGAAGTATCAGTAAGAGTGTCGGCGGTGGGCCGAGTTGATCGACAAGTTCGTACGGATTCAATTTTACGACCTCGATCCGCCATTTCGGTAGCCGGTCAACGAGAAATCGGTCTCGAGGCTCCTTCACGCTTATAACCCATGAGGTTCCTTAAACCCATCCTGAGGCTCGCGAAGGACCCGTAGCGCGACAACCTGCCCCTTCTCCCGGTCGGGAGAAGCTTGGGATCGGGGGTGCCTTCATGAGATGGACGATACGCCAGCGCGCTAACGCTCCGGGACGCAAAATTTTTTGATGGACGTAATCAGACGAGCCGGCCTACAACGACCGTGTCGCGCAGTCCAACCCGCAATTCATAGGGCACACCCAGATCCGAGACACCACGTCTGCCCCCAGCACCGGCGATGCATCCGCCGTCTTCAGCGTCACGACGCCCCGATACGGCGCGTACTCCAGGATCTCCACCTCAACGCCCGGCAGCAGACCGCTGCTCACCAGGTATTCCAACAATTCCGGATCTTCCTCCGGAATCCGATCGAGCCGCAAAGGCTGGCCTACCGGCGCCTCGTTGATGGTCGAGCTTGCCGGACAGGGGCTGTACCCGCTTCCGGGAATCGGGTGTCCGAAGGGGCAGGTCGTCGGATTGTTCAGCGTCACCCGGATCCGCTCTTCCAGTTCGTCCGAGATAGCGTGTTCCAATCTGTGGGCCTCCGCGTGGGCCTTCGCAAGATCCAGCCCGAGCATATCGACCACCATCCGCTCGGCGAGCCGATGCCGTCGCACCATCTGCTCGGCCAGGCGGGTTCCTTCGGTAGTGAGCTCGATCTCCCGATTGGAGCCGTGCCTGATCAGCCCCTCTTTTTCCATCCGACGAAGCATCCCGGCGATCGACGGCGCAGAGGTGCCGAGGCCCTCGGATTCGGGCGTGCGCTTGAGCTGTTCTACGAGGTGGGCGTTCGTGACCGTGAGCCCCTGCTCCTGGACCATGAAGATCGAAAGCAGGTAATTCTCGGCGGCCTGCGTGAGGCGGGTTTCGGGCGCGCCGGGCTTGGCTCGGCCACTTTTAGAAGAATTCCTGGTGTCAGCCATCGTAAGTCGAGGCTAGCAACGCCAATACCAGCCGTCAACGCTCGCAACGCGGAGTGGCGCCGCTCATAATTGTTGAATCCACCAATGGCGACGGCAATTACCGGGTGCTAGGATTGACCCCTGGGAATGCGAATACGTTCCTCCATTCGCTCCGGAGTAGCTCAGCGGTAGAGCGGTCGGCTGTTAATCCTTCCGGTATCGGAAGGATCGCGGGTTCGATTCCAGCCTCCAGTGCGCAATTTCAAGATGACGGCGCCGAATCCCGGCTGTTAAAATCAACGTTCGTGTCTCCTCGGCTTTCAACCAGACCGTAAGTGCACGTGTGTTCATAATTCGTTCCGGAGTAGCTCAGCGGTAGAGCGGTCGGCTGTTAACCGATTGGTCGCAGGTTCGATTCCTGCCTCCGGAGCCAGACTCCTCGCCGGGTCTTGAGCGAGTCGAGTCACCATGCAAGATCCAGCCTCTTACTTCGTGTACGTTCTCCAGAATGACACCGACCAGCTCTACATCGGTTTTACGGCTGGCCTTGAAGAACGCGTCCGGAGACATCAGATTGGTGATGGAGGCTGGACCCGAGGACGCGGCCCGTGGCGACTCGTCCACCACGAGGAGTTTGCTGTTGAGAACGAAGCTCGCCAGCGGGAACGCCAACTGAAATCCGGCAGAGCCAATCAACGACTGCGTAAGCAATTGGGAATTAGGTAGAGCGGTCGGCTGTTAATCCTTCCGGAATCGGAAGGATCGCCCTTCCGGGTAAGGGCCTCCGGAGGCAGACTCCTCGCCGGGTCTTGAGCGAGTCGAGTCAATTCTCCCGGACAGGCATTCGGGATCGACTACGGTAAAAGATCCTCGATACTCGACGATGCAATCGTTAGCGGGTCGTCCAGCGTCATGCGGTAAACACCGGACACACGCGCCACTCCCGGCGTGAAGCCGAACATCAACGGGGACGCATCCGAGTACACATATGTGAACCCGGGCACCTCCAGCTCCCCGGCCCTGAACTCGACAATGATGCCCTCGCCGCCGTACCTCGCCCGGTCAACCACCTTCTCCACGACGTTGGCCCGCCGGTACTCCCAGTAAGAGGGAATTGCATCTGGCAGGGTCCCGGCCAGCAGATGCTCCACCTCGTCGGCTCGAAAGGAAAACGTGTGCATGTTTTCCCTCTCCATCGGGGTGGATCGTTTATCGAACACCATCGTTGACCGATCAAGGCCAAGTAAAAATGTTCGAGAACTCGCGGCCATCAGGTAGCGCGTGAACTTCACGGTAAATCGTTCCTGTCGCTCATCCCGGGCTCTTCACCAAACGCTCCCTGGTGGCTATACACCTGGATCACGCGGACGAAATGACGTCATCGTCGTTTAGCATGCGCCCCGTTCCGTATCGACTATCAATCTACATCCAACAAACCTGCCTACAGGAAGTGAGCCCGGGTATGAAGATCGAGCAAATCTCAGTCACGGTGTTCAACACCCCGTCGAAACAGGTCAGCGACACCGATGGCCACACCCATCCCGGACCCGAGCACGATTCAGAGCAGGCCATGCTCACCATCACCACGGATGACGGCCACTCCGGCTATTCGTTCGGCTCGCCGGAGGCACTTCGCCCGCACCTGATCGAAAACTACGTCAAGAAAGTCTTCATGGGCGAAGATGCGATGGATCGGGAGAAACTCTGGATCAACCTCGCCAAATGGCAGCGCGGCAGCGGAAACAACCTCACCGACCGCACACTCGCCGCCGCCGAACTGGCCCTCTGGGATCTGGCAGGCCGTGCGCTGAACACCCCCGTGTGGAAGCTGCTCGGCGGCTATCGGGACAAAGTCCTTGCCTACGGATCCACCATGTGCGGAGACGAGATGGACGGCGGGCTCGCGACCCCTGAGGACTACGGCCGCTACGCCGAGTGGATGGTCGAACGCGGGTACAAGGCCATCAAGCTTCACACGTGGATGCCGCCGGTTGAGTGGGCCCCGAACGTGAAGATGGATATCAAGGCATGTGCGGCCGTCCGCGAGGCCGTCGGCCCCGACTTTCCCCTGATGCTCGACGCCAACCACTGGTACTCCAGGATGGAGGCGCTGGAGCTCGGCAAGGGTATCCAGGCTCTCGACTTCTACTGGTACGAGGAGCCGATGGACGAGCATTCAATCGAGTCGTACCGCTGGCTCGCCGAACAGCTTGATATTGCGGTCATCGGCCCTGAGTACGCCTACGGCAAGTTCCACACCCGGGCGGAGTGGATCACGGGCAAAGCGTGTGACATCACCCGGGTAGGGGTCGGCGATGTAGGCGGGATCAGCCCGAGCATGAAGGTCGCCCACCTCGCCGAGTCGTTCAACATGGATTGCGAAATCCACGGCGGCGGCGCCGGCAACCTGGCGGTCATCGGGGGCATCTCCAACACCACCTGGTACGAACGAGGCTTGCTGCACCCGTTTATCGATTACGACGAGGTCCCCGCACACCTGAACAGCATCATCGACCCGATGGACGAGGACGGCTACATCCACATGCCCGATCTCCCCGGCCTCGGCGAAGACATCAACTTCAACTACATAGCCGAGCGAACAGTTTCGACGCACTGATCAACGGGACGACCATGCGTGCGTTTGGGCGACGGGGGGTGTCTGAGAGAGCGATCTGGGCAAAAGCAGGTGAGAAAAGCCATCGCGATAGTTACTCGGGACATCGCCGGGGTCGAGATCACTCTCGATTTGGGAAAACCGGAGCGCGCACCCGTCGTCGAAGCCCGGCAGAGTCGATTCGGGCCAACGGGGAAATCGCTCGGGCAGAGGGACCGATTGTTACCCGACGGTTCGCGCGATTGTTTTCTTGCCTCTGCGATCGGAATCCTCGCGTTCTAAAGGATATGTAGAATCAAACAATTCAAACGGACCATGATTCAGATGGTCAGTTCAAATCTGCTAATAGCGCTGCGCGTCAAAAGATCTAGTTAGGTGGAGTGGGTGCATATGACGATGCCATCGTCGGATATTACGCTGGCCTTTATTGGCTTTTACGAGTCTGATTCTCCGGATGACGTACGTGGAGCGGCGATGGTCACGACCGACCACGGTTTTCCCCTTGAGTTTTACGTGAGCACTCCTGTGAGACCATCAGCCGTTCAAAAAGCGTTATACGGCTCAAGTCTCGAACCCTATGTCACGGCAGAATTGCTGGGGGTGAGACTGATTAACGATCTGAAAACGGACGTGACGCTGGTGTTGGTCAATCGCTTGGGAGGCCTGGATATCGACACCGATGTGCCCGTGCTGTTTGTCGCCCATGCCGATTCATTCGTCCAGCAAAGTGATCCGGGCAATGATTACCGGCGGTTGGAAGGTCAAGGAGCGGATCTGCCGGCTGTTGCCACTGTTGGTCGGAGCCCGAACATGACCCAAGCCAATCTTGATTCTGTAGCCGAAGCCATACGCTATTTTGATCCAGTTGCTGCGTTCGATCGAATGAATACTGCGCTGAGTGTTCTTGCTGAGTCTGATGAGCGTTATCGCTAGACAG
>CAYYRD010000028.1:0-33184 GCA_964474025.1 uncultured Dehalococcoidales bacterium | reverse complement strand
CAGCGACCGAAAGCGCGTCCTGGTAACGCGATTACACGACGTATTGCTGGACTCCCGCCGGATCCTGACACGGGATCAGTTGAGGCCGTGTTCGATCCAGTGGTGGACGTTTCGATTGTCGAGTACGGGACTATCTCACCACCCGATATCTCCGACGATCAAACAATCCCCCATCCGTCGTTGGAGCGGATTGAGACATCACTTGAAGATCGTCTCAACGTTGACCAAATCGATATTTCGGTTGGTGATTGCGAAGTCTTCGAAGTTCCAATCGATCGATTTGGCTCGTTCCAGATCAATGGCGCAAGATTCGGCGAAGACAAGAAGGTTGGATCGCCGGTCGAAGATCCCAGGGTGCAAGCCGCAGCACGCAAACGCGGGATCCGAGGACGGTCAACTGTCGCTCCGCTTTTGGCGAAGCTTCTCCCGATTTTGCTTCCACCCGCACGCGCCCGGTTCGGTGACGTATTTGATTTTCCGAGTGACCTTTACGCGTACCAACGAGACGGCATCAGATGGTTGATAGATCATCAACCGGCAGCATTGTTAGCCGACGACATGGGCCTAGGTAAAACCGTGCAGACCGTCGTTGCTCTTCGACAAATGTTTCGTACTGGCACCGCGTTGCGGGCCTTGATCGTGGCACCACGAAGCGTCGTGACATCGTGGCGTAGACATATGGCCGATTGGGCCCCCGAGTTGCAGGTGATCTCGATCGACGGCTCTAAGGCAGATCGACGGTTTGGATGGGCAGCATTCTGGAATAACCAAGCCCACGTTGGAATCGTTACTTACGACTCCCTCCGAATCGACGACGACCTGGCGCTCAAGGACTCCGTTTCGGTGGCGGTGTTGGACGAGATCCATTTTTGTAAAAATCCCGCCACCGGTCGATCTCAAGCCGTAAGAGCCTTGCGAGCGGATCGGAAATGGGGATTGACTGGAACTCCTCTCGAAAACTCGGTTGAAGATTTTGCGAACATACTCAGTCTCCTCGACCAATCAATGAGGTTTGGGAAGGTGCCGAGCGCTCGGGCAGTGCGCAATGCAGCGTCGAAGGTGATGATTCGACGTCGAATTGGCGACGTGCTGACAGATCTACCCGAGTTGGTATCCAACATCGAGTACGTCGACCTTCTTCCTGAACAGCGATACGCCTACGACGATGCGGAAACGTTAGGAGTTAATCGCCTCAAGTCTCAGGAAGTGTCGATTACAAACGTTTTGGCTCTGATAACGGCACTGAAACAGATCTGTAACGGGGTTGAAGAGGAGAGTGCCAAGGCGGAATGGCTCTCTGATTATCTGGAGACAGCTCAAGAGAAAGACGATAAGACTCTGGTGTTCTCACAGTACGTGACGAGCCTGGACTCCCTCAGCGAATCTTTGGGGGAATTCCGTCCTGTTCAATACACCGGACAGATGACCCCGACTCAAAGGCAGCAACGTGTCGACGCATTCCAAAGGTCGTCCGAACACAACGTCATGTTGATGTCATTGCGCGCCGGTGGGGTAGGCCTCAACTTAACGGCCGCAAATCGTGTCGTACATTTTGACTCGTGGTGGAACCCTGCGGTCATGACTCAAGCGACGGCGCGGGTACGTCGAATCGGACAGACTAAGCAAATGTTCGAAACCACTCTGGTGTCTCCCGACACGGTAGAAGAGCGAATACAGCGAATTCTGGATGAAAAGCGAACTTTGTTTGCAAATGTGGTTGACGACCTGAGCATTGACGGCATCTCCAGGGCGTTGACTCAAGATGAGTTGTATTCCCTGTTCGGGATCAACGTCACGACACGATCAGACCAGAAGACGGACGAACTGGAACCTGTCTCCCCGATGCGACCACCGGTGGAGCCCGTTAGCAGCACTGCCGAGATCAGGCCATCAACTCCATTCTCAAACGTATTGGCGGTTCGAAAGATTATTCGGGAGGCGAAGGGCCTCGTGTGGTGGACCGATCCTCATTTTTCTCGGCGAGGGTTGGAGGATCTTGCGATTGAACTGGAACTCGACGAGATTACTGGCGTCAGAATTATCTCCCGAGATATCTCGTCGAAGGATTTGAAAGACTTCAAGAGGTTCCACAGTGAGTTAGCTGCAAGGGGTATCGAGACCGATTGGCGTACGTTTGATGATCAGCGATTGTTCCATGACCGTTTCCTAGTCGATGACCACTTCTGCCACAACATGCCTCCAGTGAACTTGATATATGACCGCAACGCGCCATATAGCCAAATTCTTGAGGCTACCGATCGCCCGCCACTTGAGGATTGGTGGGATGTCGCCGAGTCAGTACTGGCAAATTGATGATAGATACGGAAACTGCGAATCTTATACGCCGGGGCGTAGTACTCGCCTAATCAGCATCTCGTGGCGGGCGCAGACGAATAGCGTTGTCCAGTGCGTCAGGGAACCCCCGCACCTGATCGCCGAATCGACGGACTCGACCCCCCCCTAACTCGCCTGCAACCGCCCCACCCAGATCCCCGCGAACACCAGCGACAGCCCAAGGGCATTGTTGAGGACCATGTTTCCGGCTGCCCAGAGGTAGCGGTCGTCTCGGAGTAGCTGGCTTGTGTCGAAGGCGAAGGTCGAGAAGGTGGTGAAGGCGCCCAGGAAGCCGACCAGTACCGCTATCCGCAGCTCGCCCGAAAGCAGGTTGTGCTCCTCGGCCAGCGAGTAGAGCAGGCCGAGCGCCAACGAACCGATGGCGTTCACGGTCAGGATGCCCCACGGGAAGTCCGTGGTCGTGCTCCGCTGCACCCAGTTGGACGCGCCGTACCGGGCAAGTGTCCCGAGGCCGCCCGCCGCAAACAGGAAAAGAAGTCGTTCCATCAGACGGCCCCGATAGGGCGCTTATCTACAGGATGTGTACCAGTAGAACGCCAATCCGCACTGCGCGCGACTTTTGAACCTCTACCGGCAGGGCACGCATGACCCGACATCTCGATCGCCGGAACGTACAGATCGTCCAACCCGGCTACGCCTCGAACCTGAGACAACTCATCGTGCGCGTGACACCGGGGATCGCCTGGATATCGTCATGCAGCACGGCCCCCAGCTCGTCCAGGTCGTCCGCTTCCAACACGGCGATCACGTCGTACGGACCCGTAACGCGGTCCGCCTGAACAGTCGACGCCATCGCCCGGGCCGACGCCAGCACGTTATTGCCAGCGCCCGGTGACGCCTGGATCAACAGGTATGCTCGGACCTTGCTAGCCATTGTCGCCAGCCAGTGGCTGGACCTCACTGGGGACTCGAGGATGTTATTCGCGTCTCTGGGACGACGCCGGGACTCCCCGCATTATGCCCCATCGGGCCCAATCGGGCAGAATTCATGCACGGGCCGATTGAGTTACGCGTGCTGGCGCGCCTGACGAGCTGAGAGAGGGGATTTGGCCCCTATCTCAACTGGTAGGCGGCCTCCCAGAAAAGCCACTCCTGGTGCAGGCTCTCCTTGAATTGCGCCGCCATACTCTCCTGCAACTCGTCCGAGGCGTCCTCGGCGAGCCGATCCGTGAAACCGCGCAGCCACGCCGTCACTTTCCGATACTCCGGGTCGTTATATCCCGCCACCCAGCGGGCATGAAGTGACCCCTCGGGCGCAGTCAGGTTGGCCGCCAGGCGCTGGCCGGCGTCGTCATAGCCCCACTGGCAGGGCAGCAACGCCGCTGCGATCTCGGCGATTCCTCGCGTGTGCGCCGTGTCAACAAGGTGTTTCGTGTAACTGATCGTCGCCGGAGACGGCTGCGTTGCCGCCAGCTCCTCCTCCGTGATCCCGAAATCAACGCAAAACGAGCGATGCAGCGACATCTCCGAGTTCAAGGTCTCATCCAGCAACTTCGCAAAGTGGCCCATCGATTCCAGGTCCGGCGATTTCGCGGCGGCCATCGCGATCGCACGGGAGTAATCGATCAAGAACAGGTAGTCCTGCTGCATGAAAAATCGAAACCGGTCGAGCGACAACGTGCCGTCGCCTATGCCCGTCACAAACGGGTGATCATGGTGCGTCTCACGCCACTCCGTGTCGAAACGCTCTCGCAGCTCGTCCGTGAATCTCCCGCGTCGTGGCCGGCCTTCTCCCATCGTCATGCCTGCAATACCTCGACGACCGTCCCCGGCTGTACCGCTCGCAGCACCGTGGGATCGCCCTCGAGCATCCCCATCACGTTAACCGCACTCGCCGGACGGATCTCGTCACCCTGCGACATGGGGGTGGGCCCGAAGAACAGGCACAGCGCGCTGCCCGGCGGCCAGTAGGCGATGGCGCCGAGGTCGACCGTCTCCTGCGCCGTGTCGTCCTCTTCGGCGTTGACGGGTATCGAAAAGTAGATCTCGTCTCCCCATGTGCTGGCGGACGCCTTGATCGTCAGCGCTTCCCACACCAGATCGGCCGTTGGCGAGTCGTTTAGTTCGCCATCGATCGTTACATCACCGGCCCTTATCGTGATCCTGCGGCCTGAAACCTGGCGATCTGCCATCAGGCCCGGTCCGCCTTCCATTGCTCCCACAACTTACGTGTCTCGTCGTTGAACGGATAGTAGGAACTCGGCGACTCGCCCGTCCGTTGCGTGTGCTCAAGGATCGCCTGCTCCATCTCGTCGTGTTCCACGGCCCACGGGAGGATTTCCTCTGCGAGTTGAGAGGGCAGGACGACCACACCATCGTCGTCGCCCATCACGATATCGCCGGGCCACACCAGCACGCCGCCGCACTGGATGGGCTCGTTCACCTGGTAGGGGAGGATGTGATCCTCTCCCACTATCGAGGTCGAACCCCCGGCATAGACCGGGAAGCCGTACGCCGCCACGGCAGCGCCGTCCCGCACCGCCCCGTCCGTCACAAGCCCGGCGCCCTTGCGAGTGAGGATCCGGGAGTAAACAACGTCGCCGCCCGTGGAGACATTTGAGAGCCGCATGGCGTCCGTGACCAGCGCATAACCCGGCCCCACGCTGTCCACCGCCTGCCAGCGGGGCGTCTCGTTGAAGCCGTCTCCGTGCGTTCCGGTGGCGATCCGCTCGGCGAGGTCTGGCCGCACCGGGAGGCTGCGGAGAGTTACCGCCCGGGCGCACAGGCGACGGCCGGTGGCGAGCGGTTTCACACCGTCCATGAACACCTTGTGATACCCGCGCTGTCGGAGCGCGCTCAAAACCGTCGCGTTCGATACCCCGGCGATCTGAGCCAGCGTTTCGTCCGAGACATGCGCGGTAGGTTCGCTCACTTCAGCTCCATTTCTCGTTTTGTAATTCGCCGATGAACCGGAATCGGGCAACCGGACGTACCGGTTGGCGGGAACGGCCAGGTATCCATGACCCATGAGATTCATGAACACTCAGGAACGCCGGGCGCCGCCGAAACTGTCCGTAAGTTGCGAAGAGCGGAAGTATAGCAAGCGACTTTCGATCGCCTTCCAGGATTCTGCCGAGAAGCCCGGGGACCCTTCCGGGACTATTCGGGTGAGTATTTCGGGGCCGCCGTTTGCTAGACTCGCCACTCGTATTCACGCCGGCGCGGACACGACGAACCAGCCGCAGCCCCACCGGCCGTCATTCACAGTCCGGAGGCCCCATTGGCCCAACGCGAAACGGTCGGTCAGCCGCGCAACCGGCTACGTATCTTCTGGGACGACACACTGGACCCTCGGACGCGGTCCGTGGTCGGCGGCGGCGTTATCGCCCTGGCGGTACTGGCGGTGCTTTCTGGCGGCTTCGGGAATGTGACCAACAGTGGCGCGCTTATGTCGGTATACATGGGGCTCGTCGTGACCCTGATCCTGGCGCGTCGCGGGTTTTACGCCGATCGTGTGTCCGTATTTCTTGATCGCGATGGCGAACGCGTCGAGACCCGCCAGAAGGTACGACCCGTCCTGAAGCCAGATCGCGTACAACCCTTGCACGATCCGTCCTACATGACTGCGGAGGAAGCCCTTGACGCCTACCCGCCCCGGACCCGCGTCATGGGAATCGTTCACGAAGGGCAGGTCCGAGCTTACCCCCTGGCTGTCCTGAGTTACCGGGAGGTGGTCCATGACGTGATCGGCGGCGCTCCCGTCGCCGTGACATGGTCGCCCTTCTGCTACACGGCACGGGCCTTCCTGGCGCCAGCGGACTCTCCGATCAGGTTCGGTTCGACGGGACGCGTGGTGATCAACTCCCCCGTGATGTACGACGCCGACACCGGGGTGCGGTGGCTCCAGTACCTGGGATCCCCACTTGAAGGTCCTGACATCGGGTTCAGGCTGACGGAGATACCGTCGCTCAACACGACGCTTCAGGCATGGATTGACGCTTACCCGGAGACCGAGGTGCTCGATGACCGCGTCGCGCCCACCGTCGACCTGTTCGACAGGTACTACGCCGGTGGGCGGGCAGGGATGCACGGCGCGCCGCATCGCGACGCTCGCTGGCCCCCGAAAGAGATCGTCGCCGGCGTGGACGTGGACGGCGACGCCTGCGCCTTCCCGATGTCCTGGCTTCAGATCGAGCCGGTCGTGAATGAGACGGTCGGCGGGGTGCCGTTTGTGGTCGTTTATGAAGAGCACAGCGCCTCCGTGATGGCGTTTCGGGCCGAATCCGCAGACGGACGGTCACTCACATTCGAACCCGGCGTCTGGGAAGATCCGGAAGATGACGAGGAAGAAGAAGAGGAAGACGACCGAGTGGAGGATGTGCCGGACGACGACGATGAGGAATGGGGGGAAGACGAGGAGCCCGATTACGAGCCGATGATGATTTATGACGCCGAAACCGGCAGCCAGTGGCAGGCCACCAGCGGGACGTGCCTGGAGGGTGAACTCGCCGGGGAGCAGCTTGAGCGGGTTGTTTCCGGGCTGTCGTTCTGGTTTGCGTGGACCAACTTCCACCCATCGACCCGGCTGCCCCCGCGACCGGATCTGAGCGTCCTGGCGCCAGCCCCACCGGATTCCCCGGATTTCCGGGATGCCGGGGACGAAGACTAGCGTGGCGACGCGTTCCAGAAAATCCGGCCCGAATGGGCTGACCGGCGTCGTGCTGGCTGGCGGTTCCTCGTCCCGGATGGGCCGCCCGAAGCCGCTCGTCGTCCTGGGAGGCGAAATGGTGCTGGCGCGTATCAAGGCGGCGCTCGATCGCGTATGCGACGAGATCGTGCTGGTGGTCGCAAAGGACCAGGGCGACGCGACCCCAGATACCGGGATGGCGCTGGGAATGCACGTCGTAGCCGACCGTCTGCCGGACGCCGGGCCGCTCGCCGGGATCGAGACCGGACTCAAGGCCGCCGGGACCCCGCTAGCGTTTCTCGTGGCGGCAGACCACCCGTTTCTGGTTTCGGAGTTGATTGCCGGGATGGCCGATATAGCGACAGACGGCGGGTTCGACGCGGTCGTGCC
This sequence comes from uncultured Dehalococcoidales bacterium, assembly GCA_964474025.1. Taxonomy (GTDB): domain Bacteria; phylum Chloroflexota; class Dehalococcoidia; order Lucifugimonadales; family Lucifugimonadaceae. The sequence goes on along the minus strand of CAYYRD010000028.1, from coordinate 25,812 downwards.
ATCGCAGGGCGGCCGCCTTGAGCCATTGCACGCCATCTATGCGCCGGGAGCATGGATGCCGTTGATCACTCCTGCCCTGGATGCCGGGCGGAGATCGATTTACGACCTCATCAACACGGCAATTGAGTCAGGCGCCCCCCGTGTGAATATCATGGAGGAGGCTGATCTCGCGTCGTACGACCCGGAAGGTCGGAGCCTGTTCGACGTCGACACCCCGGACAGCCTTGCACAGGCCCGCGGGATGCTTGGGCCCACCGGCGTGGTGCGGCCGGATATCCGACCCGGCGGCCTTTGATCCTCGCCGCTTCGCCCAAATCGGGGACGACCCCGGATTATTCGTACCGGAGAGCCTCTGACGGGTAGATCCGCGCCGCTTGCCGAGCCGGAATGAATGTCGCCGCCAGCGACGCCGCCAGCGCGATGGCAACTATCGTCCACACCGTCACCCACGGGATGTCGAATGAAATCCCATCCACGGTGTCGCGAATGTTGTTGATGATGTGCCAGCTGATCAGCGCCCCGAGCCCGATCCCGAGCGCCGAGCCAAGGACCGTGACGAAGACCGACTCCAGTAGAAACTGGATCTGGATCATGCGGCTCTTGTAGCCAATGGCGCGCATCATCCCGATGGCATGCCTGCGCTCAACGACGGCCCTGAATGACAGGACGCCCAGCGACGCCACACCGACGACCAGCCCCAGCCCCATGAAGCCCTGGAAGAGGCGGCTGAAAGCGTTGTTCTGGGCAATCCCGATCCTGATCTCGTCCAGCGTGTCGGTGGCTTCCATGCTGTTGTCCAGGAACACCGTCTCCATCGCCGCCGCCACACGTCCGGGGTCCGCGCCCTTGATCAGCCGAATCCTGAAAGTGGTGAACGGCAGCGACTCGCCGGAAATATCGGTGAAGACATCGTCGCGCGTTACCAGGTTTGCGACCGGGCCGCCATCGAACTCATAAGCCTCCGTAAATTGGTCCATAGCTCCGATGACAGTGCGTTGAGTCACGGCCCCGCGGCCGCGAGCCTGGCGGACCTCCACGTCGAAAGCGTCGATGGGACCGTCTTCGTCCTGTGACAGCCCCTCCACCCCGAACTGAGCCCCGCCGAACTGGATCTCGCCACTTCTCGCCTCCAGAAGATCGCCGCTGACCACTGCCAGCGCGGGGTCCTGCGCCAGCGCTCCCCATACCGCCGCGGACACCGCCGTCGGGTCGTCCAGCCGCGTGTCGCTCGGCAGAAACGCCGGGTCGAAATGCGTTATCTCCAGTCGCGTCTCCTGCAGATACTTCTGCTGGGCCCCGCGAACGCCCAGCCCCAGGAACCGTTGCTCCTTCGCGCCCGGCTGCCGTGCTTCGGCCGGGATGTCTGTGTGCGCAGAGATCACATCGAAATCTGCTGAGTTCAAATTGGGCGCTCGCTCGATCGCGGCCTCGAGATTCGCCACAGGCAAATCGATGCTCGTCTCGGCCCGGATATCGAATCCGCCGGTGACGCGATCGGGAGTCTCATCGATATCGCTTCCAATGGTGTTGAGGATCGCAAACACCATCATGGTGAAGATGACCAGCGAGAACATGGCGACGGTCAACCCGGTCCGGAACTTCGCCGTCACCGGGTAAGCGATCGCCGGCTTCAGGATGGCCCTGATGTGTGGCGATCGTCCAAACACGGCCAGGAGGCCGCGGGTCAGCAGATCGGCGTTGTACATCACCAGCCATACGGCGGATGCCACCATCCAGGTCCCGGAGAGGATGAACATTTCGATGCTCCCCGTTAGCTCCCCGGTCAGCCACTCCAGCGCATCAAACGGGAGTGACCAGAAGACGAGGACGGTCGCACCCATGAAGGTATATGACGCCCGATCTGCGGCCGATTCACGGATGCCGCTGCGACGGAGCATCCGTCGGATGAACAGACCGATCCCGACCAGGACCAGACTGACGCCCAACGTCCAGAACGCGGCCCAGCCGAGGACGAGACCGGACGCCGCAAAAACGACGCCGACAACCATCAAGGGCCAGCCGATGGCGAGATAGGGTTGGAACACGCGGAAGAGTCCAACCAGGGCGAGAACGAGCCAGGGCAGGATCAACAGATGTAATGCAAACAACACCAGCGGAAGAATCGCCCCTTCGTGGCGGCGATGCGCCGTCACCAGGCGATACAACTGGTAGAAAGGTCCAAGGATCGCCTGTCCAAACCGAAGCAACCGGGTCAACAACCGCGGAGTGTCGGACGGGACGAACTCTTCCGGGAGACCGCGAATAGCGACAACGATGTTGAGTCGGCTGACCCTGTAAGCGGAAATGGCGACCGTCGCAAGTGTAAGGAGCATCCCGGCCGAGAACGCCGCCACCACCGAGGTCATCGTAAACGAGTACTTGAAGACGAAAGCGGAGTCCTCTTCGTCGTCGATCGCCCCGGTCAGCATCCGAACAAGCACCATGCTCGCGAGAATGCCGAGCACGGTCCCGATCAGCGCGGCCCCGAACGCATAGGCGAAACCCTCGTAGGTGAACATCTGGACCAGGTGACGCCGTTTGGTGCCAACCGCGCGCGCTATCCCCATCTCGGTGGATCTCGACGCCGCCAGCATCACGAACACGAGGAAGATCAGAAGCAACCCGACGATTATCGAAAACGACCCGAAAAGGGTGAAGAAAGTGAGGAAGAGATTGCCGACAAGCTCGGCGAACTCCAGGCTGTCCTGCTTCAACTCGTCCACGGTCAGTACCTGTAATCCCGACAAGAGAGACGTGACGGTTATCGTGAGGTCTCTTCGTCCAGGATGTTCATCCGATTCAGCCCCGAACGCTGCGAGAACATGGGCCGCCAGTGCAGAATCCGCTGCTTTGGACCGGAATTCGTCCGTCACAGCAACGTCGGCCGAGGGGACGAACGACCCCCGCGGAGAAAGCGCCTCGCCAGCGGCCAGCAACAGGGCAGTGGTCGCCGCGGGAAGGTCGGCGTTGTTGGCCTCGACGTAGGCAGTGATGTCGGCGCCGGCCCCGAGTTCGGTGAGCGAATCCGCGAGGGATCCCGCTACTTCCAGGCCGTCGGGAGACCTCATAAGCGCGCCGATCACCCCCTCGGGACCGGTCGGATCATCGACTTCGACGGGCACGTCCTGAACTGCGGAAACGGCGGCCAGGAACTTGTCACCGATCGCAGCAATCAGATGCGCGGAAGCATCCTCATCCAACACGGGGAGCATCAGCGCCCCGACCCGGGATGCCCGGCGCGCCGTGACCGTGTCGCCCGGCGTGAGTTCGTCGATCAAGGCGCGAAGATCTTCCTCGGCGCCGGAACTCAGCAGCCCGTTGCCACCGTCGTCAGCGTAGGCTTCGAGGATCTCGATCACGTCCGGGGCGCGCAGGACATCGAACAATTGCTGGGCGACGACCGGATCGGTGAACCGGACACGTAGCGATTCCGCCACGGCTTCCGCCAGATCCACGCCGCCGGTGATGCCGCCACTGGCGGACAGATCGATGCGATTGACCTGGCCGTCCCGGCCCATGATTCGCTGCATGGCGCTCAGCGTCATGATGGTCCGACGATCGTTCGCCGCGAGTCCGCTGTCCTGGATGATTCCTCGCGTCGTGAAGGGGTGACGTCCGCTGGGAGAGACGATCACGATCCCGTCGCCCGATGCCGCGTCCAACTCTTCCGCTGCGGCCTCATTGATCAGAACCTCGTCCTCACCTAGCTGATCGAGACGGATCTGCTGGCCATCGACGGTCCTGATATCGCCAAAACCGTCCTGGCGCGCCGCATCAAACCCGACGACCGTCATTCGGGATTCGGTTAGCTGGGAACGCGTGTCCAGAACTGGCAGGACCTCGCGAATCTGGGGCATAACCCCGTCAATCCGATCATCCGCATCAGCGATATCGACCACCATGGTCAGGGTTTCAGGATCCAGGTATCGGTCCACAAAAAACGCCGTTCCATCTGGATCGTCGGCGAACACGGCGCTCCCCGCGTCGCCCCCGGCCTGGGGCGTGCGCAGGCGGAGGTCGGTGTGGCCGAGGGCGTCCAGGACCACGCCGCGTATCGAACCGGTTACCGTGTCCCCGATTGCCAGGGACGCAGAAATAATGGTCGTCGACAGCATCAAGCCGATCACGATCAACACGGTCTGAGCGCGTCGTCTCGGGATATTCCGAATGGCGAGCTTCAGCAAAATGCGATTGCGCAGCGCCATGACGATGATGATGAGGCTCGCCATCGCCAGGATGCCGGCCAGCGACGCGGCGAGCCACACCATCGGCAGGCCGAAAAGATTCTCCAAGGCTGCCTAATTCCCCGCGGCCGCTGCGGACCCCGGTTCTTCGATCAGGCCGTCACGCATGTTCACGATGCGGTGGGTCCGGCTTCCGACTTCCTGGGTGTGGGTCACAAGCACGAAGGTCTGCCCGTGTGCTTCGTTTAGCTCACACAACAGGTCCATGATCTGGGCGGTGTTTTCGGAGTCCAGGTTCCCCGTCGGCTCGTCCGCCCATACGATCGCCGGGTCGTTCGCCAGCGCCCGGGCGATAGCCACACGCTGGATCTGACCACCGGACAGCTCGTTCGGGTTGTGATCGGCCCAGTCGGCGAGCCCGACCTGGTCAAGTTTCTCCATCGCCTTCTCACGCGCCGTCCGCGCTTTGACCCCGGCGAGCACCAGCGGGAGCTCGACGTTCTCCCGGGCAGACAGGACCGGCAGCAAGTTGAACGCCTGGAAGACAAAGCCCATGGATTTGGCCCGGTATTCGCTCAGCGCGTCATCCGACATGCCACGCAAGGTCTGGTTGTCGATGAAGATCTCACCACCGTCAACAACGTCCAGCCCGGAGACGCAGTTTAAAAGCGTGGTTTTGCCGGAGCCGCTGGGCCCCATGATGGCGACCATCTCCCCGCTGCCCACCGAGAGACTGACGCCCTTGAGCGCCTCGACAACCACGCTACGGGAGCGGTAGGTCTTGAAAACGTTCCGTGCTTCGATGATTGTCGAGCCGGTTACCAATTGCGAACTCCACGTAGAGGTACATTCGATTTCGTTGCGGCCACGCCCACGATACTATTTTCATACGGGAATAGACCCGGTGCTATAGAGCCCATACGGTCAAAGCTCGGTGAACATTTGACGGTATCGAAGCGCCCTGGTCCGATACCGGGACATACTTATCGGGCCCACCACTGGATTCGTGTCTGAGACCTATTCCCGGATATCGAACAACGGAAAGAAAGGCTTTAAGTAAGGTGTCGGCCCCCTTTCCGGCGCCCGAAACATATGATGACGCGATTGATCCTGGTACGTCACGGCGAAACCGATTGGAACGTCGACGGGAGAACACAGGGCCAGAGCGATCAACCGCTTAATGAGCGAGGGCTGGCACAGGCGGAAAAAGTGGGCCGGTACGTCAGGGAGCATTTCGATGTCCAGACGACCTGGTCGAGCGACCTTTCAAGGTGCACACAGACAGCCGAGGGGATCGGGGCGCCGGTCAGGGCGAGCGGGACCATCCGCGAGATCAATTTTGGAGATTGGGAGGGTCGGCGTTTCGAGGAGATACGTCAGTCCAACCCGGAAGGGATCGACCGATTAAGGTCAGGGGACCCGCAATTCCGTCCACCCGGTGGCGAGTCCTTGAGCGACGTCGTGGCAAGGGCGCGAAGGTTCATTCAGGAGACGGCTGTGCTTGACGCCGATACTGACATCGCCGTGGTGGCACATGGCGGCTCACTCAAATGCCTGATGGTCGTGCTGCTGGAACTTCCCGAATCCGCACTTGGGCGGTTCCACTTTTCAAACTGCGGCCTGAGCGTCGTGGGCGCGGGCAACGGTCCGGCCACGCTTATGAGCTTTAACCAGACCGCACATCTTGATGGCACCGCGCCCATCACTTAATCGCTGGCGGTGCCGTTCCCTGTACCGTCGCCGATCAAGTATCTGCATACAGAATCCCCATCGGGGAGGCATGCGGTACGTACCACAGGAACCCCCGCGACAGCCGACATTACAGCGGTGTCGTATGAGCACAGTTCTGGATTTTGCATCGCCACGGCACGGAACGGGCAGGTGACCAGACTGAGCGTTACCTTGCCCTGATCATGGGCCACCTCTGGACTGAAGTCCTGTTCCTGCAGGATCTCGATCAACCTGGGGATTCCGGCGCCGACATCGCCGTTCCCTGCGACCGAATCCCGGGCCATGTCCTCCAGCATATCGTGGAGGACCTGCCTCCCGGATCTCCCGGCAAACGAGTCCGATTCCAGCGAAACTAACTTCGAGATGAGTTGCCCGAGCATGGCGCTGTAGTGCTTCGGAAGGGTCTCGTGCCCGCGTTCAGTCAGGGAGAACGAGAATTCCGGGCGTCCCGTCCCGTGCCGGATCTCTGTGAAGGTCACCATGCCGTCGCGTTGGAGGATGTCCAGATGGCGTCGTATTGTCGCCGGCGCCAGACCGAGTTCTTCGGCGAGTCCGCTCACCGTTTCCGACTCTCGGTGCTGGATGAGTCTGAGGATTATGTCTCTGGTTGAAGGTGATGCCATTTGCCTGGCGTTGTCCCGTTCTGTGCGAACGGGCCACGCGTCAGATAAACCTCTTCAAAACGACTATTAAACTGCACAAGTATCGTGTCACTGTTGGGTAATTGCATCGTAGCACGCGAACCTGCCGGAACGGGAACCTCCCTTCGGGTACTGGATGGCAGGTAGCAGCCGGAGCCGGGATCGCCGGTTTCCCCATCGTTTAATCTGGTAGAATAGGGTGCTGGCCCCGGGTCCATGTGCGCGAAACGTCGGGCCTCTTTTTTTTGTACATTGCATGTCACGAGCGGACGATGAAAATGCGTCCCGATCTGATCGTGACCGGGAAATCCGCTGGGAGGAATGTCCGTTGGCGACAAAGAAGTCCACATCCGCTTCCGGCAAGACCGCTTCCAGGGCAAAGACCGCAGCCAAACCGCCTGCGAAAGCCCGCCCCGCCGCGAAGGCCGCCCGCGAGAAAGCGAACGCAACAGCTGCTGCCGCCGCCGCTACCGCAGTGGAAGTGGACGATGTTGATCAGGTCCAGGAAGAACCGGAATCCGATTGCAAGCACGCCTGGCTTATCGAACCCCCAAATGGCCCGACCAGCGACGGCGCCTGCACGATCTGCGGCATGAAGCGAGAGTTCCGTAACTCGTACGAATACACTCCGTCGTGGACGGCAAGATCCGGGAAAACCGGCGCAGCGAAGGCGAGTGCGGCCAAAGCCGCGGCGAATAACGCGAGCGCCAACAAAACGACTCCATCGGCCAAGGACTCCAGGTAACCCGGCCGCTATCGAACTGCTGCTAGCGGAAAAGGTCAGTCTCGGTGTCGCGTTGAAGCGCCCTGGCATCAACTGAGTCAGAATCTGTTAAACGCGCCCCTCGAACTATCGCCGCTGGCACTCCGCCAAACTCTCCCATTACCAGCTGAGCGGCGGACGCCAATTCGTCCGCAACGGCGACCACTGTGCCGCGCAACAAACGACCGCGATCGTCCACCTTGCCCCGAGCGTCTTCCAACGGCTCGAATCCAGCGATGCCGATCGCGACGTTGGTGCTGCCCTCGCGCCAGGGTCTTCCAAACGAGTCGGACACGATGATCCGCACGTTTACCCCGGTGCGTGACTCGAGCGCAGCCCGGACCATACGGGCCGATCCGTCCGGATCCGGAGGCAGGAGGATCACCTGGTCATCCGCCGCCGAGTTTGAGCTATCGACCCCGGCGTTGGCGCACACCAGGCCGTGAACCGTCTCCGTGATCAGAACCCCGGGAGCCGCCCGGACGATCTGAGCAGACTGCTGGAGAATGATCTCGACAAGCCGGGGATCCTTCTTCACCATTTCGGCCAACTCATTTGCCCGTGGCGAAGGGATGACCGAATCTATATTCACCACCTCGCCCTCAGCCTTCGACACGATCTTCTGGGCGACCACGATCACATCCCCGTTTTGCAGCGGGGTGTGCTGATCCACGGTGGCGTCAAAGATCATGGCGGCCAGATCATCGCCTGCCCGAACTTCCGGGAGGCCCGGTATAGCTACTATTTCGATACGGGTGGGCATGTTACGGACTCGATGCTCGCTCGCGCGTTTGTTTGTGGTTCACTTGAATGACCGGCGTCGCTGAGTGACCCGGGCATCCCGTCCGGACGGGGGACTATTATCGCCATCCCGTCCGGTATCGCGCCGCCAGATTTCCGTTAGGTACAACCCGAGAAACGCTCCGGAGTTCGCGACCCATGCACCTGGTACCAAAAAGCGTCCTGTTCGTGCCCGGAAACAGGCCGGACATGTTTGAGAAGGCCGCCAACACCCCGGCGGGGGCTATCGTCCCGGATATGGAGGATGCGGTGCCGTGGGGTCAAAAGCAGGATGCACGCCGTGAGATCGCTGCCAACCTGGAAGTGTTAGGGGCGAGGGGCGTTCCGGTCATTCCACGGTTGAATTCACTGGACACCGGATTGTTTGACGAAGATCTTGAGGCGGTAATAGGTCCACTCATCATCGGGGTATCCGTCGGCAAGGTGCGGCACGCGGGTGATGTTCGACGAATCGACTCCGTGATCACCGCGTCCGAACGCCGCAGGGGTCTTCAGCCCGGCTCGATCTCCATCTACCCGTGGATCGAGACGGCGCGCGCCATCGCGTCCGCATACGAAGTATGCAGTGCATCTCCCCGCATAGCGGCTGTATGTTTTGGCGCTGAGGATTTCTCGGCCGATGTCGGAATCGCCAAGGATCTGGGTGGGTGGCAGTCTTCCGTGTCTTCCGATGACCCGAACGGCCCCTCTGTGTCCCATGCACGGGGTGAGATTATCGCCGCGGCGGTCTCGGCAGGGGTGGGCGCTCTGGACACGCCATACGTCGCATTCAGGGATCCTGAAGGCCTGGCCCGTGAAACAGCGGTCGCGAGGTCGATGGGCTTCAACGGCAAATGTGCGATCCACCCGGCTCAGCTTGAAATCATTAACGACGGGTTCACGCCCGGAGAAGACGAGATAACGAACGCCAGAAGGATCATCGGCGCAGCAGATGAGGCCGAGAAACGCGGCAGCGGCGCCACATCCCTTGACGGCAAGATGATCGACCGCCCGACCATCGTCCGGGCGCACAAACTCCTGGCGCGCCTGGAACGATAAACCCGCCGGGATGCTCAGTTTTCCGGTTAACCGGGCTCGATCCTCATCAACACTCCGTCCTCGACGAGGCTCAACTCCGGAAACGTATCGCTTGTGGCGTCGGAGTCGTAAAGCGGAACGATCCCCAGGTTGTGGTCGATGATGGCCAGAACACGATCCTGCAAGCCCGATGGCCGGGTATCCGGCATCCTCTCCGGGAACTGATCCAACAGGTCATCCCAGTACCAGTCGAAAACGATGTGGGGCACCGACACCGGCATGACCGATCGCTCGGTCTCGGCAACGTATGACTGGTACCAGAGGCTGAACACGCTCCGCTCGGTCCGGGTGAATACGATTGATCCCGGCTCCATCGCCTCGAATGCGGCTACGGCGTAATCGGCAGCTTCCCGATCGTCGCTCAGGTCCAGGCGACTGTAGTTCGTGCTGATGGAGAAACCGGGAACGGCGACGAGTACAACGAGGATCACGGCGCTCGCGAGAGGTCGATGGCCGGCAGATCGTAGTGCGGATACAGCTTTGCGTATCTCAACAGTGCTGGAAAGCAGACGCACTATCCCCGCCGCCATCCAGATCGAGAAGAGCATGAAGACCGGGATCAGGTAGATGAACGAGTCCACCGTGCGGTAAGTCACGGCATAAACCACCAGCAGAGTTACGGCGGCCAGGTGCCCCACGATGAGCTGTCGCTGGCGGCTCCACATGGCCGGCAGACCGACAAGCCCCAGCAGCACACCGATGAACGCGAACTGGGCAAAGAGAAAATCGGCAGACGTCACGAGTCGGTCGTAAAGCTCCCCACCCGATACGCCAAAGGCGTAGCCCTGGTACACGGTACCGCTCACCATCCACCAGAAGCCCTGGACGCTGTCTGGATGGCCCCAGTTGAGTTCAGGACCCTGGGCAGACGCCAGCGGGGCGTATGCGTACACGCCGAGGCCCAGAACGCCGCTCGATGCGATGGGCAAAGCATGGCGGACCCGCAGGGAACGAACTCCACCCCCCAGAAGGCCCCATGCGAGCATCGGAAGTATCAGTGCGGCGATGGTCAGGTGGTTGCCCAGCGCAATACCGGACAACAGGCCGATACCTGAGCCGTAACGCCAGCCCACTCCGTCAGCGCCCTGTCGGTCACGCAACCCCAGGGAGGCAAGCAAAATGGCCGAGACAAACATCGCGTTCAACGCATAGACCTCGGTGACGGTCGCTTGCGACCACAGCTCTCGTGACGCCGCCATAGAGAGGCTGGAGAGTCCGGCAGCAATCAAGATGTGCCTGTCGTCAATCCGTCCAGGTACGCCGGGAAAGGTGAGCATCCTCAGGATTCGTACCGTCGCCAGGAACAGCAGGCCCACCGCCGCCGCCGCTGCCAGTGAAGAAAAAAGATTTCCGTGCAGGGCTTCACTGCCGAACGGGATAGCCGTAGAAAACCCGCGCAGCGCTATCAGGTATGTGGGGTACCCGGTTGGATGCGGTATGCCCCACGTGAAGGCCGCCGTGAGGAGATCACCACCGTCTGATGCGGAGTTGCGCCACGTGAGGCCTGGCGCCAGCGTGAGGGCGTAAAGAAGGAACGCCAGGGTGGCGATCATAATTGCAATCACGCCGACGCGATGTCTGTAGATAACGCCAGGCCGGCGTCCGGGCTGAGGTGCCGAGTCGACCTTCATCATTACATCCGGGACGGTGAGAGATCCCCGCGCTCGTTGTTTGCAGAGATCAGGTCACAAATGAAAAGGGGGCCGGATAAACCGCGCCCCCTTTTCAAGATTTTGCCTGTCAATCAACGCTCTACGTTGACCGTTAATCTGTCGGGTTAGCCCTTCGCTGGCGGCGAACGTAGACGCCACCAATCAGGATCAACAGCAGGCCGAGTCCCGTGACCAGGATCGCCTGCGTCCCCGTCGGTGCAGCATCACCGGCCGAAGGGAGTACCGCCGGGACCGGAGTCGCAGTCGCCGTCGGCTCAGGAGTCGCAGTCGCCGTTACTCCAGTGTCTCGACTCTTGGAACCGAGTCTGAAAGTCGAGAACGTTTTCGTCTGGGCCGAGAATTTAACCGAACCGTCGGCGTTGTACGAGAACGTCGTGTTCAGTTCGGTCCAGGGATCCGTCTCCGGATTCTTAGTCTTGTACAAGGCGACCGACTGCGGATCCTGGTTTGCATCTCTCAAGGCGTTGTTAGGAACAGCCACGGAGACCGTTGCCGCCGTATGTAAGATCACATCGACCTGATCACCCGAGGTGTCCCGGAACTCAATAACAAGCGGTGCACTGACAACCGGTGTTATGCCGACAGGCAGTGGCGTGAACTTGTCCTGGTTCACCGGGGTTGCGCCGGCAGACGTATCGCCTGTTTTCGGCACAAACTCGGCCACCATGACCAGAGCGAGGTCATTAGCGAGGGCGCCCACGGCAATGTCAACGTCGGCCTCAGTGGGGACGATCTTGTCGTCTGTGCCAGACGCCACGAGATCCAGTTTGGCGCCAGTGGACGGCAGAACGACGGCAACATCCAATTCTTCGACGGTGTCGACATCGCCGATATCGTCGATGCCGGGCAAGTCGATGATCGTGTCGATGAAATCCGTTAGGTCTGGAATGTCTACCGGGTCCGGGTCGGCCGGTGGTGGTGGTGACGGCGGTGGTGGTGGTGGCGCGAAGTTATTGATGTTTATGGTCACCGACTTCGTAATGCCGGTGGCGGATTGCGTTACTTCAGCCTTAACGACGACGCTGCCGGCCGAGGTGGCTGTGTAAGTAACCGAATCCCCGGTCGAGGCGTCAACGGAACCGCCACCCGAGACGATGGACCAGTTAACGGTCAAACCGGTGATCGCTGTCTTGGAGGTATCCGCGCCCTTGGAGACCGCGGAAAGCAGCAAACTGCCGTCCACCTGGACGTTGCCGGATGTAGGACTGGCGACGACGGAACCCAGCTGTTTGGCAAGGCTCAACGGTGTCTTTATGGACGACGCAGGCACGCCGGTGCTGGGTAGAGTGGTGTTGGATGAAGAGAAGACACTGCAAACGTAAGTGGTATCAGCCACGACGTTTGTCGTAAGAGTCGCCGTAGCCGTGGTCCTGCCGGTCACACTCTTGGTCGCAGTCGTGCCGGATGTCGGGACACAGTCCACCCTGTAACCGTCCACGATTGCACCGGACTCGGGAAGAGTGGAGGTGCCATCCGCCGCTGTCCAGTCAACCTGGATGCTGGTCGGGGTCAATGGCGTCGCGGTCACAGATGTCGGCAGCGAGGACGCTCCGGCCCACGGATTGGCCGATGTCGCGACCATGACGGCAATCAGTCCCAGAGCGAAGATACCCAGTATCCAGCGCTTCGGGACGACGGACCCAACGGATCCCAGCATCGGCTACCTCCTGCGATCGGCAACATATTGGGCCAGTGAACAAACACAGCGTTTGCAAAGGCCCCGAGAGTAATAAAACGACACTCTCGTAATCGGTGTTTCAGGTAATAACTAAAGGCGCACAGAGTTCGAACGCGCGTAGTTCGCGAACGGGGTCACGATACACTACGGCTTTTCGGGCAGTCAAGGTACGGAAGACCCCTTAAAGGGCCATGTTCTGAGTTCGATTCCTCATATTTCGGGCAGGCCAATAACCTCCATTCGCGCTCTTTCTGGCGGACACTCCGTTCGGACGCCCCGCATTGCGTACCTGACGAAGCTATGACATTGGCGTCCGGGTGGCTATCGGTACAATCCGCACTGTCTGCTGCAGATCATTGATCCGCCTTAGTCAAGCGCTACCTGTTAACGGGTTAGCACGTGAAAATCAGACCGGAATTCATTCCGGCGCAAACGGGGGAAACAGTCTTGGATCTTGGCATTAAGGGAAGAAATGCACTAATCACGGGCGGCAGCCGTGGGTTGGGCCGGCAGTCCGCCATTTCGCTCGCACGTGAAGGCGCCAACGTGGCGATATGCGCTCGTGGCCAGAAGCGCCTGGATGAAACAGCGGCCGAACTCCGCAATCACGGCGGGGACGTTGTCGCTATCAACGCGGATATGTCACTCCCGGAAGCGGCCGCTAACGTATTCGCTGAGGCGGAGTCGGCTCTCGGTTCGATCGACATTCTCATTAATAACGTTGGCGGGAGTCTCGGCACATCAAGCGTGCTAGCGACATCGGAAGAGGATTTTCAGGCCGTTTTTGATGTCAACCTATGGTCATCGGTCCGGTTGATGCAGCTTGCCGCGCCCGGCATGCGTGACCGTAAGTGGGGCCGCATCGTAAATATCGCGTCGATCTGGGGCCGCGAGTACGGCGGTAGCGCTCCCTACATGGCTTCCAAGGCGAGTCTGATCGCCGTAACAAAGCACCTTGCGGTACAGCTGGCCCCTGACGGGATCTGCGTCAACAGCGTCGCACCCGGATCGATCGAGTTTCCCGGCGGCGGTTGGGAGCGGTTCAGGAACTCCAATACGCCGGAGGATGTCGCCGAATTCTTGAAATGGAATCTCCCGGCGGGAAAATTCGGCTATCCCGAGCCGATAGGTGACACCGTGGCCTTCCTCTCGTCCGAAAACGCGGGTTGGATCATGGGCGCCTGTATCAACGTAGACGGCGGGCAGTCGAAGAACCTCTTTTAGGCGCCCGGACCGATCTGCGCGTCCGGGATAACGCCGGTCTCCCCGGCGCCCGCGATTACCGGAGGGACGGTGGAAGGCCGGGATCCGCGTCCAGCACGCGCTCGGCCCAGTGCGCAACCCGAAGTGCTCCAGCATCGTCCCACGCGGCGGACACGAACTGAACGCCAAGAGGCAGCCCTTCTGCGCTGAGGCCGGTCGGGATCGTCACCTCCGGCGTCCCGGCGTTTGTCCACGGGGTCTGGAACATCGGGTCGCCCGTGCTGGACAGATCTCGTGGTGCTGGGGACGGAGTTGACGCCATCATGATGGCGTCGTAGCCGGAAAGCGCGGTGTGCAGGTCGTCATAGAAAATCTGGCGCATTCGCTGACCGTTAACGTACGCGCTCAGTGGAAGCAGGGTCGCGGATTCGATGGAGGCGCGGATGCTTGGCGCGTAATCGTCTGGCTGCCGGGTGAACGTTTCCCGGTGTGCGATGGCGGATTCACTGTAATGAACCACCAGGTGCGCCTCGTGCAGACCGTCGAACGAGGATGGAAGGCGGAACGCTTCGACGTGTGCGCCGGCGTCAGCCAGCCGGTCTGATACGGACCGGGTGTGGGAGACGACTTCCGGAGTCGCCTTGTCGTCGAAAAATTCGCCGACCAGTCCGATACGCGGTTTCCAATCCGCCGCCGATCGATACGACTCGCGAATCGGCCCGCCGGGTGCGGCCTTCGTGGATGGGTCCCTGGGATCGATACCGGAGACTACGTCGAGCACCGCGGCGCAATCGGAGACGCTCCGGGCCATCCATCCCACGGTGTCAAAGGACCAGCTCAACGGGTAAACGCCATACCGGGATACCCGCCCGAAAGTCGGCTTGAACCCGACGACGCCGTTGTATGCAGCGGGCCGGCACACCGAACCGGCGGTCTGCGATCCGGTGGCGATCGGACACATTCGCGCCGCCACCGCGACAGCCGATCCGCTACTTGATCCACCGGGCGTACATTGACCGTCCCAGGGATTGCGCGTTCTAGGTGGATCACCGCTCGCGAACTCCGTCGATACGGACTTGCCGAGGACAACCATCCCGGAGCCGCGCATTTTGGCGATGGAGGTTGCATCGTGATCCGGCACGAAATCCCGGAACACGGTCGACGACATCGTGGTGCGCAATCCCGCGGTGTAGTAAATGTCCTTGACGCCGAACGGCACGCCGGGAAACGGACCCCTGTGTCCGGGCGAATCGAGGGATTCGTCCGCGACGCGTGCCGCACGTCGGGCTCCATCACTATCGACCGTTTCCCAGGCCAGGAGATCGGGCTCGAATCGCTCAATGCGAGTCAGCAATGCTTCGACGTATTCGGCGGCGGTGAACTTTCGCTCTGCGATTGCTCGTCCGGCGTCCAGGGCCGTCAACTCGTGAAGTTCCTTCACGATGACACGTCGTCCGGATCGCCCTGTGGAACCGGGAGATAAAACGCCGGGAAGTCGTCTGTCGAAAAACCGTGCTGCCCGACTGACCACGCGGCATGGGCGAACCGAGCGATGGTGATATCGGCTGCGGCGGCACGTCCTTCGCCCCATCGGGCCGCGAAAGCTGCTCGGTATCGGTTAGAAAAATCTTGTTCGGACTCTGATGGGAACGGACCGTCAACCATGGTGCTGCTCTCTATCCGGTCAGGTTTTGGAGAGGATATTAACCGGTAGCGCTGAAGGCGACCTGGAAAACAAAAAGCCCCGGGGATTTAGTCCCGGGGCTTTTCAATTTTCTTAACCTGTCTGGATCAGGCGACGTCGACCGTGGCGCCAGCCGCTTCGAGCTTTTCCTTGCTCTCGTCGGCGTCGTCCTTGGAGACGGCTTCCTTGACGTTTGTCGGGGCGCTCTCCACCAGGTCCTTTGCTTCTTTCAGGCCGAGCGGCGTGAGCTCACGAACCGCCTTAATAACGGCGATCTTGTTCGCTCCGAAGTCCTTCAGGACAACGTTGAATTCGGTCTGCTCTTCTTCGGCAGATGCGCCGCCGCCATCGCCGGCTGCCGGTGCAGCCGCGACCGCTACGGGGGCCGCAGCGCTCACGCCAAACTCATCCTCGAGCGTCTTCACCAGCTCGGAAAGGTCCAGCACAGACATTTCTTTGATCGCTGCAACCATCTCGTCTTTTGTCATCGTCATTTCTCTGTCTCCTCTGGGGTTCCGGTCTTCAAATCCCGGGACGTATCATTCGTAGGGCTGAAAGCGTTGACGGGTCCCGGCGGCCCACATCGCAAACCTGTGTTTCTTATTCGGCGGGCTTATCTTCTTCCGCCTCCCCGGTCTCTTCGGCGTCAGCTTCTGGCGCCTCTTCTTCTGCAGCTTCAGCCTCGGCAACGGGTTCTTCGTCCGCATCCTCCGGCTCATCCGCTGGCTCTTCCTCTGTGACCTCAGCTTCGGCCTCGGCAACGGGCTCTTCGTCCGCATCCTCCGGCTCATCCGCTGGCTCTTCTTCTGTGACTTCAGCGTCAGCCTCGGCGACGGGTTCTTCGTCCGCAGCCTCCGGCTCATCCGCTGGCTCTTCCTCTGCTGCCTCAGCTTCGGCCTCGGCGACGGGCTCTTCGGCGGCGGCCTCCGGCTCGTCCGCTGTGGCTTCCGCGACCGGCTCTTCAGCCTGCTCCGCCACTGCTTCTGGCGCTCCCTCCGGAACCTCAACTTCCGCGTCGTCGGTATCGGCTACTGCGGCGGCAAGATTTCCGCCCTGGTCGATGTGTGCCTGGAGGACCGTCAACAGACCGCGCACGGTGCCGCTAAGCACGCTGACCAGGTTGACGATCGGGGCATTCATCTGTCCCATCACCCTGGCCACGAGCTCTTCTCGACCGGGCAGTGAGGAAAGATACTTCACACGATCCGCGTCGACGAGCTGACCTTCCAGAAAGGCGCCGTTGATGACCACATCGAGTCGATTTTCATCGATGTGCTTCATCAAAGCGCGAGCCGGGGCGACCGGGTCTTCCATGCTCAGCACGAACCCCGTCGGTCCCACCACGATATCGCTGATTTCCGGACGATCGATCTCGTCGGATGCGATCTTGACCATGGTGTTTTTTGTGACGCGATAGGTTCCGCCAGCCTCGCGGACAGCCCTGCGCAGCGCTGACAACTCGGTGACGTTCAAGCCCCGGTAGTCTGTGCTGATGATCAGCTTTGCTTCGCTGAGGATGCCCTTGAGTTCCTCTACCTCAGCGATCGCCTTATCTGTTGGCATTCATATCCCTTCACGATTCCCGATTCATTTTCGGGCAAAAAAACAGCCCGGGCTGTAGACCCGGGCATCAGAAATGTGGTGTTGAGCCACACAGATCTGGTGCCACCTGGGCAGGCGCTTTCGCCTTAAGCCCCCGTTCAGAAATCGGGGGCGCCTGCTGTCTACAGCGGCCAGTATCGGTTGTTCTGGACTAGTTTCTGGAAGAAACCTCTGGTCTCAATAACGTTACTTTCAAAAAGGACTGTTACAGATTGTAACCGCTAAAGTTAACTTTCTGTCCCTACCGTTTCGTCGATCTCGAGTTTGACCGGCGGCCCCATCGTAGATGTCAGCGTCGCTGACCTGACCAGTTGACCCTTCAAGCCGGACGGCTTGGCCCGCACGATCGTGCCGACGACCGACTCCAGGTTCTCTAGCAGTTGCTCTTCGCTGAAGCTCACCTTGCCGACGCGAGCATGGATGATGGCGTCCCGATCCATCCGGATCTCGGTACGTCCCTTCTTCATTTCTTCGATTGCGCTGGCGACATCGTCCGGCTGAACCACGGTGCCCGTACGCGGATTTGGCATGAGGCCTTTACGGCCAAGGTAACGGCCGAGCCGGCCGATCTTGCCCATCTGATCCGGCGTAGCGATCGAGACATCGAAGTCGGTCCAGCCATCTTCGATCCTGGCGATGATCTCGTCATCCGCCACGAAGTCGGCGCCGGCGGCTTCCGCCGCACGCGCCGTCTCTCCCTCTGCGAACACCATCACCCGGGTTTCATTACCGGTCCCGTGAGGAAGGGGGGCAACTTCCCGGATCTGTTGTTCAGCGTGTCGCGGGTCTGCGCCGGTCGATACGTGTAGTTCTACCGTCTCGTCAAAGTTCGCCGGGGCGAGGCTCTTTACAAGGGCGACCGCATCCCCGGCCGACCGCGGGACATCACTGGTCCCTTCAAGCGCGGCCATGTACTTCTTTCCGTGTTTAGGCATTCGTGAAATCTCCGGGCCAGACGTCTCTGCGAGATGCGGCCCACGGTCGCTCTTGGCTTAGTCGACGATGGACAGGCCCATGCTGCGGGCGCTGCCTTCGATGATCTTCATAGCGGCGTCCACATCGAAAGCATTCAGGTCATTGACCTTGGTCTCCGCGATCTCCCTGATCTGGGAGCGCCTGACGCTACCTATCACCTCAAGACCCGCGGTCCCGGATCCCTTTTCGATCCCGGCCGCCTTCCGCAGAAGGTCTGACGCCGGTGGGCTCTTGGTCTCGAAGGTGAAAGACCTGTCCGAGTACACCTGGATGGCGACCGGGATGATGCTCCCCGCCTGCGATGAGGTGCGCTCGTTGTATTCCTTGACGAACTGCATGATGTTGACGCCGTGCTGTCCCAGCGCCGGGCCGACAGGCGGCGCAGGCGTTGCCTGCCCCGCCGCTATCTGCAGTTTGATTACGGTTTGTACCTTTTTAGCCAATTCTTGTCACCCGCGCGCCGTTTTCAGGCGCGATATCCGTCAACCGACGGGCCGTTACCCTTTTTGTATCTGCAAAAAGTCCAGTTCAACTGGCGTTTCTCTTCCGAAGAAGGACACCAGAACGCGTACCTTGCCTTGCTCTTCGAGCACGGCGTCAACGGTACCCATGAAATCAGCGAACGGACCGTCGACGATCCGGACGCTGTCGTCTTTCTCAAATCCGATGCGGACTTTCGGTTCCTCCGCCCTCATCTGGCGCAGGATTCGATCCACTTCCTCTTGCTCCAGCGGCACGGGCTTCGGCCGGCGCTCGCGTTCGTCCTCGGCCGAGATAAAGCCCGTCACGCCCGGCGTATTCCGGACCACGTACCAGGCCTCGTCGTCCATCACCATCTGGATGAGCAGGTAACCCGCGTACATCTTTTTCGCGACCGGACGGCGCTGGCCGTCCTTGATTTCGATCTCTTCTTCGGTCGGGACGACGACGTCAAAGATCTTGTCTTTGACATCCATCGTCTCGATTCGTTGTTCGAGATTTCGCTTAACCCGATCTTCCTGACCGGAGTAAGTGTGGATGATGTACCAGCGACCGCCTTCGTCGACGAGCGTCTGTTGCTCGGTAGTCAGGACTGAGGCTCCAATTATGTGATCAGGAACTCGGCCAATCGACCGAATCCCCAGTCAATAGCGCCCAGGAAGACGCCGAAAAATGCGGCGACGATCAGGACGAGGATAGAGAGGCGCGTCGCCTCTTGCCGGGACGGCCAGGTCGTGCGCCGCAGCTCAGCTATGACTTCGATAAAAAACCGGAACACTCCACCCTTCGGGGCGGAGCCGGCTGACCCGATAGCTCGCCGTGCTGGTTGCCTGCTGGCCATGAATTATTCCTACCTGGTCTCGCGGTGCAGTTGGTGACTGCGGCAGCGTGAGCAGAACTTGTTCAGCTCCAGCCGCGCGGTGTTGTTGCGCCGGTTCTTGGAGGTGTGATACCTCCGTTCCCGGCACTCCGTGCACGCCAGGGTTATCGAATCTCGGGGTCCGCCCTTAGCCATATGGCGGGTTCTCCATTGCTCTCAGCCCCGCGAACGGGGACTCAATTATGTGCGGCCCCGCCGTTACCGGCAGACCTCACTTACTGTCGACTACGTTCGGGCCGTGCCGCCGGATCCGGAAGTACGGCCCGAGTAGTCGCCATTACTAGTCGTCGATGGAGATGAACACTCCGGAGCCAACGGTCCTGCCGCCTTCGCGCACCGCGAAGCGGAGTTCCTCTTCCAGTGCCACCGGGTACATCAACTCGACGTCCATCTCGATGTTATCGCCCGGCATCACCATCTCGACGCCTTCCGGCAACTGGATCTCGCCGGTCACGTCTGTGGTTCGGATGTAGAATTGCGGCTTGTAGCCGGTGAAGAACGGCGTGTGACGGCCGCCCTCTTCCTTCGTCAGGACGTAAATCTGCGCCTTGGCCTTCGTGTGCGGCGTCAGCGTCCCCGGGGCACACAACACGGCGCCACGGGAGATCTCGTCCCGGTCGACACCACGGAGAAGACAGCCGACTGCGTCGCCGGGCAGACCCTCTTCAAGTGTCTTGTGGAACATCTCAACGCCGGTGACGGTCGTCGTGGAGGTCTCGCCGAAACCGACGATCTCGATGGTGTCACCCATCACGACCCTGCCGCGTTCGATCCGACCCGTGACAACCGTGCCACGGCCTTTGATTCCGAAAACGTCCTCGACCGGCATCAAGAACGGCAGATCCACCGGGCGTTCAGGGATCTCGATGTAGTTGTCGACCGCTTCGGTCAGCTCCAGAATCGCCTGGTTCCACTTGTTGTCCGGGTCGTCAAAGTGCTCAAGTGCTTCGAGCGCGCTGACCTGGACAACGGGAATGTCGTCGCCCGGAAATCCATAACTGGTGAGCAGCTCGCGGATTTCCATCTCGACAAGCTCAAGCAACTCCGGGTCGTCCATCATGTCGACCTTGTTTAGGGCGACCACCATCTTGGGTACGTTCACCTGGCGGGCAAGCAAGATGTGCTCGCGGGTCTGGAGCATCGGGCCGTCGGGCGCCGATACGACCAGGATAGCGCCGTCCATCTGGGCGGCTCCGGTGATCATATTCTTGATGTAGTCGGCGTGTCCCGGGCAGTCGACGTGCGCGTAGTGACGGTTGTCCGTCTCGTACTCGACGTGCGTGATCGCGATTGTTACACCACGCTCACGCTCCTCCGGTGCATTATCGATCTGATCGAAGGCCATCGCCTTGACGCGATCATTTTTCGCCGACAAGACGCCGGTGATGGCGGCGGTCAACGTTGTTTTACCGTGGTCAACGTGGCCAATAGTGCCAACGTTTACGTGCGGTTTGCTGCGGTCAAATATTTCCTTGGCCATTTAACTCAAGTGCCTCCGGGCCATCGAGTGACGATCGACTAACTGCTTATAACGAGGAGAGCTGGAGCCCACAACCAGGATTGAACTGGTGACCTCGTTCTTACCAAGAACGCGCTCTACCGCTGAGCTATGTGGGCCTCGCGTCGAGGTACGGAAAGCGCTCTCATAGACTGGTGCAGGGGGTAGGATTCGAACCTACGTAGCCGTACGGCGGCAGATTTACAGTCTGCTGGATTTAACCACTCTCCCACCCCTGCGCCAAACGGCAATTCTAACATTAACACCGCAGCGTTGGCGTCGGAAAGATGTAATCCGAAACCGGGTTGCTCCAGCCGGGTCCCAGATGCCACCTTTTCTGAGAGTTTGGAGCCCCAGGGGGGATTCGAACCCACCGACCTGCCGATTACAAATCGGCTGCGCTACCACTGCGCCACTGGGGCTCATCCTGGGCGCCAATGCCCGAGTGGTTAATTTTGAAGGCAGACGGTTCCGCGTTCAAGGGGCGGGCATTGCGCTTCCGCCCATGGCCGGGAACGATTCGGACGCGAAATCAGAAACCGGGTTACGCCCCGCCGCTGTCATTCGGGGTGATTTCGAGCCGGACTCAAACCCGGGCACGTGCCTCGTCGCCGACGCGTCTCATGACTTCGGCAAGCGTAAACCCGTGCTTGATGGCGAGGGCTCTGCAGTCTTCGTATTCCGGCGCTATCCCGGCCACATCGCCGTCCACGCGCTTTATCTTGACCCGGGCAGGGCCGAGTGAGGTTTCCAACTCCACGATCTCGCGGTCCGCTGCGTATCGCTCGACCGCACGTCGACGGACGCCCAACGTGGAGGTCTCACGCATGATCACGTTGGCGGCGTTGTCCGCGTCGCCTTCTTTGACCAGCACCGATAGCAGAACGGCCGGCCGGTTCTTTTTCATCTGGATGGGCGTCATCCACACGTCGAGTGCGCCCGTCTCGAGGAGCCGCTCCTGGACGTATCCAAAACCCTCCCCGCCCATATCATCGATGTTGGTCTCCAGCAAAGACAGGCCGCCGTCCAGGGACTGTGACCTGGATCCCGCCGCCGTCTCACCGATCCAGAGGCCAAGCGCGTTCGGGTAGTCCTCCGGATCTCGAGAGCCGGCGCCGTATCCGATCTTCTCCACGCTGATTTCAACTTGATCGAAGCTGGCGATGGAGGTGACGAGGGAGGCGCCTGAAGGCGTTACCGTCTCGCCCTTCGGTCCCCACTGGCTCGCCGACCTCACTGGCGCGTTTGCCGCCGCATATACCTGTGCCGTGGCCGGAGCGATGCCGGGGATTCGCCCGTGATCGCTCATCACAAAGCCCGTCCCTGCCGGGAACGGGCCCGCAGAAATGCGCTCGACGCCGAGCAGACGGAAGCCGGCGATGACGCCGACGATATCGACGAGCGTGTCTACAGTGCCAAGCTCGTGCGGCGTCAGGTGGTGCCGATCCACTCCGTGTACGAGCGACTCTGCATCGGTAAGCCGATCCAGTACCTCGATCGCTTTCGTCTTCACTTCGTCCGGCAAATGGCTGGATTCGACCGTCCCGGATAGCTCGTCCCAGCCGCGCCTTCGCCGGCCCTCTTCATCCAGGTCCACGTGCAAAAGGGTGCAGTTAAGCGCGCCACGTGAAACGCTTTCGGATCGAAGCGCGTACCCGTGAACATCCATCAAGGAGAGCTCGGTTCGGAGATCGTCGATCGGAAGCCCGACATCAATCAGGGCGCCCAGCAACATGTCACCGGACGCACCGCCGATCATGTCGATGTAGGCGGATATCATCGTGCAAGCATCCCGGCGCTCATCGCGTCAAGCGGGTTCAGGGGCGCTATGAAGGCCCTCCGCTTTTTGTCGGCGCAACCGGCGCCGCCGCTTTGCCGATAGCCTCATTCATGCTGCCGGATCGGAACCCGGACAGGTCCATCGTCACGTACAGGTATCCGGCTTCCCGGGTCGTCCTCACGATGGTCTGGCGCGTCTCATCGTCGATCAACGCCGCCAGGTCTTCTACCGGAACCTCGATACGTGCGACATCGCCGTGGTGACGTACCCGTAATTGCCGGAATCCGGCCGCCCGAAGCCCGCGCTCGGCCTTCGCTATCTGGGTCAGGGCTTCAACCGTGACCATCGTGCCGTATGGAATTCTCGACGCCAGACAGGCCTGCGCCGGTTTGTCCCAGGTAGGGAGTTCCATCTCTTTCGAAAGCGTCCGGATATCGGCCTTCGTCAGGCCGGCGTCGACGAGGGGGCTGCGGACGGTGAAATCGCGCGCCGCGTCCAGGCCGGGCCTGAAATCCCCGAGATCGTCGGAGTTCGTGCCGTTTGCGACTTCGTTCCAGCCTTCATTCCGGGCGATCTCTATCAGGTGCGTATACAGCTCGGTCTTGCAGAAGAAGCAGCGCTGCAGGTCGTTTGCCGCGTATCGGGGATCGTTGATCTCGTCGGTGACGATCACCCGGTGGTTCCAGTTGTGCGTGGCCGCCAGTTCTACGGCGTCGCTTAGCTCGTCTTCGGAGAGACTTGGCGAATGGGCCGTGATGGCGATCGCCCGATCCCCGAGCGTGTCCTGGGCCGCCGCGGCCAGGAAAGCGCTGTCTACACCACCGGAATACGCCACGATCAAGGAACCGTAGCCGCGCAAAATCTCGGTCAGGCGTTCGCGCTTTTCGGCCAGCGTCAAATCGGTCACCGGGCTCACCCGGGTGCTTGTCATCGGTCGCTCCTCGGAATCTCGGGAGTCGCCGATCCACGCTTCATGTGCCCGGTCCGGCTCCAATTCTCGATTCAGCGTAGTGTAACCCGTCACGCTGTCGCGGTAGCGCCGCACGAACGGCCTCTGCGAGTGTTGCGACCCGAACTCCGGATCTGTCATCTCCCGGAGAATCCTTTGATGGACCGTCGGAAGACATGGGGAGCAGGCATGCGCGAAACCCGAGACGCTCGGCTTCGGACCGCCGACGGTCCGCTTGCGGTACCGCCCGTAACTCGCCGGAAAGCCCGATCTCGCCCGCCGCAGCAAGTCCCACATCCACCGCAACGTCGAGAAGGCTGGACGCTATGGCGATCGCCACCGGCAGGTCCGCGGCCGGTTCGGTGAGCCTCATCCCGCCGGTTACGCTCACGATCACGTCCTGCGACGCCAGCGGCAATCCAACCCGCCTGGCGAGCACCGCGACGACCTGATTCACACGCGCGAGGTCGATGCCGGTGGCGACGCGTCGCGCAGTCTGCCCGCCGGAGGGCGCGGTCAAGGCCTGGACCTCGACGACCAGCGGACGTGTGCCTTCTATCACGGCCGCGACGGCTGTTCCGGGCGCGGATTCGGGGCGTGTCGATCGGTCGGTCAACAACGATCTTGAAGGATCGGTCACCTCTAAAAGACCCTTCGTCCCCATCTCGAACACGCCGACCTCGTTCGTGTGGCCGTACCGGTTCTTGATGCCGTGAAGAGTGCGCAGGTTCCCGTGTCCATCGCCCGACAACTGAAGCACAACGTCCACCGTGTGTTCCAGTACGCGAGGCCCGGCTATCGATCCGTCCTTTGTCACATGCCCGGCAAGAATCAGCGGGATGCCGGATGTCTTCGAGCGAGCGGTCAGTCGGCGAGCGCACTCCCGCACCTGGTTGACACTGCCCGCGGCGCCCGGGACATCCGGGGCAGTCACGGTCTGAATCGAATCGACCACAACAAGGCTGGGCTTGAGGATGTCGGTCCGGGCGACGATGGCGTCCACGTCATCTGTGTTCAATAGAAAAATCCGGTCACCGGTTACGCCGAGACGTCCGGCGCGCATCCTCACCTGGTCCGCGGATTCCTCGCCGGAAACGTAAAGGACCGAACCTTGTTTGGCGGCGATGGAACCGGCCGTCTGAAGCAGAAGGGTGGACTTGCCGACCCCCGGGTCGCCCGACAGCAGCAGCACCGAACCGGCGACAGCGCCCCCGCCCAGCACGCGATCAAACTCGCCTATCCCGGTCCCGAGTCGTTTCGACGTGTTCTCCTCGACCCGGGAGAGCTCGATCGGCTCGACCATCGAAATCGGATCAGATACCCGGGAGCCGATTGGCCCGCCGTTGGAACCCGGCCTGTTACGCGGCTCAGAGAACTCGTTCAGCGCGTTCCATGCGCCACAGCGGGAGCAACGGCCCTCCCAGCGTGGGAAGCGGGTCTCGCACTCGGAGCAAACGTAAACGGTCTTCGTATCGGATCTCGGCAAGTCGTTGATCCCCGCCCGGTAATCCGGGTGTCATTGTGGGTGTTCCGGAAGTATCCGGTTTACCCGTGTGGGCGACAACACGCCCGCGTCATACCGAGTCTAGAGCGCCAGCCACGAAGCTTTCTCGCCCGAACGCACCACCTTGCCGATGCTCTTGCCGATGCCGAGGTGCCCCGAGAACACGGTCCACTCCTCGCGTTCCGCCCTGGCGAGCAGTTCACGGCGTGAGCGGGTGGAGACCGTCGTGTTCCAGTCAAATATCGGGCACCAGTCCGGCTCCGATATCTGGGCCACGTTGTGAAACAGGTCACCGGTGACCACGCCGGTCTCGCCGTTCGATTCGACAAGGACGCACTGGTGGCCGGGTGTGTGTCCGTTCGTCGGGAGCGTGGAAAGGCCGGGCCGAATCTCGTGCACGCCTTCCACCAGTTCAAGGACGCCGAGCGCCTCAAGCGGCTTGATGGAGCGGTCAAACGCCTCGTTCGAGTTCTCGGGCCGTGAGTAATGCTCCCAGTCAGCACGGGCGACCAGGTACCGGGCGTTCGGGAACGTTGCCCTGGCGATGCCAGCGTTGTATGAGACGTTCCAACCGATGTGGTCACCGTGGGTGTGCGTGATAACGACAACCCCGATCTCCGCCGGGCTCACGCCGAGGGCGCCCAGGCTATCGAGCAGCTCGCCGGGCTTGCCGGTGTGGTCGTGAGGACCCGGGCCCATCCCGGCATCG
>CAYYRD010000027.1:0-34173 GCA_964474025.1 uncultured Dehalococcoidales bacterium | reverse complement strand
GATAAGCCTGTTATCCCCGGGGTAGCTTTTATCCGTTAAGCCACGGCCCTTCCACTCGGTACCGTGGGATCACTTTGCCCGACTTTCGTCCCTGCTCGACTTGTTGGTCTCGCAGTCAAGCCACCTTATGCCAATGCACTCTTAGACTGATTTCCATCCAGCCTGAGGTGACCTTTGGGCGCCTCCGTTACATTTTGGGAGGCGACCGCCCCAGTCAAACTGCCTGCCAGACAATGTCCCTTATTAAAGGTTAGGATCGCTATTAATGAAGAGTGGTATCTCAACGACGGCTCCACCCTGACCGAAGTCAGAATTTCAAAGCCTCCCACCTATCCTGCGCACCATTAACTACGATTCAATGCCAAGCTGCAGTAAAGCTCCACGGGGTCTTTTTGTCCTGCCGCGGGTAACCCGCATCTTTACGGGTCCTGCAATTTCACCGAGTCCACCGTTGAGACAGCGCCCAAGTCGTTACGCCTTTCGTGCAGGTCGGAACTTACCCGACAAGGGACTTCGCTACCTTAGGACCGTTATAGTTACGGCCGCCGTTCACCGGGGCTTCAGTTCGGAGCTCTCACTCCTCCCCTTAACCTTCCGGCACTGGGCAGGCGTCAGCCTGTATACATCAGCTTGCGCTTTGGCACAGACCTATGTTTTTGGTAAACAGTCGCTTGGGCCTATTCTCTGCGGCCGCCAACGCTTTTCGGTGTAAAACCTAATACGCCAGCGGCACCCCTTATCCCGAAGTTACGGGGTTAGATTGCCGAGTTCCTTAACGATGGTTCTCCCGGTCACCTGAGGGCATTTACCCTTGTCCACCTGTGTCGGTTTGCGGTACGGTCACTCGTTTCCTTGTTTCGAGGCTTTTCTTGGCGGTCCAACTTCAACGAAGTTCCCGAAGGAGTTCCTAAGGGTTCGCATTCCTCTCAGCTCAAACACCACGGCACTTTTAACGCCGCAGCTCGCCTGCAGGAATAAACACACCATGTCCAATAGGCATGCTTCGTCTAGCTCTCCGCGTCCCCCCGAGACTTTAAAACGGAAGTTAAGTGGTGCAGGAATTTTGACCTGCTGTCCATCGACATCGCCTTTCGGCTTCGCCTTAGGACCGACTAACCCTACGTCGATCAACGTTGCGTAGGAAACCTTGGACTTCCGGTGTCCTGGATTCTTACCAGGATTGTCGCTACTCATGCCGGCATTCGCACTTCTCAGCGGTCCAGCAGATCTTCCAATCTACCTTCGACCCCCTGAGAACGTTCCCCTACCGATCCCAGAATTACTCTGGAATCCCGCAGCTTCGGCAACGGACTTGAGCCCCGTTTATTTTCCGCGCAGGAACCCTCGACCAGTGAGCTGTTACGCACTCTTTAAAGGATGGCTGCTTCTAAGCCAACCTCCTGGCTGTCTGAGCATTCCAACTACGTTTCACACTTAGTCCGTATTTTGGGGCCTTAGCTGGCGATCTGGGCTGTTTCCCTTTCGACAATGGCGCTTATCCGTCACTGTCTCACTCCCGGATTAAACCTCTACGGCATTTGGAGTTTGGTTGGGTTTGGTAAGCTCACGCCCCCTAGTCCATCCAGAGCTCTACCTCCGCGAGGCAATTATCCGAGGCTGTACCTAAATGCATTTCGGGGAAAACCAGCTATCTCCGTGTTCGTTTGGCATTTCACCCCTACCCACAGCTCATCCCATCACTTTGCAACGTAAACGGGTTCGGACCTTCACCCGGATATTATCCGGGCTTCATCCTGGCCATGGGTAGCTCACACGGTTTCAGGTCTAATCCGCACAACCCTCGACAGAAAGATTTCACCGTCTCATTCACTCGGTGCTAATTACCTTCATATTTCATCCTTCATAAATCCGAAGATTTAATCAGAAATCAATAATCGAGTGTTCACTAAGAGCTTCAAAGACGATTTCCTCTTAAGTCGGTGTTCGCCCTATTCAGACTCGCTTTCGCTACGGCTCCGGTACGTCATACCTTAACCTAGCTACGCAGATTAACTCGCCGGCTCATTCTTCAATAGGCACGCGGTCATCCCGATAAAACGGGACTTCCACGGTTTGTAGGCACACGGTTTCAGTTCTATTTCACTCCCCTACTTGGGGTGCTTTTCACCTTTCCCTCACGGTACTTGTTCACTATCGGTCACCAGAAGTATTTAGCCTTGGAGGGTGGTCCCCCCAGATTCCCACAGGGTTTCCCGTGCCCCGTGGTACTCAAGAACACATCAGAGAGTTGTTTACTTTTCGCCTACGGGTCTATCACCCTCTGTGGCCGTCCTTTCCAGGACGTTCGGCTAAGCAAACAGTTTGTAACTCTCCGGAAGCTCTGAAGCGCTTCCACGTTGCGTCTTACAACACCGCTAAGGCATAGGACTTCAGTCCGTTAGGCCCCAACGGTTTAGGCTGATCCCATTTCGCTCGCCGCTACTATGGGAATCTCGGTTGATTTCTTTTCCTCGGGGTACTTAGATGTTTCAGTTCCCCCGCTTACCCCCCGGTTTACACCGGGCTCCTGCTCGCGCAGGCTGGTTACCCAATTCGGGAATCCACGGCTAAGCTCGCTGGACAGCTAACCGTGGCATATCGCAGTCTAGCCACGCCCTTCTTCGGCTTCTGGTGCCAAGGCATCCCCCGTGCGCCCTTAATAGCTTGACCCACATTAAGGTTCGGCTATCTCTCGGCTACTCGGAGTTTTGGAGTCAGATATTCAGTTTTCAAGGTCCAGATCCTCGTTTCCCCGCGGGCGACCGAGGTCCCCGGCAGGTTCTCACGGGGCGTCCCGAATACCGAGGTATTTCAGGGCGACTTCCAAATATACCGCTACCGATGGGGCGGGTCAACAGATTTGGGGAGCAATCCAGAGGCAGATTTCGGCCCGCCATCAGCCATTCCCGCGGGTATAATCTGGAGGCGCTCTCCGGTGGACTAGTCGCCGTCGAAGAGCCGTTTGCGCGCGTGCGGTCTTTTGTACGCGCTAGGGAACAGTTCCCGCATCGCTGGACGGCTCCGGCGGGGCGGGTTGAGGCAACGGCATGCCGGCTTACGCCGTGATCGGTGGACAATGGGGTGATGAAGGCAAGGGCAAGATTATTGATTATCTCGCCCGGGATGCCTCCGCCGTGGCGCGTTACTCGGGCGGGAACAACGCCGGACACACCGTTATCAACGATGCCGGGACCTTCAAACTCCACCTGGTACCAAGCGGCATCTGCTGGCCTCATGTCACCAACATCATCGGGAACGGTGTCGTGGTGGACCCGGACGTCCTGCTCGGCGAGATCAACGAGTTGGACCTGACCCCGGACAAGCTCGTCGTGAGTGATCGCGCCCACCTGATCCTGCCTTACCACGTGGAGCTCGACAAACTGGAAGAAACCCGGCGTGGAAACGCTGCGATCGGCACCACCGGTCGCGGGGTAGGCCCGGCATACCTGGACAAGGTGAACCGCACGGGCCTCCGCGCCGGAGAACTTCTTGATCCGGAAGACCTGGCGCTGCGCCTCCCGGGGATCGTTGATTTCAAAAACGAAGTCCTCACGAAAATCTACGGCGCGGATCCCGTCGATATCGATGCGATATTTGAGGCGGCCAGTCGGTGGGCGACCGAACTCGGTCCCTACATCAAACCGGCCGAGTACTTTGTTGCAGAGGCACTTGAGTCCGGCGAAAACTTGATCCTGGAAGGCGCGCAGGGCGCTCTCCTTGATCTTGACCACGGCAGCTACCCCTA
This sequence comes from uncultured Dehalococcoidales bacterium, assembly GCA_964474025.1. Classification (GTDB taxonomy): domain Bacteria; phylum Chloroflexota; class Dehalococcoidia; order Lucifugimonadales; family Lucifugimonadaceae. The sequence continues at coordinate 30,428 of CAYYRD010000027.1, read as the reverse complement.
CGTCACGTCGTCCAACCCCACGGTCGGCGGAGCACTCTCCGGCCTGGGAATCGGTCCCCGCGCCTTCAGGAGTGTCGCCGGTGTGTTCAAGGCCTATACAACGCGGGTAGGCGCCGGTCCGTTCCCCACGGAACTGGAAGACGAAATCGGGGAGAGAATCAGGACCGTCGGCAAAGAAATCGGGACGACCACCGGCAGGCCCAGGAGAGTCGGCTGGTTTGACGGCGTCGCCGGCCGCTACAGCGCCAAGGTAAACGGCTTTGACGCCCTGATCGTCACCAAGCTCGACATCCTGGACGGTTTTGACACGGTCAAGGTGTGCGTCGCATATGAGATCGACGGCGTGCGCACCGAGAACTTCCCGATCGATAGCTCACTGCTGGCAAGAAGCACGCCGATCTACGAAGAACTCCCGGGCTGGACCGGATCGACGGCAGGCATCACACGCCCGGAAGACGTGCCGCCCAATGCCATGGCCTACATACGGTTCATCGAGGATCTTCTTGGCGTGAAGGCCTCCATCATCTCGAGCGGACCGAGGCGAGAAGAGACCGTCGTCTTGAGCGACATCATCTCGAAGTAAAACGGCCCGATTCCGAAGCCGGTAATCCGGTCATGAAGACCGGAAAAAAGAACCCCCCGACATCAGGCCGGGGGGTTCATGTATCTGCCGGAAGTTTGAATCGGCGGACGTTTACCTCATGCGCGGTTCAGGGCATTTGAATAGCTGACCGGCAGGTCTCTAGCTGACCGGCAGGTCCATCTCGTAACGGTCCAGCATCTCGTCCAGGCGCTTCTTCGCTCCCGGGTCCGCCTCGTCCATGCTCACCATCGGTAAACGGTGCGTCCCGGCATCGAAGCCCGTCCGGTTCACGGCGTACTTGATCGGAATCGGGTTGGTCACCCAGAAGATCGCTTTGAACAGCGGCAACAGGCGGCGATGTTCGGCGGCCGCTGCCTCGATATCGCCCTCGAGGATCAGCCCCATCATCGTCTTGATCTGCTGGCTCACGATGTGACCGGCGACGCTAACGATGCCGTGCCCGCCGGTGGCCATGATGGAGAAAGTCTCATCGTCGTTCCCGCTCCACACCCGGAAGCCCTCCGGGGCGCCGTCGATCACCATCGTGATCTGTACCGGATCGCTTGACGCTTCCTTGACGCCGACCACGTTGTCGATCTCGGCCACACGAAGCGTCGTATCGGCGGTCATATTGAGCGCCGTCCTTGATGGAACGTTATAAAGCAGGCAGGGCAGGGAGGTGGACTCGGCGAGGCCGCGGAAGTACTGGAACAGCCCCTCCTGTGGCGGCTTGTTGTACGCCGGTACCGTAAGCAACACGCCGTCAGCGCCGGTCGCCTCCGCTTCCTTCGTCAGCACCAGCGAGTTGGGGAAGTCGTTGTCAGAGGTCCCGACGACGACGCTTCCGCGATCGCCGATCTCTTCCTTTACCTCGGTGAAAAGCCGGATCTTTTCGTCGTTGCCGAGCGCGGGGGCTTCGCCAGTGGTGCCACCGATTACGAGACCGTCGTTACCGGCGTCTATCAGGGCGCTGGCCAGCTTTCTGGCCTTCCCGTAGTTCAACTCACCGTCCTCATCGAACGGGGTGATCATCGCTGTGAGCAGTCGGCCGAAATCTGTCATTGCCGTTACTCCCGTGAAATTTCACGATTATTTCAGCCGCCGGATCGCGCCGGGCGGCGGTTGCGGTACGTGTGACTGTCGTGCCGGGTCATGCCGGACACCGGGGTCGGGCTGACCTACCGTCCCGGCTTCACGCAGTTTCGGCGCACCGCTTCGTCCATGATCTGGAGTGCGTTCAGAGCCGCCCCTTTTCTGAGGTTGTCGCACGCGATCCAGAGCGCCAGGCCGTTCGGATGTGACGCGTCCTTGCGTATCCGCCCCACAAACACCTCATCCCGGCCCGATGCCTGGGAGGGCATAGGGTAGACGCTGGCCTGAGGCTCGTCCACCACGACTATGCCGGGGAATTCGGATAACAACCGGGTGGCCTCATTCGGGCTCATGGGCCGTCCGAACTCCACCTGTACCGCTTCGCTGTGCGTCACCGGCACAGGCACGCGCACGCAGGTCGGAGATATGGCGATATCGGAGTCGTGGAGTATCTTCCGCGTCTCGTTGATCATCTTGTGCTCTTCGCCGGTATAGCCGTCGGCGGCGAAATCGTCGACCTGGGGCAATACATTGAAAGCGATCTGGTGCGGGTACTCCCTGGGATTTACCGTCCGGCCGGCAAGAAGATCACCGGCCTGCTCATCTAGCTCTCGAACCGCTGCGGCGCCCGTGCCGGACACGGCCTGGTATGTCGCCACCGTCACGCGGGTCACGGTAGCGACCTGGCCGAGCGCCGCCAGGGACATCGCCAGTGGCGTGGTCGTGCAGTTCGGGATCGAGACGATTCCCTGGTGCCATTCAAGATCTGCGCCATTCACCTCGGGCACGACAAGCGGCACGGCCGGATCCATTCGGAACGCCGATCCGTCGTCGATCACCAGCGCCCCCCGTTTTACCGCTTCTGGCGCGAGGGCACGGCTCACGTCCGCGCTGGCGGAAATAAACGCCACGTCCACGCCGTCAAAGGCGTCCGGGGTGGCCTCTATGACGGTCAACTCCGTGCCGAGGTACGGCAATTTCTTACCGGCCGAACGCGACGACGCCATGGCGATGATGCGCTCGGGGGGATAGGACCTGTCGGCGAGGAGTTCCAGTGCGACCGCCCCTACTGCGCCGGTCGCACCGACGATAGCGATGGTCAGGTTGCTGTCAGACATTTTTTCAACCGTTCTATGTTCAGGAGGTACGCGATTTTACAGTGCGGGGTGGATCAATCGTGGAGGTAGACGCCGTCAGAGACTTGCGCGTCGTGATGAAGCGTGCATCGCGATCGGCCGGTGTCCCGTTGGCGATATCGCCGCGGTTCGCCTTGCCGCATCCCGGGTTCGCGTTTGCGAAACAGGACCGTGGCGTCCGCGGCTACGGCTTAGCGGGGTCTCGGAGGCCCAGTACCTGGTCAAGTCCGAGCATCAACCCCTTGAGCGACATCACTCGTTTAACCGCCGCCAGCACGCCGGGCATGTAGCAATCACGGTTAATCGTGTCATGAATGATCGAGAGCGTCTGTCCCGACGTTCCGAACACGAGCTCGTGCCTCGCCATTCGGCCGGGCATGCGAGCGCTGTGCACATTCACACCGCCCATGATTCCGCCACGGACCTCGTCCAGAGTCACTTTTTCGGGCTGGTTATAAGTGAAGTCACCGTCCCGTCCGGCCCGTGCCGCTTCCGCTATGGAAAGTGCGGTGCCGGAAGGGGCGTCGATCTTCGCCTCGTGGTGGCTTTCGATCAGGTCGGCGTACCCGAAATGGGGTCCGGCAATTTCGGCCAGGTACATCATCATCACCGCACCCAGCGCGAAGTTAGATGCGCTGATGATCCCGATCCCGGCTTCTTCCGCCACGCCGCCCAGCCGCTCAAGTTCGCCGGCCGGAACGCCGGTCGATCCAGACACAACCCGGACCCCCGAACCTGTCGCCGCCTCCATTGCCTGCACCGCTCCATCCCCGTTGGAAAAGTCGACCACCACATCAGCGTCAACCTTTCGCAGAAGCTCGGCCAGTGAGGGTGCGAGCGGAACCGGGTTGCCGCCCGGAACGGAGACGGTGTCAGCCGATGCGGCGCTATCCGCGCCGCCGACAGTGGTCGTGGCGTCGTCGCCATTCACCGCGCCCAGGACCGTCTGTCCCATGCGGCCAAGCGCTCCGTTAACGACAACTTTTATCGGCTGATCCGTCATCTCAAAAACCTATCTGGAAGGCGGGCCTTGCCGGCGTTCGCCGTCGAAACCGCCAACCCGCCTGCGCGGTCCGCCGCCGCCGGGTCCATCCCGGCGTGGTCCGCCGCGTCCGCGGTCACCGCCACGTCCGCCGCCGCGACCACCGCGGTCGAAACTGCGAGGCCGGTCGCCACCGCCACCGCCACCGTTACGACCACTACCGTCGGATCCAATCTTCGCATCTCCGGACAACACCGCCGGTCTTGCCGACAGGTTGACCCGCCCCATTCCGTCGATCTCGGTAACGAGAACTTCCAGCTCGTCGCCGATGTTGACGACCGCTTCCACGGAAGGCACGCGCTCATCGGCGAGCTCGCTGATGTGGACCAGGCCGTCTTTGCCCGGGAATAGTTCGACGAATGCGCCGAACGTCATGAGCCTGACGACCTTGCCCTTGTAACGAGTGCCGACCTCGACCTCGCCCGTCATCGCCTCGATCTGCGCGAGGGCCGCTTCTGCTGACTCCGCATTCGGCGAACCGATTACCACCGTGCCGTCGTCCGACACGTCGATCGTCACACCGAATTCGTCGATCATGCCCCGGATCACCTTGCCACCCGGGCCGATGATCGTGCCGATCTTGTCGGTCGGGACTGACGTGGAGATCATTCGAGGGGCGAACTCGTTCATCTCGGCGCGGTGCGTCGGGATGGTCGTCGCCATGTGATCCAGGATGGCGTTGCGGGCGTCCCTGGCCTGGGCCAGGGCGTCGCTCATCAGCTCCCAGGTGATTCCCTTGACCTTGATGTCCATCTGGAGCGCCGTGATCCCGTCTCGGGTCCCGGCCACCTTGAAGTCCATGTCACCGGAGTGGTCTTCCGCGCCCTGGATGTCCGTCAGGACAGCGCGCTGGCCATCGTCACCGGAGACGAGGCCCATGGCGATACCGGCCACAGGCGCCTTGAGTGGCACGCCGGCATCCATCAGGCTCAGCGTGGAGCCGCAGACGCTCGCCATGGAACTGCTGCCGTTCGAGCTCATGATCTCGGACACCACTCGAACGGTGTACGGGAAGTCTTCCTTGCTCGGTAGAACCGGTACGAGGGCGCGCTCGGCGAGCATGCCGTGACCGATCTCTCGGCGACCCGTGAACATCCGACCGGTCTCGCCGGTGGAATAGGGCGGGAAGTTGTAGTGGTGCATGTAGTGCTTTTCGCTGATCGGACTCAGCGTGTCCATCCGCTGGCGTTCGCCGGGAGAACCAAGGGTCACGATAGAAAGCGCCTGAGTCTCGCCGCGGGTGAAGATGGCGCTTCCGTGCGTGCGGGGCAGGTATCCGACCTCGGACGACAGGTCTCGCAGGTCGGTCAGTGCCCGGCCATCAGGCCGGCGTCCGTCCTCGAGGATCGCTGAACGGACCGCTTCAGTCTCCAGAGCGTAGAACGCGCCCTGTAAATGCCGCTCGTCGTGCGACTCCTTGAGGGCTTCCTTCATTGCGTGGTTGATCTCTTCCAGCGCGTCCTCGCGTGAAGACTTGTCGCCCGGCGCCGCGAGGGCGTCAACGATCTGGTTGCCGATGTGGGCACGGGCAGCCGCCTCGGCCTCTTCTTCGGCGGGATCGCTCTCGACTTCCCACTTCTTCTTGCCGACCTTGGCCTGGATCTCACGGATGAGCTCAACGATCTCGCCGTTGACTTCCTGTGCTAGACGAAGCGCCTCGACGATCACGTCTTCGGAGACCTCTTTGGAACCGGCCTCCACCATCATGATGGCGTCGGCAGTCCCGGCGACCACGAGGTCGAGGAGGCTTTCCTCAATCTCGGCGTACGTCGGGTTCACCACGAGTTCGTCGTCGATAAGACCGATGCGGCAGGCGCCGATCGGGTCGTCGTACGGAATTTCGGAGATGGTCAATGCGGCGGATGCGCCGATGATCCCGAGCACGTCGGTCGGGTTCTCCATATCAACGGAGAGGGCGCTCGCGACAATCTGGACCTCGTTCTTGTACCCCTTGGGGAACAAAGGCCGAAGAGGCCTGTCCGTGATCCTCGCCATGAGGGTCGCTTCGCTGCTCGGCCGCCCTTCGCGCTTGAAGAAACTGCCGGGGATCTTGCCCCGGGCGTACATCTTCTCTTCGTAATCCACGGTCAGCGGAAAAAAATCTTGCCCGGGGCGCGGTCGCTTGGACCCGCAGGCCGTGACGAGCATCATCGTGTCGCCGTATGTAAGCGTGACCGCGCCCCCGGCGAGATTGGCTATCCGGCCGATCTCTAACTTGAGCGTGCGCGCTCCAAATTCGATCTCAAAATTGGAAATCATTAACTGACTAATCCCATCTTCTGGTCCTCCCCGGAGTTGCGGGATAGGACCGGCCGGACTCTGTACCGGCTCCATTTTTGTTCATCCGGGCCGATCTTGCGCTCTCGTCCCGGTGTCGGGCCGCCCTGGTTCCAGGCCGATCCCATAAAAAAACACCCCCGCTCTTTATCGAAGGGGTGCTATCCGGCTCACCTTCGCAAGCCGAGTTTTTCAATGATGGCGCGATAACGCCCCACATCATTGTTGTTGAGATAACTCAGGAGCCTTCGTCGTTGGCCGACGAGTTTCAAGAGTCCGCGCCTCGACGCGTGGTCGTGCTTGTGCTCTCTGAGGTGTTCCGTGAGTTCGGTAATCCGTCCCGTGAGGATCGCCACCTGGACCTCGACCGACCCTTTGTCGGTATCGTGTCGCCTGTGTTCCTCGACTATCGTCGCTTTTGTCGCCTGGTCCAAGTGGTAGGTGTCTCCTGGAGATTACGCAATTCGAATACCGAACAGCTCGGTGGAAAAACCCTCGCCGTGCGCCTGAACAATGCAGGCCCCGGGAAGACCACATTCCGCGTGGTGAAATCCGTCGGGCGCGAGGGCGAACAAAGTATAGCACGCAGTCGGCCGCGGTTCGTCGTGCAGAAAACACGATGGCGACGTTCCTGAAAAATGGGTTGACAGGACGGGTCGGGGTCACGACTTCACACCCCCGCATACGGCTTGAATATCCTGCGCAACCCTTGCGGTTTACACGGTTACGTGATGGTCAGCGTTGCGACTTTGTCGTCACACTGCTGCCGTTCCGGTAGCGAATGAACTAGATTCGGCAGCGTTTGCCCAGGTTGATGACTGGACCGGTACGAAGCGTCTCGATCCCTCGAATCTACCTTGACACCCGCGAAGGGCCTGAGATATTGTTTGGCGAGCGCTCACAGGGGGCTAAAATGTCGCGGGCTGAGTGCGAATTTTTCTAGTGTGGCTGGCCACTTAAGACCCGCCGTTCCAAAAGAAGAATGGCGTTCCCGCCCGGGCTTGCGCCGATACACCTCAAGGATGGAGGACGGGGCTCAATGAATCTATTCATGCGCGGAAGAGGAAAACTGATCTTCCTCACGCTTTCGTTAGTTGCCGTGTTGGCGCTTGCAGCCTGCACGGGCGACGCTGGCCCTCCCGGACCGCAGGGTGATCCTGGTCTACCCGGCAACCCGGGTAACCCCGGTGAATCTGGAAAACCCGGACTTCCCGGTAACCCGGGTAACCCCGGTGAACCTGGCGCACCTGGCCTACCCGGCGCACCCGGCGAGCCCGGTAACCCCGGCAAGCCCGGTAACCCCGGTCTACCCGGTATCCCCGGTAAAGACGGTATAGACGGCAAAGACGGCGTACAGACCGCAACCGCCATTCTCGTCGTCGACGCTGGTACCGGCTCCGCAGGGTTCATCGAACTCAAAGAGGCAGAAGGTAGCACGACCGAGGCCAATGTCATTGGCGCTGGCTTCCTCGGCACTGAGATGGTCGCCCTTCGTGTAACCACGGTCGGCGCCGACGGTCGTTTCGGCACCGTGGTGCTCGCTGAGGTTGAGGCGAACGGCGCAGGCGCATTCTCGGTCACCGTTGACCTGTCGAACTCGGCGTTCTCAGCCGGTTCAGTCCACACCCTTGACGCACTCGGTGAGGACAACATCGCGACCGGTGCGTTTGCCATCGTCAACAAGGTGGCGACTGACTAACCTCGGGACTCGATCCGAAACACAAACAGGCCCCGGTGTACGCCGGGGCCTGTTTTGCGTCTGAACGCCGATTCAGATTCTCGATCGACGGCCCGATCGCCGGACACAGGCCCGTGTTGATCTTGCAGTTGAACCACGGAAGATCGCTGCATTCGACGCTATCAAAATGTGAAGAACAAAAGGGACGTGTGGCCCCGGCAAGCCGAAACCGAACTCAGATCCGGGCACCCGTCCGGGCGCCGCTATTTGCTCCCATTCTCGCGGCTTCATGAAACCGTTGGGCCGCTCATGTCCGGCCGGAGGGGATTACGCCCCCACGCCGGGACAACGAGTCGAACGGAGAGCAACAATGCCGTTCAGGCGTTCTCCGTTGCCGCCGCTTGCCGGACGATTCTTATTTGCCTGATACGCCGGCCGATCGTAGATTCAACCGTCATCTCGAGCGTGTCCACAGACACCTTATCCCCCACCACCGGCATGCGGCCGAGCTCCCTGTAGACAAGTCCGCCCACGGTATCGAATCCGTCGCCTTCTATCGCCGTATCGAACGTTTCGTTCAGCGAATCCAGCGTCAGCCGGGCGTCGACCAGTGATTCGTCATCACTTATCTTCTGAAGCTCCGGCTCGTCCTGATCGAACTCGTCTTCAAGCTCTCCGACGATCTCTTCCACCAGGTCTTCGTAGGTCACCAGCCCGGAGACACCGCCGTATTCGTCCACAACGATCGCCACTTTGACGTGATGACGCTGGAATTCCTGCAACAGGTGCTCCAGGAATTGCGATTCCGGAACGAAAATAGCGGGGCGGACCAGGTCCAGGATTCCCCTGTCTCCATCTGGCTCGGTGAGCTGAGCGCGGAGCAGATCCCGTGCGTACACGATCCCAAGGACATCATCGATCTGTCCCCGGAACACGGGGATCTTTGAATAACCCTCTCCGATCATCAGGTCTGCCACCTCACGTCTGGTCGCTTCCGCTTCCGCCACCACCATGTCAACGCGCGGCCGCATGATCTCCCGGACGCGGGTGGTGTCCAGATCCAGTACGCCGCGGATCATCCGTAGCTCTTCCACATCCGTGGCGACGCCCGCCGCTTCCAGGAGTTCAAGATTCTGTTCGAAAGCCGCGGTAACCACGTCGTCTGAATTGTCGATAAGCGCGGCCGTTCCCGAGACCCTCAGCAGCAGCGATCTCAGCCCGGGGATGCGAGCTATCGCCTCGAACAGCTTCTCGACGGGCCTGACCGCCATCTCGACGCCAACCCGTTCATTGATCCGCAGCGCCCCGGCGATGAGATGGGTTGTGGCGAGGCTGCCTACTATGCCGCCCGCCACGATAATTCCGCGTTGCATTTCATCGGTTAGATACTCGCCAAGCGCCACGAACAACGCCGCCGCCGTAACCACGAGCGAGACATAAACAACTGCTCGCGAGGCGACCGGAACGGCGGCATCGTACCGAGCCCGGCGTCCATTACCACCGTTTTCGCCATCCGCCGGACTTCTCAGCAGCCGGACTCCCGGCGCACGCCCGGCGGCCACACCGGCGACCAGCGATGCCAAAACATAAGAAATTATCGCCACCCCGAACACCACCCAACCGGCCAGGGTTTCGCCGCTCATCGGCCGGTCCCCGTTGAACCGCCGCCGGACCGTCGGGGATCATGCCTGAAGTTCGTATAAGGGGGGTCGTCTTCGCAGGCCGCATTGTCGGCCCCGCTCGAAGCCAGTCGGAACTGACTCAATGACATTGCGCTGTTGTCAGATCGTCTATCGCCGGGGTCGTCGCTGTTACTCATTTCCTACGCTCTGAACTCCTGGTCATACCCTGTCGTTAAGAATTACCTGCGGGCTGAAAGAACTTTCCGGTGATCAGATTCCGGTGTCCTGCTCCACGTTCAATTCCGTATCTGGCAACGGCCTCGCCGGTACTCCGGCGACGCGAGACCCGGGGGACACGTCATGTGTGACCACCGCGCCGGCTCCCGTGCTCGCGCCGGCCCCTATAGAAATCGGCGCCACCAGCATGGTGCCGGACCCGATGAAAACGTTTTCTCCTATGTACGTCTGGTGCTTCGCATCACCATCGTAATTGCAGGTCACCGTTCCCGCACCGATGTTTGCACCGGCGCCGACCGTCGCATCTCCCACGTAGCTGAAGTGCCCGATCTTTGCGCCGGGTCCGACTACGCTGTTTTTTACCTCGGCGTAATTTCCTACGTGAACATCAGATCCGATCACAGCGCCCGGCCTCAGATGACTGAAAGGACCGATACTCGCCCGGTCGCCGATCCGAGCCGACTCAGCGTGGGAGGAGACGACACGGGCGCCTTCGCCGACCCGCGTGTCTTTCAGAACGCTGCCCGGCCCGATTTCAGCGCCGAAGCCGATTGTAGTCGACCCGAGGAGATGGGTATTGGGCCGAATGGTCGTGTCCCGACCGATAACCACGCTGGAGTCGATGTAAGTGGTTTCGGGGTCGATCATCGTCACCCCCTCGATCATCCAGTGACGTGAAGTCCGGGCACGCAACACCGCCTCGGCCGCTGCGAGCTCCGTTCGGTCGTTGACTCCTGTGACCTCGGAAAGATCGGAGGCCAACACTGTCTCCACCGTCGCCCTGGTATCTCCGGAATCAAGGGCGGCGGCAACGGCATCGGTGATGTAGATTTCACCACCCGGTGAAGGCGGCAGACCCGCGAGAACATTCCACGCAAGGCCCGCATCCATGCAGTAATAGCCGGCATTGAACTCGTTGATGGATAGAGCGGTTTCATCCGCCTCGGCCTCTTCCACGATCTCGGTCACGCGACCAGCCGCGTCCCGTCTCACCCGTCCGAACCCCGCCGGAACACTCCCCTTCCCTGTGAGCAGCGTAATCGCTGCATGTGAATCGGTGTGAGTGTCGAGCATCGTGCGGACCGTCTCGGCGGTGATGAGCGGCATGTCGGCGTTGGCGACCAGGATGTGCGAGGCATCGCTGGCGGCGTCCGAGGCTGACAACAGGGCGTCACCCGTTCCGCGCGGTTCCCGCTGGATGGCGACCGTTGCGAGGGCTCCGGCGGCCTCGCCGATAATTTCAAGGAATCGCGGGTCCGCGGCGAGCGACGGCGAAGCGACGACCACGATGCGCTCAACCCCGGCTTCGTGGAGGATCCACATCGTCTGTTCGAGCAGCGTGCGGCCGCACAGGGTATGCAGTGGCTTCGGGATGGAAGACCGCATCCGGGAACCGGCACCGGCAGCGAGGATGACGCCCACCCACTCGTTACGGGAATCAGAGGTCATGTGACAGTCGGGGGGTGCGCTGAACGTGAAAAGCGTTTAAAAAGCAGACGAGCCACCCGGGCGTCGAGATTCGACGTAATGGATGACTCATGTGAACGGATTGATATCTTGTGGTGCATTATTGACCGGTTCGGTCGCGATCATGGTATGAGGCCGAGATCGGGCTGGTCAAGGCAATGGTCGGCCGGCAATCGCCCCGTTTTTGAAGGCCTGGGACCGATCGATCTCTCGGATCCGTTGCTATACTCTTTCGTTGGAGAGGTGGCTGAGTGGCTTAAGGCGCCGCTCTCGAAAAGCGGTGTACGGCAACGTACCGCGGGTTCGAATCCCGCCCTCTCCGCCACTCATCACTCCCGTTCGCATCCGGGGGCGGGTCGTTCAATCGACTTTCGGTGGTTTTCGGGTACTTCTGCGGAGAGGTGCGAGAGTGGCTTAATCGGCACGCCTGGAAAGCGTGTGTGCCGGCAAAGGTACCGCGGGTTCGAATCCCGCCCTCTCCGCCAGACCCGTCTCGGTGCGCTTGAAATCCCTGTTTTCAAGAAGTTCAAGGCTTCCGGGTCCGGTGAGTTCCTCAGTGGGTTCCAGCGTAGACGGGGAGGGATGTCGTGATGACCGAACCCGTCTCAGATCTCAAATACTGGGTCGCGTTCAACCGCATTCGCAGGCTTGGACCGATCCGGCTACGACAGATCGAGGCGCGTTTCGGAGATCTGTCTATCGCGTGGAGGGCCGGCCAGTCTGACCTCGCGGGCGTTGGGCTGGATAGATCCACGGTCCGTGAAATCGTTTCGGGACGGCCGGAGATCGATCCGGACTCAGAGATGGAGGCGCTGGAATCGGCGGGAATCGACGTCATCTGTCTCAGGTCGCCGGAATACCCTGCACGGCTCGCCGAAATATATGATCCGCCTCCAGTCCTTTACATCAGGGGCAAACTGGAGCCCGGCGATGAACGTTCTGTTGCGGTGGTCGGAACACGGGCCAGCAGCGGGTACGGACGCGAGATGGCGACGCGACTCGCCGGGGATCTGGCCGCGAATGGCGTTACCGTGGTCAGTGGACTTGCGGCCGGCATCGACGCCGCCGCCCATCGCGCGGCGTTGGACGCCGGTGGCCGGACCATCGCCGGCGTCGGATCCGGGTTGGACCGGGTCTACCCGGCGGCACATGCGGATCTAGCTCGAAAGATCGCCGAATCAGGTGCCGTCTTGAGCGAATACCCGCCCGGCGTAAAACCTCACGCCAGAAACTTTCCGCGTCGAAATCGCATCTTAAGCGGGATGACCCTTGGAACGCTGGTCGTGGAAGCCGGGTATCGGAGTGGTGCTCTGCTGACGGTCACACACGCCCTTGAACAGAACCGTGAAGTGTTTGCCGTGCCGGGGAGCGCACTGTCCGAGCGTAGCTCTGGCGCAAACTGGCTGATTCAGCAGGGCGCGAAACTCGTTATCGACGTACAGGACATACTGGAAGAGTTGAACATTGCGGGGCTCGGAGATCAGCTTGGACTATCTGCACCGGCGCCGGTTACCGGTACAGTAGAGTCAGAATTACTTGATATATTGCAGGGGGAGCCGGTGCACGTGGATGAGATCAAGCGTCGCGCCGGGAAGCCAATTTCGGTTGTCAGCGCTGCACTGACCATGCTGGAATTGAACGGCCTGGTTCGCCAGGCTGGCTCCATGATGTATGTAGCAGTCCCGGGCCAACACCCGAACGACCCGTCCGACACCTCAATCGAATCACGAGAAAACAGTTAGGCGAAAATTGGCCAAAGCGAAAACGAAATCTAAAGACCTCGTCGTCGTCGAATCACCCGCAAAAGCGCGGACGGTTGGACGTTTCCTGGGATCAGAATACGAGGTCGTCGCCTCGATGGGCCACGTGCGTGATCTGCCGCAGCGGAAACTCGGAGTAGACGTAGACAACGGCTTTGAGCCGACTTATGTCGATGTCGGCGGCCGGGAATCCGTGCTTAAAGACATCAAGAAATCCCTGGGCGCAGCCAGAACCGTCTACCTCGCTACCGACCCGGACAGGGAAGGCGAGGCGATTTCATGGCACCTTGTCGAGGCACTTGGACTCAGAGACATGAAAGACGTAGAGCTGCGTCGCGTGGTTTTCCACGAGATCACGCGCTCCGCCGTCGAAGAGGCGTTCGCCGATTATCGCGACATCGACATGCAGCTTGTGAACGCCCAGCAAGCCCGCCGGGTTCTGGACCGTATCGTCGGCTACAAGCTCTCGCCGGTCCTCTGGGGCAAGATTCGCCGTGGACTTTCAGCCGGTCGCGTCCAGTCGGTCGCTCTGCGGCTGATAGTGGACCGAGAGCGGGAGATCGAGGCCTTTAACCCGGTCGAATACTGGAATGTCCTTGCCCGGCTCGCGAAATCCGCCGATGCATCTCAGACCTTCCGTGCCAACCTGCATGCCATCGACGGCAAAACGGGACGCCACCTCGTTCACAACGGCGAGGAGTCCGCAAAGGTTGTGAGGGATCTTGAGGCGTCTTCATATCTGGTATCCAAAGTCGTCAAGCGTGAGGTCAAATCACGTCCGGCGGACCCTTTCACCACGAGCACGCTTCAGCAGGAAGCGGCCAGGCGATTGCGGTTTGGCGCTCAGCGGACGATGCGCGCCGCTCAGGGCTTGTATGAAGGTATCCAGCTCGGAACGGGCGACCCTGTCGGGCTGATCACCTACATGAGGACGGACTCGACGAACCTTGCCACTACGGCGGTCGCGGAAATCGGCGATTTCATCAAGGCGCAGTATGGAGCCGAGTATTTCGGCAAGCCGCGGGTCTACCGGACCCGCAGTAAGAACGCGCAGGAAGCTCACGAGGCCATCCGGGCCACCTCCGTATTGCGCACGCCGGAAAGCGTCGCAACCCACCTGAGCGCCGACCAGCGTTCCCTGTACGACCTGATCTGGAAGCGCATGGTCGCCAGCCAGATGACCGATTCGATCTCCGACGCCACCACGGTCGATATCGACGCCACGGGAGGCCCGTCGGGTACGCCGTACACACTGAGAGCGACTGGATCCGTGCTCAAGTTCCAGGGGTTCCGGGCGGTGTACGTCGAAGCGAAAGACAATACCAGCGAAAACGACGACGAGGATGATTCCGACACGTCTCGCGCTCTCATTCCGCTGGACGAGGGAGAGGTCGTGAACCTGGACGAACTCAAGTCCGAGCAGAAGTTCACGCAACCTCCTCCCAGGTACTCGGAGGCGATGCTGATCCGAACTCTGGAAGAAAACGGTATCGGCAGGCCTAGCACCTTTGCCAGCATCGTCGCCACAATCGAGTCACGCGACTACGTCGCCCGGGAAAGGGCGCGGTTCAAGCCGACCAAACTCGGCGTTGCCGTGAACGACTTCCTGATCGAATGGTTCCCGGACATCATGGACACCGGGTTCACGGCGGGCATGGAAGAAAAGCTCGACGAGGTAGCTCGCGGGGACATCGACTGGGTCCCCATGCTTCATGAGTTTTACGCGCCGTTCGACGGGTCGGTCGAGGGCGCCAAGGAGAAAGCCGAGCGCGTCCCGCGCTCACAACTCGATGAAGAAAGCGATGAGGTCTGCGAGGAATGCGAGCGGCCGATGGTCATCAAGACCGGCCGGTACGGTAAATTCCTTTCCTGTTCCGGATTCCCTGATTGCCGAAACTCGAAACCGCTCCGTCTCACGACCGGCGCAAAGTGCCCGGAAGACGGCGGCGAGTTGCTCGAACGGAAGGGGAGGGGGCCGCGCGGCCGGCGCTTCTATGGCTGCGAAAACTACCCCGAGTGTGATTTCTCCACCCGGCAGCGTCCGCTCAAGGCGCCATGTCCCGAGTGCGGCGGCTTACTCGTGGCTCGTGGACGCAACGGGGCGAAGTGTGTCACAAAGGAAGATTACGACGGCCCGGCTCCCGAGGCAGAAAGCGGCGGGGAGTCCGAGGGAGCACAGGTCAAGGTCGAGGCCTAACGCTTCAGGGAACCGGCTCGTGACGATCACGAGCGCCTCCTCAGCTGGGGGCGCGTCATGACCACCCGTCCAGGTCGGCGCCGCAGAAATCAAGACCCGGCCGGCGAATCCTTTGACGAAGCGCGCTGGGGCGCGGTCATCGCTGAATTCGGCGATCACCTCCGTACAAGCCGTCAGCTATCGGCGTACACCGTTCGCAACTACACATCGGACATCACCGCATACGGCGAGTTCCTGCGGCTTCGACGTGTATCCGACCCGGGTCAAGCTGATCGCCGCTTCCTGCGCGATTACCTGGCGTGGCTCCTGGAGCTCGGGTACGTAAAACCAAGCGTGAGCCGAAAGTTGACCGCGCTCCGGGCTTTTTATCGTTTCCTGACCGACCGTGGTGACGTCCAGCGTGACCAGACGGACCTCGTCACCTCGCCGAGACTTGACAGGCGGCTTCCCGTGGCTGCCACGAGACGGGAAGTAGAAACCCTTCTCGACACGCCGGACACAGGTACGGGGATCGGTCTGCGCGACCGGGCCATCCTGGAGGTGCTGTACTCGGCGGGTTTGCGGGTCGCGGAGATATGTTCCCTGGACATGGGAGACATCGATTTCCAGGCCAGTGAACTTCGGGTGGTCGGAAAGGGGGACAAAGAACGAGTCGCTCTGCTCGGAAAACCGGCCCTCGCCGCCCTGACCCAATACATGAACGGCGCCCGGGGTGAGCTAGCCGATCGCCCATCTGAGACGGCGCTGTTCCTGAACCGCTACGGCGGCCGCCTGAGCGCACGGAGCGTGGAACGGCTGGTTAAGAATTACGCTCTGAAGGCCGGGCTGGACCCGGATTTCCACACCCACACACTCCGCCACAGCTTCGCAACGCACCTCCTCGATGGCGGCGCCGACCTCCGGGTCGTTCAAGACCTCATGGGACACTCCAGCCCGGCCACGACGCAGATCTACACCTACGTCTCCACGGAACAGGCCCGCCGGGTCTACGAGCAATCCCATCCGCGAGCGGCCAGCGAAGACAGAGAACCGTCGTCCAACGGTTAAACAATCCCCTCTCCCAACGGGAGAGGAATCCAGGTGAGGGGAACCGGGGCGTACCGCAGTGCGTCCCGTAGTCCAGCGCGCCAATACATCCGATCAATCGCACCAACCCCGCACACCGAGACCCCGAAGAAAGTGACGCCCGGGAAGCTCGGAAGTCCGTGCGCGTTGTACCCTATCTGCCGACGCTTTCCCAAACGATGCTGCCAGCAAAGCGTTCACGCATGTGACGCAGCCGGGAGAACCGATATCGCGTGACCAAGATTCTCGTCATCAACGGACCAAACCTGAACAACCTGGGCCGCCGAGACCCCGGCCAGTACGGAAGCATGACGCTCCCGGAAATCGAGACGGCTATCACCGAACGCGCCCGAGAACTGGGCGTTGAGGTCGCGTTTTTCCAGTCTAACTACGAGGGAGCGATAGTCGATTTCCTCCAGGAGAACTCGAGAGATGCGGACGGTATCGTCATCAACCCGGCTGCGCTGACGGGTGTCGGCTACTCACTTGGAGATGCACTCCGCGACGCCGGGTTGCCGCTCATCGAAGTGCACTTGTCTAACATCCACGCCCGTGAAGAATTCCGGCGCCACTCGGTCGTCGCGCCGATAGCCGTCGGACAGGTCGCCGGCCTGGGCTGGCGCGGTTACCTGTACGCGCTGGAGCACATGACACACCACCTCCGGGAAGGCGGCCCCGCTTGAGCGCGATCGCCGGCCGGATAGACAACCTGCGTTCAATGTTCGAAGAACTCGGCGTGGATGCCATGCTGGTGACGGACGACGAAAACCGGCGATACCTTTCCGGTTTCGTCGGAACCGCCGGATACCTGTTCATCACGCAAGAGAGCGCGGTACTGGCTACCGACTCCCGATACACGGAGCAGGCCGGCAACCAGGCGCCCGACTACCGCGTTGACAGAATCACCGGTCGCCTTGAGTGGTTGCCGACGCTGGCTGACGAATTCGGAACCAGGCGCCTGGGCTTCGAGGCGGACAACGTGACTGTCCAGCTTCTTGATCGTTTCAAGGCGGCGATAGCTGAATCCGAGCACGCTGCCCGAGACCTGGAACTGATGCCAACGACCGGCGTTCCGCTGGGGTTACGCGCGTTCAAGGATGCGGACGAACTGGCTCTACTTCAACGCTCCATCGACATAGCGGATAACGCCTTTACCGAGGTCGCGAAAACCATCAGCGCCGGTGACACGGAAGACGAAATCGCATGGCGGATCGAGGTGGCGGTGCGGAAGCAAGGCGCAGAGTCGCTATCGTTCCCGACCATCGTCGGCTCAGGTCCAAATGCCGCATTGCCGCACCACAGGGCAGGCGATCGGGTGATCCGGGAAGGCGAGCCCATCGTCATCGACATGGGAGCCCGGTACCGGGGCTATTGCAGTGACCTGACGCGTACAGTGCTTGTGGGCGAGCCCGACGATCAGTTCAAGAAGGTCTACGACACCGTCCTGGCGGCGCAACTGACCGCCATCGAGACCATCGAGGCCGGTATGACCGGTGCCGACGCAGACAACCTGGCGCGCGCCGTGATAGTGGAGGCGGGCTACGGAGAGCTATTCGGGCACAGCCTCGGCCACGGCGTCGGTCTAGAAGTCCACGAGGCGCCGTGGGTTGCGTCCAGGGTGGAATCCAAACTTGAAGACGGCATGACGTTTACCATCGAACCCGGGATTTACATTTCTGGCTGGGGCGGCGTCCGAATTGAGGACGTCGTCGTGCTGGAAAACGGCAGGGCGCGCGTGCTCAGCCACGCTCCGAAGCTGGAAGACTAGAATCAGACGCTCCTGGAAGTGAAAGCAATCATCGTCGCCCCACGCGCCGGGGCGGTATTTTTCAAGTACCTCAAGGACCAGGGAATGACCATCAGCTCAAGTGAGATCAAACGCAACATGAGCATCCTCTTCGAGGGAGAGGTGTACACAATCATGGAGTGGCAGCATCGCCAGGCGCCCAAGGCCCCGCCTACCCTCACCATGAAGCTGCGCAACGTGAAAACGGGCAGCGTGTTCGAGCGAAAGGTCCACGGCAACCACAAGCTGACCGTCGCCCCCATGGATCGCCGATCATCGCAGTTCCTCTACTCGGAAGGCGATCTCCACACGTTCATGGACAATGAGACCTACGACCAGTTCCCCGTGGGCGCTGAGGTCCTGGGCGATGCCCTGGACTACATCAAGGAAGGCGAAAGCCTGGATCTGCTCTTTTACGAAGGCAGTGTCATCCAGGTGGAGCCGCCGATCACCGTCAATCTCGCCGTCGTCGCCACGGAAGCCGCCATCGCCGGCAACACCGCCACCGGTGCAACCAAGCAGGCCACGTTGGAGACCGGTATCAACGTTACCGTCCCGCTCTTCATCAGTGAGGGCGAGATCCTGAAAATCGACACACGCACAGGCGACTACCTGGAGCGCGTCCGAGACTAGGGTCCCAATATCAGACTCATCATTGGCCACAATCAAGAGCTGACGGAAAACAACTCCATGAAAATAAGGCCCCTGCGGGGGTGACGACGCAAACGGCGTATACGGTCTCCCAGGTCGCTGGCTATCTGAAGGACCTGCTCGAGGCCGACCCGGGCCTGTCCGACCTGTGGGTGAGGGGCGAGGTCTCGAACCATGTCCGAGCGGGATCCGGGCACCATTACTTCACGCTGCGGGACGCCGATGGCCAGTTGCGGTGCGTCCAGTTCAGGCCGGCGCGCGGCTCCGAATTCCTGCAGGACGGAGCCGAGGTCCTCGTTCATGGCCGTGTTTCGATCTACACGGTGCGGGGCGATCTCCAGTTCTACGTCGATTTGGTCAAGCCGGAAGGCGTCGGCGCGCTCCAGCAGGCGTTCGAGGAACTCAGACGCCGGCTCGATGCCGAAGGGCTCTTCGGCGTCGCCCGTAAAAGGGAGCTCCCGGCGTTCCCGAAACGAATCGGAGTTGTGACTTCACCAACCGGGGCGGTAATCCAGGACATCACCAACGTCCTGCGCCGCCGTTACCCGCTGGCCGAGCTGGTCCTCGCGCCGACACAGGTGCAAGGCGATTCGGCGGCGCCCGGAATCGTCGATGCGATTGGCGCGTTGAACGCGGAACCCGGGATCGATGTCATCATCGTGGCCCGTGGCGGCGGCTCTCTTGAAGACCTCTGGGCCTTCAACGAGGAGATCGTGGCGCGGGCCATCTTCGGCTCCGACTTACCCGTGATTAGTGGAGTAGGACACGAGACAGACGTCACGATCGCAGACCTCGTCGCCGACGTGCGAGCGCCCACGCCATCGGCCGCAGCGGAGCTCGTGGCGCCGGACCGTCGCGAGCTATCGGCCGTTGTGGCCGGTTTCGTCGGCCGGCTCTCGGATCGGGCGTCCCGGGGGGTTACCGATCACCGGATGCGACTCGAGCAGGCCGTTGACCGGCTGGCGTTCCTGGCGCCGGAAACCCGGAACCCGCGACAGCAAGTGGATCAACTCCTCAAGGCCGCCGGCCAGGCACTAGGTCAGACACTGCAGATCCACCGTGAGCGTCTTCGCTCGCTGGAACTCCAGCTATCGGCCCTGGATCCGTCCGCCATCCTCTCACGCGGGTATGCGGTAATCAGGGGCGAAGACGGATCGATCGTAAGCTCGGTCACCGGGCTGAACCCGGGGGACTCCTTCGACGTAGCGCTGGCAGACGGCGAGGCAAGCGCCGAAGTCACGGAAGTGAGACCGGGACGCGGTGACGGCCCGTCCACGCGCTGATAACCTGAAAACCGCAAAGCTCTTTCGCCGGACATCCCGCACAATCCCGGGCGGGCAACCGGACACCGCCAGAACCCCCGGATCTCATCCCGGATTTATCGGATCTCATCAAGGAACAGGAACACACCGAACATGAGTCCCAGACGGACGCAACAGGCCGCTGACAATAGCGGTGATAACGAGCCGGCGAGCTTCGAGGACGCCTTCTCACTGCTTGAAGACACGGTCCGCAAACTCGAAACGGGTCCGCTCTCTCTCGACGATTCGACCCGCTTGTTTGAGGAGGGCATGGGGCTGGCGAAACGTTGCAACGAGCTGCTATCCGCGACGGAGCTAAAGGTCACCCGGCTCCAGTCTGCATTCGCGGAGCAGATGCGGTTCGTCCCGGAGGACTCCGGCTCCGACCCTGATGACGATTCGGGGCCAGACGAAGATCTTGACGACTAGCCCCGACATGCCCGCGGACCGTGCCCCGCTCAGGCTTGGCTGGTTCTCGACCGGCCGTGGAGAAGGATCTCGCGGCCTGCTGACCGCTGCCCTGGACGCGATCGACTCCGGGCGATTGAATGCGCGTATGGAGTTCGTGTTCGTCAACCGTGAGCGCGGCCAGCACGAAGGCACAGATCGCTACATGGACCTCGTTGAGGAACGAGATATTCCGCTCGTCACGTTATCCTCGCAGCGATTCAGGACCGAGCACGGACGTGCTCCATGGGCCGCGTTACGCGGGCGGTTTGATGAAGCGGTGCTGGGACTGCTGGAGCCGTACGCCGTCGATGTGTCGGTGACCGCTGGCTACATGCTCATCGCGCCGGTCCTGTGCCGTCACTTCATCATGGTGAACCTGCACCCGGCGCTGCCCGGTGGGCCGATCGGCATGATCGATCAAGTGATCTGGGAACTGATCCGGACCCGGGCGGCCGAATCCGGCGTGATGATCCATGTGGCGACGGAGGTTCTGGACCTTGGCCCGGTGATCGCCTACTGCCGATTCCCTCTTTCCGGCCCGGGATATGAGTCGGCGTGGTCGGAGACCGCCGGCCGCACCGTCGAAGAGCTCCAGGGTGACGCCGGAGAAGACCTCGCTCTATTTCAGACGATACGTGCGGCAGGCGTCGAACGCGAACGACCCCTGCTTGTCGCCACTCTTGCCGCTATCGGGGACGGCAGGATCGATCTAAACGCGTCCGGAGATGGCCAGGCGCTCGATCTTACCGACGAGATCGAGCCCGGCCTTATTCAGGCGTGATAGACGCGAAAACGGGACCCGGACGCTCAAGCGTCTGAATCCCGTCTCCCTGACTACCGGTTCTCGGCATCTCGGCCACTGGTTTACGCCGCCGGCCGCTCCGGCATTTCGAAATCAACCGGCGCACCTTCGCCGTCCATCAACTCCGGCGGGGCGCCATCTGTGACCGTCGGCGCGTCGATGATGCAGCGTTCGACTGCGTCCATCGAAGGAATCTCGTACATGATGTCGAGCAGCGTCTCTTCCAGGATGGCGCGCAGGCCCCGCGCTCCGGCCCGTCGTTTCTTGGCGTCCGCCGCCATCGCCACCAGGGACTCCGGCGTGAACTCAAGCTCCACATCATCCATCTCGAACAGCGCCTGGTACTGCTTGATGAGCGCGTTTCGCGGCTCGGTGAGCACCTCTACCAGTTGCGGTTCGCTCAGATCGGACAATCCAACGCTTAACGGCACACGGCCGATGAACTCCGGAATGAAGCCGTACTCCAGCAGGTCTTCAGGAGTGACGTGCGTGAAGATCTGATCCTGGTCTTCATCGGTCACACGTCTGGTCCCGGCATTACCGAAACCCATGCTCGAGCCGGCGGTCAGGCGTCGCTCGATCACACTGTTCAGGTCCTCGAAAGCGCCGCCGAGGATGAACAGGATGTTCGACGTGTCGATCTGGATAAATTCCTGGTGCGGATGCTTGCGACCGCCCTGCGGCGGCACGCTGGCGACCGATCCCTCAAGGATCTTCAGTAGCGCCTGCTGCACGCCTTCGCCCGACACGTCACGGGTGATCGACGGGTTCGCTGCCTTGCGGGCGATCTTGTCGATTTCGTCGATGTAGATGATCCCCTGCTCGGCACGCGCGATGTCGAAATCCGCCGCCTGGATTAGCCGGAGGAGGATGTTCTCCACGTCCTCGCCGACGTACCCCGCTTCCGTAAGCGGAGTGGCGTCTGTGATAGCGAACGGCACGTCCAGGATGCGAGCCAGCGTCTGAGCCAGGTGCGTCTTACCGGAACCCGTCGGGCCGACCAGCATGATGTTCGTCTTCGCCAGCTCCACGTCGGAATCCGGGCTGGGCCGCCACACTCGCTTGTAATGGTTGTAAACGCCAACGCTGACAACCCGTTTGGCCCGTTCCTGGCCGATTACATACTCGTTGAGCCGTTCGAAAACCTCGCGAGGCGTGCGAGGAAGGCCATGCGGAATGGCCGCTATCGGCGCCTGATCGTCTGCAATGATCTGGTGGCAGCGGTCCACGCACTCGTCGCAGATGAATATCTTCGACGGGCCGGCTATAAGCCGCCTTACCGCCTGCTGCGATTTACCGCAGAAAGAACACACGTAAGTCTCTGGCGGCTGGCCTTCAGGACCCTGCGGGCCTTGTGGAGTGGTTGTTGTCATCGCCTCTACCGAGCCTTCGCCGACCGGACGCTAGCGCTGATTTCCTGCGCGTAGCCCCCGGTCCTGTGGCGAGCTTTCTTGAATCGTGGGGGAGTTAATCGGCTGCCTGGTCACCTTCCTGGACGTCCTCAGGCTTGTGTAGGACCTCATCGATAAGGCCGTACTCAACTGCCTGCTCAGCTGTCATGAAGCGATCTCGGTCCGTATCCCGCGCAACCGTATCGTACGGCTGACCGGTCGTATCGACGAGAATCCCCCGCAGCGTGTCCTGCAAACGCAGAATCTCACGTGCGTGGATCTCGATATCACTCGCCTGACCCGATGCGCCGCCAAGCGGTTGGTGCATGTGGATAGTTGAGTTGGGGAGGGCGTAACGCTTGCCCTTCTGCCCGGCCGCCAGGAGGATCGTACCCATGCTGGCGGCGGCGCCGACGCAGATCGTCGACACGTCCGCCCGGAGCATCTGCATCGTGTCAAAGATCGCCAGGCCGGCGTAGATCACTCCGCCCGGCGAGTTGATGTACATGTTGATATCCCGGTCCGGGTCTTCCCGGTCCAGGTACAGAAGCTGGGCCACGATCAGATTCGCCACCTGGTCGTTGATCGGGGTGCCAAGGAAGATAATCCGCTCCTTCAACAGGAGCGAGTAGATGTCGAAGGCTCGTTCGCCGCGGGCGCCGGTCTCGATGACCATCGGAACGATGTCTTCGGGACGCTGCATTGAATGTTCGGGCCTCATCAGCATTCAAATGTCCTTTATCCAGGTGACCGGGTGATTCCGGCCGGTAGTGCTAAAAGGTGGTTCAGAGACTGTGTAAGCGTGCCGGGTATACGTGCTTTGACGGCCCGGGATCACGGGCCGGTGAAATTCAGTTCCCAGATCCTTCCGAGGATTCTTCGCCCTCGTTCTCGTCCGGGTTTTCGTCGTCGCCCGCAGGCGCCTCGGTTTCTGCCGGTGCGACCTTCGCGGGTGGTCCTCCCTTTGACTGTACTATCTCCGCCAGCTTTTCGACTGACTTTCGTCGCAACAGCATCGATCTGATCGACGATTGCGCCTCTTCAGATTCGACCTGAGATCGGTCCGCCTGCGGTCCGGCTTTTGCGAGGAGCGTTTCGATCTCGGCCTCGACTTCCTCGTCGGAAACTTCCAGTTCCTCGGTTTTCGCGACCTCTTCGATCAAAATCGTTCGCTTGAGCCGTGTCAACGCAGACTCTCTGGCCTCTTCAAGCAACTCTTCGCCGCTTTTGCCGGCGTTCTGCATGTAGTCCTGCATAGAAACCTGGTAGCGGGCCAACGCTTCCTGCTGGTCGTGCAGCACATGTTCCGCTTCGTGTTCCACGATCAGCGGCGGAATTTCGAACTCGCTGGATTCCAGAAGCGCGTCGAGAATACTTTCCTGGAGTTGCCGTTGGGCCGCTGTGCTCGCTGCTTCCTCGAACTGCGTGCGCAATCCCGACTTCATCTCATCGAGTGACTCGTAGCCCTGCCCGACGCTCCGGGCGAGGTCGTCGTCAATCTCGGGAAGATTGTGGAGCTTCACTTCAAACAACTCGACCTTGCATTCGACGGTCTTGCCGGCGACCTGGTCTCCGGGGAAGTCATCGGCGATCTCCAGGGAGAACTCTTTCGTCTGTCCGGCTTCCATCCCGACGATCTCTTCCGTAAATCCGGGGATGGGTGTCTGGGCATCCGGGGTGAGAACGAACTCAACGTTGTCGCCGTTCAGCACCTCTTCGTCGCCCGCCTTGCCCATTACGGTCAGCACGGCGAGATCGCCGATCTCAAGGGGACGCTCGACCGGATCCCACGTGGCAAGGCTCAACTGGGCCTGCTCCACAGCCTCATCGATCTGCTCGTCCGTGACCTCTTCCGGCTCCTCTTCCATCTCCAGTCCGGAGTAATCCCCGACATCGACTGAGGGCCTCAGGGGTACCGTGACGTCAAGCTTCGGGACCGGCTCGGACTCCGTGACGTTAACGCGCGGGGTGCCGTAGGCGTCGATCTCTTCTTGCTCGATCGCCGCGGCAACGGCGTCCGGCACGAGCGTCTCGAGCGCCTCTTCAACCAGCACCGACCGGCCGATCATCTGTTCGAACAATCGGCGGGGCGCCTTTCCTTTACGGAATCCCGGAATGGTGGTCCGTTGGACGAGCTTCTGGTACGCGCGTTGTAAATGCGTCTCAAGCCGTTCGTCTTCGATCTCAACGTGGAGCAACGCCTGCCGATCCACGACCTCGTCCTGGGTGACCTTCAAGTTCGATTTCTCCCGTGCCGCGCTGACCCTCGGCTTACGATTGGAGGGTGCGTGAAATTATATCACCGCACAAGCCATGCTCATGGCAGCGGTGCGTCTACCTGCTGAGCCCTGCAGTTATCCGCCAGACTCGACTACGCGAATCGACAACTCTTTCAGTTGTTCATCCGTGATCGCGCCGGGCGCCTCGAACAAAGGATCCACCGCGGCCTGCGTTTTCGGGAAGGCGATCACCTCCCGGATGTTGTCTTCGCCCGCGAGAAGCATCACGATTCGGTCCAGCCCGAGGCCCATGCCGCCATGCGGCGGCGCCCCGTACTGGAACGCCCGTAGCAGGTGGCCGAAACGTTCATCCACCTGCTCCGGGGAGTGGCCGATCAGCTCGAACACCTTCTCCTGGATGGTGCGATCCACGATGCGGATACTTCCGCTGCCGAGTTCGACGCCGTTCAAAACCAGGTCGTACAACTGGCCGAGTACCGAACCCGGGTCGCTGTCCAGCAGGTCCACGTCCTCGGGACGCGGTGAGCTGAATACGTGGTGCATGGCCGCCCACCCGTTCCGGTCGTCGTCCCACTCAAACAGCGGGAAATCGACAACGAACAGGAAGCTGAACACGTCGGGATCCGCCAGCTCAAGCCTGCGACCCATCTCGGCACGAAGGTTGCTGATGGCCACATTTACCACCTGTTCTGGCCCGGCGATGATCAACATCAGGTCGCCCGGTCCCGCGCCCGCCGTCTCTGCCATTTCCCTGAGAGTCTCCAGCGAGACGTGGTTCCGAATAGGGGAGCGGATGTCCTCCAGCGTCACCTCGTCCAGGTTGGCAACACTCGCCGCGATGTGTATCGGGATAAGGCCCTGGGCGCCGCTGCTCTTCACGAACTCGATCAACTCATCCGTTTGCCGGCGCGTGTAGCCGGCACAGCCCGGCGCAACGATAGCCCGGATCGCTCCACCGGCGGCGGCAACGGCCTCAAAAACGCCGAATCCTGAATCAGCCACGATACCGGTCAGGCGGGATACCTCCATTCCGAAGCGGATGTCTGGCTTGTCGCTCCCGAACCGTTCGATCGCCTCCGCATACGTCATGCGAGGGAACGGGGACGGCACCCTCAGATCGGGTCGGGTTTCCGTGACCATCGCCGTGTACAGCCCTTCAAGCACCTGCAACACGTCTTCCTGCTCGACAAACGACATCTCGAAGTCGATCTGCGTGTGTTCCGGCTGCCGGTCCGCCCGCAGATCCTCATCACGGAAACAGTGAGCGAACTGGAAGTAGCGGTCCACCCCGGACACCATCAGTAGCTGTTTAAGCTGCTGCGGTGATTGCGGGAGTGCGTAGAAGCTGCCCGGATGCACCCGGCTCGGCACGACGTAGTCGCGTGCGCCCTCGGGCGTCGACTTCAAAAGGATCGGGGTTTCGATCTCCAGGAACCCATCGCCGACCATATAGTTGCGGGCCGCCTGAATAACGTCATGCCGCAACTTCAGGTTCTTGTACATCCGCGGCCTGCGCAGGTCGACAAAGCGATAGCGAAGCCTGGTTTCGTCGGCGACGTTCAGATCGTCTTCGACCTCGAACGGCGGCGTCTCGGACCGGTTGAGGACGGTTAACTCTGAGGCGATCAACTCCACGGCTCCGGTCGGCAGATCCGGGTTGTCGGCGCCGGTCCGGCGCTCCTGCACCGTGCCTTTGACCTGCACCACCCACTCGCTCCGCAGGTCCCCGGCGAGCGCGTGGGCGTCCGGGGCGTTGTCCTCGTTGAACACTACCTGCATCACGCCTGAGAAATCTCGCAGGTCAATGAACGTAAGTCCGCCGTGGTCGCGACGACGGTGCACCCAGCCCGATAAGGTGATGATTTTGCCGGAGTCTGACTGGCGCGGCTCGCCGCAGGTCATGTCTCGATACATCTGGCTATTCCCCGCGTTTGACCCGAATCATGACGGATCGCAACAGTGTGCGTCAGACCGGGATCTGCCGGTCCGACATGGAACAATTATCGACGAGGGGTCCGGCGACCTGAGACGGCGACCAGACCCCTACAGATTACCGTCGGGTTCCCGTTCGCGTCGCGCCCGAGGGTCGTAACGGTCATAAAGCGACCACGCCGCGGGCAACGCCAGGGACACGAGGACGATCTTGGCAAGGTCGCCCGCGATAAATGGCCAGAGTCCCAGCTCAAGGGTGTTGTTGAACGTGCTGCCGCCCGGGATCAGAGTTTGCAGTTCGTGGTGCAGCCACCAGACGCCCGGAACGTAAATCAAGGCGTTCGCCACGATGAGCGCAGCAAGAAGCCAGGGACCACGATCCCAACCTCTCTCGGCCAGGAATCCGACGAGGAACGCGGCCGGGATGAACCCGATGATGTAACCGCCGGAGGTGATACTCCACACGGACCCGGAAGCTCCGCCCGCCCAGAAAGGAAGACCGGCCGATCCTTCAAAGAGGTAAAGCACCGCGGCGAGTCCGCCCCGCTTGGACCCGACGGTGGCCGCCACCAGCAGGACGGCAAAGGTCTGACCCGTGATCGGAACCGGCGTCCACGGAAGAGAGAATTTAAGCTGAGCGAACGCCGCGATCACCAGGCTGCCGACGATTACCGTGGCGATGTCTGCCCAGATACCGGAATACGGGATCAGGGCGTCGGAAAGGGTGCGATTTTGTCTGGAAACCGCAGAAGTCATCGATGCTCCAGTACGTGAAATCCGTCGGCGATCAAAGACGGATGGCTGCGATTAGTCCCATGTGGATGGGCGAACGAAGGCGCGAGTCTGGCGCTTCGCTTGAATTCGCGCAAGCCTCGTCGCCCGGGAACTTCGACCTGTCGGGGAGGCCCCGGGGATTCAGGCCGTCATACCGGGAGATTAAGCGACCGGGATGCCGAAATCACGCTTGCGAATCGCAAGAGTTACGAACGTCTCGGTACGACGCACACCCGGAATCACGCCCACCCTTTCCCGGAGGAAGCGGCCTAGCTTCTCGGCGTCCGGCAGCGTCGCCCAGGCGAAGATGTCAAAAGTGCCGGTCGCGAGAGCAACCCAGCGCGTGTTTTCCAGATTGGAAAGTTCCGTCGCAACCTGGTCCATCTTGTCCGGATCGACCTGGACCCCGATAAGAGCCTCGGATTCAAATCCGAGGGCCTTTGGGTCTGGAAATGCCATCACCCGGATGACCTCGTCGCCTATCAAGCGCTTTAACCGCCTCCGCACCGTTCCCTCGCTTACGCCGACCTCGCGAGCGATCGTGGCGTTCGCGGCCCTTCCGTCTTTTTCCAGGATGGTGATGATCTGTCGATCTAGCTCGTCCATGCGCGGGGCATTCCCCATTCCTAATTGTTAAGTTGTTGAGAGGTGGATCGGTGGAGTGTGGCTCCCCTTTTTCGGGGGTTCTATCACCGGGTGAATGACTCGACCGTCAAATCCAGATTGCGATACCGGGCGGTTAACGTCATGTTCCCTACGGAACCATTCGTTAAATAAGTCACATTCGCCATGTTACGCCACATTAGTGCGTCTTGGAACTATTGGTATACGATATGTGATCAAGGTAGAGGGAACTCCGACGTAATACGTTAATCGCGCGAAAATGCATAACTATCTCTCGCAGACTGTACAATGGTCGTGAGTGGTTGAATGCAGACCATCTGAAGATACGGAGAACTATATGGTGATCGAGAACTCGACCCTGCTCACGGTTACTGAGACAGCTTCGATGAAATTCAAGGAAGTCCTGGCCGAGCAGGACGCCGATGAGGGTCTTATCCGGATCTCTCTCGCCCCGGGCGCGATGGGTGGCGTGGAATACATCCTTGGTCTCGAAGAATCTCCCGATGACAGCGACACCCTGGTTGAGTTCTTCGGTGTGAAGATCATCGTAGACGCCGAGAGTTCTCCGCTGTTGCAGGGTTCGAATATCGACTATGTGGATGGCCTGCAGCGCAGCGGATTTGTCATCTCCAACCCGAACTTTGCCAGTGCGGGTGGCTGCGGCGGGGCCGGCGGATGCGGTTGTGGCGGCGGCGCACAGCAGGACCCGGGCGCCCAGGCTCCGGCAGCAGGCGGATGTGCGTGCGGCGGCGGTGGATGCGGCGGCGGCGGTGGCGCATGCGGATGCGGTGGTGGCGGCCACGCACACTAGCTCCGCAAAACGTATTGGATAAAGAAAAGGGCGGCCCGCCAGCGGGTCGCCTTTTTTCTTTCGCCCGGGTTGCTGCAAACCGACATGGTAGATCGACCCGGGCGAATGACCGTTGCCCGCGGTCGCACCGACGCCGGTGCTCAAATCTATGATCGATAATCGGTGGATCGCGCCTGCCGACCTTCCTCAAATCAGCGGAACAGGCGCGAAAAGGCCGCCGCCTTCAAAGAGACGGCATCCCGGGTACCAACGACCGTAGCCCGCGCAACATCTTCCTCCCGTCATCGGGATAGAGAAAGATCCGTACCGGCCGACGAGCGATTTATCTACTGGAGATCCATGATCGACTTGAGAGCGCTAGGGAGGGTGCGCTCGATATTGAGCGTGGCGCCGCGATCTGTCTTGACCTCGATGGTCCACCTGGCGTCGATCCCCGGGACCGTCGATGTGTCGGCGAGACCACCGGCGCCGCCATCGGTGGCTGATCCGTCCATGAGAGCGATGCCGCCGGAGTCGGTGGCGTTTGTGACCGATGTCACCCGGTCAGCCAGCCAGACCGTGATCTCGGCGGTCTCCCCGGTTTCCAGCAGGTTGTCCCCGTTGTCGTAGCCGGGCCAGGAAACGGTCCATGGCAGATCGCTCAAGAACTGGTTCGCGTCCGCGTACGAAACGATTGTCTTGGTCACGGCGCCGGTGGAGATATCGGGGTCATCGCCGTTGCTGCCCACCGTGTAGGGGGGAGTTAGGTTAATCGCCTCACCCCGCGAGGCGTTGGAAACGACAAAGCTGACCTTGTAAATCGTGTTTGTAGATCCATCGAGCGCGCCCTTGTAGGCGATTACGCTGCCGCGCGGCTGGAGAGATGAACGCACTTCGTTCAGCCCCGCGAACACCGTCTCCCTGCTTCTCTCCGACGAGAAGATACCCGTGCTGAGTACGGTGATAGCGAAGACAGATGCGACCACAACGAAAGCGATCATTACTATCGCTGTCTCGAGACCCGTGATGCCTCGCTGTGGCTTTGCTCGTCCAAGCGAAATATTGAGCATTTAGTACTTCCGATAGTCGGCTACGTGAATGTTCGCAAATCGTGCATGGCGTAATCCGGCATGCTTCAAGCTGGCGTGAGGAGTCAGCGACAGACCCAGAGCGGCAACTCTTAGAGCAAAGTTATTGGGTCTTGACCCGTGGTAACACGTGGCGAACCGTCAAACGACCTCGTACTTTGCATGGCGAAGACAAACCGCCCGTCTACGAGTGAGCACGCAGGGCATTTCACGGCCTCACCGGACAGATACGGTTAGCGTTGCGGAATCGTTAACGACCGTGCGTGGGTCGAGTCGGCAGCGGGGCCGCCGCGCCTGTTTCAAGGAGGTAAGAAACCCTGTCGAACACGATCTCGATACGCGTCGGGAATACAAAAGCCCCCGGCGAGACGAGGGCTTCTGGATGCGTTATTTCGAGTGGAGCGGAAGACGAGATTCGAACTCGCGACCCTCACCTTGGCAAG
>CAYYRD010000026.1:0-40307 GCA_964474025.1 uncultured Dehalococcoidales bacterium | reverse complement strand
GAAACGTCCAGTCTCTAACTTATTGACTGGTACCGTTTCAGGGGGTCAGGTCACACCGACCGCCGCGCCGGTGGCGACGGCGGTTGCTGCTCCCACTGCGGTTCCTGCTGAACGGTTGCCGCGATCTTCCAACGGCGCTCAAGTGATTCGCGTCGATCTCCCGACCAACGACATCATCTACGACCCGGTCTCACAAACCATCTTCGCTTCAGTCCCGAGCTCGGCCGGCTCAATCGGCAACAGTATTACCGCGGTCGACCCTTTGACCGGTGAGATTGGCCGGTCTCCTTTTGTGGGGAGCGAGCCGGGCAAGCTTGCGATCTCCGACGATGGGCAATTCGTTTACGCCGTGTTAAACGGCGCCCCGAAGGTGGCGCGTCTTGACCTGATCTCGGGCGTGCTGGATCTCACGATCGATTTGACCGGTCCTGAACGTGGCGGAACGGTTTTCGCAGAGGATGTTGAGGTGATGCCCGGTAGCCCCGGCACGATTGCGGTCACGCTGCAAAATCAAGGGTCAAGTCCGAGGTTCGCGGGGGTAGTCGTATTCGATGACGATACGAGACGCCCAGATTTTGTTCGCGGTTTCAGTGGAACAGGGCATCACGTCAATGTCATCGAATTCGCCCTCGACCCGGGACGGCTCTACGGAATGAGTAACTCGTCCAGTCCGACCGGTTTCTACAGGATGGCCATCGATGGCGGCGGGATATTGTTCACAGACAACAGCTCAAACCTGGTGCCGGGTGGGTTCGGGAGCGGGAAGTTGGCCTTCGAACACGGCCTGGTGTTTACGACGCAAGGGGCAATGATCGAGCCGGAACGGCGTGAGCTTCTGGGGACATTTGACGTTTCCGCAGTCTCAGTCCAGCCAGACTCACGCTCGGGACTGGTGCATTTCCTCAGTGCCGCCGGAGATGTAGCAACGTTCACCTCCTTCGATATCAACACATTCGTTCAATTCGGCAGTTTTACCGTCGACGGCGTCTCCGGAAATGTTAATAGCCTCATCGAATGGGGCGACGATGGGCTGGCGTTTCGGACGGATGCCGGTCAGATCTTCATTGTCCATTCGACTTACGGGGGAGCCAGACCGGCTGCTCCAGCGACCCGACCGGCGGGCGAGTCAGGTCCGGCCGCCTTACAACGGGGTGAGTCGCTTTACAACTCCAACTGTAGCGGCTGTCACTCCGCCGGGAGCGACACGCGAGTCGGCCCCGGGCACGCTGGCGTGTATCAACGGGCGGCTGGCCGGACCGGACTCTCGGCCGACGAGTATCTTCGGCAGTCGATCATCGACCCAACGGCGTTTGTCGTGGACGGGTTCGCCGCCGTAATGCCTTCGTCGTTTGGCGCGATCCTGAGCGAATCCGAGATCGATGACTTGATCGCCTATTTGCGCTCGCTGTGATCCCGGCGAGTTGTCGCGTTGTTGGTGCTTCGAAAGCCTCAGCAAGCGAATCAGCCCGGTAGTATTCCCAACTCGGATATCACGCCCGACAGGTCATCCCGTCTCCGCGACTCGTATACGTTAGCGGCAAACATCCCGGGCGGCGTCCCGGCATCGATGTGATCGCCTTCAAACTCGATAGCGTGCACCGGCTCGGCGCCGATAGCACCGGCGATAGCGTCCGTGAGCTGGATCTCGCCCAGCGCGCCCGCAGACCCGTATTCGATGCGATCGAACACGCCCGGCGTGAGGACGTAGCGGCCGATTATCGCCAGGTCGCTCGGGGCCTCCTCGATCGGAGGCTTTTCGACCAGTCCGTGGACCCTGTGCACGCCGCGGCCGACCGGATCGGAGTCGATGATGCCGAGACCCGGGATCGCTTCACGTCGCACGCGTTTCGCCGCGAGCACGCTGCCACCGTGTTCCTCCGAGACACTTGCCAGCTGGGCGATAGCCGGGACGTCAGACCAGATCAGGTCGTCCGGCAGCAACACAGCGAAGGGCTCGTCGGCGATGAAATCACGCGCCATCAGTACGGCGTGGCCCAGGCCCCTGGCCTCTGTCTGCTCGATCACCGTGATTTCGGCCAGATCACTGATCTCTTTGAGTTGCGCCAGCCGGGCAGCGTCGCCTCGTCCTTCGAGAGCGTTCTGGAGGGGTATATTCGGCCGGAAATACCCGGCGACAGCTTCAAGTCCGGGCGATAGCACCATCGCTATTTCATGAATTCCCGCGGCCGCCAGTTCCGCGACCCCGTAATGGATGAGCGGCCTGTCTATGACGGGAAGGAGGGGTTTGGGGACGGCGCTGGTGACGGGCAGGAAACGAGTGCCGAGCCCGGCTGCTGGGATTACGGCTTTGCGCACTGTCTGAGGCATAGAGACAGTGTATCCAGCGAGCGCGCCGGTGGTCTTTTTGAATGACGCCGGTTTTACGCGGTCGCAATGTGGGGGAAATCGGGCCGAAATCTGGATGCAGGGGTCGTATACTGGAACGTGGTCGTGCTAGGCGGGAAGCTAGCGGTGTCCTGTACCTGCAATCCGCTTCAGCAGGGCTTAATTCCTCCAGGAGGCCGGACACGTTGGTCACTACGTCGTAGATACGGTGTTGAGAGTTGGGTCCTGCGCGGCGAGGCCTTGTGAACCCCGTCAGATCCGGAAGGAAGCAGCGGTAAGCGAGTCACCTCGGGTGACGCAGGTTGGCCTGACTCGAGTCGTAAGCTACGCGCATACTAGCGTTGTTCGATCGAAATGAAGGTGCACGACCACTCCCAGAGCGAAAACCGGGGATCCGCGTTGTCCGGCGTTAAGCGCCGGGCGGGCGGGTCCCCGAAGAAATCACTGGGTCAACACTTCCTGAAAGATCCTTCCATCGCGACGCGCATCGTTGAGGCGGCGCGGATCGAGCCGGGGGAGACCGTGCTGGAGGTTGGCCCCGGCCGGGGCGCGATCACGGGCATGCTCGCCGAAAAGGCCGAAAAGCTGGTGCTTATCGAGCTGGACGGCGCGCTGGCGGCGATGCTCTCCGAGCGCTACGCATCGGTTGATCACGTCCGGGTTATTGAGTCTGATGCCCGGGACTTGGATCTTGATGAGGGAGGGGATGTGCCGGAGGTCGTCGGACGGCCGTACAAGATCGTGGCGAACCTGCCGTATTACGCCGCCGCAAACATCATTCGGCGTTTTCTTGAGTCGAGTAACCCCCCGACCGAGATCGTGGTGATGATTCAACGGGAGGTGGCGCTGGAGATGGCGGCCCCGGAGGGGAAGATGGGACTGCTCTCGATAGCCACGCGCTTCTACGCCGATCCGGAGGTGCTGTTTGACGTGCCGGGCGCCGCGTTCATACCGCCGCCAAAAGTGACTTCGTCCGTCATTCGCCTGGTCAGGCGCGAAGACAAGCCGCTGGAGCTCGACGATGAAGCTGGATTCTTCAAGTTCGTGCGTGCGGGTTTCAAGGCCCCGAGGAAACAGCTCCATAACTCGCTGGCACGCGGCTTGATCATCGAGGTGGATGAGGCGTCGGAAATCATTGCCCGGGCGGGGCTGGACTCCATGCGGCGTCCCCGGACGCTCTCAATGCAGGAGTGGGGACGGCTTTACGGTGCGCGGGAGGAGATCGCAGCGAACGCGCCGCCCGCCGATTCAGAGGCCAGGGGTTGATGGCCGCCACGGGGGTTGTCAAAACGGAGGCTCACGCCAAGGTCAACCTGACTCTGGAGGTGCTTGGCAAACGTGATGACGGGTATCACGACATCGTGTCCATCATGCAGACGATCGATCTGCACGACTCGGTAACTTTGACGCCGTCCGGTGACGTCACGCTCACGTGCGACGACCCTGAACTCAGCCGGGATGACAACCTGGCGCTCGTTGCGGCGCGAAAGCTGAGAGAGTTTGCCGGCGTGGACCGTGGCGTGGCGATCACGTTAGAGAAGCGCATCCCCGTGTCTGCCGGGCTCGGTGGCGGCTCAAGCGACGCCGCCGCAGTGCTGAACGGCCTCAATCGGCTCTGGGATCTTGACCTTGAACTGGCCGAGCTTGAGCGGATAGCGGCGCAGGTAGGATCCGACGTTCCGTATTTTCTGAGCGGAGGAACGGCGCTTGTGCAGGGAAGGGGGGACCATGTCGTCCCGCTGGCACAAGCAAAGATCCAGTGGATGGTCGTGGTGTCACCCGAGACGGACATGGAGAATAAAACGGCCCGGCTTTACGGACAGATCGGACAGTCAGACCACACGCGCGGCGTTCTGACGCACAAACTGGCCGGGCGGATACGTGGCGGGGGCGACGCCCCGGCGCAGTTCTTTTTCAACGTTTTTGAGCCGTATGCCGGGAAGGTATTTCCGGAGTATGCGGCGACCCGTGAGGCGTTCCGGAGCGTCGGCGCCATGGGAATCCTGATGTCCGGCGCAGGACCCAGCATGTTCGCCCTTGCACCGAGTCGTGAAATAGGGGTGGCGTGGCAACTTTTGCTGGAGATGCAGCACGGGCTGCGGGCGTTCCTCGTGCGGCGGTGGGACCCACCGGGCGGGCAGCGCGCATCGACGATGCGGGCGCATAGGAATCGGGACACAAATACGTGACCGTTGTTGCCGGATTCCTGGCGGGTACTTTGATGGCGTTAATCTTCGTAGCCCACCTGTCGCTGATGTTCGTGTACAACCCGCCAGGCTTCGTGAAGAACGCCGACCGCGAGGAAAATAACCTGCCGCGTGTGATCCTCATGATGCACGGCATGGCGTTGCTGATCTGGCCGGTTATCGGGATCGTTACGGCGCTGGCGTACGCCGCCGTGCGGGACGAGGTGAGCGACGGCGTGTTCGTCGCCGGGGTGCTGGTGGTCGAGTTGTTGATGGCCCCGGTGCTTGTTCTTCTTACGAAAGGACGCCTGCTACACCTTGCGGCACAGTTCGCCGCGTTCTTCATCATCTTTGGCGTAGTCATCCCGGTGCTGGTGAACCAGGCGTCCTGATCCGATCCGGTAATTTCGAACACGAAGATGCCCCGGCAACCACCGGGGCATCTTCAATTGAACTCGACCTGCGTTCGGGGCGGGTTACTTGAGTCCGTCGACCGCCGCTTTGACCGCGTCGTAATCCGGCTCGATGCCGGGGTTCTCGCCGCGCCATACGAACTGGATCGTGCCGGACCCGTCCACCACGTACACGGTTCGGTTCGCCGCGGTGTAACCGTCCATGCCGGCGAAATTCTCAAGCACCGAGTCGTAAGCGCGCGCTGTGGCCGCCGTGTGATCCACAAGGATCGGGAAGTTCAAGCTGTGCTTTGTCTTGAACTCCTTCGCAACGAAGAAGTTGTCGACCGCGATCCCAACAACGTCTGCGTTGGCTGCGTTCAGTTCCGAGAGCGAGTCCCGGAATGTGCAGGCCTCGGTGTCGCACACGCCAGAGAACGCGGCCGGGTAGAAGGAGAGGACGACCGTCTTGCCGGAGTAATCGCTGAGGCTGACGTCGTTCCGGTCACTGTCTTTCAATGCGAAAGCGGGCGCCTGTGTCCCGACTTCGAGTGGCATATGTACCTCCCTGCCTTTGTTCATTTCTGGCGCGTTTACGTCGTCGATGCGCCGTTATGTGTTCGTGGATGGCGATTATGTCACGTTCAGAGGGCGTGCGGAAGTCAATCGCCGCCGTTGACCGCCATCACGGCCTTGATGATGCCGTCCTGCTGTTTCGAGTACATTTCGTATGCCTGTGGCGCATCGTCAAAGGTCATGTGATGCGTGATCAACCTGGACGGGTCCACCCAGCCACGATCCATCAGCGAGATGATCTCCTTGATGTCCCCGGTCGGATTCGGAGAATTGATCGAAGAGCATGGGATGAGGGTGGCGACTTTGCCCATCCATGCCATGTGTTGGAACGGGATGATCGAGTTCATTTTGATGAGGCTGAAACCAAGCACTTTGCCATACTGGTTGACGTAGGAGATGGCCTGGTTAAGCCCTTCGGGATCCCCGGACGCGTCCACCACTACATCTAGCCCCTGTCCGTTCGTGACCTCGGCGATCGCCTCATGCGGATCGACATTGTCCGGGTTGACGGTGTCCGTCGCGCCCATTTCCTTTGACTTCTCAAGGCGGTAGTCCAGGAGGTCAATCCCAACCACCTGCGCGGCGCCTTGGAGTGCGGCTAGGTTCGTGAACGACAGGCCGATAGCGCCCTGGCCGACCACGCCGATCCGCAGGCCGGCTGTCGGCCCCCAGAGCTTGGTGGCGAACATCACGGTGCCCATCGGCTGGCACATCAGCCACTCGTCCAGCCCGCGGTCATCCGGGACCGGCATGACCATGTTTTCCGGGATGTTGATGTACTCGACCAGTCCGCCAAGCGCATCCGGGTTTCTAAAGCTGGAGAGTACGATCGCTCGCTGGCCCACCTTGATGCTTTCGGCGCGAGATTCGACAACCGTGCCGGCAATTTCGTGACACGGGGCCCCGGGCCTGCCCGGGTACATCTCTTCCGGCAAAACCTGGTCGTAGAACATGTGGGTATCGCTGCCGCATACCGACACCTGCTGGACCCTGAGAAGGATCTCTCCTTCCGCCGGTTTTGGGGTGTCCATCTCGAAAAACTCGAAGGTCTGGGGCGCCGACATTCGTGCTGCTCTCATTTTGATACTCACCTTGATCCCGGGATTATGGCCGTCAGACCCGGCCCCTTAGATTCATCGCCCGTTCTTGTCGTCAGCATTGAGGAGCGTCAGGAATGG
Source organism: uncultured Dehalococcoidales bacterium (assembly GCA_964474025.1). Taxonomy (GTDB): domain Bacteria; phylum Chloroflexota; class Dehalococcoidia; order Lucifugimonadales; family Lucifugimonadaceae. Next base: position 33,629 of record CAYYRD010000026.1, on the reverse strand, counting down.
ACGCTGGCGACGGCATGTTAATCCAGTTTTGCCTGTATGGTGAACCTGAAACACGTGAGCCCGGAAGACCTTCGATGAAACGACGACGGATCGAGTGGAACTGGTCGGACGAGGAAGCCCAGCGCTCCTTCGCCGATTGGGTCGGCTTTCCTGACTGCGCCGCAACCGAAAGCGAGTGCGACGGAATCCTTGCTCTGACCGGTGTGACGGCACCGGCCCGGGTCCTCGACGTTGGTTGCGGGACCGGACGGCACGCGATATCCCTGGCAGGACGGGGCTTTGATGTCGTCGGAATCGACATCGCAGAGACGTTCCTGGATACGGCCCGACTCGCCGGTGTGAGGGCGGGGGTGGATGTCGAATTTCGCCTGCAAAGTGGGCGAGACCTCGCCGAACGCGAACGCTTTCACCTCGCCGTCGCCTTTAATCACACGCTGGGTTTCATGGACGACGGTGCGGTGATCGCGCATTTCTCCGACGTCCTGCGTGCTCTTGTCCCCGGCGGTCGACTCTTGTTAACCCTTGCCAGTCCGATCCGCACCCCGAACTGGCCGCCTCCGGAGGAAAGATCATGGGGCGAGCGCGGGTCCCGATATATTCTTTCCCGAAAGACTTACGAAGGCTCCCAACGCGTAGAACGAAATCTTGAGATCGACACGGCGACGAGTGAAATCATCGAATTCGTCGAGCGACAAAGAGCGCGTTCATTAACAGACGTGGTTGACCTGCTCCAGCGCTCGGGATTCGCTCGGCCCGAATGTTTCAGTGCGCTGGATGGGTCTCCAGCCGACGAATCCCGATTTGGCGTGTTCATCTGCAAGCGGCCGTGACAGGCGGCACGCCGTTCGCCATATCGTGACTGTTACTTGACGGAGATGACCGTCTTGATAATGCCGTCCGACCGGTCGGCATACATGTCGTAGGCCTCCGGGATTTCGTCCCAGTTATGGCTGTGGGTCGTCAAACGTGACGGGTCCATCCACCCGCGATCCCGCAGGGCGACCATGTCTGCGATACAGGAGGTCGCGTCCACGGATCCGGCTGAACCGGTGGGGATTACCTGAACTTCTTTTCGCATCCATTCCTGGTGGCGGAACACGGTGGTTTCGGTCTGGGTCGATACCAGGCTGAAACCGACGATGAGGCCCCGCCGGTTGACCAGGTTCACGGCCTGGTTGATGCCGTCCGGGTCGCCGGAAGCGTCTACGACCACGTCAACACCCTTGCCGCCGGTGGCTTCGGCCAGCGCCTCGACCACGTCTTCCTTGTCGGCGTTGATGGTCGCCGTTGCGCCGAACTCGGTGGCCTTGGCCAGCCGGTAATCCTCGAGGTCGATGGCGATCACTTCCTGGGCGCCCTGGTTGGCGGCGATCATGGTGAAGGAGAGGCCGATGGCGCCCTGTCCGAGTACGGCGATGCGCTTGTCGTCGGTCGTGCCCCAGCGTCTTGCCGAGTAGAGGACGGTGCCGGAGGGCTGGCACATGATCCACTCATCCGTTCCCCCGTAGTCCGGGAGAGGGATCACGCGGCTTGTCGAGATGTACTCGGCGAGTCCACCGGAGGAGATTTCCCCGGCTGCGTTGCGTTCGGTCAGGACGATGGCACGCTGCCCCACTGCGTACTCCGGGTTTTTGGACTCGATGATTGTCCCCGCGATTTCGTGGCAGGGCATGCCGGGCGTGAACGGGTACTGCTCTTCAGGGAAGACCGGCTCATAACGCAGGTGTGTGTCACTGCCGCAAATAGAGACGTGCTCGATCTCGAGCAGGACCTGGCCATCTGCGACGGTCGGGTCCGGGGCGTCGGCGGGTTCAAGCTTGCGTGAGCCTGTTAGCTGATAGGTCTTCATCTGAAGTCTGATCCCTTCTGAAACACTGCCTGTTCTGGTCGGGCACGGCGTCTCGGCTCGCCGCTCGTTTGCCTGTTATTCCTCGATAGCTATCGCAACCTTGATTACTCCATCGGCGCGATCCGCGTACATTTCGTAAGCGTCCGGAATCTGATCCCAGCCCACGCGGTGTGTGATCAACTCTGCCGGGTCCCACCAGCCCCGGTCGCATAAGCCGACCATGTCACGGATCGGCGCCACCGGGTCCGCCGCGCCGGCGGCGTTGGTGGGGAGGATGCGCACCTCTTTCCGCATCCACTCCTGGTGTCTCATGACCGTCGGCTCCAATCCCGTTACGAGACTGAACCCGATTATTGTCCCGCGCTGGCGCACGAGGCTGAGGGCCATGTTGATTCCGTCCGGGTCGCCCGAGGCCTCAACTACGCAATCGACGCCTTTTCCGTCTGTCGCCTGCATCACGGCTTCCAGCACATCATCCCGGTCCGCGTTCAGCGTGATCTCGGCCCCGAGCCTGGAGGCCATGTCCAGCCGATAGTCTTCAAGATCGACAGCGATCACCCGCACGGCGCCCATGCGGTAAGCGATAGCCGTGGTGGAAAGGCCGATGGCGCCCTGTCCGATCACGACGAATGTCTTGTCGTTAGAGATGCCCCATTCACGGCTTGCCTGGAGCGCTGTTCCAGCGGGCTGGCACATCACCCAGTCCGATGTGTTCCCGCGATCCGGCAGCGGAATGATTTTCTCCCCGGCGATCAATTCTGCAAGGCCACCTGAAGTCATGCCGGCCGCGGGTGTGAAACTCGGCAGGAGGATGGCGCGCCCGCCTACCGGGTGGTCCGGGTTCCGGCTCTCCACGATAGTCCCAGCGATCTCGTGGCAGGGAAGTCCGGGGGCGGACGGGTAACTCTCCTCCGGGAGGGCCGGCTCATAATTCAGGTGGGTGTCGCTGCCGCAGATCGAGACGTGCTCGATCTTGAGCAGGACCTGCCCTTCTTCCGGCTCTGGATCCGGGACGGTGACGGACTCAAATGTTCGCTGTCCTGTCAGTTGGAAAGCCTTCATGATTCTCCCCTCCTCTGGCTGGCGCCCGAGATGTCCAGTACGTTTTTGATGACGCCGTCCGTCCGCCTGGAGTACATCTCGTAAGCCGCCGGGATGTCGTCCCATGCCGAGTGATGGGTGATCAACACTGATGGGTCAAGCCAGCCTCTGTCCCGCAGATCGACCATCGTCTGTATGGCCTCGGTCGGCGTTTGCGACAAAAAAGAACCGGTGGCGATGATCCGGGCTTCTTTCATCATCCAATCAGGGTGACGGAATGTAGGAAGTTGATCGCGCGGGATCTGGCTGAAACCGATGATAGTGCCGTACATGTTCACCAGGCTGACGGCCTGGTTGAGTCCGTCCGGGTCCGCGGAAGCATCCACGACAACGTCCACGCCCTCGCCATTTGTGACCTCGGCGAGGGCCTCGACCACGTTCTCGCGATCGGCGTTGATGGTGTGCGTCGCGCCCAGTTCACGCGCCTTGTCCAGCCGGTAGTCCAGCAGGTCAATTGCGACTACCTGCTTCGCGCCCGTGCGCTCCGCGATCATCGTGAACGACAGGCCGATAGCGCCCTGGCCTATGACGGCGATGCGCTTGTCCGTTGACTGGCCCCAGCGGCGTGCTGAATAGAGAACCGTGCCGGTGGGCTGGCACATGAGCCAGTCCTCCGTGGAGCCTTGATCGGGGAGCCTTATCAGGTGTTTGCTTGCTATGTACTCGGCAAGACCTCCGCTCCCTCCGCCGGGAGTTGTGGGGTCCGGCAAGACGATCACCCGTTCGCCGACCGGATGCTCCGGGTTACGGCTTTCGATGATCGTCCCGGCGATTTCATGGCACGGAGCGCCTGCCGGCAGCGGGTACTGCTCTTCCGGCAGCACGGGTTCATACCTGACGTGCGTATCACTGCCGCAGACCGAGCCACACTCGATCTTCACCATCGCCTGTCCGTCCGCGAGCGCTGGACTATCGACTTCGACCTGTTCCAGCCGGCGAGGGCCGGTCTGTTGATAAGCCTTCATCAGGAGTTCACCGCCGCGCCATTACTCAGCATTGATCTCCATTACAACTTTGATGACATCGTCTTTTCTGTGTGAGTACATCTCGTAGGCTTCAGGGATTTCGTCCCAGCCTACGCGGTGCGTTGTGAACTGCGCCGGGTCCATCCATCCCCGGTCCCGGAGATCGACCATCGCCCCGATAGCCTCGGTCGGCGTGGCCGAGCCGCCAGAGCTCGTGGGATGTATGAATACCTCTTTGCGCATCCATTCCATGTGACGGAATATCACCCGTTCCTCGGTCGGGATTAGCGAAAAACCGATTACCAGGCCGCGCTGGTTGACCATCTGCACCGCCTGGTTGATGCCGTCCGGATCCGCCGAGGCGTCCACCACGACATCGACACCCTCGCCGCCGGTCATCTCTTCGATCGCCTCGATCACGTTGTCGCGATCCGGGTTGATCGTGCTTGTGGCACCGACCTTTTCCGCCATGTCCAGCCGGTAGTCCAGCAGGTCGATGGCGATCACGTTTTGCGCGCCCTGGTTAGCTGCGATGTTGGTGAAAGACAGGCCGATGGCGCCCTGGCCCATGATGGCGATGCGTTTATCGTCGGTTGTGCCCCAGCGCCGGGATGAGTAAAGCGCCGTCCCGGCGGGCTGGCACATCACCCAGTCCGCCGTGCTGCCGTAATCCGGCAGCGGTATGACCTTGGAACTTGCGATGTAGTCCGCCAGCCCACCGCCGCGATGTCCGCCAGCGGACACCGCCGTTTCCGGCAGGACGATGGCGCGCGTGCCCACCTCGACCCCCGGTTTCCGGGACTCCACGATGGTTCCCGCGATCTCGTGGCAGGGCGATCCGTAGAACATCGGATAACGCTCTTCGGGGAGCGCCGGTTCGTAGTTCAGGTGGACATCGCTTCCACAGATGGAACTGTGCTGAACCTTGAGAACGACCTCGCCGTCTTCCGGTGTCGGATCGGGCGCGTCGACCGAGTCCAGTCTTCGCTGCCCGGTTAATCGATAGGCCTTCATGCCGGTCTCCGATTCTGTCTAGCCGTTGATGTCCATAACGACCTTGATCACCTGGTCCGACCTGTTGGCGTACATCTCGTATGCGTCCGGAATGCTGTCCCAGCCGACCCGGTGCGTGATCAACCTGGCCGGGTCCGCCCAGCCGCGTGCACGCAGAGCGACCATCTTCTCGATAGCTTCGGTCGGGGTCGGGGAGGCGCCCGAGACGGTCGGCGCAAGGCGGGCAGCTTTGCGCATCCACGCCTGGTGGTTGAAGACGACCGGTTCGGTGGCGGACACCAGGCTGAAGCCGACGATCAGGCCAAACCGGTTGACAAGGCTTACGGCCTGGTTCAGGCCTTCCGGGTCTCCCGATGCGTCTGCGACCACGTTTACGCCTTCGCCATTGGTCAACTCCTGGATGGCCTCCGCGACGTTTTCTTTGTCGGCGTTAATGGTGTCCGTTGCGCCGAGTTCACGGGCCTTGTCGAGGCGGTAGTCCTCAAGGTCGATGGCGATCACCTGGCGGGCGCCCTGCGCGGCGCCGATCATCGTGAACGAGAGGCCAATAGCGCCCTGTCCGAGGACGGCGATGCGCTTGTCGGATGCGTTGCCCCACTGGCGGGCGGAGTAAAGAACCGTCCCGGACGGCTGGCACATCACCCATTCATCTAGGCCGCCCTCATCCGGGAGGGCGATGACCCGGCTGCTGACGATGTACTCGGCGAGGCCGCCGCCGGATGGGCCAGTTTCCGGGTTGTAGTCCGGAAGCACGATGGCGCGCTGTCCGACCTTGAAGTCCGGGTTGCGGGACTCGATGATCGTTCCCGCTATCTCGTGGCAGGGCGCGCCCGGAACGGAAGGGTAGCGTTCCTCGGGCAGGACAGGCTCGTAAGACAGGTGCGTGTCGCTGCCGCATATGGACGCTTGCTCAATCTTGAGGAGGACCTGGCCCTCTGCCGGGGTCGGATCCGGGGCCTCGATGAATTCAAGTTTCCGGGGTCCTGTGAGCTGTACAGCTTTCATTGGGAGGTCAATGTCCTTTCCGCCTCGATGCCGCTGAGTGCCGCTGTTACTTCCCTTTGTTAGTCCTGTTTCATGACAACCTTGATCACGCCGTCGCTGTGGTCGGAATACATGTCGTATGCGCCCTGGATGTCAGACACGTCGAATCCGACTTTGTGGGAGATCAGTTGTCCGGGGTCGACGTAGCCGACTTGCTTCATGCGGATCATCTGGCGAATCGTGTCGGTCGGCCGGTCGGTGCCGGCGACCTGGGTCGGGATTATCGTCGCGGCTTTGCGCATCCATGCCGAGTGGTTGAACTCTGTGGAACGGCCGCCGAGCAGGCTGAAATTGATGATCGTGCCGTGTCGTTTCACGATGGAGACAACGGTGTTCAGGCCCTCGGCCGCGCCACTGGCGTCGACCACGTAGTCCAGGCCCAGTCCGTCCGTGAGATCATCGATGGCCTCGACCAGGTTGACATCGTCCGGGTTGAGTGTCGATGAAGCGCCCATCTCGGTGGATTTTTTCAGCCGGGCTTCGACGAGGTCGATACCGATCACCTGCTCGGCGCCCTGGGCGGCGGCCAGCATGGTGAAGGAGAGGCCGATCCCGCCCTGGCCGAGCACGCCGATGGTTTTTCCGGCGGGGTTGTTCCAGTAACCGGCGGAGAAAAGGACTGTCCCTGAGTGCTGGCACATCACCCATTCTTCGATCGGACCCTCGTCCGGGACCGGCAGAACCTTGTCCGGGGTCTGCGCTACATACTCCTGCAACCCGCCGAACGTCGGCCCGGCAAGGACAACCGCCCGCTGGCCGACGTGAATCTCGTCCGTCTTGCTCTCGACGACGATGCCGCCGATCTCGTGGCAGGGCCGACCCGCGGGAAGAGGGTAATCCTCTTCTTTCGCCATGCCGTGGTAACTGCCGTGGATGTCACTACCGCACACTGATGACGCCTGGACCTTGATAAGCACTTGCCCGTCCGCGATGGAGGGCGTATCTACATCGATCATCTCGAAGGTTTGCGGGGAGGTAAGTCGTGCGGCTTTCATCAGCTCTCCAACGGTCTTTTGAGGTGTCTGCGCAGAGCGCGCGGGACGTCGGTTGTTTACGTAGTCCAAGTACGGGCCGAGCGGGATGATACACCCGCCGCTGGCCTGATGTGCGGCTTTCACGCGTTGATCCGCCGCGACTGCGGGATGGCCTGCATGAAGAGAGGGGGTGGTGAGCGGCGGCCGACCACCGGGAAGACCGCGCGGTTGTATACTCGGCACCCGGTTTCCGGGGACGGCGCGAGAGCGAGAATCGCGTGGTTCGGGGTGGGCGTTTGGCCAGTTCGAGTCCCTGTTTGACCCGCGTGCGAGGAGGCCCCCTTTGGCAGTAGCCAGGAAAAAAATAGGTTTCATGGGCGCCGGAGCGATCGCCTGCTATATCGGGGCGTTCCTGGCGAAGGACGGCCACGAAGTAACGCTGATAGACGGCTGGCCCGAGCAGATCGACAAGATCAAGGCGGACGGCATCTCTGCAACGGGGCCGCATGACCCGTTCACCCAGCGGGTGAGGGCGTTGCATATCGCCGAGGCCCAGTCCCTCGCGCCGGGCGACGAGTTCGATATCGGATTCGTCGCGATGAAGGCGTATGACACGCGATGGGCGGGCGCCTTCATCGACCGGCTTGTGAAGCCCGAAGGCTACGTAGTGGCGTCGCAGAACTGCTGGACGGACGGGGCGCTGGCGGAATCGGTCGGGGAAGGCCGGGCCGTCGGCATGATCATGTCAGGGATCACGGTGGCCGTGTGGGAACCGGGGAAGGTTGAGCGGGGTGCGGCAAAGACCGGGAGGGAGCTCGGCCACGACGTGTTTCGCGCGGGCGAGCACGACGGTTCCATCACTCCGCGGACGGAAGAACTGGCTGAAGTCATGTCGGTCGTTGACGGCTCGTTCGCGACGGACAATCTTTTCGGCGAGCGCTGGACCAAGCTTTGCCAGAACGCTTCCGGAAACCCGGTCCAGGCGATGACGCTCCAGGGTGGAATTGAAGTCGTATCCACGGCCCGCGGCAGACAGATAACGATCATGCTTCTCAATGAATGCGCCAGGGTGGGGTTGGCCGCGGGCTTCGAACTGGCGAACATACGGGGAGTCTCGGCGGAGAAGTGGGCCAGCGCGGACCAGGGAGATGTTTACGAAGAGTTGGATGGCATGCTCACGCCGAGCGGATCGGGCGGAATCAACTGGAAATCGTCGATGGCCCAGGACACCACCAAGGGGCGGCGGTCTGAGACTGAATTCATGAACGGGTTTGTTGCCGAAACCGGCAGAAACGCCGGCGTAGCGACGCCGGTCACGGACGCGATCATCGAGGTCATGGCCGCTATCGACGCCAAGCAGCTTGAACCCTCTCCCGACAACATCGAACTCACACTCCGGAAGGCGGGGCTTTAGCCCGCTCTTGCTGCTAGACCTTCACGTACACACGACCCGCGGCAGCGGGGACAGCAGTCTTCGCCCGGAAGAGCTAATCGAGGAGGCGATTCGTCTCGGGTTGGACGGTGTTTGCCTGACAGAGCACACGCATTCATGGACGGATGCGGAAATCGATCAACTGGCCGGGGAGACCGGCATCCGGCTGTTCCGGGCGTTGGAGGTCGAGACCGATGCGGGCCACGCGCTCGTTATCGGGGAGGACGGATACCACTCGGATATGCGCAATCTTCCTCTATTGGGTGAACGCGCCAGCAAATCCGGAGCGGCGATTGTGCTGGCGCACCCGTTCCGGCATCTTCATGCGCCCGGGCCGCAGCGGTGCATCCTGACGAAGCAGGCGGGAGTAGAGCCGGGTGACGTGAACGGCGCGGCGGAGATCCCGATGTTGAAGCATGCCCACGCGCTCGAGGTGGTGAACGGAGCGACTCCGGAGTCCGACAACGACTTTGCGCTCCACGTTGCGACCGTTCTCGGCGTCCCGTCTACCGGCGGGTCTGACGCGCACTCTTTGCACGGCCTTGCATCAGGTGTCACGCAGATCGATGGCGATCCGCGCAACGCGGTCGAGCTCGCCGAGATCATCCGGGCCGGTGGCGTGAAGGCGGGAGTCGATCTGCACGTGGGCCGGCTTCGTTTCCTGGAAACCCGGCCCGCTAACTATGGTCACGAAAGGCCGCCCGGCGGGGAAGCGCGGACGCCGTCGTGACGCAGTTCGCGGGCTGGCAGCCGAGCCTGAGCGAGCCGCTCGACGAGACGGTGATGGTGTCGCTGGACCTTGAATCCACCGGACTGGATCAGCGCACGGATCGGATCATCGAGATCGGCGCCGTGAAGTTCCGGGGTAATGAGGAACTGGAGCAGTTCAGCACGCTGGTCGATCCGGGCCGGGACATCCCGTCCTTTATCACGGAACTGACCGGGATATCCAACCATGACGTGTCCGGCGCACCGTCCATGGAAGAGATCCTCCCGGGCCTCCGAGAGTTCCTCGGGGATCATCCGATGATCGGCCATAACGTGGCTTTCGACGCCGGGTTCCTCGTCCGGAACGGAGTGACACCGCGCACGCAAACTTTCGATACGTACGACCTGGCCTACGCTCTTCTGCCGGGAGCGGCCGAGTACAACCTTGGCGGACTCGGAGCCGCGATGGGGCTGGTACATGACAACCCGCACCGTGCGCTCTCGGACGCGCTGGTCACGCGCGACCTGTTTCTGTTGATGCTGGAAAAACTCGGCGAACTGCCTCCCGCCGTGCTATCAGAGTTCAGCCGTCTCTCGGCCGCCTCCGGGTGGAGCACCGGAATCCTCGCCGGCAGGATCCTTGACCACATGGACTCTGCGGCGGCGTTCCAGGCGGCGGGCGAGATCAGGCCGGACCCGCGTGAGCTGAGCGGCCGCTTGCGGGTGAAACCCGTGAACCCTGACCGCACTCTCGTGGAGGAACGGGGGGAATTCCCTCCCGGGGAGGAACCGGGAGGGGTTCCCCCTGGGCTCCCGAGTGAAGCGAGTGTCTCGGACGTGTTTGGCGGGGACGGCCACCTGTCCCGTGAACTGGCGAGTTTCGAGTACCGTTCAGAGCAGGAACGGATGGCGGACCTGGTTGCCGCCGCGATTGACGTTGGCGAGCACCTGATCGTTGAAGCGGGGACGGGTGTCGGAAAATCCCTGGCTTACCTGGTGCCCGCCGCGCTCCATACCCTGTCCGGCGGCCGGACGGTCGTTGTGTCCACCAACACCATCAATCTGCAGGAACAACTGGTAGCGAAGGACATTCCTGCGGCCCGGTCGGTCCTGCGCGCTATCGGCTACCCGGAGGACGCGTTCTCGTCGGCCCAGTTGAAAGGGCGCTCGAACTACCTTTGCTACCGGCGATGGAGCCATTCAAAAACCTCCGGCGATATGACGATCCCGGAGGCCAGGTTGCTGGCCAAGACGATGGTGTGGCTGGAGACGACGGCCTCCGGGGACCGGTCTGAATTACGGCTGAACCGGGAAGACCAGGCAGCCTTCACAAGAATATCGTCGCAAGGCGCACGCGGGTGTCCTGCGCAGGACGGCCCCTGCTTTTTGCGTTCTGCGCGAGGCCGGGCGCACAGCGCGGATATCGTCGTCATCAACCACTCGCTGTTGCTCGCTGATCTGGTGATGGGCGGAGGGCTTCTGCCCGAGCACGACGCGTTGATCATCGACGAGGCGCATCACCTGGAGTCGGTCGCCACCAGCAATTTCGGCTTCCGCGTGGAGCAACGGCAAATTGAAGCGGACCTGTCCAGCCTGTCCGGGGAACGTGGCATCGTGAGCGACGCTATAAGGACGTTGCGTGCGGCGGGTCAGGCTGATCCGGGGGCGGAGACACTGGCCACGGGGCTGCTGGAGGCGGTTGGCAGGGCGCGTTCCGCGGCGGCGGAGTTATTTCGTGCGTTGCGTGAGACCATCACGGAGGTCAGCCCCGGGCGCGGCCCTTCCGGCAATGACCTGAGGATCACCGGGGGGATTCGTCAGCAACCGGCGTGGTCAAACCTCGAAGTCTCATGGGAGAACTATGACCTCGCGGTATCGACGGTATCGCTTGGCCTGCGCGACATCGGTATCGCCATAGACGGGGCGCCCTCATCACTTGAGTCACGGAACCTCCAGGCTGTCGGGTTGAACGTCACGGCCGCCCTGGAATCGATCGAGGAGTCTCGCAGGGGATTGCGGGCGGGGATACCTGAACCCGAGGACGGCATGGTGTGCTGGCTGTCCGCAAGACCGCCGAACGGCCCGATCGCCGTTAGCGGAGCGCCACTGGCCGTCGGGCCGTCACTGCGGGAAACGCTGTTCGAGCGAGAACGCTGCGTGGTGCTGACAAGCGGGACGCTGGCCGACGAGGGCCGTTTCGACAGGGTGCGCGAAACGCTCGGTATCGAAAGCGGGCGGGAGATCGCCCTTGGCTCCCCGTTCGATTTCAAGAAGGCAGCGCTCGTACTGGTCCCCGGAGACATCCCGGAGCCCAACCGGCCCGGCTTCAATGAGGCCGTGGCTCAGGCCATCAAAGATGTCGCGACGGAGCTCAGGGACCGGACGCTTGTGCTGTTCACGTCTAACTCGGCGCTCAACGCCACGCGAAGTGCCATCAGATCATCTCTCGAAGCGGAGAACATCAAGGTGGTTGCGCAGGGGATCGACGGCCCGCCGCACCGCGTGATGCGGACGCTCGACGCCGGGAAAGCGACGGTCGCGCTCGGATCGGCGAGCCTCTGGGAGGGCGTCGATCTTGAAGAGTCATCTATCGGCGCGCTGATGATCGCCCGGTTGCCGTTCCCGGTGCCGAGTGACCCGGTCTTCTCCGCACGCTCCGAGTTGTACGACGACGGTTTTGGAGATTTCGCGGTTCCGTCGGCGGTCCTCCGATTCAGGCAGGGATTCGGGCGGCTGATCCGCAGCCGGTCGGACCGTGGTGTGTTTATCGTCCTGGATTCCCGGATGACGACGCGCGGGTACGGAGCGGCGTTCCGGGATTCCCTGCCGGGATGTGATATCGAGATCGTACGCGCATCCGAGTTGGCCGCACGCGCGAGCCGGTGGTACGAAGAGGCGCGGGCAAGGGCACGGGGGTGACCGGCCCGATACCAGCCCTGGCACCAGAGTCGGGCGCTTTCTTCCCCGTCACGGAGTTTGATCTGCCGGGAACGATGGACGGCGGACAGGCGTTCCGCTGGCGGCCGATTGAAGGTGATATCGGTTATCGGGGCGTCGTTGGTCGATCGGTGCTCGAGATTCGGTCCGCGAAAGGCGGGCTCCTCGTCCGGGTCGCGGCCGGAGAGCCCGCTGATTCGGCAGTGATCGGCCATTACCTGGGCCTCGATGACGATCTGGAGGGGTTGCGGGCCAGGTACGCCGAAGACCCGGGGCTGGGACCGGCGTTGTCCGAGTACCTGGGATTGCGGCTGCTCCGGCAGGACCCGTGGGAGTGTCTCTGCGGGTTCATTTGCTCTGCGACATCTAACATCCCCCGAATCCAGTTGAATATGGGGGCACTGGCATCGACGCAAGGGGAACGCATCGGGCCGGGTCCGGACGACTTCGCGTTCCCCGGGCCGGACGTGGTCGCCGCAGCGGGCGAGCAGGCGTCACGCGACCTGGGTTGGGGTTTCCGGGCGCGCTACCTGGCGGGCGCTGCGGCCGCTGTAGCTTCCGGGAAGTTCGTGCTTGAACGGCTGCTGGATCTATCGTATGAGGAGGCGCGCGACGCACTGGTGACGCTGGACGGTGTTGGGCCGAAGATAGCCGATTGCGTGCTGGCGTTTTCACTGAGGAAGGGCGAGGCGTTCCCGGTTGATCGCTGGGTTCGGCGTGCGATGGAGGAGTGGTACGGCGCGCCCGAAAAGATGTCGAATGACGATGTCGGACGCATGGCGCGCGAGCGTTTCGGCGAGGACGCCGCGTACGCCCAGCAGTACCTGTTCCACCGGCAACGCCTGGCGGCTCGCGAGTAATCGGTGCGAACGGCTGGTCCTGGCTGGCTACTTCCCTATACCCGGCACCCATTTGGTCCACGATCCGATCTGCTGGAACCCCACTTTTGCGTACATCGATCGGGCCATGTCGCTCGGGGATAACATCGCAGGCAAATGTGGCGCTACTGCGACGGCAGCCCGGGTGATCGCATCTCCGTAACCCCGACGTCGATAGGCGGGCAGGGTTCCGACTCCGTAAATGCCGACTAGGTTATCGGACACGTAGGCCATCGCCGCGGTGACCGGACGGCCGTCCACACGTCCCACCAGGGCATGCATTCGCGGATCGTCAAGGACGCCGGACCCGTGGATACCCAACCGCCCGTACTCCTCGATCCGGTCCTCGGAGCCCATACCGGTCAGGCTTGTTTCCTCGAACACGGCCAGCTCGTCTTCGTCAGTAGCCCGGCTGACCTCCAGGCCGATCCCCTCCGGTGGATCACCGGTGGGTCCCGCCGGGCGCCAGAACCAGTCCTCATTCGGGCCATAAGCACTCGGCCGATAACCACTTGATCCCAGGTTTAATGAATCCCAGACGTCTGCGATCCCCACCGGTTCGCCGGCGCGCCTTTTCACGAACTCGCCGAGATCGGCGCGCCGTGCCTCGAAGTCCAGGTTTGGGCCGAGCGTGATCGCTTGAAGGTAGATGACCGCCGGTCCGGAGTCGCACGACCACAGCGTATCCGTTCGGCGGGTCGTCCGGCCGAGCGCGCGTAATGAACACTCGTGCCAGTCAGCGAGGTTGGCTGCTGCCGCTTCGATCTGGTCCACTGTTCACCTCCCTATTTCGTGTCATAACAGAACACGCAGCCGACGCTTCACCAGCGTCAACTCGTCGTCGCGCGTTCCTACAGCCCGGTCAAGTCGCGCCCGCCGCAGTTCGTCGAGAAGTTGCCCGACCAGCGGGCCCTGCGGCACTCCCGCTTCAAGGAGATCGTCGCCCGAGAGAAGAGGCTCCCGGAAGCGCAGTTCCTCCAGCCATGAACGGAGCGCTGCCTTCTGCCGGGTTGCGGGGGCGAGTTGGAGTTGCGCCTCCAGCGCCAGTATGGGGAAGCCTTCGAGTAGTTCGGCGATCTCGCTGGGTCGCAGGTCAGAACGCTCAAGGATGGAGGCGATCTCCTGGTAAGTGGATCCCGCCCCGAGCGCTTCACGCCAATCGGCCGGCGGTTCGATCCGCTCGATAAGCGACGCCGCCTCAGCCTGCGTGAGACGGGCGCCTATTAAAGCCACGTGGAACAGGGGCTCCCGATCGGGCGTTTCTTCGATCGCTTTGAGCGACCGGCCCGCGATTCGGAAAGCGGGCGAGATACATCCGAGGATGCCGAGTTCTTCAGCCCGGCTCAGGGCCTGGGTCCGAGACGTTTCATCCAGGATGCGACGGAAATCGGCCAGCACTCGCGCAGGCGAAACGGCGTCGAAGTGCGCGCAGTCGCGCTGCAGGTCGTTGACGGTCGCCGGTTGAAGCTTGAACCCGAGGCGCGCTTCGTAGCGCACCGCTCGCAGAGCGCGCGTGGGATCGTCTGCGAAGCTGGCGGGATGGAGTGATCTGAGTCGTTTCATCATCAGATCGGCCATCCCGCCGTTCGGGTCGATCAGTTCGCCCCAGCCACTCCTGGATAGGTCAATGGCCATGGCGTTGATGGTGAAATCGCGCCGGGCCAGGTCTTCCGCTATACCGGCGGGCGTTACCTCCGGCAGAGCGCCCGGGTGTTCGTAGGTTTCGGCCCGGGCGGTCGCCACGTCGATAGACAGTGTGCCTGTCTCGACCGCCGCGGTTCCAAACTCCGAGACCTTCGTCACCTGCCCGTCGACGCGGTTTGCGAGGGCGGCGGCGTAACCGGGGCCGTCGCCGACCACGGAAAGATCGATATCGGCCGATCCCTCTCCCCGCACCAGGTCTCGTACCATCCCGCCGACCAGGTACAGCTCGCTGACGATCATGGGTTCCTGAGGTGCTATGGCCGAAGCCGAACGCAGCACTTCGAGGATGTGCCGGGGCAGTGAGCGTTCCATTAATGCGGCGACGTTGGGCATGGTTAAGCTGGAGGACGGGGTGACGGTGTGGTTTCGAGACTGGTCCGTAAACCGAAACTCAGTCTAGCGGAGGGCCTTCCGATCGCCTCAGGGCAACTGACACAGATAATCGGCTTTTGACCCGGCTTCTTGCCGTAACTAGACTAGCTAGGCTTCCGACGATCTGGCGGCCCTTGTGAAGAGGTCGGACGCACTGGAAACCGGAGGGACCAACTTGGCTACGAATACCCCGATCAAGACCGAAATTTTCATCGACTTCACCTGACCGTGGGTCAGACAGGCGGGCAGTTGGCTTGCCGACGTGAAGGAAGAGCTTGGCGACGAGTTGGAGATCACCTGGCGGAGCTTTGCGCTCGAGCAGGTGAACAGCAAAGAAGGCGATGACTGGAAGGCGTGGGAGCAGGGTCCGGATTACGAGAGCCGTGGGTTGCTCGCGTTGTGTGCTGGCGAGGCGTCGAAGAGCCAGGGCAATGATCTGCACAACAAGTTCTTCATGAACTTGCTCGAGGCCCGGCACGTGGATCGCAAAGACGTTCGAGAACGCGACGTGATACTTGAGATCGCTCGTGACAGCGGACTCGACATGGCCAGCTTTGAAAAAGAACTGGACGACCCGGAGACCCTGAAGAAGGTCGGAGCGGATCACGAACGGGCCGCAGAAATGGGCATCTTCGGCACGCCGACGTTCGTGTTTGAAGACGCGCCGCCGACTTTCGTGAAGACCTATACGCCCCCGAAGGATGAAGCTGTGGCGGCGTTCCGTCACTTCATCGCCCTTTCAATGGGGAGCAAACTTTTCGGCGAGATCAAGCGTCCGCAGCCGCCGTGGCCGCGGGGCATTTTCGACGACGATTAGGGAACCTGCGTGCCCGGGCAATTCGCAAACGACGCACGTCTGGGTGAGCTTGAGAAGCGGCTGGGAGTCCGATTCAAGGACAGGTCGCTGCTCAGGCTCGCGCTCACACACAGTTCTTACCTGAACGAAAATCCCTCAGAATCTCTTGAATCCAACGAACGGCTCGAATTCCTGGGCGACGCGATCCTTGGCGCGGGGATCGGACACCGCCTCTATCACCACGCTCCCGAGGCTCCTGAAGGGGATCTCACGGCGGTGCGGTCTCACGTGATTCGCGAGCGCGCCCTGGCCGCTGCTGCCGGGCGGCTCGGACTGGGCGGTTTCCTGACTCTTGGCCGAGGCGAATCCGATAACGGCGGTCGCGAAAGACCCTCGATTGTCGCCGACGCGTTTGAGGCCGTGGTCGGCGCTTTGATGGAAGACCAGGGGTATGAGGTGGCCTCGGAATTCGTTGTCCGGTGCCTTGAACCCGAGTTGACCGCTGCCATGAAGGCCGGTTCGCCAAAAGACCCGAAATCACTCCTCCAGGAACGTATCCAGGCGGATGGCGCTGCTCCGCCAGCGTACCGGGTATTGCGGGAGGACGAGCAAGATGAGGATAGGCGGTTCACGGTGGAGGTTCTGATCGCCGGAATACCTGTCGCCACGGGCGTGGGGCGGCGAAAGCTGGACGCCGAGCGTATGGCAGCGGGCAAAGCGCTGGATACCCAGGAAATTCCGGAACTTCCGGGGCTGTCCGATCCTGCAGACGCCGACAATTGACACGGAAGGAACGCGTCTCCCGGCGGCGCCCGGGACACGCGTTCAATGGAACCGCCCTGAAGGGTGGAGGAGACTAACCTGCTAAGACTTTTCCGGCGCAAAGGGAAGACTGAATCAAGCTCATCGAAGACCGGGGCGCTGTGGTCCCGTTCTATCGGCGCGTTATTCCGCCGGACGGAACTCGATGACGATTTCTGGGACGAGCTGGAAGAATCTCTCGTAGTCGCGGACGTGGGCGCCGTGACAACGATGGAGCTCCTCGACACCCTGCGCGACCGGGCTTCCGATGAGGGACTGAAAGAACCGGCAGAGGTTCGCTCTTTATTGCGGGAAGAAATGGCGACCCGCCTCAGGGAAGCCGGCGCCGGAAATGCGCTTTCCGAAGATATGGACGCTGCCATCTTGATCGTCGGCGTGAACGGCGCCGGGAAGACGACCACCATCGCCAAACTGGCCCACACGGCGAAAGCCAACGACCGCAAGGTCATTCTCGCCGCCGCAGATACGTTCCGGGCCGGCGCAATTGAACAGTTACAGGCCTGGGGAGAACGTGTGGGTGTGGACGTCATCGCCCACCAGGCTGGTGGAGACCCGGGGGCGGTCACATTCGACGCAATGGAAGCGGCCCGGGCGCGGAACGCGAACACGGTGATAATCGACACCGCCGGCCGACTGCACACCCGGTCAAACCTGATGCAAGAGCTGAAAAAAGTCCGTGGAATCGTTGCCCGCCAGGCCGGTGATTTCGAACAGCGAGTCTTGCTGGTGATCGACGGTACTACCGGCCAGAACGGCCTGGCGCAAGCGCGTTCGTTTACCGAGGCTGTCGAGTGCGACGGGGTGATCCTGACCAAGCTGGACGGGACTGCACGGGGTGGGATAGTCCTTGCGATAGCCGGGGAACTCGGCCTCCCTGTACTTTTCATCGGCACGGGAGAGACGCTGGACGACCTCGCCGTGTTCGATCCGGACGAGTTCATTGACGCCTTGCTGCCCGAGGCGGCTGCGGAAGTTTCAGGTTGATCTTCGGGCTAACCTGCTCAGTCGCCACGAGTCCCCGCACCGGCACAGCTTCGTATTCTGGATAACGTGACCGACGGATGGTCTGCTGAAGAAGCGCGCTCACCGCGCCCCGGGATTGCGGGTGTCGCCGTGAAGCGGACGAGATTCGATGCCTGAAATCCTGCGCTGGCTGATAACTGTCGAGGTGATCGGCCTCATTTCGTTGCCGATCGCGTGGCTCGCTCTGCCGTACCTGCGCGACCGCGGCGCGGGACTCGCCAAACCGCTCGGATTGATCCTCGTGGCCGGGGCCGTCTGGCTCCTGAGCGACGCCGGTCTGTTGCCGAACTCGGGCTGGGCGTACTGGCTCGTGATCGCAGTTTTCGGCGGCGTGTCCGTGTGGATTCTCTCAGGCCGCCGGCGTCGATTCGGACGCTTCGTGCGGAAGGAATGGCCTGCGCTGCTGACCGGCGAATTGCTGTTCCTCGCTTTCTTCGCAGCGTGGGTCTTGATCAGGTCACACCAGCCGGACATCTCCGGTACCGAGAAACCGATGGAGCTCCTGATGCTCAACGCGGTCACCATCTCGGAAAACGCGCCGCCGGCGGATCCCTGGCTGGCCGGTGAACCGGTGGCTTACTACTATTTCGGATTCTGGATGCTCGGCGCCGTCGGCCAGATGTCCGGGGTTGCGACATCGGTGGGGTTCAACCTGTCAATCGCCCTGATCGCCGGGATGGCCGCGTCGGCGGTCTTCTCGGTGGCGTACGGGATAATCCTGCCCGGCCGTGTCCGGGATCGATCGGCGCTGCCGATCGCCGCGTTCGCCTCCGTGTTGTTGCTGATAGCGTCGAACTACGCCGGGCTGTGGGAGTTCGGGGCCGTGAAGTCGTTCGGGCCGGAAGGGTTCTACGACTGGCTCGCCATTGAAGGGGTGGAAGCCGGGGGAGACGGCAGTAACTGGCGACCCGATAATTACTGGTGGTGGTGGCATTCATCGCGCGTGATCAATACTTTTGATGCGGGGATCGGCTTGGATTTCACCATCCAGGAGTTCCCATTCTTCAGCCTGTTGCTGGGGGATCTTCATCCGCACCTGATCTCGATTCCTTTCGTCCTGCTCACCATCGGACTGGCCTTGAACCTGTTCCTGGCTCCGGACGGAGGGCGACCGGGCCGATTAGTCGGCCAGCCACTGCGCTGGCTCTTGCTCTCGATAGCGGTGGGAGCGCTGGGCTTCATTAACGCGTGGGACCTGGGATTCGCCGCCGCGCTCGTGTTTATCGTGGTCACCGTCAAGGTGTACCGGGACGAGACGATGGCGCTTCAATTCGCCGTGCTGAGGGGCCTGGTAACGACGGCGCTGGTGATGGGACTAGGCCTGGCGATCTTCAGCGGCTTTTACTTCGGCACGTTCAGCAGCCAGGTGGACTGGGGCGCTCCGCTGGGGGCGACGCAATACACGACGCGGCCGATCCATATGCTCACCGTCTGGGGGGTGTTTGTGGTTGTCCTGGCGCCGTTGTGGCTGGCGGTTTCCGGGCGAGTGTTGCGTGCATACGCACCGCGGATTCGTCCGGCCCGGGCGGTTGGTTCCGTCATCGGTCAGGATGGCGATGTCGCGCGCGACATGTCCGTTGAACGGGCCGGTTCTGAGCCGAAATACCAGGCGGACAAGGCCCCGGCGATCGCCGTCGTGCTCGCCATCGCGTTTCCCTTCATCCTATGGGCGATCATCCACCTCTACACGGCTGATTCTGCTGGGATGTCTGACCTGTTGCGCCGTGTCCCGGACATACTTCCACTCGCCGTTCTGTCAGGTCTTGCGATGCTCGCCCTGTTCTACTTCGCCCGACGATCAAGCTCGGACGCGCTGGTGTTTGCACTTGCCATGCTAACGATGGCGCTTTACATGGTTTACGGCGCTGAGCTTCTGTACGTAGATGACCTGTTCGGCGGACGTATGAACACCGTGTTCAAGGTTTACTACCAGGTGTGGATCGTGCTGGGAGTCATCGGGGCGTACGGGCTCCACTTCTGGATTCGCAACCATGGATACTGGGGTGGTTTTCGTCGTTCCGCGAGTGAAACCGGAGCGGTGATCGCCGCCGTAATGGTGATAGGAGCCATGTACTATCCGGTGGCTTCCCTGGATTCCCGGACGGCGGGATTCTCGAGGGAGCAGACCCTGGACGGGACCGCCTTCATCGCAACATGGCAGTCGTCCGAGGCCGCCGCGATTGCTTGGTTATCTGAGAATGCCAGGGTCGACGCAGTGCTGGTCGAGGCGGTCGGGGGCAGTTATTCGGAGTTTGGACGGATATCGTCTTCCACAGGCATCCCGACGGTGCTGGGATGGCCGTTTCACGAAGAACAGTGGAGAGGCGACCGGTCGGCGTTCGCTGACCGGGAGGCGGAGGTGGCGCAGATATATTCCATGCGAGAAATCGACGAGGTCAGGGCGATCTTGGGACGCTACGAGATCGATTACATAGTGATTGGCCCGCGTGAACGGTCAACATACCCTGATATCGGTCTTGATCGCTTCGAGCAGATAGGCGAACGTGTTTTCTCGACCCGCGAGACCAACTCCGGGCCGCGTGATTACGTGATATTTGACGTCGGTGGGAGTTAACGATTTGACCGGTGAGGAGTCGAACATCTCATCCGAGTACGCACCCCCGCCTGCCGTCGCTGCGGCCGCGATGAACCACGGCACCTGGGTTGATGGCCGCTGGGTGGAGAGCGTCCCGGCTGATACAGATCAACGACACGATCTGGACGGTCACGAAGACGCCGGATCGCCAGGTTCCCCGGAAGATTTTCCAGCGCTTCCGCCCACCAGCGGACGTGGCTGGCGGCGTGACCTGCCGTTTTCGTGGGAAGTCGGCGCTTACGTCTCGCTGTTCCTGGTGGCGCTGGCGATGCGCCTGTACGACCTGGGAGGGCGAGCGGTCCATCATGACGAGAGTCTCCACGGCTATTTCTCGTGGCAACTTTTCAACGGGGGAGGATTCACACACGACCCGCTCATGCACGGGCCGTTCCTGTTCCACATAACGGCGGGATCTTTCTTCCTGTTCGGGGACAACGATTTCACGCTCCGGCTGGCCCCGGCGCTCTTCGGCACGGCGCTGGTCCTCACGCCCCTGTTGCTACGTGATCGGCTCGGCAATATATCGGCACTGGTTGTCGCCGGCATGCTGGCGTTCTCGCCGTCACTCCTCTACTTCAGCCGCTTTGCTCGGAACGACATTTTCGTCGCGGTGTGGACGATCGCCCTTGTCGCGATGGTGTGGCGGTACATGGACGATCGGCGCCCGCGATACGTGTACCTGACGGCGGCGCTCGTTTCCCTTGGGTTTGCCACCAAAGAGACGCAATACATCGTCGTGGCGCTGGTTGCGATACCCCTGCTCATGATCGCGCGCGGGGATGTGCTTGAGTGGGTGTGGGGGCGGCGGAAACTATCCGAATGGGGTCCGGCGGGCGGGATGCTGGTCGTGATAGTGACCCTGACCCTGCCGATGATAGGAGCGGCGTCCGGCCTGATCCAGGATGCCCTCGGTATCACGCTCGCCAACGACGATAGCTCCACCGGCCTGCCGTTCGGCGTCGCAAGCGGCGCGGGCGAAGTAGTAGCCGTGGCAATCACCGCGTTTTTACTGGCCACATCATTCGTCGTCGGCATTATGTGGAATCGGCGCGTCTGGCTCACCGGTTTCGGCATTGCGGCTGGGATCTTCGTCGTGCTCTTCAGCACGGTGTTCACGAACTGGGCTGGACTCGCGTCCGGGCTCTGGCAGGGGCTCGGCTACTGGGTCGCACAGCAGGAGATCGCCCGGGGAAGCCAGCCCGCCTACTACTACGTGATGCTGACCAGCGTGTACGAGTTCCTCCCCGCGACCATCGGACTGGTGGGCGCCGTTTATTACGCTTTCAAGGGCGATGCATTCACCCGTTTCCTGGCCTACTGGCCGCTGGCGACGTTCGTCGCTTACTCGGCGGCGGGTGAGAAAATGCCGTGGCTGGAAGTACAGGTGGCGCTGCCGTTCATCGTCCTCGGGGGGAAGGCGCTCGGCGATCTCGTGACGTCGCTCAACTGGAGACCCTCGCTGGCACGAGGCGGTGGCTTTGTGTTTGCGGGTGTGCCGATCGCTGTGATCGTGCTATGGCGTTTGATATTCCTGAACAATCCTCGGCCGGGACTGGACACGCAGCCGGGACTGGGTGGTCTTGATGAGGCGGCCGGCGCGGTGGTGCTTTTCGGGGTACTGGCGTTGCTGGCCGTGGGATTGTTCTGGCTTGCCCGGCGCATAGGCTCCAGGCAGGCGTACGGCCTCGTCGGAGTATCGGTGGTTGGCCTGATGGCCATCCTCACCATCAGAGCCGGGTGGGTAGCTACTTACCAGGAACCCGATGTCCCGACCGAGCTTCTCACCTACACGCAGACATCTCCGGCGTTGGCCGATATCGCCCGGGAGATCGACGCGGCCGCGAGCCTGACGGGAGAGGGCACCGATCTGCGAGTCACGGTCGATGGACTGAGCGGATTTTCCTGGCCATGGACCTGGTATCTCAGGAACTATGCGGTGACGAACAACTACTCGAACCTCGCATACAACAAGCCCGTTGGCCCGTCGGATTCGTCCGTATTTATCGTCCATACCGGCAACGAAAGCATAGCGCAGCCCGCCATCGAGTCCGGTTTCACGGAAGGCCGCAGGTTCCCGCATCGCCAGTGGTTCGCCGAGTCCTACAAGCAGACCACCTGGCGTGAATTCTTTGACACGCTGGTCCGTCCGACCCGCTGGCAGAACAACCTGAATTTCTTCCTGTACAGGGAGGTGTCGGATCCGATCGGTTCCGAGGACGGTTTCGTATACTTCAACCGCAACCTCCCCCTCAGGGCACTGGAATGATGGGCTCGCGGACGGCCCACCCGGCTCGTTTGGGGGCGTTGCGAGCGGTAGGATAAGCCGGTGATTTCCCAGCGAAGTGTCTGGGCCGGGCTTGTCATCAGCGCGGCCTTCCTTACCGTGTTCGCGCTCCTGTTTCTTCCGCTCGATGACGTCAGGGAAGTCGTGCGAGAAGCGAACTTCTGGTACATCGTCCCGTCGCTTTTCTTTTACTTCCTGGCCGTTTATTTCCGCAGCCTCCGGTGGCGTTACCTGCTCAGGCCCTTGATCGGGCATCCCCGCCGCGCTCTGTTCCCGGTGGTCGTCGTTGGGTACATGGCGAACAACATCCTGCCGGTACGGCTGGGCGAGGTTGTGCGGTCTTACTACGTGGGCTTGCGGGAGGGCGTAAACCCGGCGGCTGCGTTTGGCACCGTTGCCGTGGAGCGCGTGTTTGATGTTTTCGTCCTGTTCTTCGTGGTTGCGGCCGTCTGGGTACTGCCGGTAGGAGATCTTCTCGAACGGGTTGCGGACCATTTGCCCGGAGGAATGCCGGCGTTGTTGGCGCTGTCCGTGCTTCCATTTATCGGCGTCACCGTGATCATCGCCACGATCGTCGTTCTCGACCCGTTTACAACCGTCCGATTGATCGACCGGCTGATGTTCTTCGTTCCTACGGGAATTAGAACCCGGCTGCTTGGACTTGCCGAACGGCTCCTGGAGGGGCTAACGGTCGTGCGGACGCCGCCCGCGCTCGGCGCGGTGCTGTTGCTGTCGATCCCGATCTGGACCGCCGAGGTGGCGATGCTTTACGTGATCGCCCTCGGGTTCGATATCGAGTCGGCGTTTGGCGGCCGGGTCGAAACCATGGCCGCGATTGGTCTTTTCATGGCGATCGCGAACCTGGCGCTGGTGGTGCCATCGACTGCGGGCGGTGTTGGGCCGTTCAACTTTTTCGGTGCGGCTACGCTGGTGGCGCTCGGCGTTAATGAGGCAGAGGCGGGCGCATATGTCTTAACTGCACACGTCGCGTTGCTGTTGCCGGTGACCCTGCTTGGCCTGGCCGTACTACTGTCTGATCACATGTCTTTGAAGACCCTGCTGGGGCGGACTCGTCTCGCTCGTGAAACTGGAGCAGTGAACGAAACTCCGCCTGCAAAGGCCGTGCCACCCTCATGAAGGACCAGAGATGCGAATCGGCGTGATCGGCGCAGGCGCGGCGGGACTGGCCGCGGCGCACGACTTCGCTAACGCGGGCCACGGCGTCACCGTGTACGAAGCCGCGCCTTTTGTGGGAGGCCAGGCGTCGACCATCGAAGTAGGTGGCGGACGGCTTGAGCGCGGCTATCACCACCTGTTCACCAACGACTTCGCGATCCTGGAGCTTATGGACGAGCTGGGTGTAGGCGGATCGATGCGGTGGATTCCGTCCAGCGTGGGCATCTACACGGACCAGAAGGTATACCGCTGGAGTACCCCGATAGACCTTTTGCGATTTGGAGCTCTGTCTCTGCGCGATCGCGTCCGGATGGGGATGGTCGCAAAGCAGCTGCAACGGATGGAAGACTGGCGCGCGCTGGAGGACACCACGGCGGCCGAGTGGATCCGCGAGAACGCCGGGGCCTCGATCTACCAGAAGGTGTGGGAACCGCTGTTGCGCGGGAAGTTCGGGGACCGATTTGAGAACGTCGCAATGCCCTGGTTCTGGAGCAAAATCCAGACCCGATTCGCATCACGCGACCGCCTCGGCCGGGAGAAACTCGGCTATCCGGTCAATAGCTTTGACGAGGTGTTCGACACGCTGGTGGAGCGGGTCAAGTCGAAGGGCGGAGAGGTCCACCTTGAATCCGCTGTGACCCGCGTGCTGGTCGAAAACGGAACGGCAAACGGGCTGCGAGTGAAGCGTTCGGACGGGACGGAGTCCGAAGAGCGGTTCGACCTCGTGTTATCGACCGTGCCGTCATTCGCTTTCCCCGACCTGGTCGATCTACCGGAGCCATACAGGCAAAAGCTGAACGCCGTTGAGTACATGGGCGCCATCGTCATGATCCTTGAGATGACGCATCCGCTCACTTCCGTTTACTGGATGAACATTGCCGACCACGAGGTGCCCTTCCTTGGATTGATCGAGCACACGAACCTGATGCCTTCATCCATGTACGGCGGCAGCAACGTGCTCTACCTCACCAACTATGTTGAGCGTCAGAGCGAACTGTTTTCGATGTCCTCGGAACAGCTACTTGATGTCTACGCCCCTCACCTGTCGCGGTTCAATTCCGAGTTTGATCGCTCATGGATCACGCGTGTGCATCACAACAGGGTGAGCGCGGCCCAGCCGGTGATTCCCAGGAACTACTCTCAGTACATCCCGGAGCACCAGACGCCGGTCTCCAACCTGTTCCTGGCGAACACAACACAGATCTACCCGGAAGACCGCGGGACCAACTACAGCGTCCGCATGGGCCGGGAGGTCGCGGCGACGATGCTGCGCGGGGGTTAGGGGGCGATGCCGGACACCGTAGGGGCGTATGGCATACGGTGTCCGGAGGCACCGGCCGAGAGGTTTTCCTGTGCTAAACTTCGGCGGTTTTTCTGGATATTCCGTGGACCATGATCGGTCCCCGATTTTGAGCGGAAATTGACCCACTGAGAGGACGTTATATGGGCAAATTGGACGGCAAGACCGCCCTTATCACGGGCGCCGGAACCGGTATCGGACGCAGCGCCGCGTTGATGTTCGCCGAAGAGGGCGCCGAGCTGGTGATCGCCGGTCGCCGCCAGGCGCCACTTGATGAGGTGGTGGCAGAAATCACCGCGGCTGGCGGGAAGATCACCGCGAAAACGGCCGATATGGAAGTTCAGGGCGATGTCGAGGCGCTTGCGGCTTATGCGCTTGAGAAGCATGGCCGTATTGACATCCTCGTAAACAACGCCGGCCACAGCTCCAAAGTCCGCAGCGTCCGCTGGATCTCCCGTGAGGAGTTCGACAGCGTTTATGCCGTAAACGTGGCGGGACCTTCTCAGCTAACCCGGCTATTGCTTCCCCCGATGCTGGAGTGCGGCGAGGGCACCGTGATCCTGGTGTCGTCCATGGCGGCGTTCCGCGGTGGCCTGCTCGGGGGTGTCGCATACGGCCCGGCAAAGGCCGCTGCCAAGCTGTACATGGACAATCTGCGTACCGAACTGCGTCAACAGGGGATCCGGGCGACCACGGTCTACCCGGCCGAGGTCGATACCCCGATCTTGAACAACCGGCCGCACGTGCCGGACGCCGAGGCGCGATCGACCATGATGCTCCCGGAGGACATAGCGGCGGGCATCCTGCTCGCCGCCACACTCCCGTCGCGCACCATGATCGACGACATCACGTTCACGCCGACTATCCAGCGCGATACGACGAAAGATATTGCGGTCGCGCGCATGGCTGGCGCTCCGGATGGAGCGGTCTAGAACGCCCGAACACTGGCGAGCCGACAGGTGGACTAGATGTCAGGAACGGATATGAACGGCCTCCGCTCCCGGCTTGAGTTCGCCGTCGGCGCAGCCCGGGCGGCCGGTGAACACGCTCTCGGATATTTCCAAACGACGGACCTGGTCGTGGACCGGAAGGACGACGCTTCCCCTGTGACGCGTGCCGACCGGGAGGCTGAACAACTGATCCGGGCGAGCCTGGAGGCGTCTTTTCCGGACGACTCGATCCTCGGGGAAGAGTTCGGAGAGCAGTCCGGGAGCACCGGGTATCGCTGGTACCTGGATCCCGTGGACGGCACAGAATCGTTCGTACGCGGAGTCCCTCTGTGGGGAACCATGATCGGGCTTGAGTTCGATGGGCAGCCCGCGGCCGGTGTCGTGGTTTTCCCCGCGCTCCGCGAGATCGTGTGGGCCGGTTCGGGACTCGGCGCATGGTGGGCAAACCACCTGGCGCCCCTGCAGGAGGGCGAGACGCTCCCGGGCGAGATACGCCCGGCCCGGGTGTCCGATATGTCCGATATCGGCGACGCCTGCATGTCCGTCACTTCCGTCAAGGGCTTCGATGAGGTCGGGACTTTTGACGGCTACGACCGGTTGCGAAAGGTCGTGTCCAAAGATCGCGGCTGGAGCGACTGTTACGGCTATCTGCTCGTGGCGACGGGCCGGATCGATATCCACATCGACGCCCAGATGTCCGCATGGGACGTTGCGCCGATGCCCGCGATCATCGAAGAGGCGGGCGGACGGGCGACGGATCGTGACGGGGTGCGCGGCATAGATTTAGAAAACCTGGTGGCTACGAACGGCCGGCTACACGACAGGGTGTTGGAGTTGCTGAACGGGTGATGGCCGTGAGCGCCTGCGCGGGGCAGCGTCTCGTGATCCAGAATCAAGGTATCAGCCGATTGCTGGCCCCGAACGGCCCTGCTATATTTGTGACGCCCGTAGCAAAGTCCATTTTCCCGAGTTGAGGAGCCACGCTTGAGCGACGGCACAAAGCCCGCCAGCGACGAGTTGCCCTCCAGTGACGAGCTAAGAGACCGGTCACGAACGGCGCTGCAATCTCAGCAGCAGCCGACCGTCACCGTGCTCTCGTCGCTGATCGCAGTTCAGGATGCACTTCATTACATCCCGGACGAGGCCATCGAAGAGACGGCCACGCACATGAAATCCACCATCAACGATGTGTGGAGCGTGGCGTCGTTCTACACGAATTTCAGGTTCACGCCGCCCGGCGATCACACGATCGACGTGTGCTGGGGACCGTCCTGCCATCTGAACGGCGCCCAGAACGTGATGCGTCGCGTGCACACGGAGCTCGGGGTCGAAGAGGAGGGGGAGACCGCTGACGGCAAGTTGACACTCAGATACAGCACCTGCCTGGGGGCCTGCGCACTCGCGCCGGTGATAGCGGTGGACCACCACATGAAAGGCCGCATGTCGCCGGATTCGGCGGCGGCGGTCGTTGATGAATTGAAGGGCGCTTAGTGCGGAACTCCCAGTTGCCCCACCCCGGGACACACCGGCCAGACCGGACAGATGTCGTATGTCGGTAGCGTTTACGGAGCTGCGTCAGAAAGCCGATGCCGAGTGGCAATCTCTCACCACCGGTGACAGGCCGTGGATCCGAGTCGGTCTCGGGACCTCCGGTGAGGCGGCCGGCGCAGAGGGCGCCTACGACGCGCTGACCGAGGCACTCGGTTCAGATGCCAATGTGAGTTTCGTCGGGTCGATGGGCCTCTGCTATGCGGAACCGCTTATCGACGTCCAACTCCCCGGCGCGGCCCGTGTTTTCTATAACAATCTCGGCGCCGATGAGGTGGCCGACGTCGTTAGCGGTCATCTTAAGTCCGGCAGGGCTGATGCGAGCCGGGCGTTCGCTTGGCACGGCGACGAGCGACCGGAAGGCCTCGGCGCGATTGCACGTCTTTCGGAATTGCCGACGATCCAGCCGCAGACCCGGTTGGCGACCAGGCTTGCCGGGGACATAGACCCGAGAGACCTGTTCCAGTACATCGCCAACGGTGGTTACAGCGCACTCGAAAAAGCGCTGGAGGAGATGGACCCGGAGTCGGTGCTGGATGAGGTCAAAAACTCAGGACTGCGCGGCAGGGGCGGGGCGGCGTTTCCTACCGGCGTTAAATGGGGGTTCCTTGCGCCAAACCCTGCGCCGGTCAAGTACGTGCTCTGTAACTGCGAAGAGGGCGACCCCGGGGCTTTCAACGACAAAGGCATCCTCGAGAGTTGCCCGCACACCCTGCTTGAGGGGTTGATACTCGCCGGGTACGCCACCAACTCCTCCAACGGCGTAATCTTCATCCGCCAGGGCCATACGCTTCCCATCGAGAACTCGCGAAAGGCCGTGCAGGATGCGTACGCCGCGGGGTTGTTGGGGCAGAACATCCTCGGCAGCGATTTCAGCTACGACGTGGAGGTCGCTCTGACGGGCGACTCATACGTGGCGGGCGAAGAGACGGCGTTGATGGAGGCTATCGAGGGCAAACGCTCGCAGCCTCGATACAGGCCGCCGTTTCCCGCCGCCGCAGGGTTGTGGGGCAAGCCGAGCAACATCAATAACGTCAAGACCCTCTCCTACGCGCCGGCGATTATCAAAGATGGCGCTGACGCGTTTAAGAGCGTCGGAATCGAATCGACCTCCGGCACGGCCATTCTCTGTATTACCGGCGCCGTTAACCGCCCCGGGATGTATGAAGTAGCGATGGGATCCCTGACCATCCGCCAGGCCGTGGAAGACGTGGCCGGCGGCATCCGTGATGGCAAAACGATGAAAATGTTCCAGGCGGGAGGACCGTTATTCGGCCCGATCGGTGAAGAAGGGTTTGATGCAGCGATCGACTTCGATTCGATCGGCCAGACCACGGGCAGCCTCGGCTCCGGCGGAATCATCATCGGTGATGAAGACGTGTGTGCCGTGAACCTGGTCCGCAACCTGATGTCGTTCAACCAGTTTGAGTCCTGCGGCAAGTGTTTCCCGTGCCGACTCGGCATGACGCACATGGTCGAGACACTGGAGCGGATATCGCAGAACGAGGGCAGGGAAGACGACCTGGCGCTTATGGAGCGCATGGGCGCCAGTATGCGGATGGGGTCGCTTTGCGGTCACGGCCAGCTTGGTTACAACCCGGTGGCGTCTGCTCTGAAATACTTCGAGGCGGATTTCCGATCCCACCTCGAAGATAAGAAATGCCCGACGGGCGCCTGTGGGGACGGAAGCATGGTGACGCCGACCCGCACGAGGCCCTAGCGCACTCGCCGCTTAACGAGAGTTAATCCCGAAGAGTTTTCAGGAGACTGCGCCGCATGGCGGACGACACGATCAAGTTAACGGTGGACGGCCAGGAGATCGAGGCCAAACCGGGCCAGACGATAATCCAGGCTGCGCAGGATGCGGACGTATACATTCCGTACCTCTGTTACTTCCCGGGGATGAAGCCGTATGGCGCTTGCCGGATGTGTGTCGTTTCCACCGAAGCGGGTGGCCGCAAGGGCATCCAGGCATCCTGTACGACTCCGGTCGCGCCCGACATGATTGTGGAGACCAATACGGCGGAGGTGGTGGACCTCAGGCGCGGGATCACCGATCTGCTCATGACGGAGCACCCCCATGGTTGCCTGACCTGCCATCGCGCCGAGTTGTGCGGGCCGCAGGACATCTGTCAGCGTCACGTGGGCGTGACCGACCGTTGCACGATCTGTCCCAAGAATGAACGCTGCGAGTTGAAAGACACCGTCCGCTTCATGAAGCTGGACATGACCTCATCACTCAACTACCACCGGCGTGATTTGCCGATCCACACGGACGACCCCTTCTACGATCGCGATTACAACCTCTGCATCGTGTGCGCCCGCTGTGTGCGGGCATGTGACGAGGTGCGCGGCGACACTGCGCTCTCGCTCGTCTCCCGTTCCGGGGTGGCGCTTGTCGGCACCTCCCACGGCACTTCACTTCTCGAGTCCGGTTGCGAGTTCTGCGGTTCTTGCATCGACGCCTGTCCGACCGGAGCGCTCACGGAGCGTAGCTATAAATGGGAGAAGGCGTCCTCCAGGGTTAAGACCGTATGCACCAACTGCCCCGTCGGGTGCGAGTTCGTGATGGACGTGAATGACCTGAACAAGGTCGTCCGGATGACCGGGGATCTATCCGGCGAGGCGGGACACGGGCAGGCTTGCTTCAAGGGCAAATTTGGATACGACTACCCGAACCACGTCCGCCGTCTGAAATACCCGATGGTCCGCATCGACGGCGAGCTCCAGCGCACCACCTGGGAAGTTGCTCTTGAGGCGGCGGCACAGGGTTTGTCGCAACATCTTCCGGAAGAACGTGGCGTAATCCTCTCACCGCGCGGCACCAACGAAGATCATTACGTCGGCCAGAAATTCGCCCGCACAGTACTGGCGACGAACAACGTCGACACCGGGCTGAATCGGACGGCGGAGCTGCTTGCCACGCTGGCGGAAACGCCCGGCCACGGGACGGCGACGAACCCGATCTGGGGCATTGAGCAATCGAACTGCGTGGTCGTCGTCGCGGGCAACCCGACGGAAGAGCAAAACGTACTCGCCGTGCCGGTCAAGAAGGCCGTCCGGGCGGGTGCGAGCTTGATCGTGATCGATCCGCGGGAGACCGAGCTGACCCGTTACGCATCAATCTGGCTCCGGCCAAGACCCGGGACCGAGATAACCCTGCTGGGCGGCATGGCTCGCGTGATCCTAGATGAAGCGCTGGAAGACAAGGATTTCGTTCGGGACCGGCTGGACGGAGTGGATGAATTCAAAAAGGCGATCTGGTCGTTTGATCTGATGCGCGTTTCCCAGATCACCGGGGTAACTGAAGACGAAATCCGGACCGCCGCGAGGATCTACGGGAACGGAAGCCCGGCTTCCCTTTTGCATGGCACCGACGGGATCGTCCCCGAAGATCATGCCGATCTGCTCGCAGCGGTAATGAACCTGGCATTGATGACCGGAAACATCGGGTCCGATGGTGGTGGCGTCTACCCGCTGTTTGCCGGCGCCAACACCCAGGGCGGCAACGATGTCGGCGCTACGCCGCAACTGCTGCCGGGTTACCGGTCTGTCTCCTCAGATTCCGACCGTGAAGGAATCTCTTCTGCTACGGGCGGAACCTACCCGCGGCGGCCTGGTATATCCGTTCGTAAAATGGCCGGCGATGGCGGCATCAAGGCCCTGGTCGTGCTGGCCGATGGCTGGAACCCGGATGCAGCGGGGATCACCTCTGGCGGGCTGGCCAACCCGGGCTTCCTCGTCGTATCTGATGTGTTCATGTCTGACACCGCGTCCCGGGCGGACGTGGTGTTCCCGGCGGCGACATACGCCGAGGTGTCCGGGACGATTACGAACCTGGAACGCCGGGTACAGAAGATCAACCCGGGTTTGGAGCTTCGACACGAGGAACGTGAGGGCTGGCGCACGCTCGCCGGGCTTGCGAACGTTATGGGTGGGTCCGGGTTTGAATACGGATCGTCTTCAGAGGTTTTCGAGGAAATCCGGCAAGTGGTCCCGGATTACGCAGGAATGACTTATGCCCGACTTGAAGGCAGAGGGATCCAGGCGCCCGCTCCCGACGAGGCATCCCGCGGCACCGAGATCCTGTTTGTTGCCGGGGGTTCTCAGGCCAGGCTTTCGGTCGTCCCGATGGCGATCCGGGAGCCGATCTCCCGGCGGAACGACGAGTATCCGCTCACGCTGGGCCACGGACGCGTTTTGATGCGCCCGGAGGAAGATATACGGATAGTGCAGGACGAACGAAACATGAACCACGTGGAACGTGACACGTGGATAGAGATTCACCCGGAGGATGCGGCCGATCTGGGCGTCGGCGCGGGGGACCGAGTCACGATCACGGCGCAGGCGGACGCCTCCGCTTCTCCGTTGCCGGAAACCGGGTTGGTCCGGCTGTCGTCCCCGCATCGCGGTTTCGTGTCGGTCACGACGCTGTTTGCGGAGGTGGTTACCGGCATACAGGACTCGGGCGATATTGACGCATCGCCGTCGGTAAAACGCCTGCCGCTCCGACAGGTATCGCTGGCGAAAGCGCCTGTTCTGCGCGAAGCTGGTACGGCTGCGGACTGATCACCGACGTTCGCCCGCGAGTGTCAGAAACCTCCGGGTAGATCAGATCTGCACCTCGAAGGCGTTTTCCGAATCTAAGAAGACGGAAAGCACGAACACGGTCCTCGTGCAAAGGCATGAGACCAACTAGGAGAAATGATGAGCAAGCCCGCGGCTGTTACAGACAGCAGTTTTGATACCGACGTACTTCAGTCCGACCTGCCCGTGCTGGTCGATTTCTGGGCAGACTGGTGCGGCCCCTGCAAGATGGTGGCCCCGGTTGTCGAGGAGCTGGCAAACGAGTACGACGGAACGGTAAAGTTCGCCAAGGTTGATGTGGACTCCAACCCGGTGACCGCCGGCAAGTATGGCGTCCGCAGCATTCCGACGCTGTTGATCTTCAAGGACGGCGCTCCGGTCGGACAGGTCGTCGGTGCAGTGCCGAAACAGGTCCTCGAGGCCCGCTTGAAGGAGTCCATCGCCTAGGCGTTCTGCCAAGGGACGATTACGCCTGAGATAAAGACAGCCGGAGCCGAGATGGCCCGGCTGTCTTCGCGTCTGGAGTCGGCGGTGCCGCCGCCGGCCGGTGAGCGCGGTTAAACTGTCTCGGCCCGCCTCGGGAGTGTATGGGCTCTGGTGGGCTCCACGGACTTCAAACCCGATGGGGGGCATCCTTCGATGTCCTCGGGGGGTTCGACTCCCTCACGCTCCCGCCACATAGCTAAGTCGAACGTAGCGTAATGCTGCGGGTAGATGGCCCCGGTCGGATGATTCCACCGGGGCTTTTTTGCGTTTTGCAACCATTTTGCAACCAGTAGGTCATCCGGATTCCCTATCCAGCGCGTCTGCGAATGCCGTCGCTGCTTGTTCTTGAAGCCCTTTAGCGACGTGTCCGTACACCTGTAACGTGAATGCTGCAGACGCGTGGCCAAGTCGTTCTTGAACGACCCGAGGGTGTGCTCCCGTCTTGATCAATCCAGCAGCGTGTGCGTGTCTTAACCCATGAAGGGTGACTTCCTGGTGTCCCGCACGCGATGCGATCCGTTTGAATTGGTGGGACACATCGTCAAGATCCATTGGACCACCGGTTTGACCAGAGAACACGAGATCCTGGTCGATATACGCTGACCCGAGCCTGAGGATGTATCGGTTCTGACGGGCGCGATGCTTTCGTAGCAAAGAGATCGTGCCAACATCGAGGGCGATTCCACGCCGCCCGGCTTGAGATTTCGTTGGCTCAAAAATTATTGAGCGCCCAGGAATTCGTACTGCCGAGCGCACGATGGTCGTGATTCCGACATCGAGATCTACGTTTTGCCATCGCAATGCGACGGCTTCCCCACGCCTTACCCCCGTTCGGGCCATAAAACCAAGGATTGGTCCGTACTGTGTATTTTCGGCTTCCGCGAGGATCTCAAATACCGCCGCCATCTCTGGTGCGATCACTTGGTGAGGTTCGCGCTTCGGAGGATCGACCAACCGGCAGGCGTTGTGGGCCACTAACCCTTGTCGTTCGGCGTCACGAAGAGCTTTACGTAATACGGAGAATGCGTGTGACCTGCCCCCTGAAGCGATACCAGGGATTATATTAGTCCGGCCACCTCCGGG
>CAYYRD010000025.1:0-48520 GCA_964474025.1 uncultured Dehalococcoidales bacterium | reverse complement strand
GGTGGACAGATGGTGGGTGGGTACAGTTGTACCCGCTTACTTCTGAATGACGGTGTTCAGAGGTGGGTAAGTGGTTCCCGCTACTGAGACACGCGTGTCCCACTTACCACGGATACTTTGGACGGCGGTGTCCATAGTTAATTCGGAACGACGTGGTGCCGTAGTGCCTTACGGAACACGCGTGTTCCACTTGGGTGAGACCAGTTGGTCTCACTTGCTACGAATACGGCACGCACCCTTACAAGCCACGGAGAGGCGCGCTAGACGCACCGCTTACTGGCCACAGTAGGCGTGGTGTGAACGTCACCCGCAGCGCAACGGGGCTGTCCTGAGCGTCGGTCAATTCGGCTCTCTACGCGGCCGTCCCATAACTGCCCGCTAGTCGTCAGTTTCCGACCCCGTGGCTGTCAATGTGGCTGTCAAACGCAAAAGAGACACTCGTTCCTGAGTGCCTCTCTTACGATGTGTTTACGAGTGGAGCCAACGACAGGAATTGAACCTGTGACCTGCTGTTTACGAAACAGCTGCTCTACCTCTGAGCTACGTTGGCATAATCTCCACTATTGATTGAATCGTAGATGGCGCGCAGGGTCAACCGGCGATTATGCTTTAAGAGGCCCGCGCCGGAAAACGAGCCGGGACCGATAAATGGGGCTGTAGCTCAGTGGGAGAGCACCTGGTTTGCAACCAGGGGGTCGCGAGTTCAATCCTCGCCAGCTCCACCAGAAGAACAATCGTAAAACCGGCCTCGGAGGCTTAACCGCTTTCGGGGCCGGTTTGCGTTTGACAGCAACCGGTCAGGCATTCGATTTTCCGCAACCGGAAGGGGCGCGTATCGATATGCGGCGATCCCCGCCGATTCAACCCCGGGTCTCGTAAGTCGCGCTAGCGGTCCGCGTCTCGCGCCGACATCGATCCATCACCAAGGCAGATCCAGGCCACGATAGACGTAGCCAGAAGGATCGTACCTGCGTAAGCATTGACGGCGAATATGGTGACGAAACCAACAATGAAAAGGGCGGCAGCCGCGAACGGCGCGTAGCCAAGCAAACCAGACATTCCGACCTCCCGAACGGTATATCGAGTGCACACGTCGCTGGCGGTGACAATACCACACATCTCAGCCCCGGTAATCCGTCGCCTACCGCGGTCCATCCTGTTAGTTAATTTGTAATCTGAACAGAAGACGGCGGCCTGTCGGGGGGCAGGGCCTTTTATCGGCGTGGCGACCTGTGTTGGAGGTTCGCTGTCGCTGGTGGCGTACGCGGACACGCTGACCGCCAGGATGGCGATGGACGGCGGGAGGCGGAGTCATCGGTAAACCGGTATTTGCGGACCTGGCGAGAAAGGCGAACGGCAGGCAGGCCAACCTCCGCCTGTTTGCGACAATCGATGAAGCCCGGCGCCGATGACCGTGAAAATACGGTGGGACCTGGAACACCGATGGCACACCGGTAGTAATACTTACTCGCCTGGTGCCCAAACGGGTGTTCCGAATGCGGATCTTCAGACGAAACGTGAACCGGAACCGGGTATTCCGAGGCAAATACCTGCGCCGCATGGTACAATCCGGTGCCCGCGGATCGACCGTTTCGTGCTGAGGCATGAAGCGGGCAGGAATCCGTTGCCAACACGTAGTTTACTATTTTACTGTAAATTACAGCAAAATATCATACTTATCTGACGTTCGGAATATCGTTGCAAGAAGAGATTTTCGACTTTAGGGTTCTCTTCAGAACCTTCCTGCGCAGGTGGTGGGTTCTGGCGATCGGCGTCGTTGCGGCTGGTTTGATCGCATTCATCACATTCGAATCGCGAACCCCGGCATACGCGTCGACGGCAAAACTCTTCGTACAGGGTGGTTCTGACAGCGCAGGGATCTCGGCCAGTGACCTCGGCGAGGGTCGCGTTCTCTCAGAGCTTTACGGAGATCTGGCCACAACACGTCCGATCCTCGAGGCTATCGCCGCGAACGAGAATGTTCCCTTCACCGCCGCCGCGCTCAAGGGCAAGATCGATGTCGAGGAATCTCGCAGCTTCATAGAGATCACGGCGATAGACACTGACCCATCGATCGCCGCCGTCGTTGCCAACGTCGCTGCGTTGACCCTTATCAATGAACTGTCCAACCGGCAGATCGCCCAGATCGCCAAATTCCAGGGAGAATTAGCCGCGCTGGGTCTTGAGGGAGAGGCTGCTATTGTCGCGGCGCAGGCGGCCAATCTGCCGATACTGAGCGTGGCGGAGGAAGCGGTCCCGTCCAGCGCGCCGATAAGCGGAGCTGGCGAAATGACAAGGCGGCTCCTCCTGGGCCTGTTACTTGGTTTCATGCTTTCCGCCGGGGTGGTCATGATCTGGACCGCTCTCGATGACACGGTCAAAACCGAGGACGACCTTTCTACCAGCACCGGCCTCGTGACTCTCGGCTCGGTACCTCGATATCGCCAACCGCTTGACGGAACCCCCCTCCTCATGAACGGTGAAGGCCGTCATCATCCCGCGTCTGAAGCGTATTACATCATCAGGGCCAACGTGGATTATGTGCTGGCTTCCGACCAGGGCATCCGTTCATTGCTCGTAACGGGGCCGGGACCGGGAGAGGGTAAGAGCACGCTCGCTGCAAACCTGGCCGTGGCGTTCGCGAAGGAAGGCAACTCGGTCATCCTGGTCGACGCCGACCTGAGAAAACCGGTTCAGCATCGGATGTTCGACATCGATCAGTCTGAAACCAACGGGGTTTCCGATGTTTTGGGCGGCAAAGTTACCGTCGAGGACGCCCTCGCGGAGACCGCGGTAGCTGGACTGAAGGTCTTGACCGCTGGACACGCGCCGGGCGACGCCAGCCTGTTACTGCGCGGCGAATCTATGGGTGAACTAAAGAAGCGGCTCGCTGATATCGCGGAAATTGTCGTGTATGACAGCCCGCCCGTACTGGTCGTCTCGGACCCACTTCTCCTCGGAGACGGAACTGATCTGACGATCCTGGTCAGTGAAGCAGGAGTCACGAAACGCCGTTCTGCTCGCCGGGGCGCTGAGGCGCTGAGTCGGTCAAATAACGGAGTGCTGGCGGCGGTCCTGACCAAGCAACGCACGGGCATCACCGGTTATGGCTACGGCGATTACGGCTACCACAGTTATTACGGAAACGGCCACGTGAACGATGGCGTCATCTGGCGGGGCAAAACCGCTGCGCGCGCTCTCGCCTCACGGACCGTGTTCTGGAAAAACGGGCGACACCCGGACGCCTAGCTCCTGGCCGGCCCCTACCGCGAAGCGCTCGCCTCGATCGAGCAGCCGTCCGACAGGATGATGAGTCGTGGCGCCGGTTCGTTTGTCGTGGCGACGTGGTCACACAGGATCAACCCTTCGGGTCCGGTCACGTGTATCCGGGCACTTGTGTCGCCCGTGATTTCCACCAGTTCGGTCTGATACATCGTGCCGACCGGCACTTCCACGGTGCGTGATTTACCGAGCTCGAGGGGCCGTTCGTCCGGGATTTCGGTGATCTCTACGCTCAGCGTCCCCCCGGTACGATTCTCCAGGGCCAGCAACTCGGGGTCGCTCCCGCACGCAGCCGAGACTGTCACCGTGAGCCCGAGGATTATGGCAAGAGCGCTGAATAGCGTTCCCGGATTCAATCCACGTTTAAACCGTAGTCGCATCTGAAATGGTCCCAGCAGGGGTCACTTGTTTTCCTCCCACAATCCCTGTTTGCCCCGGGTTCCATTAACCGGGCCGCCCTGTGCAGGACACCGGGCCGAACGGGAAATCTGTCCCCTGTCTTTGCCCGCGTTCGGGCCTTGATTCATCGCAGAAATGATCGCGGCGATTCTGTGGACCTGCACCACCCGGCATTTACGCAGGCGTGTGTGTGCACATGCGTGCACGGTGAATGTACGGATGCCCCGGCTATTTGTCGCTCATAGTCTTACGTATGAAGGTGTTTTGGTTAAAGGGCGCGAGACGCCAGGAACCAGCTATCGAACGACGTGAAAAGCCACGGCTTCGCGCGTCGGACGCGCGCGTCCGCACCCGCCCCGGAAGTCTGACATGCCAGACCTTCTCACGGGGGCGCATCCGTGGTTGATGGGGTGATCGGTCCTTACAGGTTGCTGAGTCGCGTTGCATCCGGCGCGCAGGCAACCGTTTATCGGGCGACAGACATGCGGAACAAGCGCCTGGTGGCGCTCAAGGTTCTGGATCCCCGTCTTGCATCGGACTCGTCACACCGCAAACGGCTGGACAGGGAAGCGCGTCTCGCTGCGTCCCTGGACCATCCGAACATCGTCAAAATCCTGGACATCGGCGAAGAAGGCGGAACGCCGTACATCGCCATGGAGTACCTGTGGCGAAGCCTCGATGAGGTTATTGAACGAGAGTCCGGGCTGCCCGGAGAACGCGTAGCTCAGATCGGAGCCGACATATCGTCCGGTCTTGATGCGGCCCATCGCGCCGGCATCATCCACCGTGACGTTAAGCCGCACAACGTGCTGATGACCACCGATGGGGTGGCACAGTTGACGGACTTCGGAATAGCACACGCTCGTGATCTGACCGCGCTTACCCGGACCGGGGCACGGCTCGGCACGCCGCATTACATGTCGCCGGAGCAGGTGGACGGCGGTTCGGCGGATGAGCGGTCGGACATCTACGCCCTGGGTTGTGTGATGTATCACATGCTTACGGGCGCGCCACCGTTCAAAGGTGAGTCGGCGATGGCCGTGATGCGGATGCACCTGGACGCTACGCCCGCGCCGCTGAGCGCCCGGGCCGATGGGGTCGATTCAAGACTGGCGCGCATAATCGAGCGCTGCATGGCGAAGAATCCTGCCGATCGGTACATGACCGCCGCCGAGCTTCATCAGGCGCTGACCGGCAAAGACGTGGATGACGCCTTCTGGCCCGGCGCACGACGTTATGAAATCGGCGACGAAGACGATACCGCGGAAGAGCCCCTCACGGCGCGTGAAATGGCTCGCTTGCTCCGGCCGGACGACGATCTGTCCTCGGACAAAGTGTGCCGTAACTGCGGTCTCGGGGCGCAGGCGAACCGCCTTTACTGCCTGCGTTGCGGATTTTCGGAATGGCGAGCGTGGGGCCAGTCAGTGCTAACCCCGCCGCTCACCTTCACCGGCGCCGAGCGCCTGGGCCGCAAAGACAAGCTGCCGGAACAGGCGATATTCACAAAAGTGGCCCTGCTGTCGCTCCTGGCGATAGTACTGTCTCTCGGGATGACGGCGCTACTCATCTGGAGCGAGCGCGGCGACTCGGCGTCAGCCGGATTCGGGGACCTGGAAGTTGCCAGCGCAGACCTTGATCTCCCGGTTGTCAAACGGTTGCGTACCGAACCCGGCAACGGAGAGACCCGGGTGGAACTTGATCCCGTTGAGGCGCATCTCCTGGGCCTCGATGTCATCTCGTTCAGGGCCAGGTTCGGGGGGATCGAGACGGCGATCGAAATCGAGCCGATTCCCGGTTCCGCCGCCGATCCGCCACCAGAACCAAGCTACAGGCAGTTCAAGATCGACGTGTTCGCTAACCCGGATATCGGGGCCGAAAGGTTCATCTTCCGTTTCCAGGTCCCCTTGACCTGGCTTGCCGAACACGAAATCGAGCCGCCGGATGTCCGGTTGTGGACGAAGTCGACAGAGTGGGCGCCCCTGGAG
Organism: uncultured Dehalococcoidales bacterium; assembly: GCA_964474025.1. Classification (GTDB taxonomy): domain Bacteria; phylum Chloroflexota; class Dehalococcoidia; order Lucifugimonadales; family Lucifugimonadaceae. Next base: position 42,854 of record CAYYRD010000025.1, on the reverse strand, counting down.
ACGTTTAACATCGCCGTTGAAGACGGCGTGCTCACCTTCCTCGGCTTCTCACCGCGCCCGGGCGAGTTCGCCATCGGGGCTCTGCCCTGAACACCCGGCAGGGCGCATAGAAAACGCCCCGCCGGCATAGCTCGCTAAGGCCGGACCACGCTCCCGTCGGCGCGCCGTGGGGCTGACCATGCGCCCCCGTATGCCCGCTCCTGGAACGGGAACTTGGCCGCCATCTCCTCGTCGATATCGATCCCCAGCCCGGGCTTGCCGTTCGGCCACATATAGCCGTCGTGAACCTCCGGGCTGCCCGGAAATACCTCGCGGGTCCGCTCGCCGAAGATCGAGTACTCCTGGATGCCGAAGTTGATGGTGTTCAGGTCCAGCGCGAGGTTCGCCGCGTGCCCGACCGGGGACGTGTCGCCCGGGCCGTGCCAGGCCGTTCGTACGGCGAACGCCTCGCACAGCGCCGCCAGCTTGCGCGCCGGCGTCAACCCGCCGATCTGTGAGATGTGCACACGCATGAAATCGAGTAATCGGTCCTTCACCATAGGCGTGATCTCGGCGGGGTTGTTGTAAAGCTCACCCATGGCTATCGGCGTGGAGGTCTGCTCGCGCACCATCCTGAAATACTCCTGGTCTTCCGGCGGGAACAGGTCTTCAAGGAAAAACAGCTGGTACTGCTCGACCTCCTTCGCAAGCCACACGCCGAGTATCGGAGGGATGCGCTCGTGCACGTCATGGAGCAACTCCACGTCAAATCCGATACTAGAACGCAGGTGCTCGAAAAGCCCCAGCGCTGATCGCATGTAGGGTTTTGGCTCAAACACGCCACCCGGGTGCGCGTACTTCAGATCGGGATCGCGCTCGCCGATGCGCTGGGTGATCCACCTTGGACCCTCGTCCGGGTTCGTTGCGCTGGTTTCGATGTTCGCGGAGCCGCGCCCGCCTGTGCCGTAGGTGGCGAAGCCGCCGGGTGTTTCGATCTGCACCCTGATGTGGTGGTAACCCTCCGCCATGAAGGACCTCACCTCGTCTTCGACCTCGGTGTTTTCCGCGCCCTTGGCGTGGACGTAGACAGCAGCAGCTTCCCTCGCCTTGCCGCCGAAAAGATCGTAGACCGGCATACCGGCCATCTTGCCCTTGATGTCCCAGAGCGCCTGGTCCACGCCCGACATTGCGTTGTTTAAGACCGGGCCGTTACGCCAGTAAGACGAGATGTAACTCGACTGCCACACGTCCTCTATGTCCGCAACATCCCGCCCGGTCAGGAAAGGCCGCAGATAATCATCAAGCGCCGTCTTCACCGCCGTCGGACGCTGGGTGAAGGTCGCACAGCCGATTCCGTACAGACCCGGTTCGGACGTCTCGATCTTCACGATGACGAGCCGGATGCCGTCCGGCTCCGTGAAGATAGTCCGGATGTCCCTGATCGTGACCTTGCTCATTCGTACTCCCGGGGTTCAAAATGCCCCTCCAACGCGACCCACCTCCAACCTTCTCCCTCTCAGGGAGGAAGCTTTGTTATGCCCCTCCTGATGTAGGAGTGGGCAGGGGGTGGTTATCTGGAACGACAACGCCCGTACATCGCCGTCACCGGATCAGCGCAGCAATTTTACAGGCGATAAGATGCGACCTGGATGCGGATCCCCGACGCGACCCACCTCAGGTCCTTCGAGCGCCTCAGGACAGGCCTCCTCTCTCCCGGGGAGGAGGTTCTTGATTGCCCCCCTCCCCTCGCGGGAGAGGGTCGGGGTGAGGGGTAAACCAACGACCACTTACTCCCACGGCACCTCTAGCAGCTCGTCACCCCAGATCACCGGGCCATCGTAGACACTCGTCACCTCGTGTAGCGCCTGTGCGTGCATCACCGGCTCGTCCATCGCGGGCACCTGGTGCACCAGCGCAAGCCGCTTCACACCGGCATCCTTCGCCGTCTGGCCCGCGCCATACGTCGCCGTCTCGCTTTCGCCGAACGCGTTCCCTTCATGCGCCCTCTCCAGCCGGACGCACTCCATTACCAGCAGGTCTGCGCCGTGGGCGAGGTTTGTCAGGGACGCACACGGACGGGTGTCGCCGGAGAACACTATCGAGCCCTCGTCAGAGTCGATCCGATACGCCAGCGAATCGAGATAGGGCTGAACGTGCTCCACCGGGGCCGCTGTGATCTCCCAGTTCTTGCCGGTCGCAACCGTTCCGGGCCCGATGTCTCGCGCGTGTATCTTCGGCGGCTTGCGCGGCAGCACCCCTCCTCGCTCCACGTGAGCGGCCAGCGACAGCGGATGATTGATGCGCGCCACGATGTCGTGCCAGAACGCCCCGACTCCCTCGCCAAGCAGGCGCTCGGTCAGTTGTTCGGTTAGCGTCGGCCCGTACACCTGCAGCTCATTTTCTTTGCCGATCGACATGTCGAAACGGGTGAGGAGGAATGAGGGGTAATCGGCGTCGTGGTCAGAGTGGTGGTGGGTGAAGAACAGATTGTCCACCTGCGTCGCCATGAAGCCCGCTTTCGCCAGCTTGTATGTGGCGGCGAACCCGCAATCGAACATCATCCACTCGCCGCCGATACCGACAAGGAATGACGTGCCCCATCGAGCCGTGTGTGGCGTGGGTGTGCCGGAACCAAGGATGATCACTCTGGGGGTCATTATGTTGCTCCGACTCGATTAACGCCCCCTCCTGATTTAACAGGGGAATCGGGGGTGATTATCTTGTGAGATGAGATGATCTACGGAGATCACCGTTCTGCCGAGGCGAGTCTACAGGCGAAGACCGGCCCGTAGCCGGGGAGCGAGAGGCCGGACCGCCACAACAACGTCGCTCCACGCGATACTCCCACCAGATTTTGAAATAACGGCCCGATCAGGTCCGGCAAAGGAGATTCCGTTGAAAGCGTGCACATGGCTCGGCGGCGGCAACTTCGAGTACGGCGACGTTCCAGACCCGGTCGCCGGGCCGGACGACGTCATGGTGCGGATCGGTACCGTCGGCGTGTGCGGAACCGACGTACACATCACGCAAGGGTTGTTCCCATCCACGCCGCCGCAGATCCTGGGCCACGAGGCCTCGGGCGAGATCATCGACGTGGGGGCGAACGTCAGCCGGGACCGCGTCGGTGAGAGCGTCGTGCTCAACCACAGCACGTCCTGTGGCGAGTGCGAGAGTTGCCTGGCATGGACGGTGTCTCGCTGCGAGCGGAACACGCAGAAGCACGAGTTCTTCGCCGAGCTGGCATCGGTGCCGAACGCCTCCGCGGTAACCGTGCCAGACGGCCTGGATGTGGAGATCGCCTCAATCACCGAGCCCGCATCGTGTTGCTTATCAGGTGTAAGCAGGTTACGGATTGACGACGAGGCGGTTGGACTGGTGATCGGCGGCGGGATGATGGGCCTCATGACGGCGGCGTTCCTGAAGACGCACGGAGTCGAGACCGTCGCCATCTCGGAGCCGGTCGGCTACAGGCGTGAGTTCGCCTCGCAGCTGGGCATCGATGTACTGCACGACCCCGCTCAATCCAGCATCGACGACTTCGTCGCCGACCTGACGAACGGGAGGGGCCTGCACGTCGCCGCTGAAGCCGTGGGCAAAGCGGAGCTGGTGGCAAAATGCGTGGAGCTTGTGCGGCCGCGTGGGCAGGTGCTGATGATCGGCGTCGCTCCGGCGGGCGCGCCGCTGCCTGTGGACCTGTACGACATGCAGTACCGGGAGGTCACGTTACAGTCAGGCTTCGGCCGCGGCGATGTGTTCAACCGAACCCCGGGGGAGCTGGCAAAGCTCAACCTGGAAGGAGTGATAACCGGCCGCTACGAGCTAAAGGACGTGCCGCAGGCCATCATCGACTCCGGTCAGGGAAAGGGCGTCAAGCTGGTAATCAAGCCGAACGGGTAGGGGCACGAGCCTGTACACGTCTGGAGAACCTTCTCCCTCATCCTGCACCTTCTCCCGCCGGGCGAAGGAACTTCAGATTGCCCCCTCTCTCCATCGCGGGAGAAGGCTGGGAGCCCGCCCCTTCCGCCGGCCGGAAGGGTGAAGGGGATCACCGTCCGGTGATAGCTGCAAGAACGCGTTGTGGAGCGACCCGGTCCTTCGAACGCCTCAGGACACTGTTTCTATTGTCATCCCGAGTGAAGCCGAGGGATCTGTACCGACAGTGCCGCCGGCAAATCAAACACGTTCGGGCCGGAACCATTGTTCTCCCTCACCCGATCCTTCGAGAGCCTCAGGGACACGGCTGCTATCGTCATCCCGATCCTTCCGGTTACGGAAGGACGAGGGACCTTCACCGACAGAGCCGCCGGCAAATCAAACACGTTCGTGCCGGACCCATTGTTCTCCCTCGCCCGGTCCTTCGATAGCCCCAGGACGCTTTTCGTTTGTCCCTCTCCCCTTGCGGGAGAGAGCTACGGTCTTACGTATCCCGCAGGTAAACGACATCCTGCGCAAACGCGTCTGACTTACCGACCAGGTCCAACTGCCCGCGTCCTTTGACGTCCTGCTTCGTCCCGTCCCGCTCTGGCTCCGTGTACCGCTCGAACCACTCCTGAAGCTGCTCCCGCATCGCAGTTATAGACTGAGCAAATTTCGGATTGTCGATCTCGTTCACCGTTTCATCGGGGTCGCCGACGAGGTCGTACAGCTCGTACGGGCCGTCCGGGTAGCGATGGACATACTTCAACGAATCCGTCCGGATCATCCGCGTAGGGCCGTACTCGTCAAGCGCCACTACCGGCCGATTCGCGCCCATCGAATGGCCCTGAAGGATCGGGACGAAACTGCTCCCCGGGCGATCGCCGTCTCCATTGTCAGATCCGGCCAGTCCGACGTAATCAAGCAGCGTCGGCATAAAGTCGTAATGGCTCAGCAGGCTCTTCTCTACAACACCCTCCGGCACATGCCCGGGTCTCGACACCAGGGTCGGCACCTTCACCGCCGTGTCGAACATGTTTGGCGGGTACGTGCCGTTCCCCTTGCCCCAGATGCCGTGGTGGCCCATGTTCATGCCGTTGTCGGCGGTGAACACGATCAGCGTGTTCTCCCGCAGGCCGTGTTCTTCCAGCCAGTCGACAAGCCGGCCGATATTGGTGTCCATCCCGGTGATTGCCGCAAAATAACCGCTTAACAACTGCCGCCGCTCCGCTTCGGTGGTTCCGACACTTCCGGACGACCCCTCTTTCGCGAGATGGTTCGGGTGAACCGGGTCCCAGCGCACAGACTCGAAACCGCAGTTCTGGAAGTAGTCGTCGTAAAGCTCAGATGGGTGCTGCTCCGGCCCCCAGGGAGCGTGTGGGGCGGTGAAATGGACGTTCAGTGAAAAGGGATTGCCAGACCCGAGTTGACCTTCCATGAACGCGATGGCGTTATCCGTGATGACATCGCTGAAATACCCGTCGGCCGTGTACAACTCGCCATCTTTGAACATCGGCGCGTTGTAGTAGTTACCCGAGCCGGTGGCGTGCACATTCCAGAACTCGAACCCTGTCTGGGGTGTCGCGGAATCTCCGAGATGCCACTTTCCGCTCAGTCCGCAGGCGTACCCGTTGTCGGCGAGGATCTCCGTGTAGGTGGTCCGGCCTTCCAGGTAGCGGACCGTCTTCCCGTCGCCCGGCAGATTTACCGAGTTCCCGGCCCTGAGGAAGTCCTGCACACCGTGTTGTGACGGCATCTGACCGGTGAGAATCGACGCCCTCGCCGGTGAGCAGACCGGCGAAGCGCAAAAGAAGTTCTCAAACCGGGTTCCGGTCGCCGCCAGGCGGTCGAGGTTTGGCGTGCGCAACTCGGGTGTTCCGGCGCAGTTCATCGCCCACGGTCCCTGGTCGTCGCTCAGGATAAACAGGATGTTAGGGCGGCCGGTGTCGGTGCTTGCCACGGTTACTCCTCGGTGAGTTAGCGGTAACAACTGTGGACGAGGATTCTATCGTGACAACCCCTGGACAACCTCTCGCGTCCCGATGGCATCGCCTGACCGCAGACCGCACAATGAACCGTCATGGCTGAGAAAGTCGGCGACCCCGGGAACTACGCAGACGCGCCCATCAGCGCGGCCCTCCCACACGTATTGCGCCAGAGCCCGTTCGTCAGGTTCGTGCTATCTACGCTGACGTGGAGCACGGGTCACATGCTCGTGTTCATGTCCAACAGCTTCCTGATTTACGACATGACCGGGTCTGGACTCTGGCTCGCGGCCCTGGGCGCGGCGATCGCCATTCCACAATTCATCTTCGCCGGCATCGGCGGGGTACTTGCCGATCGAATGCCGCGTCGGGTCATGCTCGTCGCCGGCTCCGTCATCGGCGCCGGGACGATGGCAGTCCTGGCCTCCCTTGGATTCGCCGATGCGCTTGAACCCTGGCACATCGTCGCTTCCGGAGTAGCGTTTGGCGCGGCGCTGGGCAACGACTGGACCGCGCGCCAGGCCTTCATCACGAATCTCGTTCACCGGAGCCAGCTCGTCAGGGCGGTCTCGTTCGATCAGACCTCATTCCACATCTCCCGGATAACTGCACCTCTTATGGGTGGAGTTCTCCTGTCTCAATTCGGCGCCGAGGGAACGTTCACGCTCGGAGCGATTTCCTTCACGCTGGCCGCCCTGTTGCTGGTTACCCTCCGACCGCGACAGGAAATCGAGGATTGGCAACCGCCGATATGGGAAGGGATTTCCGACGCTCTGGCGAAAATTCGATCAGACACCGTCGTCTCGATCGTGCTCGTGTTCACCGCCGTCAATGCCCTTTTCCTGGGCGGTTTCATTTACCTGGCGCCGGTATTCGCCAAGGACGTGCTCGGCGGTGGATCGCTGGAGCAGGGAGGCATCCTCACGGGGATGGGGATCGGAGCTGTTGTGGGAGCGTTGTGGCTGGGCTGGCGCGGAAACGTGCGGCGTGCGGGGATTGCCATGCTCGTGACAAACGCGCTGACGGTGCTAGCTGTCGGCGGCTTCAGTGTGTCGACGATGCTCATCGCCTCGATAGCGTTTGCGACCGTCGCCGGGGCGGTCAACGCCGTCCACATCACGCTCGGCACCGTAGCGATTCAGATGCGTGTCGAGGACGAGATGCGGGGCCGAGTCTTTGGCATTTACGAGATGGCCTGGGGATTCTTCCCGGCGGGTGGCATCGTGTTTGGAGGTCTCCTCGCCGCCTTCGACCCCGAGCCGTCGCTCATCATCGGTGTGGTTGGGGCAGGGCTCGTGACCGCGGCCATCTGGCTGGTCAGCCCGGCGACCCGGGCCTACACACTTGACCAGTGAGGGCGCGCCAGGCCGCCGAAGGGTAGGCCGGCATCCATCCGACGCGTGCATACGGGAGGCGATGATCCCGGGATCTGAGGGAGAGTTGCAGGGGGGCGCACGCGCCCATCATTGGCGTGGGCGTTCCCGACATCCATGCGGATGGGACAGGGGTTTGGGCGGTAGCCACAGGCCCGGAGCAAAACAGCGCAACCGTCGGTGACGGCCTTCCCGATTGTGAATCAACCTTCTAAGTTTCAGACTCTGAGTCTATGGATGCCATAGTTCCGAGCCACGAAATCCGGCCGGTACCGATTCCGGAATCCCTCGGGAGATTTCGGATTACGATCGCGTTTGTCATTATCAGCATCGCTGCGTTGATTCTCGCGATATTCGTTATCGACCGGTTGGCGCAGAGAATCGGGGAGGATGCAGCCGTCAAGGCCGCCTCCCATGTCGCGTCGCTGCAGTCGGAGCTAATCGGCGCGGCGTTTTCGCAGACACTTCAGAACGCCGCCGTCGGAAACGAATCTGACGATGAGCACAGCGCTGGCACGGACAGCCATGAGCACGACGACGGCCACGTTGACAACACCGAAATTGCGCTCCTCTTGCTTGGGGCCGGTGATTTCGGAGGGAACTTGCCGGAGAGTGATGTTCGGCACCTTTCATTGCATGACCCGTCCGGGCGTGAGATATGGTCGTCAGGTAATAAAGCCTCCGCCGCCTCGGACGAGGCAATCGAAGAGGCCATTTCTGGGCACACAATTGGCCCCGATTTTCATTTTGACGCGCCGCTGGGTTCGGGACGGGAATCCGATGCCGGCGAGTCCGTCGATGTCGTCGAGTCGTTTGTCCCCATCGCGATGGGCAACGGTTCACCGGATCTGTTGCTTCACGTCGCTCTGGACGTGACCGACATGCTGGACGCGGGGATATCCGAGACGCAATCCGCCGTCAGGAACGTCACAGCGATGGCGCTGGGGTCGGTCCTGGCGATGATGTCTGCCATCGTGTTTATTGGAGACATCCGGTTGTCTAACAAGAGCGCGGAGCTCATAAAACGCGAGCGGTTGGTCGCCAGGCGGCTTGACGATGAAAACCGCGAGCTACAGCGGATAGACCGGGCCAAGAACGAGTTCCTGTCAAGCGTCTCTCACGAGTTGAAGACGCCCCTGGCGGTCGTGCTGGGGTTTACCAGGATCGTCAAAGGGAACAAGAGGAACAACCTTGATGAACGGGACATCCGCCAGTTAGCGACCATCGAGCGCAACGGCTGGCGATTGAACACCTTGATCGATGACCTGCTTGAACTTTCCCGGATCGAAACGAAACGAATCCGGCTCCATAAGGAATCGGTGGATATCAAGAACGTCCTGGAAGAAATCGCTACCTCGTTTGAGCCAATCCTGGACGGTCGTGTTCAGACGTTGACACTGCATCCGCACGAAGGCCCGGCATGGCTGGAAGCCGATAAGGGCAGGTTGATACAGGTGCTTACAAACATCGTGAGTAACGCCGGGAAATACTCGGACTCAGGGACGGAAATCACTCTCCGATCCGAGATTCGCGAGGACGAAGCCATCCTGTCTGTAACCGACCAGGGGCGCGGCATGAAACCGGAAGACCTTGAAAACTTATTCTCACTCTTCTTCCGGTCCCAGGATGCTGAAGACTCTGCAACACCCGGAATGGGGATCGGACTGTACATTTCCAGGAAGATCGTCGAGTTGCACGGTGGCGATATCTCGGTCGAAAGTACTTATGGTTCTGGTACCACGATGTCGGTACGACTACCCGGCGTTACAGCAGAGCCGCAGTCCGGACCCATAACCAGACCGCGATTTGCGAACCGCCTCGAGAACCTCCCCGACCCGGAGCCGGGTGAAAGTCCAGGAGATCAAGGCTGACGATGCGCGTACTAGTGGTGGATGACGAGCCGGATATCCGCGAACTTCTTGTGGACGACATCCAGAATGCCGGTTATGTGGCCAGGGAGATGGAAAACGGCTTCCGGGCGCTTGAGACGGCGGTTGAGTTCCGGCCACACGTAATCCTGTTGGACCTTATGATGCCGATCATTGACGGGTTCGAAGTGCTTGTGCAATTAAAGGCCGATCCCCGGACGGCTTCGATCCCTGTGATTATCGCCAGTGCCCGGGTCACAAGTGCGGTTCAGGCGAGAGCCCGCGAGCTAGGCGCCACAGATTTCATGACGAAACCCTGGGAAGACGGGGAACTCGTCTGGCGCATCGAACAGGCAGTCAACAAGACCACGGATTTAGCTGCGTAACCCCGCCGCGAACCACCGCTCTTCAACCGAGCCTCCTCGCCCTGCGGCGAGCCCCAACCGTGCCCCGAGTCGAGCCCCAACGGCGCCCCGAGGCTCTCGAAGGGCCATCAACGCGTCCCCGCGACAAACAGCCGGAACCCGGCTCCGGCGGTCAACAACCAAACGTCCCGACAGAAGACCAGTCGCGACACTTCAGCCGGCTATCGAATCGAGCGCTTTCAGGACCGTGGCCGCTGATACCTGGTGTGTGTAGTCGCGGCCCAGCGATTGCCACACCAGCAGCCTTCGCTGTCGATCACGAAAACAGCAGCATCGGCCAGCTCGGTGCCGAAGTTATCGAACCGTTCCCATTGACGGGGGACCGAAGTGGTCACGTCATACGCGACCGGGAAGGGGATGCCTACCGTATCGATAGCCTCTCCCGCAAAGCTCAGGTCCTGGGTCGTCACCGCGATCACTTCCGCGTTACGGGCCGTTATCTCCCCGTACTTATCCTGCAACTCGCCGAGCTGCCTGCGGCAGTAAGTTCACCACCATGCGCGGAAGAACACGAGGACGATGTCTTTTTCGCCCCTGAACTCGCTGATCGATACGGATTCGCCCCGGGCTGTCGGCAGGTCAAAATCCGGGACCGATTCGCTGGCCGCGGGCGCGGCGGCCGGAACGTCTATCCGCCCCCCGGCGGTATCGGCCGGCTCCTCACCCATCGACGCCGGCTCCATGGCGGCAAGGGACGCCAGCACCTCAATGATCGAATCGGCGGTGGGGCGTTCACCTATGTTGGTGCCGATCAGAGCGGACTCGATCGAGCCGTCCGTGCGGATGATGAAGGTCGCGGGGGCGGACACGCCGTCCCCGAGCAGGTCGTACAGGCCCCACTCGCGGGTGACCGATGTGTCGGTGTCGTACAGAACCGGGAACTCGAATCCGAATTCATCCCTCATCGCTGTGGCGTTCTCGGCGTCATCCACGCTCAGGGCCACCACCTCGCCGCCGAGTTGTGTGATTTCTTCGTAAACCCCTTGCAGCTCAACGAGCTGATTTCGGCAGATGCCTCAGAAGTAGCCCCGGTAGAACACGAGAATGGTGTTGGCGCGCGAGTAGACATCGGAAAGCTTGACGGTCCCTCCGCCCGCCCGCGGCAGCTCGAAATCCAGTGCGTAAACGGTCTCGTTGGTAGAGCTCGGGTTCGGCGTTGCCGTGGGCGATGTGGAGGTGGTGGCAGTGGACCCTACAGCGAGCGCGCTGTCCTGTGCCACGGGCGCAACGTCCGTACCGGGGGTACTGCCGCATGCGGCGAAGAACACACTGAACAAAACGAACAGCACGACCACAAGCGGTGAAAACCGCCCGGTCAGGCGGCCTCGGATGCCGGAACGTTGGTCCTGCTCCAACGGGAGCCGCCTTTCAACGCCAGTGAAATTGCCGGGACGAGAGTTGGCCGTCTCCCGCCAGGCGGGAGGTCGCCTGTGTTACGTCCTCAGGTCCACCAGCGATCTCTCAACGGCGTCGATGCTCTCGTCGATATGCTCCGGCTGCACCCATCCCATGTGACCGATACGGATGATCTGTCCGGCCAGCTTTTCCTGCCCGCCGCCCAGCTCGACGTTGTACTCGTCCCGTGCCCGGGAGACGAGCGACCTGCCGTCGACATCTTCCGGGACGCGGATGGCCGTCACCGTGTCGGAGGCGACCGACGCATCCGGGAACAGCTCCAGGCCGATTCTTTTTGCGCCGTCACGCGTCTGCTGCGCCCGTGCTGCGTGCCGCGTTAGAACCTCTTCAATGCCCTCAGCCACGATCGCCTGGAGCGAGTGGTCCAGGGCGTAGATGACCGAAAGCGCGGGTGTGAAAGGCGGCTGGCCTATCTGGAGGAACTTCTCGTACTGATCGATATCGAAGTAGTACTTCGGGATCGTGGACGTCTCGTGCGCCTTCCAGGCGCGGTCGCTCATCGCGACCATGGCGATTCCGGGCGGCGCCACCCAGGACTTCTGGGACGCGGTGCCGACCACGTCCAGTCCCCAGTCGTCCATCGGTAGAGGAACGCCCGCCGCGCTGCTTACGGCATCCACGAGTACAAGCGCGTCGGACTCGTCGTGGACGACCTTCGAGATCGCTTCGATCGGGTTCATCACGCCGGTGGAACTTTCGTTGTGCGTCACGATCACGGCCGCGCAATCCGGCATGGATTTGAGCGTCTCACGGATCTTCTCCGGGTCGGCGGCCGTGCCCCATTCGAACTCGATCCGCGTGACCTCTGCGCCGTACGCCTCTGCGATGTCGCCGAAGCGGTTGCCAAAAGAACCGATGCTGATCGAAAGCACACGATCGCCGGGGGACAGCGTGTTCACGATCGCCGCCTCCATCGAGCCCGTGCCGGAAGCCGTCAGGAAGTAGGCCCGGCCCTGCGTGCCGAGCACCGTTTTGAAATTCGCCGTCATCCGGTCGATGATCTCGGCGAACTCCGGGCCGCGGTGGTTGATCATCTGTGCTCCGGCCAGCTCCAGCACCTCGGGAGGTAGCGGAACCGGGCCGGGGATTCTCAGGTTCAATTCGGACATTTCTTCCCGTCGATTTGCCAGTAAACAAATGGTGGCGTTCGGACGCGCCACGGCGCGACATCTATGGTCGCGCCGTAAAGCAAGTTTAGCGACACTCACCCCTCCTGGCGTGAAGCGCATGTGAACTTCCGGTTAGCAAACTCAGTTTGCATCGACTTAACCCCTCTCCCGGCAGAAGAAAGATTGGAGCCTCCTCCCTGGGAGGGAGGAGGTCTGGAGGTGGGTCGCGATACGGCAGTCACGCGCTCTGAACCTCTCGAAGGACGGACAAACACCACCCCCAATACCGACCTACATTGGGAGGGGGCCACTTGAAGTTCCCACCAACGCACGACAACCACCGTCATCCCGATCGAAGACGAGGGACCCGAACCGCGCGGCTGACCGTGCACGAAAGGCCGCTTGCGTCCTCAAACCCACTCGCACGAACGACCGTAATCCTCCTCTCCAGTTTGGGCCGGAGAAAAGCCAGTCGGTGAAGGTCCCTCGGCTACGCTTGGGATGACTGAGGCTGTGGAATGGTGTCCGTGACCATCGACCGTGCTGTCGATTTGTCCCCTCTCCCGGTGGGAGAGGGCTGGGAGCCTGCCCTTCCGCTGGCCGGAAGGGTGAGGGAGGATAAAGTGTCTGCCCGAATATGTTTAGTTCGCCGGGTGCTCTGTAGGTGAAGGTCCCTCGTCCTTCCGGGCCCGGAAGGATCGGGATGACATTCTTGGCGACACTCACGCTGAAGATGCGTGATGTCGTGTGGACTTCTGTCCACGTTTTGCCGTTTACGTCGGCGGACTGAACCGAGTCCGCATCCCGTTACTTGTCGTCTTCTCTCTTGACCCGCACGACGAAGTTGTTTCGGGCGCCGCGTCTGAGAACGATCACCCTGCCGTCAATTGCCCGGTCAAGATCGATGCGTTCCTGTGGATCACCTTCGCGAACGTTATTTACGTACACTCCACCACCATCGATCAGCCTTCGAGCTTCACTGGTCGAGTTCGCGCCACCCGCGGTCATGAGCAACCATGACAACGGCACCCCATCACCCTCGAACTCGGTCCGCGGTAACTCTGTCGATGGCACATCGGCGAAGACATCCAGCAGCTCGGTCGCCGAGAAGCCATCCATATCGCCACCGAAAAGTACTTTGGTGGCCCTTTGAGCCGTCGTCACTCCCGCGGACCCGTGCACCATCTCCGTCACCGTGCGGGCCAGGGCGCGTTGCGCCTCCCGCTTCTGTGGTTCTGAAGACACCGCCTCCTCGTACCCGGCGATCTCGTCCTGCTCCATGAGGGTGAACAGCTTCATGTACGGGACCACATCGGCGTCATCGACGTTGATCCAGAACTGGTAGAAACGGTATGGCGAAGTCTCTTCCGGGTCCACGGTCGGCGCGCCGCCGACAGACTTGCCGAACTTCGCGCCGGACGCGGTGGTGATGAGCGGGTAGGACATGGCATGGGCCTGGTGCCCGCGTGCGCGGCGGATCAGGTCGACACCGGCGAGGATGTTGCCCCACTGGTCTGAGCCGCCCATCTGCAGGTTGCAGCCGTACTCATCGTGCAACACCAGGTAGTCGTAGGCCTGGAGCAGCATGTAGCTGAACTCCGTGTACGAGACGCCCTGCTCCCGGACCATGCGAGACGCCACCGACTCCTTCGCAAGCATGTAGTTGACGGTGAAGTGCTTGCCGACGTCCCGGAGAAAGTCGGTCATCCCGACCTTCCTCAGCCAGTCTGCGTTGTTGATGATGCGCGCCGGGTTGGTCTTCGTATCAAAATCCAGGAACTGCGCGAGCTGGAGCTTGATGTTCTCGACGTTCTCGTCGATCTCGTCGACGCTCAGCAGTTGCCGTTCGTCGTCCCGGCCCGAGGGATCACCGATCATTCCTGTGCCCGCGCCCGCGATAGCGATCGGCGAATGGCCATGACGCTGCATCCGCACAAGTCCCATTATCGGAACCATGTGGCCCACGTGGAGACTGCGCGCGGACGGGTCGAAGCCGACGTACACCGTGGTCTTCTCGCGCCCGAGCATGTCCTCTACACCGGGCGTCGCGTCGTAGATAGAGCCCCGCCAGCGCAGCTCTTCGATGATGTCCATAACGCTCAACGGGATCCTGACTGCTGACGGGCCGCGCCGAGTATGCGGCGTGTTTCCCTTACGTCGTCGTTCATCTGCTCGATCAGCGCGTCCACGCTCTCGAACCGCTCTTCCTCACGCAGCTGCTCAATAAACTCCACGGTGATCCGGTGGCCGTACAGATCGCCCTCGAAGTCCAAAAGAAAGGGCTCGATCACGCGCGGCCCGTTGTCGAATGTCGGGCGAACGCCGACGTTCGTGGCGGCGAGATATCGGCCGCTATCGGTCGTTACGTAGCACGCATAGATGCCGTCCGCGGGCAGTACGCCGTACGGATCAGGCGTAATGTTCGCCGTCGGGAAGCCCAGCGTACGACCCCTCCGATCTCCCTCGGTGACGATGCCGGTGATGCTGAAGTTCCGGCCCAGTAACTCTGCCGCGGACGCCATGTCACCGGTGGAGAGTGCGGCCCGGATAGTGGTGCTACGCGCAACCACCCCGTTCACCGCGGCGGGGGGGACGACACGCAATTCAAAGCCCAGCTTTTCGCCCAGGCTCTTCATGTGCGCCTCATCGCCGCCGCGATCCCGTCCGACCGCCGCGCCGGGACCGAGGACAAGACCCTTCATGTCAAGCTCCGCCATCAATATCCGCACAAACTGTTCCGCGTCGATATTGCGGATTTGATCGTCGAAATCAATCTCGATCACGTGGTCGATGCCGAGCGCCTCGATGAGGGAACGCCGCTCACTCAGCGGGCCGAGGTGTGGCACCGTGTTGGCGGGGTTCAGCAACTTACGTGGAGGGTACTTGAACGTGATGGCGATGCTGTCGGCTTCGATCTCCCGGGCCAACTCGATGGTCACCTCAAACAGCCGCGCGTGTCCGATGTGGACGCCGTCGAAGGTGCCAACGGTGACCACGCCCGGCCGGCCCGGGGAGACTGTCTGGAGCTGGGACTGGAGGCTCATTGTCCTGTCATTCGTCTGAAACTCGAAACCTCAGGAAATCAGCCTACACGGCCAGGGGTTGCGCGCGAAGAGGAACACGGTTGCCCGCACCTACCGCGGCGACGCTGCGTACGCCGTCCATCAGGCGGGCGAAGTTCTCGAAGGTCACGGACTGCGGCCCGTCTGACATGGCGTGGTCCGGGTTGGGGTGCACCTCGATCAGCAATCCGTCAGCGCCCGCCGCCACCGCCGCTACTCCCATCGGGAGAACCATGTGCCATCGTCCCGTCCCGTGGCTCGGGTCGGCGACGACAGGGAGGTGGCTCAGGCGGTGGATCACGGGGATCGCGGCGATATCCAGCGTGTTGCGGGTGTAAGTCTCAAAGGTCCGGATACCGCGCTCGCACAGGATCACGTTCCGGTTGCCGCCCGCCAGGATGTACTCCGCTGCGTTCAGCCAGTCGTCGTACGAGTTCGCCATACCGCGCTTCAGCAGCACCGGTTTGTTCAACTCGCCGACGGCGTCCAGTAGCATGAAATTCTGGGCGTTGCGCGTGCCGATCTGGAGTATGTCCGAGTACTCGGCGACCAGCTCGACATCCTTTTCGGACATCAACTCCGTGATGACGGGCAACCCGGTCATGTCACTTGCGGCCCTGAGCAGCTTGAGGCCCTCTTCTTTCAGGCCGCGGAACGAGTATGGCGTCGTACGCGGCTTGAACGCTCCGCCCCGGAGGACGGTCGCCCCGGCGCTCTTCACGGCGTTTGCCGTCGCCATCAGCTGATCTTCTGATTCGACGGAGCACGGCCCTGCCATCACCACCGGGTCGTTGCCGCCGCCGATCTTGACGCCCTTCACGTTGACCACGGTGTCGGTCGGACGAAATTCGCGGCTGCCGAGTTTGTACGACCTCGTAATCCGGACCACGGCCTCGACGCCGGGCAGTGCTTCCAACCCGGAGCGCAGATCCTCGTTGATGTTGTCCCCGACGACGCCGATTACCGTGCGCTCAACCCCGCGGATCAACTCGGTGCTGTTGTTGGTCTCGGCGACGTTTGCGACGACGGCCTGGATCTGCTCCTCGGTGGCCAGCCGTTCCATTGTGACGATCATCGAACTGTGACTCCCTGGCGGCGGATATCCGCCAATTCTTGCCGATGTTCCGGGATCGGACGAGAGGTTCAGGCCGTTGCGCTGACCTTTCCGGAAAGCGCGCCGTGCGCCTCCAGGATTAGCTCCTCCGTCGTGCCCCAACCGATGCACGCGTCTGTGATCGAGACGCCGTACTTAAGCCCTTCAAGGCCGTCGACCAGTTTCTGCGCACCGGGGTTGAGGTGGCTTTCCAGCATGATCCCGGCCACAGAAGTATTGCCCTCCACCCGTTGCCGGAGTACGTCACGGAATACGATCGGCTGGCGGTCGTGGTCCTTGTTGCTGTTGGCGTGTGAGCAGTCGATCACGAGCCGCTCAGACACGCCGCTCGCGCCGAGAAGCTCCGTGGCTTTCGCTACCGAATCAACGTCGTAATTCGGGCCGTCCGCGCCGCCCCTGAGAATCAGGTGAACGCCGACGTTACCGGTGGTGTGGACAACGGAGGCGCGCCCTCCACCGTCGATCCCGAGAAATGCGTGCGGGGACTCGGCAGCGACCATGGCGTCCACCGCGATCTGGAGCGTGCCGCCGGTCCCGTTCTTGAAGCCGATCGGCATGCTCAACCCGCTGGCCATCTGGCGGTGCGTCTGGCTCTCGGTCGTGCGCGCTCCGATGGCGCCCCATGACACGAGGTCCGCCATGTACTGGGGCGTGAACGGGTCGAGAAACTCGGTGCCGGCGGGCAACCCGAGCTCCGCCACCTGCAACAGGAACCGGCGGCCGCGACGCAGCCCGGTTGCCACGTCGAACGTGCCGTTCAGGTTCGGGTCATTGATGAGGCCCTTCCAGCCGACCGTGGTCCGGGGCTTCTCGAAGTAAACCCGCATCACGACCAGGATCCGGTCCTTCACACGCTCGGCCAGCTTTGCCAGGTTTCGGGCGTACTCAAGCCCGGCCTTCTCGTCGTGGATGGAACAGGGGCCGACCAGCATCGCCATGCGGTCATCTACCCCTGCCATGATGTCCTCAAGCTCTTTCCTTGAGCGCGCTACAAGCTCCGTCGCTTCCGGCGTTATCGGGAATTCCGAGAGGTATTCATCCGGGGTGCTGAGGCGATCCATGCGCTCGACGTTTACGTTTGAAGTAGTCATATCGTCGTTGGCTCTTTCAGTTGTCGGGGTGTCAGGTAAGGGGTTGTAGCTGGCGGGAACCGGTTCTTTAGCGGCGTGGATAAAAAAACCGCCGGCGGTAAAAGATCGGGCAGTTGGTTTTGGGAAGGATGTGTTGTGTAGTCATGTGAGCCTTGAGTGATGGGAGTGGTGGCGCACGCAACGCGCGCGGCGATACCGTGGGCAGCGAGAAATTGGAGTTTACGGGCGCCCGGGCGGAAAGCTAACCGCTATAGGTATAGGGACGCCAGCTCGTAAACAACGGGACCAGGGTGAAGCGCGTAAAAGCGCCGCGCACGAAGCGGTGTGCGGCTGAGGCGCTTGCGAATTTCACCGGTCTACCGTTCATTTGCCTGTCTTCTTCAGGTCAGTTTGCTCTGTTTCGCACGCAAGTTTACCGCGTCTCGCAGATATATGTGTTTTATGTCTTGCGGCGCACGGTCCGTGTTCCACATCATCAGCACGCGTATGCAGCGTGGAAAGCCGTGCGGGACGTCCATTTCATGACTGTTCATGAGCGGCACGTGGACCCATCCCAGCATCCGTGCGGCGACCGCCGGGAATTCCGAGACGAGGTCGACGGTGGTCGTGAACTGGACCGAGGCGAGATCGTCTTTATCGATCTCGTTTGCAGCCACGACCTCGTTTATCAACTCGGTCGTCGCATCAAGGATCGCTTCCCGCGTGTCCGCGGTCACGGTCGTGGCACCGCGTACGCCTCTAACTGTCATCGTGCTCCCAGTGAATGTGGCGAATATGGCCCGGAATCGCGCCGGAACGCGAGACCTTCGATGCCCTCGCGTCGCGGGCCGGAGTTCGTCGGTTGCGCGGCGAGCAGTTTAGCTGGCGCGAGTCCCGGCGGCCAGTTCGCGAACGAACGCTCCAGCGCGTTCCGCGGATGTCTCCTCGGGGCCGGCGCCGATCACGTCCACCAGGGCGCTCCCGACGATAGCAGCATCTGCAAACCCGGAGACCTTTCGGACGTCGTCCCCGGTGCGAATCCCGAATCCGACGCCGATGGGCAGGCTGGTGTGACGGCGAACCTCGTCGACCAGCCCGTGCACCCTGTCGAACGCCGTCTCGCCGACGCCCGTGACACCCAGCACCCCGACGCAGTAGATGAAACCGGACGCCTCGGCGCAAGCGTCTTTGACGCGCTGGCCGGGACTGGTGATCGCGATAAGCGGGATCAGGCCGAGTCCGTTGCTCTCAGCGAAGCCCCTTAGCTCGGCGTTCTCCTCCAATGGAATGTCCGGCACAATCAATCCATCAGCCCCGGCTACCGCGGCGTCCCTGCAGTACCGTTCCAGGCCGTACGAGAGGATGGGGTTGTAGTAACCCATGAACACGAGCGGGATCGTCACGCCGGCTTCCCGCAACCCGCGCACTGTCGCCATGGCGGTTTCTGAAGAAACCCCCTGTTCGAGGGCGTGCTGGCTTGATTTCTGGATCGTCGGCCCCTCCGCCAGTGGATCGCTGAACGGCACGCCAAGTTCGATCACGTCCGCGCCCGCCGCCTCCAGCTCGGGAACGATCTTCAGCGTGGCCTCGATGGACGGGTAGCCGATGGTCACGAAGGGGACCAGCGCGGATCGGCCTTCGTCCCGGGCTCGCTGAAACGCTGCTTTCAGTCTTTCGGACATCGTTGTGAAGTCGTCTTTCTAATCAATACAGGACCCGGAGATCCCGAGATTACAGAGATCCCGGGGATCCAGGCGGGCAAACGGTCAGGTGGAAGCCAGGGTCGCAATGATATTTTGCGTTGCGTGGGCGACCATGCTCGGGTAGATCGACCCCGTCCGAACATAAAGCCACGCCAGGACGATACCAAAGATGAATATCGGCACGAACGCGCCGATGCTGAAATGGAACGCAGCAAACAGCAAGGCGCTGACAAGTATGCCGCCCCGCAGGCCGAAACGGCTGGCGAAGGCGGGAAGGGCAAATCCCCGGAAAAACACCTCTTCACAGAACGGCCCGAACAACCCCACGATCAGCAACGGGAACGCCAGCCTTACGCCGGAGTAATCGACCAGCTCTTCAGGGGGGTCGGGGATCTTCAGCCGGTCTATCCCGATGACCTCGGTCAGGCCCGCCCACGTTAGCAACGCCGCGAGGCCTACCAGCCAGGCGCCCAGCGCCAGCAGATAAGGTCGTCGTCCGGCAGGTTTAATGAACCCGAGCCGCGGAATTGAAGCACCGTACTTCGAAATGGCGAAGGCGTACACCGATGCCAGGAAAAAGGTCTCCAGCACAATGGCCAGCGCCAGGGCGGCCGGTAGGCCAAGAACGTCGCCGTTCTCGAACCAGTCTTTTCCAGCTTCGGAGCTTCCCGCGACGAAGGACAGGACGACGAAGAACGCGAACACCGCAGCCACTACCAGCGCGGAACCCAGGATCACATCCCTGATCGTCCAGGGAACGTCTACGCGCCGGCCGTACTGGTCAACGGGCCGGTCGACCCCGGGTATCTGCACTAATCTTCCAGCCAGGTCACGTTGCCGTGCAGATCCTCGGCGTGCCCCCTGGAGGCAAAGATCCCGTATTCATACTTGGCCATCCCGATGGTGGTATCCGCGCCGTGACCGGGCAGCACGACCGTGCGGTCCGGTAGCGGGAACAATCTACCGGTGATGCTCTGCACTTCCTGGTTGAACAGTTCCGGGCTCCCGGTGCGGCCGGGCCCGCCCGGGAACAAAGTATCGCCGGATAGAAGAAGCGTGTTCTCGCCCTGCTCGGTGTCGATTGCGTAGCAGGTGGAGCCGGGTGTGTGGCCGGGCGTGTGGATAGCCCGGATCTTGAGCTCGCCGACCATCCCGATATCTGGACCGCCTATCCACTCCATCACGCCCTTGCCGTCAAGGGTTTCCACATCAGCCGTGCCGATATGAACCGGCACATCATGCGCTCCGAACACGGCGTCGAATCCCGCCAGGTGATCCATGTGGTTGTGGGTGATCAAGATCGCTTTGACATCGGTTTCCCGTGCCTGCTCGATCACCGCCCCCGGATCCTCCGGCGTATCGACGATGGCACTCTCTCCGGTCCTCCGGCAGACCAGCAGATAGCAATTGTTATCGTAAGGCCCGCAAGACGTCTTGTAGACGACAATGTCACGGTCCTGGTAATGGATCCCCATGGGCCAGACTCCTGCGCTGTCCCCGTAAATCAGGGTAATTCAGGCGACACCGATCGGCATAAGGCTACCCTAATGTGGTACGTCGCCGTTTGGCCGTCACCTGATGAAGCTGTTTCGGCTATGCACGAGACGCCCGGAAACAGATGGAAGCAGATGGACACAGGGGCAACTGAATCCACAGGGTATGTCACGTCCTGGCGTGGCCCGCGCACCCGGACGAACAATCTAACGTAGGAGGGGGTTCGGAGGTGGTTAATTACTTATTGAACGTACGAACTTCTCCCTCACCCCAGCCCTCTCCCGCAGGGAGAGGGGGCATCCACTCCCGTTCGAGGAGGTTTTATGAGCGCCGATGAAACACCGCCCGAGCACGCCGGCCTGGAGGCGGGTGGATTCGCCCTGAAGGCTGGGCAGGGGAGCGCGTGGATGGAGATGGTGTGTCCGCATCAGAACGGGTTGCTCTACATGGTCCCGGGCGATCGCAGCTGGGTGTGCGAGGACGACGTGAGACCGGCGCACGTTCTTGCCGGGTTCTTCAACGAGATAGCGGCGCTGGAAGACGCGCGGATCAGGGAAGCGATGAACCGGTGGGGGCTTTACTACCGCCCCCGGCCACTGACCGCAGCCGACGCAGACCCCGCGTAGACGCTCAAGATCCGGGGCGCGGACCCAGCCGATCCGTTGAACTTAGTCCAGTCCCGGCTGCGGGTTGGCGTCCCGGATGTCGGGAGTGCGGCCCTGATCCTCGGAAGGCGTAGTTGACGGGCTTTCGGTTTCTTGCTCGCCGCTATCGGAGGAAGGTTCAGGCTCAGGCTCGACAGCCGCAAGCGGGTCTCTTCCCTCGACGATGGCTGTCATCTGTTTGCCGTCTATCGTCTCGTGCTCTATCAGGAAGGTTGAGATGGCGTCGAGATGCTCACGCTGCTCGGTGATGATGCGCTCGGCGTTCTCCCAGCCCGCCTGGAGCAGACTGTCGACTTCCGAGTCGATCAGTTCTTCGGTCCGTGGGCCGTAGTCCCGGTGTTCACCAAGGTCCTTGCCCAGGAAAACCATCTCCTCGCGCTTGCCGAAGAGTCGCGGCCCTAGCTTTTCGCTCATGCCGAACTGCGTCACCATCGCCCGGGCGATCTGTGTCGCCTTCTCGATGTCGTTCGAGGCTCCGGTCGTGATCTCGTCGAAGACCATCTGCTCGGCGACTCGTCCGCCCATGGCGGTGGCGATCATGGCCTCAAACTGGTTCTTCGTCTGGAGTGTGCGTTCCTCGTCCGGGAGGTAGCGGGTGTACCCGCCCATGCGTCCGCGAGCGACGATAGAAATCTTGTGGACCTTGTCAGCGTGGGGCATGAAGTAGCCCACGATCGCGTGTCCTGATTCGTGGAAGGCCGTGACCTCTTTTTCGTGTTGCGAGATCACCCTGCTCTTGCGCGCAGGTCCGGCGATCAAGCGGTCGATCGCCTCCAGCATCTCGTCCTGGCCCACCTGTTTTTTGTTCCGCCTGGCGGCAAGGATCGCCGCCTCGTTGATCAGATTCGCAAGGTCTGCGCCGCTGAAACCCGGGGTCTGTTGCGCAAGGTTTTGCAGGTCAACATCATCGGCCAGCGGCTTGCCCTTGGCGTGAACGTCAAGGATCGCCGTGCGGCCGCGGATGTCCGGGGAGTCCAGGGTCACCCTGCGGTCAAATCGTCCCGGCCGCAGAAGCGCCGGGTCCAGGATATCCGGCCGGTTGGTGGCGGCGATAACGATGACGTTCGTGCCGGTCTCAAACCCGTCCATCTCCACAAGGATCTGGTTCAAGGTCTGCTCCCGCTCGTCGTGTCCCCCGCCCAGCCCGGCGCCGCGATGGCGGCCGACAGCGTCGATCTCGTCCACGAAGATGATCGCCGGTCCGTGCCGTTTGGCCTGTTCAAACAGGTCACGCACGCGAGACGCGCCGACTCCGACAAACATCTCGACAAACTCGGAACCTGATATCGAGAAGAAGGGCACTCCGGCCTCGCCTGCGACCGCTTTGGCCAGCAGCGTCTTGCCGGTGCCGGGGGGGCCTACGAGCAGGACGCCGCGCGGTATGCGCGCGCCCAGCGCCACGAACCGTTCCGGGTACTTCAAGAACTCGACCACTTCCTCAAGTTCCTGCTTGGCTTCCGGCGCTCCGGCTACGTCAAAGAAAGTCACGGTGGCCTTGGTGCCGACGAACATCCGCGCACGGCTGCGGCCGAATCCCATGGCCTGGTTGGAACTGCCCTGTGCCTGTCTCATCATGAACAGGAGGATTCCGCCGAAAAGGATCAGCGGCAGGAAGTTGATCATCAGGCCGATGAAGCTGCCGAGGCCGCCGCCGGACGCCTGCACTTCGATGGAGACGTTCTCTCTTGCGCCCACCTGGTCCAGGAGTTCAACGATGCTTGCGCCCGGCTCTTTGCGGGACACAAAAGTGGTCGCGCCCTTGCGGATGGTGAGATCATCGCCCTGGACCTCGATAGTGATGAGCTCATTACCCGGGTTCTGGGCGAGGTTTACCACCTCGCTGATCGGGATTTCGCGTGCGCCATCGAGGGGATCGTTGTCGAAGAACAGGAAGAACACCGTAATCACGGCGACAACGATCAAAAGGTAGATCAGGCTGTTACGCATCCAGCGCCGGCTCACAGTCACCTCCCGGGTGACCGGACATGCCTCGCGTTCCTGATGTACGTCTCAGGTGCGGGCCGCCCTGTATTGATTTTGAAGTTCATCGCTTAGATGTCGACGAACTTCAATCCGGTGTCGGCCCCAACTACATCAGGGTTCGCGACGACGGGTGATAATCCACAGATTACGACATCTTGATCCTATCACAGGACCCGGTTTCAACCCCCCGTACAGGCACGGAACTTCGGCCCATGTTTATGGCCGGGCTGCGGAGGGTCGCTCGGAGGTGCATACGTGATCCGGCGAATTCCAGATTCGGCGCGGGCCGCTGGCCGGTCTCGTCTCGAACGGTCGAACGTAGACCTGTGACCGCCCAGCATGGTATTCTGCATCGTGGCAAATTAGTGTCCGAAAACCCTTAATTCCCGTGGCCTCAAGGCTGACGGGCAGAGGATCCCGCATATAGCCCGCGATTACCGCATCAACCGCCAGATCCGAGTTCCGGAAGTGCGGATCATTGAAGAGGACGGCTCCGGAGCCGTCCTGGATATCCAGGCCGCGCTCGAGATGGCGGACGAACAGGGACTCGACCTCGTCGAAGTGGCCCCCAACCAGACGCCGCCGGTGTGCAAACTGCTCGACTACGGAAGATTCAAGTTTGTGCAGTCAAAACGCGAGCGTGAGGCAAAGAAAGGCCAGGCTCGGAACGAACTTCGAGAGGTTCGGCTGAGCATGAAGATCGGCGAGCACGACTTTCTGTCGAAGGTCAAACGCGCACGGGATCTGCTGGCCGGAGGGGCTAAAGTAAAAGTGACGGTCCGGTTCCGCGGTCGAGAAATCGCCCATCCTGACCTCGCCGTCAAACTTCTGAGGCGTGCCGCAGAGGCGCTCGCCGACGGAGCGAAACTGGAACGGGCGCCGATGATGGAAGCGCGTTCACTCAGCATAATCCTGGCTCCGGACGAGTTGGCCGTAGCGGCCAATTCCAGAGCCAGCGCAGCAACCGAAAGCACCGATAACTAAATGCCGAAGATCAAGACACATAAAGGCGCGAAGCGCAGGTTTCACGTAACCAGTGGTGGCAAGGTCCTGCGGACCAAGGGACCAAAGAGCCACTTGCGACGGAAGAAGTCGGCACGGGTTCGCCGGGCGTTTGATCGCAAGATCGGCACTTCGCCCGCAAACGAAAAACGAATCAAGCGGCTTCTCGGCCGGTAAATATCCTGAACGCTTGCGGCGCCACGCCGAAAGCGTCATCCTTAGTAGCTCCCTGAAATCCTGACAGAAAGTTCTTCGGGCCGGCGCGCGCCGCCGCCCTGAATCCGTAATCGAAGTGGCGGGTGGACCGCACGGGTCTCCCGGGCGATCCCAGCCATACCAGAGACAGCAATCACCGGAGAAGCCTCAGTTGGCACGAGTCAAACGCGGCACAACAAAACACCGAAGGCATCGAGCCGTACTGAAAGCCGTTCGCGGCCATCGCGGATCGCGTAGCCGCCGATACAAGGTCGCACGAGAGTCGTTGCTCCACGCAATGGCGTACCAGACGGCCCACCGCCGGCTGCGCAAACGTGAGATGCGGGCGCTCTGGATCCTACGTATCAACGCAGCGGCGCGCATCCACGGACTGAGCTACTCCAGGCTCGTTCATGGACTGAACCTGGCCAGCGTGGAGATCGATCGCAAACAGCTCGCCGACCTGTCTATCCGTGAGCCCGAGGCGTTTGCCGAAATCGCTCGTGTGGCGACCGAGGCGCTTGCCGCCTGATCCCGGTGGCCTGACCTCATGGGGCCGGACCGGCAAGTCGAATGCCGGCCGGTGCGCAATCGCAGAACATGTAAACATCGGACGCCCCTGAACCCGGGGGCGTCTTTTGGTCGTGCGGTGTTTTTCCGGCGCTCTGCCGTTTTCTTTAGCCGAGTGTGCCGTCGACCATGACGACCACGAACAGCAACGCGAGGTAGAGCAATGAGTACTTGTAGAGCCCGAGTATGACCGGGCGGGTGTCATCCCAGAACAGGCGTGCCGTCAGGACCAGGTAGACCCCGCCGAGCACGATGGTCGGGACCAGGTAAACCACCCCGAGCTTATCGGTCGCTGACACGAATGCCAGGGTGAGGGCAACCAACAGCACCGTGTACAACAGGATCGACAGGTTGGTCGTCGAGCGGGGCGCTACTACCGGCAGCATCGGAATACCGGCCGCCCTGTACTCATCCTTGATGAGGAGAGCGAGAGCCCAGAAGTGCGGCGGAGTCCAGAAGAAGATGATGGCGAACAGGTACCAGGCTTCGAGGCCGATGCTGTTCTCGACACCGGCCCAGCCAACCAGCGGCGGCATGGCCCCCGCAGCGCCGCCGATGACGATGTTCTGGACGGACGAGCGCTTCAACCAGACGGTGTAGATGATGATGTAGATCAACGTGCCGGCCATGGCGAGCAGCGCCGCTAGAAGATTGGCCCATGCCAACAGAACGGCGAAGCTGAACACGGTCAGGATCACGCCGAAAGCGAAGGCGCTCATAGGCCTGACACGCCCGCTCGCGACGGGACGGGTGGCCGTCCGCCCCATCTCCTGATCGATGTCACGGTCCAGCCAGTGGTTGAGCGCGCTGGCGCCGCCGGACGCCCCCATCCCGCCGACGAGCACGGCCACGAGGACGACGCCGTCCGGCAGCCCGCCCGCCGCGAGGACCATCCCGGTCACGGAGGTCAACAACAAGAGGACCATCACGCGCGGCTTGGTCAAAGAGATGTAGTCGCGAACGACCGCCGTCATGCCGGCAGCCCCCGATTTGAGGCCGTAAAGATCAGGCGCCGACATTTCTTGGCGGTCCCGCGCTGCGCTCCGGCGTCACATCGTCGCCGAAGGGTTTCATCGCCAGCACCGCCACGAGCAAGGCGAGATCGGTCCACATGATTGTCGCCAGCGACAGATGTATCGCCTGCGCCCACTCCGAGAAATCGGTCCACGGATTCGCCGCTCCGACGAACACCTGGACGACGACGGTCACCATGGCGACGAGCGAGAGCATACGAACGGTCCCGGAGCCCCCGGCCAGCCGGTAAACCCTGTGTGCCGCGTAAAGGGCCACGAGCGTGGCGGCGGCGGCGGTCAATCTGTGTATCGCGTGGATCCATACCAGCTCTGATTCCGGGATTATCGGTCCACCGCAAAGCGGCCAACCGGGGCAGACGGCCCCGGCGCCACGCCATACGGCGTAGGAGCCGGACAACAGCGTGACGAGCGCCAGCGCCGCTGCCAGGGTAGTGACCCGCCGTATCGTGACGAGGCTCCGGGCAGATTCTACCGCCGCCGCCACAGCGCCGTCTGGAAGACCTGAAGAGGAAATTCCGGAATATCGGGTTGGAGTCCAACCGGTGACGGCGGCCGCGAGAGCGAGCACCGCCAGCAGAACGACACCTTCGGCAAGGCCCAGATGGAGCGTCCTGAGCGCCGGTTCGACCTCGGACAAAACGACGGCCCCCCCGATTCCTCCCACTATCAAGATGAGGATCAACGATCCGGTGGTGACGGCGAGCAGGAAGTTATTCCGCCGGTGAGATATCCAGACCCGGATTACGGCGGCGATGAAGAACAAACCGACGGCGGAGCCAGCGGTTCGGTGGCTCCACTCGATCATTGTGTGATATTCGAATTCCGGGACGATAGCGCCATGGCAAAGCGGCCAGTCCGGGCATCCGAGTCCGGATTCGGTTACACGCACGACGCCGCCGAGGGTGATCTGGATGATCGCTCCGACGACCATGATGCCGAGCATCAGGATCAGGAATCGGTCATTCGCTGCGTTGGAAAGTTCGTCGGTTCTGCTATCTGAGGATGCGTCGGATTGAAGGGTAGCCAACTGGTTGGATTAGCCTCACGTTGGGGGATAGCGTTCTGTTTCACAAAGCGCCTTGAATTATAGCCGTGGAACCGAACCATATCTCTCCGCCCGGATCAGCCAGATGGCCCGTTGGTTGCGGTCACTGCGCCCGCCGGACCATCACCCCGGAGGACGGAAAGCGAGGAGCTCGCCGGTCACAAGTAGCCGGTGGTCGTAAACAAGTTTCGGGTAGGAGGAGACCAGCGTGACCGTCGACGCAGATGACTGGTCCAATTCGAGGTCATCCCGGTGGATAAATCCCGTCCCGGTCACCCTGTACAGGAACTCTCCGTCCGCACTGCCGATGATGATGTCCACCGGATCGTGCTTTATCAGGTCAACCACGTCCGGAAGGTCGTGGAACACATTGCCCTCGCCGCGGACCGGACTTTCCAGGTGGCCGAAGTACCAGCCGGTCCCGACCTCGCCCGGACGTGCCGTGTAGGGGATGTGCCCGACGATATCCACCGGACTCTCCCACAGTTGCCTGCCGCCCTCGTCATAGACGGCAAGTCCGTAAACGGTTGTCGAGAGCCCGATGGCCGGGATTTTGATGGTCTCGGCGACGGACAGGGCGTCAGAGCGAGAGACGATTTCCGCCGGATTCACGTACTCGAATCCCTCGGGAAGATCCGCGCCGCCATACGGCAATGATCCCGCCCATTCTGGTTCGGACCAGTACCTGGGATTGATCCAACGCCCCGGGAATAACTGCGCGGCGTTAATCGGTTCGGCGGTAACCGGGTCACCCGGTCCCCCGCCAGACCCGGAATCACCGGCCACGGACGGATCTGAAACACCGGCGCCCGGGGTTCCGGCGTCCGGAAGGGGTGCGGTCAACCACCCGGCGCGTTCAATGGGCGGCACCTCGTAGACGAGTTCGCCGAGCCGGGAGCGGGCGATCTCGGCGTAAATCAGGTATCCGAATCCGACGGTCGCAAGCAGCAGGCCCAGGACGATGACCACAAAACCAAGCCGGACGCGCTTTTTGCCCGGCGGCCGCGATGGGTGCGCGAGCTCCGTGGCGTCTGATGGCGCGGATATTGAACTCAAGGGCGGCTCTTCGCCTCGCAAGCCGTCCCCTGGATTTCCTGAGTTGCCGGACATCCCGGAATGGTCCCGTGAGTCACGGGAACTGGTCCTGGACTAACGGGCTGCCTGTCTCCGGTGGCGGTCCGCTTCGGTGAGGATCGGCTCGTTCAAGTATACGTCGCCGTTCCTGATCTTCAGATTGAACCCGCAGGCGGGATTCGTGCATATCCATGCTTTGTAATGCACCGCGGATCCCTGGCCGCCAAAGTCGGACAGCGGCACCAGGTCTCCATCTCCACACGCCTTGCACGCCGGGTAACTCTCAGTGGTCACGTCTTCCCTCCGCGTAAACGTTGTCGTCTTCCACCCCAACCACTTTGGTCCGGGCAGTGGAACAGTATTGCGGTCTACAATCTAGCTTAACGTAAATATTTGGTAATCAGCAGGCTGCAATTATTCGGGCCGACCCGTGGTACTACCTGGGAGAGAACGGAAACACTCGAGCAATGATCGTCCTTGGAATCGAATCATCATGTGACGACACCGCCGCGGCGGTGGTCGTTGACGGCCGTGAGATACGGTCCAACGTTGCATCATCGCAGGCGGAGCTCCACGCCCGGTACGGCGGCATCGTGCCCGAGCTGGCATCTCGCAGCCACATCCAACAGATCGTACCGGTGGTGCGCGCCGCGCTCTCGGCGGCGGACCTGACCCTCCAGGAGATCGACGCCATCGCCGTAACCAGTGGACCGGGTCTCGCCGGATCCCTCATCGTAGGCCTGAACATGGCGAAGGGGCTGGCGGTCGCATCCGGGAAACCCTTGATCGGCATAAACCATTTGCAGGGGCACGCCTATGCAGGGTGGTTGCACGATCCGCCATCGGCAGCGGGGGCTTCTGAAAAGCCGATCCCGCCGGCGCCCGAAGAGATCTGTGGCTTTCCGTTGTTGTGCCTGGTCGTGTCTGGCGGGCACACGGATCTCGCACTGCTCAAGGCGCACGGCGAGTTTGAACGCATCGGACGGACCCGCGACGATGCCGCCGGGGAGGCCTTTGACAAGGCGGCGAGGTTGATGGGCCTTGGCTACCCGGGCGGACCGGTTATCCAGAAGATCGCTGAACAGGGAGGCAAGTCCGATCCCCTGCCGCGCGCGTGGATTCCCGGGACCTGGGATTTCAGTTTCAGCGGCCTCAAGACCGCGGTCCTGCATCGCGCCCGGGCCGAGGGAATCTACCCGGCTCCCGCGGAAGGGCCTGATAGTGACGCCGTGGCCGCCCTCGCCAGATCGTTCCAGGAAGCTGTCGCGGACGTGATCGCCACGAAGACGGCACGGGCGGCTGAAGAGCTCGGCGTACAGGGGATAGTGATCGGCGGGGGCGTCGCCGCAAGCTCGGCGCTTCGGGAGGCGTTGAACGATCGGGCCAACGTTCCCGTCATGTCGCCGCCACCGGTTCTGTGCACGGACAATGGAGCGATGATCGCCGCCGCCGCGTTCCGTTACCTGGAACGCGGGGACCGGTCGGGGCTGGACCTTGACGTGACGCCGGGTCTGACGATCGAAGAGGCGCCGTCGGCGCCCGCCGCCGCGCCCGTATAGAGCACGATGTCCGGGGATTCAGGAATCAAGACCCCGGGTAACGAAATCTCCGGGTGATTCCAGCCGGTCTCGAAGGCGACGGTTCTTCCGATGCCCTGGAGGTGCGCGACTTGAGCTCGAACAAACTGTCGCTGAAGGAACGCGCTCCCGCCTCTGCTGTGCGGCTGAGCGGACCTCCGACGACGTTGCCGGCCGTATGGAACAAAAGGCGCGACGGCGGGGTTCGCAGGTAGTAATCCCAGAGCAGAATAGCGCCCAACGCCGCCATCACGATCCCGCC
The DNA here is from genome assembly GCA_964474025.1 of uncultured Dehalococcoidales bacterium. Classification (GTDB taxonomy): domain Bacteria; phylum Chloroflexota; class Dehalococcoidia; order Lucifugimonadales; family Lucifugimonadaceae. The sequence goes on along the minus strand of CAYYRD010000025.1, from coordinate 12,934 downwards.
GACAATCCCCACCGTTTCGTTCGTCGCCACCTGCCAGATCCCGACAGCGGCGATCAAACCGAGGACGCCCCACATGAGCGACGACCGCTCCCGCGAGACGCGCGTCACCTGTACCGAGGTGACCGTGCTCAAGGGGGCGAACGACCAGTTGCGGTGGTCTTCGTCGCCACCTACGTAAATCACGCGACGGTCCGTGAGAATGAACCTGTCAGTCCCATCGACCTCCAGCGTCTCGACTACCGATTCGCCTTCGGTCAGCCGGAATCCGTCGATCACCTCTTCCGGTTCGGCGAGGGGCGCGGCGTCATCCAGTTGAAAGGCCGGCGGCTCCTGAAATTGATCTTCGACTGCCACGTAGGCTCCCGATCCGTTTCTCTTTTCGACCAGACGATGATATCAGCGCGTCGCGCTGAGATACGTCGTGCCCTGCACGCGTAATCTGGAGATTACGTACCCGGCCGTGTCCCGAGGATCTCGAAGGACCGATAGGCCCGTACGACAGCGGGCGCCTCACCATGTCATCCTGAACTTGATTCAGGATCGGCTCCTACTGGAGTCACCATGCACATCAGCGGGCGGTTCATAAATACCGGGCCAGAGCACTGACAACTTGCCGGATGTGGAGACGGGCGGGTCCTGAATCGAGTTCAGGATGACGTAATTCTCACGCCCGCCTCCGTTAATCCGCCCCTGTCCGGGCGAATCCTCCCGCCTACGCGAACGCGTCGTCCCCGTGCGCCGCGGTGAACTCCCGGCCCGCTCCAATGAGCAACCCCTTCATATCCATCGTCGCTCCGTAGTCAGACCACAGGTGCTTGCCCGCCGCCCTGACCTTGGCTTCCACCTCGTCGTGAATGGCAAGCACCTCGGGGTGCTCCGGTTCTCCCGGGTGTCCGAGGGACGCCGCCATGTCGTGCGGACCCCAGGCGATCGCCATCATGCCGGGAACCGCGATGATCTCGTCCGCCCGGGCGGCTGCTTCTTTGGACTCGATCTGACCGCCGACCAGCATGTTGGCGTTGGCGAACTTCGCAAACCCCAGCTTGCCGCCGTACGTGCCCTCGATGACGTCTATATCGCCGTGCTCCGTTCCGCGCCCGCCGCCCCATGAGCGCCAGCCGTCCGGCGGGAACAGGCAGGCGTCGGCGAGCGCCTGCGCCTCTTCGCCGTTCTCGATGTGCGGGCCCATGATCCCCTGCAGCCCGCGGTCCAGCCAGCGGTTGATCTCGTTGGCGTTGATGTTGGGCACGCGCGCCGTGACGCTCATGCCAAACGCGTGCGAAATCGCCACGATGTCGTCCACGGCGACCGGGTTGAACGCCCCGTGCTCGCCATCAAGGTGGATGGAGTCAAAACCGGCCCGCGCCGCGAGTTCCACGGCGCTCGGCACCGGGTACTGCATGGAGAAAACAAGCGCCTGCTTGCCCTGCCGGTTCTTCGCAAAAAGGGAGTTCTCGATCATGGTCATGTCCTCTCAGATTTGGTAGGGGCGGGGCTTGCTCCGTCCCTCCTGTTGCCTCGTATCACGGTGGTGTTCCCGATTGCGTTGCAGGGGCGTATGGCAATACGCCCCCAGATAATTGCCCCGCCGGGGTCAAATCCGCCTGCTGGTGCCCGCCCGTGCTGTCGCCGTCGGATCGTACCCGTGCGCGGCCAGCACCTCCTCGTTGATCGTCAGCCCGAGGCCCGGCGTATCCGGCACCGTGAGGTAGCCATCGACCTGCCGCGGAAATCCGTCAAAAGCCTCGAAGTAGTGCGGAGTGTAGAACTCTGCGTGGTACTCCTGTATCAGGAAGTTGGTCATCGTCAGGTCCAGGTGACACTCGGCCATCGTCCCGACCGGCGAGCAGGTGTTGTGCGGCGCCATGTTGACGTGCCGCGCCTCGGCGATGGCGGCGATCTTTTTCAATTCAGTGATCCCGCCCGCGTTGGCGATATCCGGCTGGAGCACGTCCACGGCGTCCGCCGCCACGAGCTCGTAGAACGGGAACTTGGTGTAGAGCCGCTCTCCCGTGGCGATCGGGATGTTCACCCGGTCACGGACGTACTTCATCTCGGAGACGTTCTCCTGTGAGGTCGGCTCCTCGAACCAGAGCGGCCGGTATTTCTCCAGCCGTTGTCCAAGTGAGATCGCGGTGCCGGTGGAAAACTTGGCGTGGACCTCGACGAGGATGTCGACGTTCGGTCCGACGGCCTCACGCACCGCCGCCACACGGTCCTCTGCGATTTGAGCCTCTTCCAGCGAGATGTTGTAGTAGTTGTTCTGTGCGAAGGGGTCAAACTTCATGGCGGTGTAGCCCATCGCCACGACCTTTTTCGCCTCTTCGGCATTCAACTCCGGCGCGCCGGGGTTTGTGTACCAGCCGTTGGCGTAAACGCGAACCCTGTCCCGTTGCGCCCCACCCAGCAGCTTGTACAGCGGAAGGCCGAGCGCCTTGCCCTTGAGGTCCCACAGCGCGATGTCGATGCCGGAGAGCGCCGTGGTGTCGATGCGGCCGCCGCGAGACTGGTTGTTGTAGTAGATCTGCGACCAGATCGCCTCGTTGTCCAGCGGGTCGCGGCCTATCAGGAACTTCTCCGCCATCTCGTTGACCAGCGAAATCACCTGGTGGTCGTTTCCTAGCCCGCTGGCGTCGCCGAGGCCGTACTGGCCGTCGTCCATGTTGATCTTGACGATCACCCAGTTCCGGTTGGCGTTGTGATGCGCAGCGGAAAAGATGAACGTCTCGACATCAGTGATCTTCATTTCTGACCTTTGCTGGCTGAGTTGGGGTGGGCTTTAGATTCGACGGCCCGGGCGGCGGCCTGCCTTTGGCGGGACATAGCCATGTGCGGCGATCAGGTCGTCGTCCGGAATGATGCCGAGACCGGGGCCGTCAGGGAGCGTGATGTATCCGTCCTTCTGCACCGGGAAGCCCTCAAAGGCGTCGATGTACCACGGCGAGTAGAACTGGGCGTGGTACTCCTGGATCAAGAAGTTGGTCATCGTGACATCAAGCTGGCACTCGGCCATCGTACCGACGGCCGAACAGGTGTTGTGGGGCGCCATGTTGACGTGCCGCGCCTCAGCGATAGCGGCGATCTTCTTAAGCTCCGTAATGCCCCCGGCGTTGGCGATGTCTGGCTGCAAAACGTCCACGGCGTCCGCCTTCACAAGCTCGTAGAACGGGAACTTGGTGTAGAGACGCTCACCTGTTGCGATCGGGATGTTTATCCGGTCCCGCACGTACTTCATCTCGCCGACGTTCTCCTGCGAGGTCGGCTCCTCGAACCATAGCGGCCGGTACTGCTCCATGCGCTGGCCCAGCGAGACGGCCGCGCCCGGTGAGAACTTGGCGTGAACCTCGATAAGGATGTCGATGTCCGGCCCGATGGCGTCCCGCACCGCCGCCACGCGGTCTTCGGCCGCCTGAGCCTCCTCCAGCGAGATGTTGTAGTAGTTGGCCGTGGCGAAGGGATCGAACTTCATGGCCGTGTAACCCATCTCGGCCGTGTTGACAGCCTCTTCGGCGTTCAACTTCGGATCGGCAGCGACGGTGTACCAGCCGTTCGCGTACACACGGATTCGATCCTGATGCGCGCCGCCAAGCAGCTTGTAGATGGGCTGATCCAGGATTTTGCCCTTGAGATCCCAGAGAGCGATGTCGATGCCCGACAACGCCGTGGTCTCGATCCGGCCGCCGCGGGCGTTGTTGTTGTAGTAGATCTCGGTCCAGATCGCCTCCGTGTCGAGCGGGTCTTTACCGATCAGGAACTTCTCGGACCACTCCTCGATCAGGGACGCCGTCTGCATCTCGTTGCCCAGCGGGCTGGCATCCCCGATCCCGAACAATCCCTCATCCGTCTGGATCCGCACCAGCAGCCAGTTGCGGTCCGCCGTGTAGATGCGAGCGGAAAAGTAGAGCGTCTCGACGCTGGTGATCTTCATGCGTGGTCCTTACGGAAGTAGATGGTCGTCAATAAAACAGGGGTCCAGCGCGCTGGACCCCTGCAGTGTCTTTATCAGGGCGCCATTGATCCCCTCTCCCGGCGGGAGAGGGCCAGGGTGAGGGAGAAGTCTATTGACCGTGATGTTTCTACACAGCCCTTCGAGAGCCTCAGGGCGCTGTCCTTTGCTTAGGCGCGATGCCCCACCGGGGCTAGTCCCGCAGGTTGAACGGAATGTTCAGCTCGCTCGTGATCCCCTCAAACCAGTCGACAACCTCGGGGTGCAGCGGTATGCCGATCTCGCGTCGCTCGGCCTCCGTCTCGACCTCGATCATCCCGGCATACACAACACGGTCGTGGCCCGGCGCTGGCTTCGTCTCACGCAGGCCCTTCATCATGCCGTCCATGTCGGCCTTGAACTCGTCCAGCGGCACGAATGCTTCCACGTCGTACGCCGCCACAAAATGCGCTCGTCGCTCTTTTGTAGCTGCGCCGAACCCGGCCGCGCCGGAAAGCGGTCCGCACATGATGTCCACCATCACGCCCAGGCTGTAGCCCTTGTGGGAGCCGAGCTCACGGGTGGAGCCCATCGGGAGTTGCATCCGCACGCCACCGGCCGAGAAGTCGGAAGAAGCAGCGCCTTCCATATCGGGGGAGCCATCGTCGTTGGCGACCCAGCCCGGCTGGAGTCCGTGGCCGAGCCGGTTTGCCAGCCCGATCTTGTTCCCGGCGATAGAGGTCGTGGCGGCGTCGAAGCTGAACGGCTCTTCTGTGCCGGTCGGCGCGGCGAACGCGATGGGGTTCGTCCCAAGCTTCGGCTCCGCGCCCCAGGTCGGCACCATCGAGTTGCCGCCCGCCGTGTACGCCGTGCCGATCATGCCTTCCTTGACGGCCATCAGGGCATGGTAGGCCATCATCCCGGCGTGACCGGAGTTCTTGATCGTGACCATGCCGACGCCGGTGTTCTTCGCCTTGGCGATGGCGATCTCCATGGCGTGCGGTGTCGTGATAATTCCGAGGCCGTTGTCGCCGTCGTATACGGCCGTGGAAGCCGTCTCCCGGACGATCTTCTCGTTTGGAGTCGGGTTAGTCCGGCCATCTCCGTATGAAGCGACGTACGCCCGCAGCATGTTGGAAACGCCGTGCGTGTCCGCGCCACGAAGGTCAGCCTTCATCAGGACATCGGTGGCGAGTTCCGCATCGGCCTCCGGCACGCCCATCTTGAGGAACACGCCCTTTGTTGCGGCGGTCAGGTTTTCGATCTTGACCCTGACGGCGATGTCATCCGGGACCTGGAAATGCTTCAGCAATTCGTGCTACCTCTTTTTGCGGCTTGTCGATGGCTTTTTGTGAGCGGCTCGCCCTGACGACGATCTATCTTCCAAAGGGACACCAAACGGGCGGGATTGTAGCACCCGCGTGCGGGGATTATTCGGATGGTCTTTTCGAAGTTACGGTCGTGTCGGCTGAACGACACCGCAGGGGCGGGGCTTGCTCCGCCCGTCGTCACTCCGAGACACCGCCAGATGCAACCACATCGAAAGACTGACGATCCGGGCAATACCCGTCTCGCGCAGCAGGTCATCCTGGGCCGGGGCGAAGGATCTCGCCGTCCGTAGAGCGCAGAATCACCCGTCGTGCCAACGCCATCCACGAGCAAAATTATTCGTCGTTGCCACCTCAAATTGGCGGAGCAACGTGTCGCGAAACATGAATGTGATGGAGTGCCGGCCGGGAGATTCCTCGTGTGCGGACTTCGGAATGGGCATATATGCCAGAAATGACGGGAACAAGCCGGTGCGACCAATCAAGTAATCGCCCGTAAACCGCACGCGCGTCTGGCTCCCCCCGACCCTCTACCTGCGCTCAACCAGACCCCGCACGTAAGACACCTGCCCGACGTGTTGCGCCGTCTCGTTCACTACGCTGGTCAGTCGGACTCCCCGTGTCACCGGCGGGTCCCATGAGCGGTCGATGATCTCTTCGAGGGCGGCTTCCGGAAGGGATCGCAGGTACGCCTCCGTCCTGGTCGCAACCGCCTCCTGGTACTCCGCCAGCAGGGTCGCGGTCGCCGGCACCACCGCCGCCACCTGCGCCGATGTATGGCCGTAACCGTGATCATCGAGATCAGCTGACATTCCGAATTTCACGTTCCACGCGTCATCAGCCCAGACCTGGTTCCGACCCTCCAGGTGCGCCATGTGGTGGTCCTGGACGCGCGTCACGTGCCAGGCGAGCCATGCGATGGAGTTGGCGTCCGGGTCGGGCCGGTAACACTGCTCTTCCACCGTCAGGCCGTCCAGGCTCGCGATCAACCTCGCGGACATATTGCCCATGGCGTCTGCTGCGAAATCTGCGACTTTCATTGTCTGGTTCCTCCTGAAACGGGGTTGATCGGACCCCGGGCCTGTGTTGCAGCGAGACATGGATTATCTTGCTGCGGTGAGTTTCTTGCATCGCTTGCCTGGATTTCTGGGATCGCGGACCGCACTTGCGGCGTCGGTGTCGATCCTCGTGCTGGTTTCAATGGGCTGTGGCGGGGACGCCGGGGATCCGGCCGAAACCTCTTCAGCGACACCGGTTCCGACTCCAGCTGAAGAGGTGCGGGAGACGCCGACCTCAGTGGTGATATCGCCAACCTCGACGCCGGAGGCCCTGCCCACGCCCACCCCGACACCGCTACCCACGTCAACAAGAGCCGTTCCGGAACGAAAGGGCCCTTCGTCCATCGATGTCAGCTGGTCGAACGGGGACGGGTTTGTGGGAGGCACGCTCACCAGTCCGGTGATTGAGCCTGGTGGCGTTCGCACCCCCGCGGTCCTGCTGATCGCCGACGGCGGGGGCGCCGACCGCGACTGGGTGTCCACTTCGCTCCCCGGGAACAATGGCTCCGGACGCCTGGTTGCAAGCGCTCTCACCGAAGCCGGATACGTGACGCTCAGGTACGACCGGCGCGGGACAGGCCGACGGATCGGGGAGACGACGCCACCGGATGGCGAAAATTTCCTGGATGACTCGATAGACGAAGTCTCCAGCGCGATCAGGTTCCTGAAATCGCGCCCGGAGGTCGATCCGGACCGCATCTATCTCGTCGCTCATGATGAGGGCGCTCTTCACGTGCTTCTTCGTGAAGCGCAACTATCGGAACCGGACGTCGCCGGCATCGCTCTGCTCGCCCCGAGCGCGCTGACCCTTCGGCAACAGGTCTTCCGGAAACTGGGCGCGTTTGCGGAGGAGCCAGGAGATGAGAGAGCGCTGGCGGCCTTCGACGCGGCGATGGCCCTCTTCATCGAGGGGGACCTGCCGGCGGGCGATCTCGGCTTCTCGCCGGACCTGCAGGGACTATTCGAGAACCTGACCCACCCGTCAAAACTGCCTTACAACACCGAGATCTGGAATCTGGAGCCGGTGTCTCTCCTTCCCGCGGCCGGATCGGCGGTGCTGGTGCTGATCGGGGGTTTGGACAGCGACGTGGACCGGGAAGTGGAAGGAGAGTCATGGGAGGAGGCGGCGGCCATCGGACAGGATGTCGAGTACGTTTACCCGGCGAATGCGGACCACGTCCTCAAAGCAACCTCACCGGATGATCCCGAGACAGGCCTGACCACTTACAACGCGTCTGGCCGGCGGCTGGATGAAGAGTCATTGCTGGCATTGCTGGACTGGCTCAACGCCCGATCCGGCATCTGAGCAACGCCTGATCGTTCCGGCAGGCGCTCGAGCGCCGGGACCTGCCCGGATGGGTGATGCGGGGCGCGCGCAGACGTGGAACTCTGGCCGGACGAATCGACATCCGGCCGCGGCCCGGCGCCGTGGCCCCGTGGAGGCATCCAGTGCCAGACAACTCAACAAACACAACCCAGTTGGCCCAACTTTCCGACGCTCTGACTGAAGCGGTGGAGACCGCGTCTCGATCCACAGTCCTCGTGAGCGCCCGCAGGCGTATTTCGGCAAGTGGCGTCGCATGGTCGTCAGATGGCCTTGTTGTGACGGCAAACCACGTCGTCGAACGTGACGAAGAGATCGGGGTTCTGCTCCCGGATGGGACCGAGACATCGGCGACATTGGTCGGCCGCGACCCGCGATCCGACCTGGCGTTGTTACGCGTGGAGGACGCCGATCTGGTTCCCGCTGAACGGGCGGCCGCGGACGCCCTGAAAGTCGGACAGATCGTCCTGGCGCTCGGTCGAACAGGCCGGGGTTCGCCCTCGGCATCGTTCGGTGTAATCAGTTCACTGGTTGGTCGCCGCAACCGGGGGGCGCCGTTTATCCGACCCGATCTGACCATGTATCCGGGTTACTCCGGCGGCCCTCTCGTGGACGCTTCCGGCCTTGTGATCGGGATCAACTCGTCACACCTGGGCCGGGACGGCGGGCTCGCCGTGCCTTCTGAGACCGTGGATCGCATCGTGTCCGCCCTGTCGAGCGACGGGAGGATTCGGCGGGCCTACCTTGGAGTTGCCAGTCAGCCGGCGCGTCTCGCTGAGGAGATCGAAGGCAGCGACGCCGTGTGGCTGATCGTGATGGTTGATCCCGGCAGCCCGGCGGCGGAAGCGGGGGTGCTCGTCGGGGACTCGATGGTGTCTGTGAATGGAGTCCGCCTGCAGTCCGGCAACGATCTTCAGATCGGGTTGGATGGTGTCGATGTGGGAGCCGAGGTCCGCCTCACACTCGTGCGAGGCGGCGATACCGTGGAAATCAGCGTCACGGCGGGTGAACGACCGCAGGGGTGATCACGAGTTATCGTCGGCCGGGGCCGGGTTCAGGAAGCGCCGTTCCGGCCGTTGCCGCACGGCTGCGCTTCCATAAGACCGTACTCTAAGAAGATGGCGGGTCCGGATCACGGTTCACACACAGATGCCCCGTTGATGGTGGCCGTGCTCACGCGCTCGCCGGTCACCGGGTACGGGATTACCGCCATGCTGGAAGAGGCGGGTTTCGTGGTTATCCCGGGCGCTGAAGTCGGCTTCTCCGATTCGATATCCGTTCCAGAACCCGTGACCGACCCCGATGTGATCGTCGTAGACGCGACGGACGACGAGGGCCGGTCCGATCGTCTTGAGCTCGCCGGGTACCCGGGCCTCCCGGCCGTCATCCTGGGCGGCAGGCCGCCCGAGTCTTCCCGGCGTTCGAATATCGGACCCTCGATGGCGTGGCTCCGCCGGGAGTGCGGCCCTGATGAGATCGCGGCCGCGGTGCGCGCAGTCGCCGCCGGTCTCGATGTTTTCGACAGGGCGCTCGGGGATCGTGGCACCCTGCAGGCGTGGGAGACCGGGCAGAGGAGGGGTGACGACACCGCAATCCCGTTCGAGCCACTCACCCCGCGGGAATCGGAAGTACTTCGCGCACTGGCCAGGGGCTCGACGAATAAAGCGATCGCGTACGACCTGGGGATCAGCGAGCACACCGTCAAGTACCACGTCGGTTCCATCCTGACCAAGCTCGATGCTTCAGGCCGCACCCAGGCCGTGACCGTGGCGGCCCGGCTGGGGCTGTTAGCGCTCTGAAATCGCCGGGTTGATCGCCGCTCGCTGCCTTCCTCGTCTAAACTCGGCTTCCCCGCAATAGATACGGCCGCATCTTGAACAATCGGAGAAGTCGCATGCCTGAGAACGTGAATCGCCAGTGGGTTAACAAGTCACGACCGGACGGCATGCCGGCCGAAACGGACTTCGATCTCGTCGAAACCCCCATCCCGTCTCCCGAATACGGCCAGGTACTGATAAAGAACCTGTGGATGTCGCTGGACCCGTACATGCGGGGCCAGATCACGTCGTCCCCGATAGGGAGCGTGATCGTCTCCGAATCGGTCGGCCGGGTGATGGAGAGCCGGCTGGACGGGATCGAGGCCGGTGACATCGTGCGGGGACGTATCGGCTGGCAGGAGTACGGGCTGCTTGATGTCACGTCAGCGTTCCCCGTTAACCCGGACTCCGGGCCGATATCAACCTCGGTCGGCGTGCTCGGGATGCCGGGATTGACCGCGTATTTCGGGTTGCTGGACGTTTGCGAGCCGAAGCCGGGCGACACGGTAGTCGTGTCATCAGCCTCCGGGGCGGTCGGCGCCGTGGTCGGGCAGATCGCGAAGATCGGAGGCTGCCGCGTGGTTGGCATCGCTGGCTCCGACGAAAAGGTCTCGTACTGCGTGGATGAACTCGGGTTCGACGCCGGAATCAACTACAAGACCGAGGACGTTAGTCAGGCGCTCGGCGCGGCCGCGCCGGACGGCGTCGATTGTTACTTCGACAACGTCGGCGGACCAATCACCGAGGCGGTGATGGAGCACCTCGCCATGTACTCACGGACCGTCATCTGCGGCCGGATTTCCGAGTACAACGAGAGCACGCCGTCGATGGGCCCAAGAATCCTCCGCTACATCCACAGCACCCGGAGCCGCATCCAGGGTTTCACCGTCAACCAGTATCCGCAGCAGTTCGAGGAAGGCCGCGCTCAGCTCGCCCGATGGGTGAAGAGCGGCCAGATCAAGTACCGGGAGGACATCGTCGAGGGGTTCGAGAACTCGCCGAGGGCGTTCATCGGGCAACTTGGAGGCGCCAACTTCGGCAAGCTGCTCATCAAGGTTTCTGACGAGTAAGGTGTGTGACTCGGATATGACCACCCCCGAACCCCTCCCCCATCAGGACGGGACGATTTTGAGCCTCCTCCCTGGGAGGGAGGAGGTCTGGAGGTGGGTCGCGTTTCGCATATCGACTGATTTCGTGATTCACGATCAGCCAGAGGGCGGGGCAAGCCCCTCCCCGACGATCATTGGATAGATCCCTCCCATCGCGCTATCACAACCTCCACCAACAAAAAGGCCTCCAAAATGCCAGAGAACGTCAACCGACAATGGGTCCTGAAGTCCCGCCCGGACGGCATGCCCAGAGAAAGCGATATCGAGCTGATCGATTCGCCGATCCCGGAGCCGAGGCACGGCGAAGTCCTGATCAAGAACCTGTGGATGTCGATCGACCCCTACATGCGGGGACGGCTCCGCGACGGGCCGTCCTACGCGCCGCCTGTGCCGATCGGCGGAGTGCTCCAGGGTGAGTCTGTTGGTCGCGTGATGGAAAGCCGGCTGGACGGCTTCAACACCGGCGACATCGTGCGCGGCCACATCGGCTGGCAGGAGTACGGCATCCTTGACGTCACTGGAGCGCACGCCGTCGACACATCGCTCGGACCGATCTCTACGTCGGTGGGCGTCCTCGGCATGCCCGGGCTGACCGCCTACTTCGGACTGCTGGAGGTCAACAGGCCGCAGGCGGGCGACACCATCGTCGTATCAGCGGCTTCGGGCGCTGTTGGGGCGGTCGTTGGCCAGATCGCCAAGATCATGGGCTGCCGCACCGTCGGCATCGCCGGGTCCGACGAAAAAGTGGCCTACATAGTCGACGAGCTCGGCTTCGACGCCGGGATCAACTACAAGACAGAGGACGTGGCGACGGCCATCGAGGCCGCATGTCCGAACGGCGTCGATGGCTACTTCGACAACGTCGGCGGCGAGATCACCGAGGCGGTGATGCCCCACTTCAACCTGTACGCCCGGATGGCGATCTGCGGCCGAATCTCCGAGTACAACGACGATGTGCCGTCCCTGGGACCGCGCGTCATGCGCTACGTGCACGCGGCGCAGGCAACGGTAGAAGGCTTCCTCGTCTTCCGCTGGGCTGACCGATATGAAGAGGGCCGCGCGCGGCTGGCTCAGTGGGTCAAGAGCGGTGAAATCAAGTACAAAGAAGACGTGGTCGAGGGTTTCGAGAACTCGGCAAAGGCCTTCATCGGGCAACTGGGCGGCGCCAACTTCGGCAAGTTGCTCATCAAGGTTTCTGACGAGTAGTGGCGTACGTTCCGACACACTGCGGGGGCGGATAATGATCCGCCCGTGGTCGGGCCGCTCTTAACTCAAGCTCTGATAGCATCGCCCAATCATGCCGAGCGAACGGGTGCAGAGGCGAATAGACCGGCTTCTTGATCAGGCCGATGAGGCGTTGGAAGCAGGAAACTGGCAGGACGCTAAAGAACGCGCTGCGGTCGCGCTCGAGTTTGATCCGGACAACGCGGATGCCGCCGCCTTCCTGGCCGCGGCAGACAAGGGCCTCGGGATATCCAAGCCGGTCGCGACGAGCCGCAACGCCGGGACTCAGGGAGGCGTCGTTGCATCCCCTCTCCCGGCGAGAGAGAGCCGGGAGCCTGCTCTTCAGCGGAAGGGTGAGGGGGTCCCAACCCCCACCTCCTTCGCCGCCGGCCGCTACCAGGTCAGCAAGTTTTTGGGCGAAGGCGGCAAGAAGCGTGTCTACCAGGCGCACGACACCCTGCTCGATCGCGAGGTGGCGTTCGCCCTCATTAAGACCGAGGGCTTCGATCAGACCTCCAGGGAACGCATCTCCCGAGAGGCCCAGGCCATGGGCCGGCTCGGTGTGCATCCCAACATCGTTGCTGTCCTTGATCTCGGGCAGGAAGACGACGGTGCGCCATACATGGTGACGGAGCTGATGGGTGGAGGCGACGCGGAGGCGTTGCTGGAGGATGGGGCACGTGGAGGGCAGGCACAGGGGCCTGCCCCTGCAGACGGGCCGATGCGCGACGACGTTGCAGGGTCGCTCCCCCGTGGCCGCCCGACCGATGGCCTCCCCCTTGATCGAACCATCGAGATAGGCAAAGCCGTGTGCGAGGGACTTCAGTTCGCCCACGCCCGCGGCATCGTTCACCGGGACCTGAAGCCCGGGAACGTCTGGCTCACGGAGGATGGCAGCGCCAAGATCGGCGACTTCGGACTCGCAATGCTCACCGACCGCTCGCGCCTCACGCGTGAGGCCATGATGATCGGCACCGTCTCCTACATGCCGCCAGAGCAGGCAACGGGCGGTGACATAACGCCGAAGGCAGACCTGTACTCGCTCGGGGCAATGCTCTACGAGATGGTGACCGGACGACCTCCGTTTCTTGGCGACTGACCTGACCCCCTGAAACGGTACCAGTCAATAAGTTAGAGACTGGACGTTTC
>CAYYRD010000024.1:0-50848 GCA_964474025.1 uncultured Dehalococcoidales bacterium | reverse complement strand
GGAAACGTCCAGTCTCTAACTTATTGACTGGTACCGTTTCAGGGGGTCAGGTCACGGGTACAGGGCCGGCGGCAGGTCTTTCCAGCGGACCAGGTCCTCGCTCACGGCATGGCCCCAGTGGACGTTATCGATGCCGTCCGGTCTGAACTGGTAGAAGAGGTGATACATTCCGCCCCACTGGCACAACCCGTTGGGATCGTTCATGTAGTTCTCGGGCGGAGAGAAGTGATAAAGCGGCCGGGCCGGGTCCGCGGCAAGGCGGACACGAGACGCCGCGTATTTGAGGACGGCGGGGTCGCTTTCGAGCGCTTTCCACTGGGCGTCGAGGGTGTCCGGGAAGGTAGTCATGTGGGCCTTTGGTGTTGTTGTGGGAGCGCCCGCCTACGTTTGACAGGCTCAGCACAGGCCTCGAGAGCCTCAGGGTGGATCTGGCTGAGGGCGTCAGATGTCTTCGCAATTCTGGACTTCTCCCTCATCCTGCACCTTCTCCCGCTGGGAGGGGGATTCAAGCCCCTATCCCCGCGGGAGAGGGCCGGGGAGAGGGAGAGCGCCCGTCACGCCTCGAGATCCACCCGGGCAGTACCGGGAACCGGGTCTATTAAGCCGGACGCCGTAGAACCAGGAACTTGCGGCGGAGGCTAAGGATTTGCTCGTCACGCTGGTTGTGGGCGATGGTCTCGGCGTAGACGACTCCGCGATCCGGCTTTGAGCGGGACGGCGTGATGTCGAGGATCTCGGACGCGGCGTAGATGGTGTCGCCGATGTGGACGGGGCCGTCGTGCTTGACGGTCTCGTATTCGAGGTTGGCGACCGCCTTGCCGGAGAGCGCCCGGACGGTCATGCCGACGACGATAGAGAAGACCAGCGTGCCGTTGACGAGAACCTTGCCGTGCTGGCCGGCGCGGTTCCACTCTTCGTCTATGTGCAGCGGGTGGTGGTTCATCACCAGCAGGCTGTGGATGTGGTTGTCTGCCTCGGTGATTGTCTTGCCCGGCCAGTGCTTCCAGGTGTCCCCTACTGCAAACTCTTCCAGGTAGTTGCCGAAGCTGTCTCGTTCATCATATGCGGTCACGGGCGTTCCTCTGATCTTCTCGTCCAGCAATTCACGTCGTTCAGAGACGAAGGACTTCTCCCTCACCCCGGGCCCTCTCCCGCTGGGAGAGGGGGATTCATCAGCGGCTACCGGGCGTCGTGCCTTGTCTGGTTTTTGTACTGGATCCGGGCGGCGAGGCTGTAGATATCGATGAAGCCTGTTGCTGCTTTGTGGTCGAACTCGTCGTCGGTGGAGTAGGTTGCGAGGCCGAAGTCGTAGAGCGAGTACTCGGAGCGGCGGCCTGTCACGACGACAGCGCCTTTGTACAGGCGTACCCGCACGTCGCCGGTCACGTAGCGCATGGTGCTATCGATCAACGCGTCGAGGTCCTCGCGCATGCCGGTGAACCAGCGGCCGTCGTACACGAGGTCGGCGTACTGCTGTCCCACGTAGGCGCGCATCCGCTGCTGGTCGCGCGCCAGGCACGCAGTCTCCAGCGCACGAAGAGCATCGTTCAGGACCACGGCGGCCGGCGTCTCGTACACCTCACGTGACTTGATGCCGACGAGCCGGTTTTCAAGATGATCGATCCGTCCGACGCCGTGCTCGCCGGCGATATCGTTCAGCTGCTCGATCAGCACTACGCCGGCCAACTCTTTGCCGTCCAGCGATACCGGCACGCCCTGCTCAAACCCGATCTCGACCTCGACCGCTTCATCCGGAGTATCGGTAGCCGGTCGGGTCCAGGAATAGGCGTCCTCCGGCGGCTCGAACCAGGTGTCTTCAAGGTCTTCGCCCTCGATCGCCTGTCCCCAGAGGTTGCGATCGATCGAGTAGACCCGCTGGTCATCTCCGACCTCGCGCACGTCAAGCCCGGCCTTCGCCGCGTACAGCTTCTCTTCGTCACGGGACATGCCCCATTCACGAGCGGGGGCGATTATTTTCAGTGGGTCGCCGTGGGCGGCAAGCGTCATGATTCCGGCGTCGAAGCGGACCTGGTCGTTGCCCTTGCCGGTGCAGCCGTGGGCGACGGCGGTCGCTCCGACCTGCCGGGCTGCCTCGACCAGCTTCTTGGCCATGAGCGGCCGGCCGAGCGCAGTGGAAAGCGCGTAAACGCCTTCGTACATCGCGCCGGCCTTGAGGCCGTTCCATATGTAGCCCTCGACAAACTCGTCTCGAACGTCCCAGATCAGGGACTCGGTCACACCCGCCTGTGCGGCTCGGTCCCGCACGCCATCGAGCTCAGGACCCGCGCCGAGGTCTACGGTGAGCGTTACGACGTCCATGTCGTACTGCTCCTGTATCCACACAGCGCTGATGGTGGAGTCCATGCCGCCGCTGTAGGCGAGCACACATTTTTCTCTTGCCATGTTTATGTCCTGGGGATGTTGTTTGGGGCTGAGGGGGTGGTGAACTTATCGGGGCGCATTGGACGATTGGTGTTGGACCGATCTCGGATCGGTCTCGTGGTCCCTCACCCCGGCCCTCTCCCTCGTGGAGAGGGGTCAAGGGGGAGTGTTCAACTCGAACGCAAGACCGGCCCGGCGGGTTGGTGCCGGGCCGGCGGGTATCAAGTTTAGGGGTGAGTACCCCTGGAATCTATGCCGTTGGTGTGAGGCCGGTCAGGCCCCGAACACTTTTGCCAGGGCGTTGTCGAGGATTCCGACCGCTTCGTCTATCTCTTCTTCGCTTGTCGTGAGCGGCGGCATGAAGCGAATCATGTTGGGGCGTACGGCGTTCAGCAGGAGGCCGTTTGCCACCGTCTCGCCGATGACTGCCCCGGCGTTGTCGGCGTTCATCTGGATGGCCAGCAGCATTCCCATGCCGCGGACCTCGGTTATGAAGTCGTACTTCTCCATGAGTCCCGTCAACTGGCCCTTGAGGTATGCGCCGGTCGCAGCGCCTTTCTGGGACCAGTTCTCGTCGACCACGACCTTCGCTCCGGCCCACCCGGCGGCGGTCGTCAGGGCATTCCCGCCGAAGGTCGAACCGTGGTCGCCCGGCTCCAGCACGGAGTACTCCTGCTTGCACAGGAACGCTCCGAGCGGCGCGCCTGCGCCGAGGCCTTTCGCCATGCTGATGGCGTCCGGCTCGAAGCCGAACTGCTCGTAGCCAAACAGGGTGCCGAGACGGCCCATTCCGGTCTGCACTTCATCCGCTATGAGCAAGAGGTCGTTTTCGTCGCACCACGCCCGTACCTGCTTGAAGTAGTCGGGAGCGGGGACGTTAACTCCGCCCTCGCCCTGCACCGGTTCCAGCATCACAGCGCAGGTTTTGTCGTTGGTCGCCGCCTTGATGGCATCGATATCGTCGTAGTCGACGTTCACGAAGCCGGGGGCGAGCGGCCGCCAGTTGTCCTGGTAGTGTGCCTGCCCGGTTGCGGCCATCATGCCCATCGTCCGGCCGTGGAAGGAGTTGTTGGCGGTGATGATCTCGTACGCGCCGTTCTTCTTGATCTTCCCGTACTTGCGGGCGAGCTTGCAGACGCCCTCGTTGGCCTCGGCCCCGGAGTTGCAGAAGAAGACGCGATCCATGACCGAGTTGTCGATCAGGATCTGGGCCAGCTTGAGCTGCGGGATCGTGTAGAACAGGTTGGACATCTGGAGGATCTTGCCGGCCTGCTCCTGGATGGCCGCGGTGACGGCGGGGTGCGAGTGGCCCACGTTCAGGACGGCCCATCCGGCCGTGAAGTCCAGGTAGCGCTTGCCTTCGGTGTCGTACACGTAGGTGCCTTCAGCGTGGTCTAGGACCATCGGCATACGGTTGACGACCTGCATGTAGTAGTCGGCTTCTATTTGCTTCCACTGTTCGCCTGTGGTGGTCATGCTGGTGCTCCTTCTGGTGTTGGCCCGCTTTCGGTTGACCTGGAAGACGGGCGAGGGCGGATCACTATCCGCCCCTACGGGGTTGTGTCAGGACTGGTGGCGGCTCCGGCAATGCTTCTATGGCGATCTCGCGCCGTGGAATCATTCGGCCGAAGCCCTGGTTCGGATGCGTCGGGTTCCGGTTCTCTGGGAGTGCGCAAATATACACCCCGGTCCGGTGCGTTCAGCCATCACGTGATCCTCGTGCCGACGTCGTTCCCGGCGACGCACTCAAGCAGCGCTCCGGAGACCCGGCCATCGATGATGTAACCGGCGCGGACCGTCTCCACGGCGAAGGCGCAGGCCTCGATCTTGGGGATCATGCCCCCGTTGGCGATACCGCTGTCGATCAGGTCTTTCGCCTGGCGACGGGTCATGCGGGGGATGAGCCTGCGGGTGGCGTCCATTACCCCGGTGACATCGGTCTGGAACACGAGAATCGCCGCGCCAAGCGCTGCCGCTAAGTGGCCTGCCGAGGTGTCTGCGTTGATGTTGAGAATGCGGTCGGAACCGTCCTCTTGCTCGGGAGCGACGTTCAGTGCGGCCGGAGCGATCACCGGGATGCCGCCCGTCTCCAACACGGCCGTGATGGCGGTCGCATCCGTCTCGATGATCTTCCCGACCATGCCCAGCTCGGGGTCGAGCACTTCCGCCCGCAGCATCCCGCCATCGACGCCCGCCAATCCGACGGCGTTTCCGCCTGCGGTAGATATCTCGGCGACAAGCTGGGCGTTCACGAGGCCGCAGAGGACGGCGACCGCCACGTCGAGCGTCGGCTTGTCGGTCTTACGAAGGCCGCGCACGAACTCCGGCTGGATGCCCTGGAGGCGGACCCAGTCCGAAATGACCTTGCCGCCGCCGTGGACGACTACCGGTTTCAGGCCCTGCTTTTGCAGCGCTATCAGGTCCGGGGTGGTGGAGTCGCCCTCGCCGAGGGTGGACCCGCCGACCTTGACGACCACGATGTCGCCCTTGCGCGCGCCGCGTCCACTTCTTCTCGCGGGTGATCCGGTTACGGATGTCATTGCGTTGGCCGCTTCAACCTGTATCCGCTCTACGTGGTGTAGGCGGAGTTGAAGACAACGTACTCCTCGGTCAGGTCGCATCCCCACGCCTCGCCAAAGCCGTCGCCGACATGGAGGCTCACGCGCAGGCGCACCTCATCCTCGCCAAGCGCGGCGACCACACTCGGGACGCTGTACGAGATCGCTTTGCCTTCAAATACGATCTGGATATCGTTGACGAACACCTCGATCTTGGATTCGGTGAGCGGGATCTGGCTCTTGCCGATGGCCATGAGGATGCGGCCCCAGTTGGGGTCCCTCCCGTAGACGGCGGTTCTCACCAGCAGGGATGCGGCGACTGAACGAGCGGCCACGCGTGCGTCCTCGTCCGAGTGCGCGCCTTCAACCGTGACCTCGATAAGCGTCTGTGCTCCCTCACCGTCGCGCGCCATCTCCCGCGCCAGCCAGCGCGTCACGTAATCGACGGCCGCGGCAAACGCGCCTGCATCATCCGAATCACCGTTCAGGGGCGTGTTCCCGGCGGCGCCGTTGGCCATTAGGAGAACTGTGTCGTTCGTGCTCTGGTCGCCATCTATATCGATCTGGTTAAAGCTGAGCGTGACGGCGTGCGAAAGGGTCTTCTGCAGAAAGTCTTTCTCGACCGCCGCGTCCGTGGTCAGGAAGGCCAGCATGGTCGCCATGTTGGGGTGGATCATCCCGGAGCCCTTGGCACAGCCGCCAACGGTCACGGTGGTTCCGCCGACGGTGGCACGCACAGCGATCGCTTTCCGGTGGGTGTCCGTCGTCATGATGGCCGCGGCGAACTCGTCCCCGGCATCATCGGCCAGTTCGATCTGCGGGATGTGTTCCCGCATGAGCGCCATCGGCAGCTCGACGCCGATGACGCCGGTGGAAGCGATGAGGACTTCGTTGCCGGCGACGCCAAGCTTCTCGGCGGCCAGTGCGGAGGCCTCGCGAGCATCGATAAGGCCCTGGTCGCCGACGGCGCAGTTGGCGACGCCGCTGTTTGCGACGATCCCCCGTACGTCCCCGCCGCCATCGACCACCTCTTTGGAGAGGGTGACGGACGGCGATAGGACTGAGTTCTGGCTGAATGTCCCGGCGACTGCACAGGGACGGTCAGACAGGAGGAGGCCGATGTCACGCTTGTCCGCGCCCGCGGTCTTGATGCCGGCGAAGATGGCCCCCGCAGAGAACCCCTCAGCGGACGTGACCCCCCCGGAGTCAACTGTCGTCATATCCGAACTCATGTTTTCGTCCCCGTTTTCGTCTTCAAATAGTCCGAGCTCTTGCGCCCGCCTGGCCTGTTGGATCAGCGACGATGCCCGCTGTCTTGTCACGGGAGGGTCGAGCGCCTGCCCGATCTCTCGTGGATTCATGCCTTCACCCAGCAAGCGAAGCACCTCGCGGTAGCGTGGCAACGCTTGCAACTGCCGGGCTCGTGCGCCGGCCAGTTGAACGGTTCGATCAAAGGGCATCGAAAGACTATGCACTATTGCAGTTATGGCGTCAACGCCGCAATAGTCCAGATTATTTCACGGGGTCGTCGCGGGTTCAATCATCGGGCGCCACGATGCAATCCTAGTTTGCAGTCCGGCGAGCACTGGACTGGACTGTTGCAAGGCTGGGTCCAAATGTACTGTCCCTTACTTTTGAAGGTATTTAATCCCGTGGATGATAGGATTCCGTTTTCGATTAATCACCACGCCTCACACGCCTCAACAGAGGCGCGGGAAATGACAGGACTCCGATTGCAGAACGGCAGTAAACAGAACCTGGTCTGGCTCGACCTTGAGATGACCGGACTCGAACCCGAAAAGGACGTGATCGTCCAGATAGCGGCGATAGTCACTGACCGGGATCTCAACGAAATCGGGGAGCCGGTCGAGTTCACGATCTGGCACCCCGCGGAGGTCATGAACCGCATGACGCCGTTCGTTCGGGATATGCATGAGCGTTCCGGCCTGCTACGGCAGATCCAGACGTCTAAGACGTCCCTGGAGGAGGCCGAACGGGAAGTGCTGACGCTGGTTTCGCAGCACTGCGAATACGGGACCGCTCGCCTGTGCGGGAACTCGATATGGCAGGATCGGCGCTTCCTGGCGAAGTACATGCCGGCCCTTGAGAACTACCTTCATTACCGGATGATCGACGTTTCGTCGATTAAAGAACTGGCAGGATGGTGGTACGGGATCCAACACCGTAAGCCGAACGGCGCCCAGCACACGGCGTTGTGGGACACGCGGCAGTCGATAGCGGAGTTGAAGTACTACCGCGAGAAGGTGTTCAGCCCGGCGGACGAGAGCGCCGGGTAGAACAGAAACGGGTCGTGGATCCGGCCGTCCCTGTGTCTCCCGTCACGCGCGAGAGTGGCGATGAATGGCGAGGGTGTGACTGCCTTGATCGAATATCGCGCGACCGGCCTAGTTGATGCTCGTGAGGAAAGCCGTCGCCAGTCCCAGGTAGACCAGCAGCCCGAGCACGTCCGTGAGCGTGGTGACCACCACGGCCGATGAAGCCGCCGGGTCTATCCGGAGCGCACGCATCCCGAGGGGGACGAGTACGCCGCCGCCCGCCGCCACGATCAGGTTGACGACCATGGCCCCGGCGATCACCAGCCCGAGCGATAGGTCCTGTTGCCAGGCCAGCACAATCAAGCCCAGGATGCCGGAGACCACCAGGCCCTGGACGACTGACAGCGCCAGTTCGTGTCGCAACAGGGACGCCGTGTCTCTTTGATCGACATCGCCCAGGGCGATAGAACGAACAATGAGGGTCAGCGTCTGCGTCCCGGCGATTCCCGCCTGTCCGAGGACTACGGGGATGAACACGGCGACGATGGTGGCTCTCTCGATGGTGTCGTCGAACAGGCTCAGGACGAATCCAGCGAGCAGGACGGTGCCCAGGTTGAGCACGAGCCAGGGCAGCCGGCTGCGGATCGAGGCCGCTATGGGCTCGCCCGTGCGTTCCTCGCCGCCGATGCCGAACATCCGGAACATGTCCTCCGTCGCCTCGTCCCGGGCCACCTCGACAAGTTCCTCGACGGAGATCGCCCCGACCAGCACTCCGGCGCGGTCGACCACGGGAAGCGCCAGGAGGTCGTATCGGGTCATGAGCTGGGCGCAGACCTCCTGGTCGGCGCCGGTCTCGACGGAGATCGGGTCCGGAGTCATCACGTCCCGTACCCGCTTTTCCGGGCCGGCGAAAACGAGATCGGAGAGCTCGAGCACGCCCGTGAGCCGCCCCTCGGTGTCTATCGCGTATAACTGGCGCATGTTCTCCCGTGACGCCTCTGCGCCGCGCAGCACGGAGAGCGCCATGCCGACGGTCAGGGTCTCCCGCAGGCCGGTGACTTCCGGGGTCATCAACCCCCCGGCATCGTCGTCCGGGTATAACAACAACTCGCCGATGGTCCGGCGGTCACCCATGCGCGCAAGAACCTGGCTGGCGATTGTCCAGTCGACGTGCCTCAGGATATCGGCCGCCACCTCTGGCGGGGTGGTGTCCAGCACGGCGGCCATGCGGTCCACATCGATCAGCCCGGAGATCTCCGCGGCGTCGTCCACCTCAAGGTGCTCGATGATCTCCGCGATCGACTCGGCGGGCAGCGCGCCCAGTAGGGCTTGCTGTCCCGGCTCGCTCAGCTCCACGACCACGTCCGCCTGGTCGGGCGCGCGCAGATCTTCAAGCTCGGCTACGGCGATGGCCGGCGCTCCGGCGTCCAGGTGGGCCTCGATCACGGCCTGAAGCTCTTCCAGGGTCTCGGGCGCGGGAATGGAAGAAGTCCGCTCTTCGGACATGCTGGCCACCTCCTTTGCGGCCGTTCGAACGCCGTTCGTCACAGCTTGCCGGTGCTATTCACAGACGAAATCCGAAACGTAATTGTCGCCGTCCCCACTGGCGCGGCACAACCGGACAGCAACCGGGGTTGCCGGGAGCGAAGTGCTACGGGATTATCGCGACGGGCGTGAGCATGACGAGCGTGTTTTTGTCTTCGTCCACGATCCAGGCGCGCTCGCCGTCGTGGGCGATCCCGGTGGGCTTCCCGCCGAGCATGTGCGTAGCGACGATTTCGCCATCGCCAGAGATACGGGTAACCGATCCCGCGTCCGCCGAGGCCACCCACAATTCGTTGCCACTCCACGCCAGGGACAGCGGACCCGTTGGAACGCGGGTGAGTCCGGAGTAAGTGCCGGCCGGTGTGAGGCGCATGACCTGTCCGATCTCGCCGAAAGCGATCCACAGGGACTCCGGCGTGGACAGGAAATCCGTTGGTGCGCCGGGGACATGCTCCAACCCGCCGACGTCCAGCAGATCCGGGTACTCAAACGACCCGATGAGGTCTCCACCGGCGTCGAAACCCGTGACGATGGGTGAGTCACCGTCCGCTATCAGCACCTGTTCTGGCGTTTTAGTGATTGCGCCGGGGGAGACGTCGACCTCAAGCAGCCGCGCCAGCCCGCCCTGGAGCGTGATCTTTGACAGGGAGTGGCGCCCGGGGTCTGTTACCCACAGGTGTTCGCCAAAGAACTCCATCCCGGCGGGCTGATCCCCGATCTGAAAATGGCGCAACACTTCGGCGTTGTTATCCAGCTGGGTTACGGAGCCGTCATCCGCATCAAGAGCCCAGACGAAGCCCGCGCCGGCCGCGAGCCTGGCCGGTTGGCCGTCCACATCAGCCGAGTCCAGACGCTGGCCCTCGAGTCCATAGCTTGTTACGGTCCCGAATCCTGTTTCGGCCACCCATAGCTTTTCGCCATCAAAGATCACGTCCCTCGGGTCGTGGCCGATTACGAAGGATTCGGACTCGATCTCAGGGACCGGATCGGCTTCTACTGGAGTCCCGCCCTCGTCCCTGTCCGAAACAATCTCCGAGATAACCGCCAAGGCCGCTACCACCGCCATTCCCGCTATCAGAACGCGCGGCAACTTGCTCCGCCATTCGCGCCTGTTCATCGCGTGTGCGCCAGGGAGAGGGCGTCCGGGCCGGTTGCCGAACCAGGAGAACGAGGTTTCACTCGGACTTCACCGTCGCCGATTGTACGGTGTACTCGGCCAGCCTGTCCGGGTCCGGTTCCGGCAGTCCCCCGGTGAAGGGCTTGAACGTGTGCGCCTCTGTCAGCTCGTTGTCGGGCTGACTTAAATCACGCTCGTAGAAGCGTGAGGACGGAAACAGGTCGCCCGGGTACGTGAAGTTGGGCAGCGTCGCCAGTTCCACGCAGATCGCAGCGCCGAGTGCGCTCTCCAGCATTCCACCGACCCAGACCGGAACGCCCGCATCCCGGCAGATGTCGTGGATCGCGATCGAGTTCGCAAGGCCACCCACCCTGGCGGGCTTGATGTTGATGTAACTGGCCGCGCCGATCCGGAGCGCCTGCTCGACGGCACGGACGCTGATGGCGCTCTCGTCCAGGCAGACCGGGGTCTCGATCTGTTTCGCAAGCTCCGCATGGTCCAGCAGGTCATCGAAGGCCAGGGGCTGCTCGATGAAGGCGAGGCCCAGTTTGTCTATCTCCTTGAACATCGGTAGGTCGTCGAGCGAGTAACCGCCGTTGCAGTCGATATGGAACACGGTGTCCGGGAATGCGCCCCGCACGGCCCTCAGCATGTCGAGATCCCAGCCGGGCGCGGCCTTGAGTTTGACGCGTGGGAACCCGGCGTCGACGGCGATCTGAATGTTGCCGAGCAGCATGTCGATCGAGTCCTGGATGCCGAAATCGGCCCCGGCAACGACCTCGCGCGTCTCCCCGCCGAGCAATGTGTGCAGCGGAATGCCGGTCGAACGTACAAGAAGCGCCCACGAGGCGATCTCCAGCGCAGCCTTGGCGAAGGAGTTGCCCTTGAACACCGAGAGCGCGGCATTGAGATCATCGGCGTCCTCGAACTCGCGGCCGACGACCTGCGGCCCCATGAACTCGGAAAGAAGGTAGAAAACCCCGCCCGCGCTTTCAGTGAGATAGGTGGGAGCCTGGAGCGGGGACGATTCGGACCATGCGACGACGTCGCCGTCCGTGGCTTTCACCAGCACGGCGTGGATGTCGTAGTCCACGCCGTAGGACGTGCGCCACGGGTATATAAGCGGCATGGCGACGTGGTAGATGTCGAGCCGGTCAAACTTCATGGCGGATCAGATTTCCTCCCCGATTTGTCTGGGGTTTGTCCGGGGTTGGTCCGGGGCCGTTCCGGGATGGTCCGGGCGCGTATTCCACTCCGTGGGGGCGAGTCTATCGCGCCTTCAGGTGGCGCTGACCCGGAACTGGGCCCCTGAGAACGCGTCACGCCGTCCCGTGACGTGTACTATCTCGACACAGTTGCTCGTTGATCAACGTGTTGGAACGTCTTTCCACGTTCGTCCCGGTCGCCGGGCCAATCGGAGCAGGTCAATGGTTGCCGTAAATTCGTCGGTGAATCCGCAGGGAAGATCCCAGGTTCAGCTAATCCGGGACAACGCCCGGGACCGTGTCCTGTGGCTGTCCACGGCCATCATCCACTGGGCGAACAACGTCCGCGAGAGCCGCGACGGATCTAAAGTCGGCGGCCACCAGGCGTCGTCCGCGTCTTCGGCGGCGATCTTGAGCGCGCTCTACTTCGAGACCCTGCGGGCGGAAGACAGGGTGGTGATCAAGCCACACGCCTCCCCGGTGTTCCATGCCATCCAGTACCTGCTCGGGAACCTGGACGTGAAGTACCTGCCGACCCTCCGGGAGTTCGGCGGACTCCAGGCCTACCCGAGCCGAACCAAGGACCCGGATGCGCCGGATCTCTCGGCCGGCTCGGTGGGACTCGCTCCCGGCGGGGCCACGTTCGGGGCGCTCGTACGAGATTACCTTGACGGCCACGGCCTGGAACCGACTTCGGGCAGGTTCTTTGCCCACATGGGCGACGCGGAGCTGGATGAAGGCTCGATCTGGGAAACGGTCGCCGAACCGGCCATCCAGGGCCTGGACCGTTGCACGTGGATCGTGGACCTCAACCGCCAGAGCCTCGACCGCGTGGTTCCGGGCATTCGCGTCGCGCGGTTCATGGAGATGTTCCGTGTTAACGGCTGGAATGTTGTCGTCGCGAAGTACGGCGAGCAACTCACAGAGCTTATGGAGCTGCCGGGCGGCGAGGCGCTCCGGACCCGCATCGACGATATGCCGAACCAGGAGTACCAGGCGATGCTGGTGGCGCCGGCGGCGGAAGTACGGACCCGGTTGCTGGAGACGACCCGCGGCCAGCGCATCGATATCGAGCGCTGCGTCAGTGATTTCGACGACGACGAGTTGCATCGACGGATCGCGGGCCTGGGCGGACATGATGTCGGAACGCTTACCCGTTGTTACGAGGAAGCATCGCAGTCAGACGGACCCTCCGTTGTGTTTGCGTACACGGTCAAGGGCTGGGGGCTGCCGATCGCAGCGAACCCCGCCAACCACTCGCTGCTGGTGACGCAGGAACAGTACGAAGAGCTGGCCGACCATTTCGGGGTTTCTCCCGATTACCCGTGGGACCGTTTCCCCGATGGAAGCGACGAGTCTGTGTACCTGTCGCGTGCCGCCGAGCGGCTGACCCGGCCGGTGGTACCGGAAGAGCCCCCGATTACATTCAACGACACCGATCTTGGAGTAACGAGCACCGCGTCCACACAGGAGAGCTTCGCACGCATCCTCCTCGAGATCAGCCGAACGTCCCCCGAGACATCGGAACGCATCGTGACGGTGTCGCCGGACGTCGCCACATCCACGAGCCTGGGCTCCTGGATAAATCGCACCGGAGTGTGGCACCACGACGACGCCACGGACTTTTTCGACACCGAGACCCGGACGCTGAGGTGGACCGAGGGTCCGCACGGCCGTCACATTGAGCTGGGTTTATCTGAGACGAGCCTGTTCCTCCTGCTGGGACAGCTTGGACTTTCCAAAGAACTCTCCGGCAGGCGACTCGTGCCGATCGGCACCGTTTACGATCCGTTCATCGTGCGCGGGCTGGATCCCCTTATTTACGGCCTGTACCAGGAGTCCAGGTTCATCGCGCTTGGGACGCCTTCCGGCGTGACGCTCAGCCCGGAGGGCGGATCGCACCAGAGCATACTTTCCCCTTCCATTGCGATGGAACTGCCGAACATCCGCTACTACGAGCCGACCTTCGCACGGGAACTCGAATGGATTCTGCTTGATTCGATTCGTGGCATCGGTTCGGGTGAAGGCGAGTCCGTGTTCCTGCGGCTGAGTACCAGGGTGGTCGATCAGTCGCTGTTTGATGACCCCCGGGATGAGGCCGAGATCGACGCGCTAAGACAGGCGGTACTTGACGGCTGCTATCGCCTGCGTACGGCGTATCCCGATTCCGATGCCATCGTCAACCTGTTCGCGACCGGGGCGATGGTGCCGGAAGCGATCGCGGCGATCCCGGACCTTGAGCGCGAGGGAATCGGCGTAAACGTGTTCTCCGTGACGAGTCCGGATATGTTCCATCGCCGGATACGCGCCGCCGAAAAGGAGCAGGTGAGGGGGCAGGATCAAGGTCTGTACGACCCGACGGGCTTGCTCGCGCCGCACGAGGTCGGCAGCCCCGTGGTCACGGTTATCGATGGTTCGCCTCACACACTGGCGTTCATCGGTTCGGCGCTCGATAGTCCTTCGATCAACCTTGGCGTGGACACCTTCGGGCAGTCGGGCTCGCGACAGGACCTGTACTCGCTGTTCGGGATCGACACCGATGGCATCTACGCGGCGGCGCTGGGAGTGGTGGACCGGGAACGGCGGCGCCGGGCTTAGGTCGTGTGGCGGCCGGTTGTCACGACATCTGGGTTTGACAGTGATTCGCGAACGTAACTGACGGGTGTTACTTATTAGATGTTAGTTCCAACTGGTGCGTAAGTAACACAGGTTTCAGCCGGAACGGCCCCTGCCCGTAACCCGGTCGAGCAGTCCTCGCGATCGGGATCGGGGCATGCTCGCCTCACCGCGATCCGGAACCGTTTCGGCCTCTTCCTCTTCCTCATCTTCCGACAACATTCCGAGGATGAGATGCGTCATGCGCCAGGCCGTCTTGTAGGTCACGCCTAGCTCCCGCTGTAACTCCGTTATCGGGATGTCCGGGTCGGCCGATGAGAGCAGGTAGGTGGCGTAGAACCACTTGGTCAGGGGGGTGCGCGATTTGTGGTAAATCGTGCCGGCGGTGGGGTGGACGTGGTGTCCGCACCGGTCGCAGGAATACGACTTTCTTGACCGGACGCGATGGTGTTTCGTCACCCGCCCACAGGGTTCACAAGCGATCCCGTCCGGGAAGATCTGGTCCTTCAACCACTCCAGGCAGGCGTCGTCATCCGGG
Source organism: uncultured Dehalococcoidales bacterium (assembly GCA_964474025.1). Lineage (GTDB taxonomy): Bacteria > Chloroflexota > Dehalococcoidia > Lucifugimonadales > Lucifugimonadaceae. Next base: position 36,611 of record CAYYRD010000024.1, on the reverse strand, counting down.
AAGTCCTGCTCGAACGTCCGATGATTGTCCCGTGTCAACATGAGTTCATTATACCCTGCTGTTACGGGATATTTCACTACCTACATTACTGGTATTCCATTATTCAGTAGCTTCCGGCCAGCATAAATCCATAGATAGGTTTATAAGGTGATCACTAGATAATTGTTTGGCATCGTGGTTCATGGATTTGCCGTTGGCATTAGCTATGTCAATCCGTGTATCTGGCAATGAAACACTTTCGTATTATCCCTACAATTATGGGATAGAATAATACCTTCTGTCACGGTATTACGATTGAGTGCTCGGTATCGACTCTGTCTCTCGCGGCCACATCCCTAGAATAAACCTTCCCAGACGGGTCATAGAGTCAGTCAACAGCAGCCTGGAGAAAGTGGGCCGGACGCAAAGGGGAAGGCTCCCGGCACAGGCCGGTTGACTCCCGCATCAAGTCACCGGCGACCGGCGGAAGTTGAAGATCTGGCAAGACGACAGACGCCTGGACCGAGCGGCGGGGGAAGTGGGTGCCTGGCACACGGGCGATGTGCCGGGCGCCGGGCGATCTCGACTCCGGTCGTCCCTTTCATCCCGCGGAAAGATGTTCCATCGCGGCGGCGACGCCGCTGCCCGACCGGGGGACGCCTGAGATGTCCAGGCCCATCTCCACACCGGCGAGCGTGCCCATCAGCGTCAAATCGTTCAGGTCTCCAAGATGGCCGATCCGGAACGACCAGCCCTTCACCTTGCCGAGGCCGGTGCCGAGCGACATGTCGAATCGGTCGAGAATTACTTTTCGTAAGTTGTCGGCGTCATGCCCGTCCGGCGTGACGATCGCCGTCAAAGAGCTGCTGTACTCGCGCTCATCTTGCGCGAGGAGCTCAAGTCCCCAGGCGGCAGCGGCCGCCCGGGTCGCGGCCGCGAACCGGTCATGGCGGGCGAAAACGGCATCCAGTCCCTCCTCCTGCAACATCAAGAGAGCCTCACGAAGGCCGTACAGGAGGTTGGTCGCCGGTGTATACGGGAAGAATCCTTGCGAGTTGGTCTCCAGCATTCCGTTCCAGTCCCAGTAAGACTTCGGGAGTGCGGCATCGTTCGAGGCAGCCAGAGCGCGTTCGCTCACGGCATTAAACCCTAGTCCCGGCGGGAGCATGAGCCCCTTCTGGGAGCCGCCGACGGTGACATCGACACCCCATTCATCGTGGCGGTAGTCGATCGAACCAAGCGATGAGATCGTGTCTACCAGCAGGAGAGCCGGGTGATTCGCTGCGTCGATAGCGCCCCGCACCTCTGAAATGCGACTCGCAACGCCCGTGGACGTTTCGTTGTGCACCACGGCGACGGCCTTGATCCCGTGGCCGGAGTCTTCTGCCAGCCGGGCCTCGATCTGCGCGGGGTCCACCCCGTGGCGCCAGTCCCCGGGGATGAAATCGACCTCGATCCCCAGCTTCCGGGCCATCGCACACCAGAGCGTCGCAAACTGCCCGGTCTCAAACATCAGGATTCGATCGCCCGGGGACAGCGTGTTGACCAGCGCCGCCTCCCATGCTCCCGTGCCAGACCCCGGAAACACCAGGACGTTCGACTCGGTCTTGAATACCTGCTTGAGCCCAGCAAGCACCTCGAGTGTCAGCTCGGAGAAATCGGGACCCCGGTGGTCTATGGTCGGTCCCGCGATAGCGCTCAGCACGCGATCCGGCACATTTGTCGGTCCGGGAATCTGGAGGAAGTGTCTTCCGGCCGGAGGGGTCATTGAACGGAGATCCTTTGCGTTTGAGGGCGCATCGATTTTCTGAGAGGTTATGTGAATACGCCAGCGACCGACAAAAGCGCCCCTGCGGTGATCAGAGGGTGGTCCCTGGCCGTTCACGCCTGATCGGCGTTGGATGGCTCGTTAATAATGTGCTTCAAAAGCACCCCGCAAAATATACGCCGAAATAACTCCCGTGAGCGGCCCCACCGGGCCAGAACTTCACCAGCACCTCGAAGGTTGATCCGCCCATGCCGGCCACAGGATTGAATCATGCGATCAAGGAGTGGCAGGAGGCGCGGCTGGGCGTATCGCTTGAGGCCGCGCTGAGCGGGTCTGCGCCTGTGGTCGGCCGCCCCTCTTCCCCGGATGGTGACGATGCCGGCCTGACAGCCGTGAGGCTGGACGGCCGCAGCATTGTGGTGGCCCGTGAGGAGTGGGTAGATTCGCTCGAACGGGTCTGCGCGGGAATGCACCCGGACCTGCTGTTCACACCGTTCGGGGCGTACGAGCTTTCCCGCGTCACACTGCCCGATGGGATATCGGTCTGGGGGCCGAACTGGTACCTGTTCGCTGATTCGGCGTCGTGGCTGGGACGCGCCGACGACCGTGTCATGGCGTTGTCGGAGGACGAGCTGGCGCCGGTCGATTTCGAACTGTTCTGGCACTGCTTCGGTCCCGGGTCGCTCGCATCGTTCGGGGTGTTTCAGGGCGCTGAGCTCGTCGCGCTGGCGACTGTCAAAGATCGCGGACGGCCGTTCATGGAGATCGGGGTGGATGTCGTGCCGGGCGTTCAGGCGTCAGGCCTGGGGAGCGCCGTCGTTTCGGCCGCCGGGACGTGGATCCTGGAACAGGGGCAGCTACCGCTCGCCACGGTCGCGCCGTTCAACGTGCCATCGACGCGCACGCTTCGACGCGTCGGACTGGAGTACGGGATGACCGAGATGTCGGGAGTTGCCGGGCATTTCCGCGTGCCACCCCAGCCCATCGGACGGCCATTGCCGGACGTCGATATCTACGACTACTACCCTGACTGGGCGATGAACCGGGGAATCCGGCCGAGATCGGAGATGTAGAGGGGGCGCGACGCGGAACCGGGACCGGGGGCGAGAAAGGGTTCATCTGCCACCGATCTCCCAAAGAACAGGCTTCCAACATCTCCCGCTGTGAGGGCGGGGCAACTCCTGATACGCGGACCAGCCGATTGGATTACCTCATCCGTCGGCCATCCAACTGTGGTGCACGATGAGACTTCTCCCTCACCCTTCCGGCGAGCGGAAGGACAGGCTCTCTGTCCTCCCCCGCTGGGGAAGGGGGATGAGCGTGAGGCGTCGTCAAGGTGAGACCTCTGATCTGAGCCAGGCTCTGGGTCTGGTGACTACTCGCGGGCCCCGGAGTCCATCTCCAGCGGAGAGAGGCCCTTCTACTCTCCCGCCTCGGCCAGCGAGCGGTGCGCCTCCGCGTTCGCCGTGTCGCCGAGCAGCTCGTAGACACGGGCCAGGCCTTTGTGGGCCGCGTTTTCGTATCTCGAGCCCTCGCCGTGCGCGACCGAATCCAGGTACGAAACAACGGCATCGTCCAACATTCCGAGCCGTTCCAGGGCGACGCCTCGCACCCACCACGCACGCGCCGCCGTCTGATCCAGCGCCAGGGCCCGATCGGCGTAAGCAAGGCCCAGCTCCGTGTAAGTCCGGGCTGTATCCGGGTTGCCCGCCATCCTCATCCCATCGCCTGCGGCCACGATCCCGTCAGCCGCCAGCGCCTGGATGGATGGGAACGATCTAATCTCGTCGGCAAGCTTCGCGTAGCGCGCGACGGCGCTTTCAAACCTCTCCGTCTGGCCGAGTCGTCCGAGTTCCAGCTCCGTCGTCGCTATACGCCTCTGCGTTGCGTGCGCGAATGGATCCCGGCCTTCGTACCTTTCCAGGACGGCGAGCGACGTTTCGTTGAGGGCGATCTTCTCGGCGGGATCTTCACGATTCCCTGCCTCTCGACGGATCATGAAATCCACCTGCATCACGTAGAGCTCGATCTCGGGATTGAGGTCTACCGCCCGCTCGTACTTTCCGAAACCTGCCTCGTCCTGCCCATCCTTTATGAGGTTGAATCCCTGCGCCGCCAGACGACTCGCCCCGATCCCGCGCACATCGCGCATGAAGAAAAGGCCGAAACCGAGCAAAAGCACAACAACGGCGATCACGATCGGCGCATGGATCGAGAGTCCACCGCGTGCGGGTCGCGGTCCCGTCCGGCGTGCTCGTTCGGGCGTGCGGGATTCTTTCGGCCGTGTCGACATCCCCGCCAGGGCGACGGCCAGTCCGGCCAGTGTCCAGAACGTGATCAGGTCACTGACATGGGCGACGCCGGACATCTGCTCGACCGCCCTCCCGATAAGGGCCGCCATCAGCACCACCATGAAGATGGCCAACAGTCCATCGCTTCGACCGGCGCGCTTCTCGGAACGCAGGACCGTCACCCCGGCGTAAACGACCAGCAAAGCCAGGGCGAGGAAGGACCCGAAACCGAGGAGCCCCATCTCCAGTAAGAGCTGCATCGGGTAGCTGTGGACATGAGCGAAAAACAGCGCCGCCCCGGATGGTTCACGGTCGATGCTCAGCGGGTACGAGTAGTAGTACATGTCCGGGCCGAGTCCCACGATGGGCCGCAGGGCGTGCCTGATGGTGGACTCTTCGGGTGACCGCTCCCAGGTGCTTGCGAGTTCCAGCGCACCTCCCCATGTCGTTGCTCGCCCGCCGATCGATGTCGCTTCTTCGGCATCGAAAATGTTTCCGATCTCTTCCAGATTCCGGGAAGTAGAGCCTTCATCTCCCGCGGGCAACAGGCTTATCGGCACGGCGATGGCTACACCGACCAGGATCACTCCGATTCCGGCCAGGAAGGTTCTGCGGTCCAGCCAGGTTGCGCCGATAACCCCGAACGCCAGCATCCCGGCCGACGCGCCCAGCAACGGACCACGGCTCTCGGTCGTCCACATCCCCGCAAGCTCGATCCCCAGGATGATGGTCGAAAAGACCAGCATTCCTTTGCGTCCGGATCGCCGTGACTCCAGCGTCACGGCGATCGTTGCGAGCGAGGCCATGAGAAGGAACGAACCGAAGAAAATCGGGTTCCCAAAGGACGCAAAGTTGCGCTCGTAGCCCACACCGGGGCCTATCGGATCCCAGCCCAGGTCCTGCGAGATAGCGTAGAGCGCCGTGATCCCGCCGGAGATCATGAGCACCGTGAACACCCGGCCAGCCTGGTGGATAGTGCGGACTCGCAGGGCCACGGCGAAGAAGACCGTGAGGAGGGCGAGGAAGGAGTACAACTCGTAGCCCAGGCCGAGGTAATCACGTCCCCACAGGCTTACCCGCGGGGCGGGTGACGCCAGCGTTGAGATCACGGCGGCGATGGCGAGAAACGCGCCTGCGACAACCGCCCATCGCTCGGGCGCCCTCCCCGCCCAACTCCACGGCGCACGGAGAATCCACCGCCCTCCGATTCGCCGCGTCGCGGCCCACTCGAAGGTCCAGGCCACGACGATCGACACAGCGACGAGGTGCAGGACGAAGTATTTCGGATCGTTGTAGAAGGTCAGGAATCGGCGCGGCGTGAACAGAACCGGAACGGCGATCAGGCCGAGCAACCAGGCCAGCTCGATCAGGCGATCAGCCAGCGGTTGCTCGATGGAACGCGTGTCACCCGTATGTGGCGTCGGGTCTGTGTCAGCAGGTTGCATATTCACGCGGTTCCACAACGGATTGATCAGTGCAGACGGCGAGGGCCGAAGCGGGTGAACAAACGCCGATCAGACATTTGCGGCCACTGACGGCATCATACTTGCCGCCCGATTGGCGAACCGCTTTCGGCGGGGGAAGCCCTCGCTCGTCAAGGTAACAAGTAGCAAAAATCAGGAGATAAACACGAGGAACTGGGCCTCGCCGGGGGGGCTGAAGGCGCCAAACACGCGAACCGTCACGGTGTAGGCATCGCCGGTGGCATACGTGTGAATTCCAACTACCTTTCCGCTGCCGAACACGCGGGAGTCGTACAGCCCCCTGGTATCGACAAACCCGGCCATCTGGACGACGCCGTCACCCCAATCGATCTCGACGGTGATCGGCTCCGTTTTTACCGGCGACGTTCCGACGATGCCCTCGAGCCGGAAGGTCGTTCCCGCAACCCCGAAGAGCGTGCTCCCGGTGGTGACGACTATCGGTACCGGCGTCGGTGTAGCGGTGGGAACCGGGGTGGCGGTGGGTACCGGCGCGCGCTGGGCACGGGCGTCGCGCTGGGCACCGGCGTTGGTGTGGGTGATGGAGTCGGAGTCGGGACCGGCGTGGCCGTTGGTATCGGGGTCGGGGTGGGCAGAGGGGTTGGGGTCGCAGTCGGCGGGAGAGGTGTTGGGGTCGCCGGTCGCGGCGTGGGGGTCGGCGTCGGCGTGGGGGTGGGCGTTCGTGTAGGCGGGATCGGCCCGGGACTTATGGAAACGACGGGCGGACTTGCGGCGCCGTATCCGTTCCCGGCGATGATCGGTTCGGTCGACGCCGATGGCTCGCTTCTTCCTATCCCGTTTTCTGCGATCACGCTGAACGTGTACCGCTCGCCCGGGGTCAATTCCGGCAGCACCACGGCAAACGAGGCGGGAAAACCGGATGTGCTGGACCGAACCGAGGGATTGGTCGCAAGAAAGTAGCCGGACACCGCGTTGCCTACAAACCTGTACGACATGCCCCCGGGTTCCACATCGACGATGTAATCGGTAATTAAACTTCCTCCATCGTCATGCGGCGGAGTCCACACCACTTCTACGAATCCCCGCAAATCACGCGCCTCGGCCGTCGGTGGATCGGGCGGCTCCGCCGGGCCTGGTCTGCCGGCGGCGGCGATGGGCACGCTCGGCTCGCCTATCCCATGGACCGACTCGGCCCGAACAGAAATCTCGTAAATGACTCCCTCGGGCGGTTGCGGGAACGTGACGCGAGGCCTGCCGGGCGGGGCCGATGCCAGCCCTCCGAGACCATCGGTAATCAGGTACTGGATGACCGGCTGATCGTCTGGCATGACGGGTGCGTCCCAGGTGACCAGGACCTCCGCGCCCAGGAAGGACGCCCGGACGTTCCCCGGCACGCCCGGGGGTTCACCGGGGTCCCCTGACCCGAGTGACGAACAGGAGACCAGCACGGTTGCGACCAACGCCAGGAATTTCCACATGTGCCGTCAAGCATACGACGGGGCGTGTGCCGGCCTCGCACTCTGCGTTCACCTGCCAGACAGGCAAACGGATTACCCCGGGCCTCGCCCCGTTCCGGACCGGGATTGAACTGTCCGAATCTCGATCGGTTAAACCCGGGACATACCACCGGCGGGGCGTTCGACCGGCGTGAATCCGGGCCGGAACTCGGCCATCCTGGGAGCGCCGCCGCCGTGTGCGAAAACCCGGGCCTTCCCTATCCCTTCGACCTCGATCTCCGCCACATCGCCATCGTTCAGCGGGCCGAGTCCGATGTGATACGTGCCGGTGGCGACGATGTTGCCGGGGTGCAGATCTATGAACCGCGATAGCCAGGCGATCTGTTGCGGGATCCTGACGGCCATGTGCTCCGTGCTGTAGTCCTGGCGGACCTCCCCGTTCACCCACGACCTGACCTGTACGTTGTGGGGATCCGGGATCTCGTCGCTCGTGGCCACCCAGGGCCCGGCGACGGCGTAGGTCGCCTGTCCTTTGGGGATCAACTGCGTTCGCCGGGTCAGCCCACGCGCCGATATGTCAAAGAACCCGGTGTAGCCAAACACGTGGTCGAGGGCGTCGGCAGGATCGATGTTTCTCCCGCCCTTGCCAATGACATAGGCGAGTTCCGCCTCCGGCTGGTGAACCACGACGCCCGGAAGGTCCGAGAGGTGGACCGATCCCTCCGGCCCCACGACGTCCGGGTCTTTGTAGAAGAACTCCTCCGGCACGTCTTCCCTTACCCGGTCAGGCGTGTCCAGGTAGTTCGAGAAGGCGGCGAGGACTCGGCTGGGGCGGGGGATAACGGGCAGCAGGGTCACGCTGTCGAGGGGCACACCCACCCCAGACGCCACGAGACCCTCAATCCGGGAGCGGTAAGCATCAAATTTGCCGATCAGCTCTTCCATGACGGCCTGGGGACCGGTGGATCCGCTGCCTTCGATCACGTCCGTCACATCGACCACCGAGTTTTCGTTCTTTATCACGCCAACGCGGTCGTCACCAAATCTGAGGATTTTCATTTTTTCGCTCCCTTCGGTGGCGAGACAATGCGCTTGACCGTCCCCACCACCTGCGTTCGGGCGGGATCATACATCGGTCCGGAGTAGAGCGTGCGTAACGGGACGTTGACCGTTCGACGACGCCACTCCTAGAATCACGGCGCTGGGAGTCACGGTGCCGGGAATCACGGCGCCGGGGCGGTTCATCCGACGAGAGCCGAGCTTGATATTTAGACCGCGGGAGGTTTTTCGATGACTACCGTTGCGCATCCGACGGAAACAGATATCGACCTGCTCGGCCACCTGTACCGCCGCGCTGGATTCGGGGCGACCCGCGAGCAGCTCGAAGGTTACGCCGGCCGCAGTTACGAAGACACGGTCGAGGCGCTCCTGAATCCGGACCCGAAAAGGGATATCCAGGACGAGGTGCTGGAGCGTTACATTCACGGCGAGGGTCCGCCGATCTTCGTCGCCGGCTGGCTGTATCGGATGATCAACAGCGAGGCGCAACTCCAGGAGAAGATGACCCTCTTCTGGCATCACGTCTTCGCCACGGGCCTCGTGAAGAACGAGCACGTACTGTCCGCGAAGAACCAGATCAAAATGTTTCGCCGGAACGGCATGGAAGACCTGACGGCCATCCTGAACGATCTTTCCCGCGACCCGGCGATGCTTTTCTGGCTGGATAACAACGAGAACCGGAACGGCGAGCCAAACGAGAACTACGGGCGAGAACTGCTCGAGTTGTTCTCGATGGGCGTAGGCAATTACAGCGAGCAGGACATCAAGGACGCCTCTCGCGCCTTTACCGGCTGGACATTCGAGCAGCCGCCACCCCTGTACCCACATGGCTACTATCCGGCCAGGTTCGTGTTCCGGGAAGACGACCACGACGACGGCGAGAAGACCTTCCTGGGCGTCACCGGCAACCTGAACGGCGGCGACATAATCGACCTGATCGTCAGTTCACCGGCGAGCGCCCGTTTCATTTGCCGGCATCTCTACAACTTCTTCGTGGCGGACGAGCCACAGGTCCCGTCCTGGAACGATGTCCCGCCGCTCGACCCGGACGGTATAGCGCTCATGGAGAACACATTCATGGAGACCGGCGGCGATATCCGGTCGGTGCTCCGCGTGATGTTCAACTCAGACTTCTTCAAGGCCGCGCGTTTCAAGAAGGTGAAGAGCCCGACCGAGTTCATCGTCGGGGTTTTGAAGATGACCGGCTCGCAGTCCGAGATCGCGCCGGGCATGACAAAGTACGCCGCGGCCATCGAAGTGATGGGACAGAAGCTGCTGGACCCTCCGACGGTCGAGGGCTGGCACACCGGCGGCGAGTGGATAGACGGCGGGAACCTGACCGAGCGGGTGAATTTCGCCGTCGACGAAATCGGCGACGGGTCGGCCCCCGGGATCCAATCACTCGTCCATCGGGTGAAGAAATCCGAGGCGACGGGATCCGCCGAGAGCCTGGTTGCGGCGGTGCTCGCCGAGACCGGCTCGGTCGAGGTAAGCGAAACGACGCGTGAGGCGCTCACGATGTTTGCCGGTGACACGGAAGGCGAGGACGAGGCCACGCGCATCATCAGGCTATTACGGCTGGCGGTTTCGACACCCGAATACCAGTTCGCGTAGGCCAGAACGCACCGCAAGTTCCCCGAGATCACCAGTATCCGGCATCGCCGGGAGGAGCTCCTGAATGGTCACGATCACGAACGGCAAACCACCTGTCCTGGTCATAGTCCAGTTGACGGGCGGCAACGATTTCATGAACACGCTCATCCCGTACACAAGCGGGCTGTATCACGACTCCCGGCCGGTGGTGGGCGTGAGCGAGGACCGCGTTCTGCCGATCAACGACGATTTCGGCTTCCACCCCTGCGCCGCTCCGCTCAAAGAAATGTTCGACGCCGGTGATGTTGCCGTGATCCAGGGCATCGGCTACGAGAACTCCAACCGCTCGCACTTCCGGGCGATGGACATCATGCACACGGCCGAGCCGAACACCATCGCCACGGAAGGGTGGCTGGCCCAGGCGCTGCGCCAACTGGACCCGGATACGCAGAACGTTCTGACCGGGGTCAGTTTCGGTCGCGGCCTGCCACGGGCGCTGGCAGCTCCCGGCGTCTCTGTGACCTCGGTAGGCGACCTCGACAGCTACGGGCTCCTGACCGGGGTCGAGATCGAGGAACACCGGGCCAGGGAGCTGGATATCTTCAAGCGGATGTACACCCCGGCCATCGGCTCTGGACCGGTCATGAATTACCTCCACCAGACCGGCGGCGATGTGATGACGGGGGCCGACTTGCTGAAGACGGTGCCGGGCAATTACTCCTCAACCGTGGAGTACGCAGATAACCCGATAGCGAAGAGCCTTCGGGATGTCGCCCGGGTTCACACATCCGGTCTCGGCACCCGCATCTTCTACACGCAGCACGCGGGATACGACCACCACGCGATCGAGGTGCCGAACCACGAGCGACTGCTGACAGAGCTGTCGGGCGCGTTAAGAGACTTCATGGCGGACCTGCGGGAGCACGACGCCTCCGAGGAGGTGATGGTTTACGTCTTCACCGAGTTTGGACGGCGCATCGCCGACAACGGCAGTGGAACCGACCACGGCTCCGGTGGGGGCGCGTTCATCATCGGCGAGCGCGTCGTTGGCGGGCTCTACTCCGAGTACCCGTCGCTCGAACCGGCCGACTGGGCGAACGGCGAGGACCTGGCCCACACGATCGACTTCCGAAGCATTTACGCCACTTTGCTTGAGCAGTGGATCGGCGTGGACTCGAACGAGATCGTGCGCGGCAAGTACGAGCAGATCAACCCGTTCGCGGCCTGACGGCCGTTCTTCAACCACCGGTACGAACTCGAACGACAGGAGCGGAAACCGTGGCCAGACCATACGGACTGCTAAGAGCAGGTTTTCCTTACGTCAAAACGCTTGGGATGAGGCGGATAACCAACTTCCCGATCGATATCGCCCTCGGTAACGAGGACAGGATGTACATCCTCTGCAGGCAGGAAAACGCGGTGCTGATCCGGAAGTACAACTTCACCGACGAAGACCTCGGCTCGATAGGCGCCTGGGGTACGGATGAAGGACAGTTCCAGTGGCCGGTGGCGATCATCGCCGATTCCGACGAAAACCTGTTCGTGTCCGATGAAGCGCTGCACAGGATCACGCAGTTCGATAAAGAGGGCGAGGTGCTCGCGACCTGGGGCGAACGGGGCTCCGGTGACGGCCAGTTCGACCGGCCGGCCGGGATGTCTTTCGACCTGGACGGGAACATCCTCGTCGTGGACTCGATGAACCACCGCGTCCAGAAGTTCTCCAGAGACGGGGGATTCATCAGCAAGTTTGGTTCACACGGGACCGGCGAGGGAGAGTTTGATTCGCCGTGGGGCATCACCGTGGATGAGCTTGGCGATGTGTACGTGGCGGACTGGGGCAACGATCGCGTCCAGAAGTTCAGCGCCGACGGCGAGTTCATATTCCAGTTCGGGGTTTCGGGAAGCGAAGATGGGCAGTTCAACAGGCCGACGGATGTCGCTGTTGACCTCGACGGTGATATTTACGTCGCGGACTGGGGCAACGACAGGGTCCAGCTTTTCAACTCCGAGCCGCGTTACGTCCAGAAGTTCCTGGGCGAAGCGACGCTGTCACAGGTGGCACGTGACTACATGATGACGAACGCCAGCCCGAACCGGCTGCGTGACATGGCAAAGCTGGAACCGCAACGGGCGCTGCGACGCCCGAAAGCGGTGGTTATCGGCGAAGACGGCCGAATGTACGTGACCGACACCGACTCGTACCGGGTGCAGGTGTACCAGAAGGAAGTCATCCCGCTGGATTCCACGCAGATGGCGCCTCCGATGCGGTCACCCACGCTTCACCAGGAGTAGGGTCCGGCCGGGCCCTGGTTCGAGGTGGAAGAAGTAACGGCCGATCATGTCCGCACCGCGGCACTTGTCTTTTTGAGGGAAGATGAAGCGCCCCGCTCCGGTTACGCCGCTTCTACCGAGGCGCCAATAGAAAACGATTGAAGCCGGTCGCGGTAGAACTCGGCCGTCTCCCTGGGGCACACGGTCACGATGGCCTTCCCTTCTAAGTGCGCGGCCATCATCACGCGTACGGCATCTTGCTCGCTCAGCGTCGGCACCGACTTCAGGAGTGCGTCCACGACGTGATCCATCGAGTTGATGTCATCATTGTGAAGGATCACGGCGAACCTCGGGACGTGTTCGGCCAGAGAGCGCTGAAGCGTCTCTCGATCCACTTCCGGCGTGGTCATGGCGACCCTTTCCGGATCAACCATGGACATCGTCCGTCTCCGTGGAGAGCGCGCTGTACAGGTCCGGGCGGCGGTCCCTGAAGAACGGCGTCAGGCGTCGGGTCCGCTCAAACAGGTCTCGATCGAGATCGGCCACGATGACGTCGTCCCGTTCTTCGGCGCACACCACGGTCTCGCCGTCCGGGGCGACCAGCCTTGTGCCGCCAAAAAAAACCGCCTTCCCCTCCTGCCCTACATGGTTCACGGGCGCGAGGTAGGCGACGTTCTCGTACGCGCGCGTCTGCATGAGTGAACCCCACCAGCGCATCCATCGCTCCCGGTCCAGGAATTCCTCTCCCGCGACGCCCGGCGCGCTGGTGTGCTCAGAATTGTGTTCCGAACCGACGTAGCCGGCCGGTATGCAGTAAGGGGCGATGATCAATTCCGCCCCTTTGACCGCCAGGATGCGCGCGCTCTCCGGGAAGGACAGGTCGTAGCAAATATTGATGCCGACTTTCCATCCAAGGATGTCGATGATCGGGAACTTCGTGCCGTAACGGAAGTAGATCTTCTCGACCGCCCGTAGTCCGGCCGGGTGAGTCTTCCTGTACTTCTCGATGATCCGTCCCTCGGGGTCGATCACCATCGCCGTGTCGTAGTAGAGGCCGGGCGATTCTTCTTCGTACACGGTCGAGACGATGTGGACGCCGTGCTCGCGCGCCTTTTCCACAATCCTGGTTGTGGCCGGGCCGGTGTCCGGCTCCGCCCACGACTGGTACTCAAGATCACGGAACTGGGCGAAATAGATGGCGTTAAAGAACTCCGGCAACACGATCAAATCAGCGCCCTTATCACGGGCGGCGCGGTCGATGTATTCACAGGCGCGATCGATGTTTCTCGGTCGGTCTTCCGTCGCGTTCATCTGTATTAGAGCGAGACGCATGGCTGCCTTTTCTTGAGCGCGGTTTGATGTTTTTCATGAGGGCGAAGAACGTTCTTGCCTGATCTTCGCCCGCCGATGTTAGCGGACACCCCGGACCGGCGTTAGCCATTCGGGCCACGCTGGTCCGTTCCTCGTCCCTCCCACCGTCCCCGTTCAAACCCCGGGTAGCTCACTCCCGCCCCGGGTGCTTCAGCGCGCCCGGGGCGACTCCGCCGACTTCGTTCGCTGAGCCACCCGGTCCCGGCCCGGTGACTCCATCGGCTCACAACCCTGAGCCAACCACCACGTCCCGCGGTAGCCGTTCGGGATGCGTTCGCGAGGGCGCCAAAAAGGAGTCTGCATAACAGGCGTCGTAGGGGCGCCAGCGGCAAGGGAAACAAGGAGGCGGGAGCGCAGCGACGCAAACCCCGCCAACGCAATGAAGAGCAACCGGGCACTTCTGCTAACACTTATGACCATCATCGGCGCGTTACTCGTGTCGGTGGTGTCATATGCGCAGACCTCCCCGGCTTCCGCTTCCAACGTGGTCAACATCACCGGCATCGCCGGCGGAACCGGCCAGCCGATAAGCCAGGAAAGCCTGGGCTCCACGGACCTCGTCTCGGTCGGCCTTTCCGGTTCGACCTCGGTCTCGGTAATCGACGCCAGCGGGTTCATCAGCGGAGACTTCGTACGCATCGACGACGGCACGACCCACAGCTACCACACGGTCGCCGATATCGGCGACGGGTTTATCACGATCACACCGGCCCTCGCCACGAGCTTCGCCGCAGGCGGGACGACTACCGTAGTTGAGCAGGCGGTTTACGACAGGGTTCCTACCTGGAACCCCATCATCGGCTCCACCACGTCCGTTAAACCCGGCAACCACTTCCTTGTCAATGCGAAGGGCCTCTCGACCTCCAACGCCAGCGTTGTCGACATCCTCCTGACGAACGGCGACCAGTTAACGCACAACTATGGCCACCTCAGCCGACGGCTGAATGTTTACGTGTTGTGCGATGCCGATATCTCATGTATCGGCGGCCCCTTCGTCGACGCCACCGCTCCCGGCGAGTGGGGCCAGTCCAAGGACGCAGCCGGGACCGACATCTCTGAAGTCGATGATTTCCTCACCATGACCAACGCCCGGCAGGGATTTGTCCTGGGCGGCGGTTACGTCTACGGCGTCGTCGTCGATGGCGGAACCGTGTTCACGGTGGATACGAACGAGGGCGTCAACGATAGCCTGAGCCCCACCGACCTGGCACAGTCCTCGACCTTCTAATCCGGGGTCAACGCCCAGCCCGAGCCCGTACGGTCAGGGCGGGATATGAACCTCTCAGGGTTAACGGCGATCTGACCAGACCCGGGTTCAGAAGAGCGCCCCTTACACGGCGCCATGCACACCGGAAACACACCTTTCCGTTACTTGCTTCTACCTGGCTGTTACTGGAGTAATGACCCCTGAACCACTGGGGATCGGGGTCTGGTCTATGACCGGCCCAGAAGGTGAACAGCCATGACAAAAATAGGCAAGAACGGACACCAGAGAGCATTCTTCCTCGCGTTGATCGCGGTCGGGGCGGCTCTCGTACTTTCCGTCGTGTCGTTCGCAAATACGTCCACGTCTTCGACCGTGACGGTAACGGTCGGCGGTGTGGGCGGTGTGGGCGGCTTCTCGGTAGGCCAGGGCACGCCAGCCACCACTATGTGGACCGGGGACGCGTCGACGACCGTGACCGTGTCCAGCGCGACGAACTTCGCCGTGGGTGACTACATCCTCATTGATGAAGACGCCAACGGGACACCGGCCGGCTCCACGGGTGACTCGTTCCACACGATCACGGAGATCAATGGCACCACTTTCACGGTAGATCCAGTCATCAGCAACACGTACACGACCTCAGCATCGGTGAGCGAAGAAGCGCCCAACTCTTCTTCCGCCACCTGGTCTCCGTCCATCGGATCGACATCATCGATCACCGCCGGCAACCACTTCCTGATTAATCTCCAGGGTCTCGGAACGTCGGACTCAGCGTTGATCGAAGTCTTCCTGACGAATACCGACGAGCTGGTAAAGAACTACACCTTCCTGCACCGCCTGGTGAACATCAAGGTCCTCTGCGACTCGGGCTCCTGCCCGACCGGTGCAGGCACCACACCGTTCAGCACGGGCGGTACCAACGGAACGTGGCAGGACGCAGTGGACGCCGCCGGGAACACGATCAGTGCGACCGAGGACTACCTGACGCTGACGAATGCTCGCCAGGCGTTCATTCTGCTCGGCGGTTACACCTACGCCCTCACGATCGATGGAGGAACGCTGTTCACCATCGACGTGACCGAGACGACGGGCGACAGCCTTAGCCCGACCGACCTGGTTCAGCTGACCGCCCTCTAAGCGGTCCTGAGCAAACGAGCGGCAATAGTTCACCGGGATCCCCCACCCGGAAGTGACGAGGAACCGTTCCGGCGCAAGCGCCGGAACGGTTGGCGGAAGAAGGAACCAGCGGCAAGAAGAATCGACATGGCAACACATACAAGACGCAAGCACGGACGGGTCGGCACTCTGCTGCTCGTCGCGATTCTTGTCGTTGCCGGTCTGATTACGGTCATGGCGTACGCAGCCACCTCCAACTCCAGCACGCTCAACATCTCCGCACCGTCCACGACGTCAGGTCAGAAGGCCGATATCTCGGGCAACCTGGGGAGCTATACCAGCGTGCAGGGCAAGGGGAAAAAGACCACCGGAGTAGTGCTCTCCAAGATTTCTTTTGGAGATTCCGGCGACAGCGACGAGACCGGGATCGAGTTCATCTGGGCAGACCCCGACCAGGCGACATCGGTACTGCTCAACCCGAACGCCTTCATGGAAGTCAGGGTCTACTTCCTGGATACGGACCAGACGGTCGCCACCGATGGCGGTTACTCCGGCAGCTGTAATTCCACGACCCAGCGGGCGTTTACGGATAGCGGGACCAAGTACGTTTGCCCGGATCCGGATGAAGTTCATGGCTACAAAACGCTAAGCATTTCTAATACCGCTGCGGTGTTCCTGCCTTCCGTCGATGGCCAGAGCGTCCTTTACATACTGGCCGACATCCACGTACCCGGCGGGGCGCCTGCGGGTCAGCAGGGCCAGTTGACCACGCTGAACTTCAACGTCGGCATTAGCTAGACATAGTCGGACACGGCGCCGGCAGGCAGGCCGGAGTAACGGATGCCCGGCACTACTTTTCGACAAATCTCGTGACGTACGCCCCTGCCGTTAACTGGCGGGGGCGTTTTAGTCTGGCGATCAAGGCAGAATTACCCGGTTCCGGGTAATCGTGACCCAGACATGACTCAATGTGCACTCTGCGCGCACACGCGTGGAGCGTGGGTGGGTCCACCATTGGAGCAGCTTTGACTTTCGGCCACCATCAAAGCTAACTTCCGTCACTATTCAAGCCGATGATCCGGGCCATGGAAACAACGAAACCCATAGACCAGCGCAGACGCGGCATGCTGGCGATCGTCATCGCAATCACGGTCGCGACGGTGATCGCCGCCAGCTTCTACGCGCAACTGGGGACAAGCACGAACACCATCGACATAGTTCCGCTCGGCGGCGACGTACCCGGTGACGGCGCGGGCGGGGGAGGGTTCGGTTACGACGACCCGAACTTCACAGGTTCGACTTCCAGCGCTACGTTGACCGAGATCGGAGAGAAGTTCGAATCTCACCACGATGACGATGATCGGTTAATCGGCCAAGTACTGACGCGCATCGACCTGCCTGAGCAGCTGGAGACAGGCAATCTCGTGATGGACATGATCTGGTCCAACTCGATCGATGTCGGTGGCATTCTCAAAAAGCCCAACGAATTTCTTAATGTAGGACTGTATTTCCTGGACAGCGATCAACGTGAGGCCGACGATGACGATAACTACTCGGGAGATTGCAACGAAAACACTCAACGGAGTTTCAAACAGGACAACATCGAGACATGGGTCTGTCCTGACAACAATCCCCTGGCGACGGCTACCCTCACCGTGACGTCTGCGTTCGGCGTGCTCGGCTCATCGATAGATGGTCACAACCCCTTGTACGTACTGGCCTACATCCCAAAGGTCGAAGAAGACGACGACAAGGGCAATGGGAAGGGGAAGGGGAAGAAGGACGGCGACGACGATGGGGAGGTTGGGAGCGTCAATTCCGGTCAGATAAAACAGATGGAGTTTGTCTACACGGTCATCAGCGCCTCATAGCTGGTAGCACTTCCTGCGATAAATACGGCCGGGTAACCGGGACCTCAGAAGATACGCATGCCGAAACACACGACCACATCCACACCTAACATCGCCATCGTGCGCGTAGCCGTCGCGCTGTTGATGCTTGCGGTGTTAACCGCAACCCTGACGGATGCACAAAGGGCGGTCGCGAAACCGGACGCGCTCAAGGTGAACCTGTCTACGGGACCGGGCACGATCCTGGCTGATGGCGGGTTGTATGACACCCTGTTCCTCCGGCTGGAGGATGAAGCCGGGTTGCCCTTCCCGTTCCCGGAAGATAACGAAACCGAGGTCTCCATCTGGACCTCGAATCCCGACCTGTTCACGGTCCAACCCTCTCTTACGGTGCCGCGCGGTTCGGTGGCGGTTTCGATCCCGGTCCGTACCACGCTCAAGGCCGGCACGGGCACCATTACCGCCGCCGTCGAGAACGAGGGCGCCTCTTCGGTAACGTTGCAGACGGTGTCCAGCACGGGCGCCGTCCCGCCGTTCAAACTCAGGCTTGAGTTAGCGCCGCCCGTGATGCCCGAGGGCAGTACCCAGCCGGGCCGTTTCGTTATTAGCCTGCGTGGCGCAGAGGGCGCCCCGGTCGTGGCGCCGACGGACACGACGGTCGCCGTGACGTCGTCACGCCCCCTATTCGCTGTTCCCACGGAGAGTTCTTACACCATCCCGGCCGGTGCGAACGCCGTTTTCGGAGAGTACATCGTCGGGGACCAGGGTGACGCCGCTATCACGGCGCAGGCGAACGGTTTCCTGACGGATTCGCAGACCGTGACAATCACGCCGCAGGCGCTTGACGAGATCACTCCTCCCGAACCGGTCGACCCCGGCGAAGAGGGCGAGGAAGGCGAGGAAGGCGAGGAGCCCGTCAGCGAATATGTGCCTACTGACCCGACCACCCTTGCGGTTTACGTGGTACCGGATCGTTTCCTGCCCGGAGATTCCTCGGCGCTGGTCGTAGCCCAGGCTCTCACCGCCGAAGGCATTCCGACCCTGTTCACGTGCAATAACGTGCGCGTCACGACCGATCTCATAGATGGCATCGCCGTTCGGGACGGAGCGGTGAAAGTTCCGGATGGCCTGAAATGCGGCGAAAACGCCTCTTACGCGGCCGGAACCATCGACAGCTCTGGCAGCCCCGCTCCGACACAGATCACCGTCACGCAGTCAGGCGTGACAGGAACGACCGTAACCGCGACCGGCCACACCCGGTCCGTTGCCGCGTTCGACTTGAGCTATGCGTACTCGACATCCAGCGCCGGCAATTCCGCCAGCAACTTCATCGTCGCCCGCCTGTTGGATCAGTCCGGCGCGCCGGCGCCCGCCCTGGCCGAGACGCCCCTGTTCCTGTTTTCTGAATCGGTGGACGTGCCGGACTCGGCGAGTTTCCTGCCCGGGGAGAGTCATAAGTCCTTCCCGATGATGCTGCGCGGGGGCGGCGGCACGATAAGTGTTTCCGGTGTTTTGCCCGGAACCGAGTCCGTAATCGCCGAGATGGAGGTGGTGGAGGCGGCGTTACGGATCAACGTGTCTCTCAACCCCTCTACAATCGCCATAGGCCAGTCCACGGTGGTCGACGCACTCGTAACACTCGGGGAGCGTCCGGTGGGCGGCGCAGTGCTTATCTGGCAAAGCACGTCCGGGGAATTGTTGAATCCTCCGGGCGTTACGGATCAAAGTGGAAGAGGGTCGACAGAGTTCATTCCGCTGGACGCGGATAGTCAGGTCACGGTCTCGGCCAATTTCGGTGGCGTCTCCAGTGAATCACCACCGCTCAAGGCCCAGGTCATCACCTCTTTCGACGGTAGTCGGGGACTCCCGAGCCTTACCATCATAGGCATCACGATTCCGCTGTCGTTGATGCTGACGCTTTTTGTGGTCTTGCTGGCCGTATACCTGGGGTACCGGTTCTTGCCCGGCACACGATTGGCGGCCAGGGCATCAGAAATGTACGAGAGCGTACTCTCAAGGTTCCGATCACAGGAAGAAGCGCCGGAAACCGTAGAGACTACGGACGGCCAGGGAGAGTAGACGGCTCCCCGTGAAGAAGAAGGCAAAGAAGACCAAGGGGTGGATGGACCTCGTAGCGATAGTCGCTGTGATGGGTCTTGGATACCTCGCGATCGCCTTCTCCCTGGGAACGTTTCAGCCGATCGGCGCGGTGGTCAGCGGATCGATGGAGCCGGTGCTCTCGCGTGGCGACCTCGTCGTCCTTCGTCAGGTCGCCCCGGCCGATATCCGCGTCGGCGATATAGCCCAGGTAGAGATCCCGCGGGCGTTCCAGGAAGAGTTCGGCCTGCCGCCAAACAACCTGCACCGCGTCACCGATATCCAGCAGACCGGTAGCAACGTTCAGTTCATTACCAAGGGTGACGCCAACGCGAATATCGACCCCGTGCCGGTCGCACCGGATCGCGTCGGCGGCGTGGTGGTGGCCGATGTTCCGCGGATTGGTCACCTGTTCCTGTTCTTGAACAGTCCGCAGGGACGAATTTTCGCTCTGGTAATGGGTATATCGGTCGTTGGATACATCCTGTATGTGGGTGTCTCCGACAACTGGCGCAATGTTGTCGTCGCGGCGCAGACCGGGGCCGGCACGCTCTCCCCGGAAGCGGCGGATCGGGCGCGCGGACTTGCCGAGGTGACTGATATCGAATCGGTGACACCGGTTGCGGGCGTCGTCGAGGAACCGCCCGAAAGTCCCGCAGGGGGGTTGGCCACTCCGGTTGCGGGTCCAACCCCCACTCCGAACCTGGCGAGTATGGCTACGGAGGATCTCAGGCTGGTCGCCGGGGTGGCGGACGAGCGGCTGGAAGATATCGAGACCGGAATTCACGAGACACGGGATTCTCTCCAACATTTCTCGGCCGCCATTGCCGAGTACGGCACGCACCTGCAAAGCCACACCGCCACCGTTCAGGCTATGTCCACGGCGTCACAGAGTCTCGTGGAGGCCGTAGACAGGCAGAACGTCATCCTCGAACGCCTGGAGACCACACTCGACCGTGACCCCGGGACCGCCCGGGGGCGCCAGCGGCCGACGCCGAGGACCACAGACGTGGATGCTGCGGTAGATGACCGTCCCGCTTCCGCCTCGGTCGATACACCCCGGCGCAGGCGGATGGCAGCACGCCGGTCTGCGACGGGCGGAGTTGACTTCCGCAGTGCGTTGCGCAAGGTGTCAGCCAAACGCCAGCCGCCCGGGCGTCGCTCCGTATAGCAGCGCACTTCGGAAGATATCGACCAGGCGTCAGCCCCGTTCGCGAGGGCGCGGTTAACACGCTCACGGGACGGGATGACAGGACAGCGAGCCGTCAGTCGTCGTCAACGAGCGCTTTCAATAGCGATCTCAGTTCCGGGGTCTCTCGCAAAGATGCCCGCATCTTGCCTATCTCATCCGCCGCCATGATTAACGGTCCCCTGCCAAACCGGCCGCGGAGGCTGTATTGAGCGAACCTGACGGCTGTCTGGCCTTCCAGTGACCCCTCGGTGTAACGAAGGAGCTGGAGGGTCGGGACGTGATGTTCGGTCCTTACCTGTGCCTCTTCGGCGACGATGCCGCCGCCCCAGTGGAAGCTGAACGTCTTTGGTTTCGTCGTCAATTCACCGTCCTCCCCTGGTTATGCCGTCGTCATAGCTTCTCCGCGAGCCAGTCCGCTATCGTGGTGATGCCGTTCGTCTGGTGGTCGCGCTGGGTGTGCTGCGCCCCGCCCTCTTCAACGGTGAAGACGCGGAACGTCTTATCCTCCGATCCGACGGCCGCGTAAAGGGCCTCGGCGTCTTCCATCGGAATCTGCGCGTCTTCTTCACCCTGGAGCAGCAGGAACGGGCAGCGCATCTTCTGCACGACGCCGTCCAGCGGGAACCCGACCAGCGCATCGAGCGCCTGCTGAGAGGTGTCGACGCCGAATATCCAGGAGATGTGGTCACCCGCTACAGAAAGCGGCGTGTTGAACTCAGACTCGATCCGCCTGCGCCAGGTCGCCTCGTAGTCCCAGATGGCGCCCCACGCCACGCACGCCTTGAAGCGGTGCTCCATCGAGGCGCAGCGGGGAGCGTAGTAGCCGCCCAGGCTGACGCCCATCACCCCTACCCGGTCCGAGTCGATCTCCGGCCGCGTCTCCAGGTAATCCAGTGCCGCGGCTCCCGCCACCTCGTAGTCGTACCGTAGCGGGTACCCGCGGAAACGTATCGCCTCACCGGTGCCGGGCCCGTCGATCACGAGCGCCGATACCCCTCGCCGCACGATCTCCTTGAGTCCGCGCACGTATTGCAGCTCTTTCGTGATGTCCAGGCCGTCAAAGTACACAACGCACGGCGCAGGATCGGAACCGGGACGATCTGCGTGGACGAGATACGCGGGGAGGCTGCCGTCCTCGTACGGGACTTCAACGACCTCGATTCGAGGCCAATCCGTCAGGTCTGCATAGTGGTGAAAACAGTCCACCCCGGTGCGGAATGCCGCCAGTCCGATATCGTCTTTTGGCGTGTGGAATCTTTCACCGATGAGGTAGTAACTGCAGGCGCGCAGATAGGCTCCGGCGGCGCTGAGATCGTGCCCGGCCGCCTGTTCCCGCTCGCCGATCGAGCGCACTTCGTCGCCCATTGCGATCCATTCCTGAAACCAGCGCTCGTCATCGCCGACGTGGTCGATCAGGCGTCGGCCGATGCGATCCACGTCCCCGATCTCGGAGCCTCCCCACGGCGAGAAACCAAGGGCGCTGGCCATACCTGATGACCAACGGTAATGGGCGGGGTCCGAGCCCTGGAAATACATGAAATAGTTTGGGCGGTCCGTGCTGGAGGTCATTCGTGGCGCTCCCCGTGGGATCTTTCCATCGTTCCTCCCGTATTTGTTTGCATCTAGCCAGCGGAAACCGGTTCGACGCTGGCCATCGGTACGCCGCACTCGGCCAGAAGCTCTCGTAGCTCAACGAGGAGCGGCTCGGGTGGCCGAACGGACGGCAACCGTGGCGGGCCGACCTTCAGGCCTACGGCCTCCATAGCGGCCTTGATGAACGGCCCCTCGCCACCCGTGACCGCGGCCACTTTGGCCCGCCACTTGATCCATCGCCATTTGAACGCGGACAGCCGGTCCCGCACGCCATCGTAATCCCGCGCCTCCAGCCGACTCCAGATGTCCAGCGGATACTCCGGCCAGAAACCGGAGAGGTGGGTGATGAAGCCCGTCGCGCCGTACAGGTGGCTCAGTATGTGGTTGTTCGAGTTGTCTATCGTCGCCAGTTGACCGGCAAACTCCTGGAGTCCCTCACGATACGCGGTGTCGTTCGGGTGGCTCCACTTGAGCGCCCTGATCGTGGGGATCGCTGCGAGGTCTCTCAGCAGCTCCGGGCTCATGATGAGGCCGTCCCACCATGTGTGGTAGATCATCAGGGTCAATGAGGACGCCCCCGCGACTCGCTCGAAGAGGCGGCGGGCGTCACCCTCCGTAGAGTCGTAGTAGTAGGTCGGTCCGAGTTGTCCGCCCTGGACCCCGACGACCGCCGCGTGTTCTGCCATCTCGACGGTCGCGCGAACGTCAGTATGTTGGATCGATGTGAGAACGGGCGCCTCGCCGTCGGCGGCTTCAACGGCTGCGGACATGACCGCCTTGCGCTCTTCTACGTTGAGGACGGGGTGCTCCCCGCCAGCGCCGCCGACGAGCAAGCTGCCTTGCCCCGTTTTCACGCCGCGATCGATCATGAACCTGATGTTGTCCCGCAGCGCGTCCAGGTCGAGCTCGAAGTCCTCGGTAAAGGGTGTGGCGACGGCGACCATCGGTCCGCGCAGCCAATCGTGAATTCGGTCCGGGTCCATTTGTTGCTCTCCTGAATTGGGCCATCGAGATGATTGGAGTGGAGTCCGCTGTTCTCGTTGGCGGCAGGTTAACCGCCGGGAAGCGCGACGACTACCACCCGGTGGCCCGCGTGATGCCTCGGACCAGTATCTGGACTGGTTGAGCGGGGGCCGGGATCGTTGACACGGAGTTACGGCGCTGATGCAATGGTAGGCAGCGTACGCGACGCGATGCCGTCCCGGTTTCGGGATCGGCCGCCTGTGCGCGGGTGGGGCCCTTAGCTCAGTTGGCAGAGCATCGGACTTTTAATCCGCAGGTCGTCGGTTCGAATCCGACAGGGCCCACCAAACGCATCGTCCATTCACTGTATCATTCCGCACATCATGGCCATCAAGAGCGACCTTCACGCGGAATTTGATCGTTCAGATGGCGCGAACAATGGGCCAAGGACAATACTTGCCGTCCCCACATAATTGGTGGTGACGATCGTGGGGGCAGGTCACGACTCGGACACACCGGGAGTCGGAATGCGGTCCGTAGGTGATTCCCATAATCTTGCGGCGCACTGTGGTCCAGCATTGAGTTTGCCGCTCACAGGTTATGGACGGAGCGAGGGCAGACCGATATGACTCGTTCGATGCGCCCTGCCTCAACCGGCTCATCCGGTTCGAATAGATCACTCTCAGCTGTAGAAAGTCAGGGCGCTCCGCCGAGGGCTCTTCTGACCCAGCCTCACACAGATCGCGATGATCGGGCCATGTGGATGAGCAGTTGGTGGCCCCTCTGGTGGCCCCTCAAGGTAATTGTGTTCGCCGCGTTGTTGATCGCAGCTTGCACCGAGGCGGCCCCTTCCCCTGGCCCTTCACCCCCCGCGTTAGCACCAACGCCTACGGTCACGATCTCCCCAACCTCCTCTCTCGGTCCCGAACTTCGAAAGGACAGATGGGTCCAGGTGAACGGCCCGTATGGCGGCTCGATAAGCGACCTGGAAAAATCCGGCAACAGGCTGTGGGCGGGGACTACTTTCACGTACGGGTTAGGGAGCAACGGTGTTTTTGAGATATCGGAGGGCGGCTCCCGGTGGGAGGCACGCGGTGGGAGCAACGCAAGCATCGTCGACATCGCAGTAGATCCGATCGACTCCGACAACGTCGCGTTTATCGATTCCGAGCGAGGACTCTACCTGACCCGGAATGGCGGAGGAGACTGGCGCCGGGTCGACATGGATGTGGACCTTTTCACCGCAGTCGCCATGAGCCAGGCGAGTCCTTCCGTGATTTTCGTTGGAGCCGGCACAGGAAACGAAGTTTTCCTGTTCAGGTCGGAAGACTACGGTGAGACGTGGACACGATCGACACCACTTCCCGAAGTGGAGTGGAGTGTGAAACCGGTATGGGCAGGCTTCTCCGATGCCCAGCGCAACCTGATCAATGTCATCGAACCACACCCGACTGAAGAGGGCACTCTGTTCGTGGGCACGAATTCGGCCCTGTTCAAAAGCGAAGACGAGGGCCGGAGCTGGGACAGGGTCGATAGCACGTTCCACAGGACCGACGTGAAGGACATCACCATTAACCCTCATACCCCAGACGAGGTCTATGTGAGGGTAGGCGTCTTCGATGACCTCGTCTGTCTTGGAGTCTTTGTATCTCATGACCGGGAGCTTGAGAAGGAAAAGTGTGCCGGCGTTTACCGGAGCCCGGACGCCGGCAACACGTGGCGGCAGCTCGATGCCTATTACGCGGATCCATCGGAAGGCGGCATATTCGTCGACGAGCATGACCCCGGAACCGCATACGCGATCTTCGCCCGGTTGATTTTGAAGACGGAGGACGGCGGACTGACCTGGAAAGAATTCTTCAGCACCCTCGACGAGCCGTTCATTCCCAACATTGGCGTGGAGCGGTTAGTCGTTGGCGATGATTCCTCCGAGTTGTTCATAGCAGGAAGGCAAGGACTGTGGCACAGCGACAATGGCGGCAGCGACTGGCATGAGAGAAACGTGGGGTTCATCGGGAGCGAGGTCGTCGATATCGTCAGAGCCGCCGACGGAACGCTTTACGCAGGGACTTATACGTTGGGCATGTTCAAAAGCACCGATGGCGGCGCGAACTGGACATTTGCCTCTTACAGGCTGGAAAACTCGTACGTCATGCGCGTTGCAATCGATCCCACTGATTCCCGGACGATCTATCTCACGACCAACGGAGGAACATACGTCAGTCACAATGGGGCCATGGCCTGGGAACAGGTCGCAACGGAGTTCTTCAGTGAGTCCGAAGCCCTTCCCGGAATCTCACACTATCATGGCATCGCCGTCGATCCCGAGGATCCCAATCGCATCTATGTCGGAGGCGGGGGCGATCAGTGGACGCCAGCCGGTGCGGGCATATCCATCAGCGAGGACGGCGGGCATACTTGGAGGCAGGCGAATGTTGGCTTCCAGACCGATGTGCACGTTAGCAAAATAGTCGTCAACCCCGATGACCCTTCCACGGTCTACGCGACTACCCAGGGGCCGACCGATTTTCAGGAGAAGACCGGCTCCGGACACGGGGTCTTCAAAACTTCGGATTACGGCGCCACCTGGGAAAAGATCAACAACGGGCTTGAAACGGTGGAGACCAACACCATCGCGCTGGACCCGAGCGATCCACAGGTGCTCTACCTGGGGACTGATGATGACGGGATCTACAAGAGCACCGATGGCGGGACCGCGTGGAGCAAGATTCTCATCCCGCAGCTTCCAGAACGTTATGGCGTGGGAGATATCGTCGTTGATCCAAGGGACGGCGATGTTGTCTATGTTGCTACGGTCGACTATTTCAGGCTATTTCAAGACAGAGGACTGATCGGGGATCACGGCGTCGTCGTCAGCAGGGACGGGGGAGCGACGTGGCAGTCGTTTAACGATGGACTGCGCCACCCGGGTACTTTTTCCCTTGAACTCGACTCAGACCAGGGGATCCTGTACACGGGGACGAGAGGAGGCGGGATCTACTGGCGTGACGTCAATTGACCCTGGAACAGTCCAGTGTCGATTAGCCCGGTGGTGATGTCGTTACTGGACACGGCAGGGTTCCTCTCCGCTTGCACACGAAGACGATGGATCAGTTTTCGGTTCTCGGTCGGCCGACATGAGATGCCTCTAGAAGCGATGCCGGTGGGTGGCGCACAAAGTGGACATTTTGTCCCGCCGGGCCTGCTCATCCAGTGCACCGTTTTCGGCATGACAATCCAGACGCCGGGTTGAATCGGGACGGGCGCCTCGACGTGGTTGTCGCCAACCAGAACGGCAACTTGGTTTCACTATTGACCGGCCGGAGCGACGGCAGTTTTCACTCCCCGGTCTTTGTCTCTATGCCTGTGCCGGATGCTCCTCGGAGCAGGCGACGGCTTTCGCGTGTGATACCACCGTCCATGTCTCCGACTTGACTGGACTGCTCTGCCTGAGATTTGCTCGAAGGACGACCGAAGTTTCAATCGGGCTCGGCCGGCGCCGACATGGCGCCTTTTAATCCGCAGGTCGTCGGTTCGAATCCGACAGGGCCCACCAGTTCCATCTCGGACCCCACGCCGCAATTGGACTCCGATAGCGTCCGGGAGTTATCGGGGACCCGACCGAGTCCCGGCGACACCGGTAACTGTCAGTGTCAAAGCCCGATCACCAGGGTATTCAATCGATGCGCACGGTTCCGCGGGGTTGTGCGTCCAACGTGGAGTCCATCGAAAACGTGGTATGGGCTCGGGCGTCTGCCGGGATCACCTCGGTCAGGGCCCTGAAAGCGAACTCTTCCGGCGAGTCGTCCGGGATCGGTTCGACGGTGATGTACGTTTCAGCTCCACGAATATCGGTCGGGAACGTCATGCCATCCGGCGCTTCGCGCATAAAATCCTCACCGGGTTCGGGCGGTCCGTGCCAGAAGATCGGGAGTGACGGGTCGTCAAGGTGAAGGGCGTAGCCTGTCTCGCCCGTGACAAGTTCCGGGCCGTTTTCGCCTTCAACCGTGATCGATCCATAGTCCGCCAGCATCACCTGGCGGATGGCCGCTTCGTCGGAAAGGTCGACCGGACCGCTGTAGGGAGCTGCGAAGTCGATTTCGCGCGGCTCAATGAACTTTCCCGTGCTGAGCGGAACGCCTTCCAGAACCACCCAGCCTTCATAGATCCATCCATCAGGCAGCACGGGCAGAAACAGCCCTTGCGGGTCTCGCTCCAGGCCGCCCGTTCCACCGACACGCCACCATATTCCGCTGTTCTCATAAGTGAACAGCGGCCCATCAGTTGGCGTCGCAAGGATGTAGAAACCCGAAGCGTTCTCGAAGCTGTTTCCGATCGCTGATCCGTGTCCAACAGCTAGGGCAGCGCCACCGTCCGACAGGTCTCCACCCACCAGTACGGTTCCGGACGGAATGTCATCGTCAGATCCGGGCGGTTCCACGGTCACGAAAAACGAAGTGGATTCGGCGAGGTCGTCGTCGACCGAAAATCTACCGTCGGGAATTTCGTTTCCTGACTCGTCTACCAGGTTGCCGGTCGACGAGATGTTGAACCGCCCGATAGACAGAGTCTCGCCGTCAACAACGGCCCAGCCCTGGTATTCAAACCCACCTTGTAGCGGACCGACACCTTCCAATTGCAGTGTCCCGGAACTGCCGCCACCGGAGCATGCCATCGCCAACGAAAGCACCATCGCAACGACCGTGATCAACAGGCCGTTCACCGCAGTCCGTCTAACCCTCGGCACAGGAGTCGGTCTCATGTAAACAACAGGTCTGTTCGTTCGTGCGCGGACTTCTATCATTTTCCTCCATGCACAGTGCGCCAGGTCGCACCGTATACTTTCCGACCGATATCCTTGATTTTCTGAACGAGAGAGCGTACCAGACTTGCCACAGGCGTTCCGTACGATTCAGAGCCAGCCTGCGTACTAATTACCTTCCCACCTGACACCGAGTAGCGTTTGTCGTCATCCTCTGCCCCAATCGGAGCACATAACCGTCTCCGGGGCACGGCCATAATCGGGCTTCTCGCCTTCCTCGTTTCGATCGTCTCGGTCGGGACAACAGAACCGAACGCCCAGGCCCTCCACGATCACTCAGCGCCGGGGCACAGCCACGGCACTGAACATGTGCTCGGGGCGGGCGACCACGAGGCGAGTGAGGGCCCGGTGCTCGCCGGAGACGCGTCCGAACACACCGCTCCGTTGCGGGCATCTCTTTACTGTGAAGATAGAGCGCCGGTGCGGTATTACGATCTGACCGCTATCCCGGTCGTCATTACGGTCAACCGCTGGGGCGACAACGATCCCGGTGGGTACATGTTCGTCGAGACGGACCAGATCTCTGAGATCCGTGCCCAGGAACGACTTGGCGAACGGGACGGATTCGGGCTCACGGCAGGCGTCGGCGCGGACGCCATTCAACCGATTGTGCTGCGAGCCAATCCAGGCGACTGCGTGCAAGTGGAGTTCACAAACCTGCTCGACGCGCCGGTCAGCTTCCACGTCCATGGCGCAGACCTGACACTGGCGCAATCCGGCGAGTCGGCGCTTGCAAGCAACCCGGATTCGTACGCACATGCCGGGTCCAGCGTGGCCTACGAATGGTTCGTAGACCGAGAGCACTACTCCGAAAACACCCACTTCATACACGGCCATGGGGCGAAGGCCCGGCACTATGAGAATCACGGGCTGTTCGGCGCCTTCATCATCGAACCACCCGGCTCGGAGTATTTGGACCAACGAACGGGTGAGCCGTTGTGTGAAACCGACGACGAGGGGCGTCTGCGGTGCTCGTCGACATGGGACGCCATCATTTCACCCGGGACGGGTTCCGACTTCCGCGAGTTCTCGATGATCTACCACGAGTTCGGCAACCCCCAGTTTTCGATGTCCGACAAGAACGGGATGCCCAACCCGATCATCGATCCGATCGCGGGCTCGTACAAGCCTAACGCGTTCGCCATCAATTACCGCAGCGAGTCGTTCTGGCGTCGGCTGGGTAGCCTGGACGGGATCGACTACTACCAGGACTGGGGCCCGGACAAGGCGGAGACCTACAGTTCGTACGTGTTCGGAGAGCCCGCAACCCCTATTCCACAGGCCTACCTCGGAGACCCGGTCAAGTTCCGCCTGTCGCACGGCGGTACGGAGTCACTTCACGTCCCACATCTCCACGGCGGCGGAATACAGTGGCAGCGACAGCCGGACCTAGGCAAGGAAGGAGCAGAGGACTACATCCCGATCGACGCCGGCCTCAAGAAAGAGTTCGCGTCCACGATGCCGGGATCCGCTACGGACTCGCAGTCGGTTGGTCCATCGGAAACGTACGACATCGAGATTGGATGCGGCAGCGGCGGCTGCCAGCAAGGCGCCGGTGACTACCTGTTCCACTGTCACGTGGCCTCACACTACATATCCGGCATGTGGCACTTTTCCCGCGTCTACAACACGCTCCAGGACGGACCGAACAAGACGGATGACCTGTCGGTAGTTGCGGAGCTGCCCGATCGCACTGGCCGGCAGCGCCCGGCGGTTACGTCTGACCGGTTGTTGGACACGAGGGTCGAGTTCGCCGGCCAAACAGTCGATATCACCCGTGAGGAGTTGATCGGGATCGTCGAGTCGCAGTTGCCCCCGCGGGGCGTCCCGAAAGACATGCAGGACGCATCGGTGCTCGACTGGCAGCGAGACGGGCTTCGCTACTTGAACGAACCTGAAACCACGTACATCTGGCCCAACTTCGCTTCGCCGGCCCCCGGCAACCGTCATCCCCTGTTGTTCAATCCCGACACGGCACAACTGGCGTTCCCGTTCCTGCGACCACATCTCGGAAAACGCCCTCCGTTCGCTCCTCGCCACGGCCCGGCGCCGTTCCTGGAGCCCCGCGGCGCGCCTCGCGCCGGACCGGCCCAACCGGGTTCGAATGGTGACTCCAGCCTGTGTCCGGCGGGTGCTCCTACTCGCAACTACAAGATCCATGCCATCTCTACGGACATCCCCGTGACCTCGGACAAGTCCGATTCCGGCGGGATGATCTTCGTGCTGAAAGAACACGAGGATCGCGCGCGCAGCGACCCCGACTTCAAAGTGCCGCTGGCGGTGCGCGCCAATCAGGGGGACTGCGTGGACATCCTCTTCGTCAATGAGCTGGACGAGCCCGAGTCGCCGAAGGGATCGCGGCCGGACCTGATGAAGACGAACATGCACATCCATTTCGTGCAGTTCGACGTGCAGGCTTCGGACGGCGTGATAGCAGGCGGCAACTTCGAGCAGGCCGTCCGCCCAATCGACGCGCCCGGCGTGAGCTCACGAATCGTGCAGGTGCCGTACGCGGGCGCTAACTGGTTGCTCGTCGACGACGCGTCCGTGTTCCAGCGCGGGGCGACGGTCGCGGTGGGGGTTGATCAGGACACCGGCACGGTAGAAACCGCGACGGTGCGCCACGCCTCAAATCGGCTCCTCGTATTCAAGGACCCGCTCGCGAACCGGCATGTCGCGGGCGAGATGGTCAGCACCGAATTCGTGCGGTACCGGTACTACGTGGCCCGCCAGAATGGAGCCATATATTTCCACGATCATGTTGATGCATTGGTCCGCTGGGGTCATGGCCTGTTCGGTGCGCTGATCGCCGAACCGCGGGGGGCGACATACCACGACCCGAGAACCGGCGAGGAGATCACGAGCGGGCCAATCGCGGACATCAGGAACGATGGCGAGTCCCTCCCCGGACTGGACGGGGGTTTCCGAGAATTCGTCCTTTTCATGACCGACAGGAACCCGCTGACCGGGAGTTCCATCAACCTGCGAGCAGAGCCGCTGCACGCCGACACAACGCGTGGTGCCGGCCCGCCGGATGAAATGTTGAGCAGCCTCCGCCACGATGACCCACATACACCGCTGCTCAACACCTACCCGGGGGATCCCGTGGTATTCCGATTATTAACGTCAGCGACGGAGGAGGTGCACGCCTTCCACCTATCGGGTCATCGCTTCAGGAAGGAGCGGTTCCGGGAAGACTCGCCTGGCACTACCGCGGTCGCCGTTGGCATATCGGAGAGATTCAACGCATACGTTGACGGCGCGGGTGGAAGTCGCGGACAACCCGGCGATTACGTCTACTACAACGGTGCGCAGCGTCACTTCCGCGAGGGAAGCTGGGGAATCCTGAGAGTACACGACTCGCCACAGCCCGATTTGCAGCCGCTCCCCGACAGGACACCGCCGACTTCGCCCCCTCCCGTTTGCCCGGCCGACGCTCCCGATCGGACATACCGGCTGACAGCGCTCCAGATTCCGATCGCGTTCAACGCCGAGGCGGGCCTGGGGATACCGTCCGGCCGCCTTTACGTCCTCAGTAGCGACGTATCAAACGTGCTCGACGGGAGCATGCGTCCGGAGCCACTGGTGATTCGCGCAAACCAGGGCGAATGCCTGACGGTCGTACTCACGAATCGGATGCCGGACCAGCCGGCCACGTTCCACGTGGATGCTCTCGCGTTCGATCCCCGTGATTCACAGGGCATAACACTCGGGTTGAACCCCCCGCAGGCGGCCGAGCCGGGCGAATCGGTGTCGTACCGGTACTTTGTGGACGCCGATCCGGGCGCCGTGTTGGTTCGCGATTTCGGCAACCCGATGCGGAACCCGCGGGAAGGTCTCTACGGCGCGCTGATAGTGGAACCTGCCGGGTCGGCCCACTACAACCTTGAAACCGGAACTCCCGGGTCGAGCGGCATTTCGGCTGCGGTCGTCCCGGTCGATGACGAACCGTACCGCGAGTTCGTCATGGTCTTCCAGGACAACGATCCGGAGTTCGGCATGTTTACGATGCCCTACGCCGCCAACGTGGAACGACTCGTCGGCGTCAACTACCGTTCCGCCCCGCTATCCCTGCGTACTGTCGAGTTCGGCATGTTGCTGGACGGCGATCCCGTAAAGGCCGGTGATCAGGACGCCGCTGCCGCTGTATTCGACTCCGACAGATTCGGCGACCCGGAAACGGACGTGTTCGAAAGTTACGCGGGCGACCGGATCCGTTTACACATCGTGAGCGCGTACGGCGAACAGTCGATGGTCTTCTCTCTTGAGGGGCACCAGTGGAGGCTCACCCCGGAGTTAGAGGGTTCTGACGTCGTGAGCTCCCGGCTGGTACCGCCGACCGGAAGCCTGGACGTGGATATCTCAAGCGCGGGCGGCCCTTCGGCAAGATCCGGCGACTACCTGTGGTCCAATCACCGTCTGCCGTACCTGTTCGCGGGCCAGTGGGGGATCCTGCGGGTGTTTCCGGACGGGGCCCCGGACGGGCCGGTGGGGCTTGATCGACTGTCCGACTCCGCTCCTTCCGTGCGTGGATCGTGATGCGACGATGATCACCGCCCGGAACCGGTTCCTGTTCCAGCGTGCGTTCGCGTTGGTCGCCGTTAGCCTGGGCGCCCTGTCGCTTGTGGCGACCGCGTGCGGCGGCGGAGATGATGTCTCAGGGACACCCGAAGCATCAGCAACCGCTCTAGCGCGTCCGGGTCTCCCCGGAATCAGGGTGACTCCCTCTCCGGTCGCCCAGCCGACTCCGTTCCCTGTTTACGCCCCTTTCTCACCGTCCGGCGACTCACTGGATCCCGTACTCAGCCGGGGCAGAGGGAGCGCGGTTTATGTCCCCAACAGCGCCGTAACGGCCGACGGCGATGACCTGCCCTCTCTTCACGCCGGGCCACTTGAGGTAACGCCTTTAACGGGCGCGCTCAGCCTCACGGGGCATCCCATCACAGGACTCCGAGATCCGCTCCAGGACCTGGAAGTGACGCTAGCGAAACTGCTCGCTGACGCCCGCGCGGCGGATGAAATGCCACTGGCGGACAAAGCTGCGGCGCAAGACGCCCTCGACATACTCCTGGGAGACACACAAGGACAGGTCTACGACGGCTTCCCGCTACTGAACTTTCGGCGGGACAGCCTTACTCCCGATCAGATCCCGGGAGAGTTCAAGATGAAACGGCTGGTCGACACCGGCGAAACCTTCGTCAGCCAGGTCGACGGGTTACGCCATCGCACGTGGGAAGTCACGGTGAACATGCTGTGGTACGGCCAGAACTTCGACGCCGACACCTTCCTCCTCCGTGTGCCATTTGATGCACATCAGTACGACGAGTTCCGAATCAACTGGCGCGTTTACTCCCTGATCCAGGAAGACCTGGCGACCACGATGGTTCTCAACGATGCCTGGGGGCGGATTTTTCACGGCTTCGACAGCACTTTTGAGGCGATCCCGGGCGGTCACCTGGCGGAGCTCACGGTCGAATACCCGTCACTGCAACACTTCCGCGGCATCTACACCTGGGGATGGGGAGCACACCCACCCCGTGTGCAGTTCTTGCAGCCCGTATTCGAGAGTGACGCGGATGGGACTCTGAATTGGATCGGGCGCTCGTTCGCCGAACGGACGGCCGATGACCTGACCCTTGAAGCCATCGGCGACGCCGCGCCTGAGAAGAAGGCGTACATCGTCGCGACGTCCGCGCTGAACGGGGCGACCGGAGCCGAAATCGAAGCGATGCTGATCAGGCCGGATGCAAGTCCGTCCGGCACCTTTCGAGAATGGTTGCGTCTGGCCGGCGACCTGCGCCAGTTACCGCCAGAAGCATGGGACGTGCTGGCACACGAAGACGGTCTGACGTTAGGCGAATTCGGGGACTATGACATCGTCCTCGCTTACGCGAATAACGAGATCTACGGGGCAACGCCATATGCACAGCCGGATGCGGCGGGCAAAGGCGGGGTGATACGGGACTGGACACAGGGCGACGTCATTCGGGTGAAGGTGATCAACCTGGATGGCACGACCCACTACTACCGGAACGTGGACTTCGGCGGGGCGATCCAGGAAGGGGTTGCGGCAGTATTCCCGAACGGCGGTTTCAGTTTCGAGAAGATGAACCCCAAGCCGACCTACGGCGTACCGAAAGCGGCCGAGATGCAGTGGCGGACCGGTTGGGGTTACATGCCGATGCTCGGGGTGATCCAGCAACACGGCGTGTTCACGGAGGAGTCTGACATCGCCGGGCTTACGGAGTTCCGCGACCAGTTTGGGTTCACTCACGAAGGCTACATATTCGCCAACGCCAGCGAGCGTTTCCGTTTCGACCCACCTCGCGCAGCACGGCGAGGCGACGGCCTTGACGAAGGTGTTCAGCTGTACGACTCGCACGGGACAGGACTGCTGATCGGTGTGGACACGGAAGGCTTCGGCGTAGCGCAAATGCCGGTTACGCCCATCACCACTCACCCGGATGATCAGAAGTACCCGGTACTCGACTTCCCGGACTTTCTTGAGAATCCGGGTACGGGCGGCGATATCATCCCGCCGATCGCTGGATGGGCGCCGTTCCTGACGCTGAACCCCGAAACCGGAACTCTCTACGACCCCGATGGCATCCCCTGGGTCGACCAGACATACTTCCACGGGCGCCCCGTACCGGCGAACGGCTCGATCGTGGCGTCTGTAGAAGCCCCTCGCAGCAGTGGCCAGCTCTTCTACCAGTTCGACCCGCTCTTCCACGACAACATGATCTTCTCCTACCACCCGCGATCGGACGCCGTGCGATAAGGAGATATAAGAAGTTCCAATGTGAAAAATGCAGCGTGTGCTGCACGACATCGCCACATATGGAGAACACCAGGCGCGGATTGTGCCTGAGTGAGCCGTTGACCAGGTTGTTTTGGAAATCCCAATCGACCTGCGCGTTGTTTGAAAAACGCCCGGAGGCTCGATCGTTATGCGCCGATGACGACATGCTGCCTTTTAATCCGCAGGTCGTCGGTTCGAATCGGACAGGGCCCGCCAATTTTCAGCAAAGGGAGACGGATCACCCGGTAGATCCGCGAGTCGCTGGTGGTCGGAACACCGGCATTATCCGGTCAGGCTCTTCGAATCTCCCATCGCGCCAGAACGGGCTCGGCAAGCAGCATCCGAGGGGCGCACAGGGGTCGAATGCGCGAGGTTCCTGACCTGATCCGCCGAACGTCCTCGTCGCGAGTCAGATCCGGGGTCGCGTGCCCTGGGTTTTAGGTGCACCGGCAGCGGGCACCTCACGCACGATCTCGTTCCAGTGTGAAGAAGACCGTCGTGCCCTCACCAGGCCTGGATTCCGCCCAGACGCGACCGCCGTGTTTTTCTACGATCCGGCGCACGATCGCCAGGCCGGCGCCTGTTCCCGGGTAGTCCTCCGGTCGGTTAAGCCGTTCAAACACCTCGAATATCCGGTGTTCCTGTTCCATGTCGAAGCCGATGCCGTTGTCTTTCACGAAGAAGACGGTGTTTCCATCCATTTCATCAGACCCCAACTCGACCGCTGGTGTGCGATCCGGATCGGTGAATTTACATGCGTTGCTGATCAGGTTGGTGAACACCGCGCGTAGCAGCCCCGGATCGGCATCGCATTCCGGCAACTCGCCTACCGTCCATTGGACATGGGGATGGATCTCCGCGTACTCACCCTGCACTGAACGGATAATGACATCCGACTGCACTCGCTCGACATCTAGATCTTGCTGGCCCAGGCGGGCGAAGTTCAAGAGATCAGTGACCAGTTCAGCACTCTCTGACGATGAACGGGCCATCAGTTCGATGTACTTCCGGGAGGTTTCGGAGAGCGTTTCCTTTTCGGATTCAAGCAACCTGGACGCGAGGTGAGCATTCATGGTCAAAGGGCCACGCAGGTCGTGTGACACGGTGTATGAAAAAGCCTCTAACTCGGCGTTGGCCTCCTGTAGTTCCTCGGTACGTTCCACCACGCGCCGTTCCAGGCTCGCTGCCAACTCGGCCAGCGCGTTCTCGGCCTGCTTTCTGTCGGTGATATCCCGGATGATCCCGGTGTAGATCCTTCCACTTTCCAGATCGACCTGTGTCACCTCGAGTTCACACGGGAAACTCGTCCCGTCCTTATGCCTGCCCTCGACCTCCCGATACCGCCCGATGATGTGTGGATCCCCGTTTTCCTCGTAACGGGCCAGGTACCCGTCGTGCTCACTGCGGTACGGCTCCTCGGCGAGGATCGAGACGTTCTGGCCGACCAATTCCTCTCTCGTGTAGCCGAACATGTCGAGAACGGCGTCGTTCACGGTCTGCATCAACAGTTGAGAGTCGGCGGTAACAATGCCGACCGCCGCCGTCTCGACGACGGCCCGGGTGCTTGCCTCAGTGTCGGAAAGAGCTCGGTGAAGCTCGGAATTCTCCACCGCGCCGGCGATCTGGTTGCCGATCCGTCGGGCCAACTCCAGGTGCTTCCCGGTGTATGCATTCTTTTCATGGGACTGACCTGCCCCCTGAAGCGATACCAGGGATTATATTAGTCCGGCCACCTCCG
>CAYYRD010000023.1:0-51418 GCA_964474025.1 uncultured Dehalococcoidales bacterium | reverse complement strand
TCTTTGCATCTCGCCACTTCCGCTCGTCAAGATTTCTTCGCCGTTTCCTATCTCGAATTTGAAAGCTCGGGCAAATCTGGTGTTCGGCCGGCCCAGGGACGGAGCTGCTCAAAAAGCGCCGCTGCCCGGATCACCGCCGCGTCGTCGGCGTAGCGCCCCACGATCTGGAGAGCTACGGGCAATCCATCGCCCGCGAACCCGGCCGGCAGCGTGATCGCCGGATTACCCGTCAGGTTGAACGGATGCGTATACGGGTACCAGTTCTGCCTGATGATCCCGACCTCCTGGCCCTCGATCACCACCGGGTCGTACAGGTCCATGTCCGACTCAAGCGCCGTGCGGGCAAGCGTCGGGGTGAGGACGAGATCAAACTCGTTGAACCAGCCCTGGACCTCCCGGAAAAGCTGCGTGCGCTGATATATGGCTTTCTGCAGTTCTGCCGCTGAATAATCAGATGCTTCAGTAATCGAACGCAGGAAGGTCGGCGTCATCCGGTCGCCCCACTCATCCACGTAATCGCCGAAGCGTGAGCGCCACGCCGCCTGGCTGAGGACCCGCCAGAAGGGTTCCGGAGTGACGAAACCGTCGTCTACTTCGACCAGCGTCGCTCCGGCCTCTTCAAAGGCCCGGGCGGCGCCGTGGGTGATCGCCTGAACCTCGGAATCGACGACCTCGTTGCCCATCAAAGGTCGCCATGCGATCTTTGTCCCTTCGAGCCCGCCCGGGTTTGCTGCCGCGTCGACATAATCCTGCCTACGGCGTCCCATCGAGTGAGCATCGGAGGGGTGTGGGCCGGCCATCACTTGAAGCATGAGCGCGGCATCAGCGACCGTCCGCGTCATGGGTCCGACGTAGATGTTTGCGCCGAACGAATCGGGAGCGGCATCGTGCGGAATAGTTCCCAGCGTCGCCTTCATGCCGACGATGCCGTTTGCCGCAGCCGGAATACGTATCGATCCGCCGCCGTCGGTACCGACGTTCAACGGAGCCAGGCCGGCCGCCGTCGCCACCGCCGCACCCCCGCTGGAGCCACCGGCGATCCGGTCTGGATTCCATGCGTTAGGCGTATCGCCAAACAGGGGCGCTCGCGTGAAAGGCTTGTGGCCGAACTCTGGCGTCGTCGTTTTGCCGATCATGATCGCCCCGGCAGCGCGCAGGCGTGCAACCGCTACGGCGTCGGCGTCTGGAACGTTGTTCTCAAAGATCAGCGAACCCATCGTAGTCCGGACGCCCCGGGTGTTGACAAGGTCTTT
The DNA here is from genome assembly GCA_964474025.1 of uncultured Dehalococcoidales bacterium. Classification (GTDB taxonomy): domain Bacteria; phylum Chloroflexota; class Dehalococcoidia; order Lucifugimonadales; family Lucifugimonadaceae. The sequence continues at coordinate 50,165 of CAYYRD010000023.1, read as the reverse complement.
GACCGAGTATGGAACGCCGTGCAGCGGTCCGAGTTGACCGCCGCTCGCGACGGCTTTTTCGGCCGCCCGTGCCTCGGCCATAGCTTCGTCGTGGGCTACGGTGATAAACGCGTTCAATACCGGCTGAGAAGAATCAATTCTTCGAAGCGCGGCCTCCGTAATCTCCACCGGTGAAACCCGGCGTGATCGGACCGCCTCGGCGAGTTCCGTCGCCGGTGTATACGCCTGCGAACCAGACGGCATCATGCCTCCACACCGGGACCGAAGCAGCCCTGCCCCCACATGACGCGCGATCCCTCAAAAGATGTATCGCATATGGCGCAACCTGCCAACCCCGTATTCGGGCCAATCAAGGGCCCGTGCCTGTACGATGGCCACCAATACGGCCCAGAACAAACGAACAACCCGATTTCAAACCAATCAGAACCCCGAAAGTCGACTGCCCTGCAAGTCACGCTCGCGTATGGAGACGGCCGCCTTTCGCTCGATCTGCCGGGAGAGCAAACGACGGTCATTACGCCCACGTTCCGTCCGGCGTTGTCGGACCCGGTACGCGCTATCCACGATGCGCTTGGTGCGCCGATCAACTCCAGGCCGTTGAAAGAGATCGCCCGCGAGGGCCAGCGAGTCGCTATCTCCGTCTGTGACGTGACCCGCGCACAGCCCCGGCGTCTGATGGTCCGGGCGATCCTGGATGAGCTTGAGGGGGTTATCCGTCCCGAAGATGTGACGATCTTGATTGCCACCGGGACCCATCGTGCCAACACTGGCAGCGAAATACGGCACATGCTGGGCGAAGAGATAGCTTCGGCCTGCCGTGTCGTCAATCACGTTGCTCGCGACTCTTCCGAGGAAGGGCTGGCCGATCTTGGCACGATCCGGGGCATGCTCGGCAACGACGTACCGGTGAAGCTGAACCGCGAGTGGACGGGAGCCGACTTCCGGATTACGACCGGATTTGTGGAGCCGCATTTCTTCGCCGGGTTCAGCGGCGGTCCGAAGATGGTCGCGCCCGGCCTGGCGGGCATCGACACCGTTCTTACGCTCCACGACGCCGCGCGCATCGGTCATCCCGGCGCCACATGGGGCGTGACCGAGGGAAACCCGGTCCATGAAGACGTGCGTGCGATCGCACGCCTTGCCCCGCCGGACTTCAGCGTGGATGTGGTGCTCAACAGCGACCAGCAGGTGACGGGCGTTTACGCGGGAGAGTTGTTCGCCATGCACGCCGCCGCATGCACGCGGGCAAGACTGGACTCGATGCAACCGGTCGGCCGGCTCTTCGATCTCGTGATCACGAGCAACTCCGGATACCCGCTTGACCAGAATCTCTATCAGACCGTGAAAGGCATGTCCGCCGCCGCACGCGTGGTCAAAACCGGCGGGCTGATCGTGTGCGCATCTGAATGCCGGGATGGCATCCCGGACCACGGTTCGTACGCATCGATCCTCTCCTCACGATCCGATCCGGCATCACTCCTGGAGATGATAGAAACTCCCGGCTACTCGGAACCGGACCAGTGGCAGGTGCAAATCCAGGCGAAGATCCAGATGCAGGCGAGGGTCCTGGTGAAGGCGGGCAAGCTGTCGGATGCACAACTCAAGGCATCCCACTTCGAGGCCATCGACGATATCCAGGCCGCTATAGATGCGATGGATGTGGATGCGTCTATCTGCGTGCTGCCCGAGGGTCCTCAGACCATCCCGTACATCTCGCAACAACGTCCGGTGGAGACCGTAACCCTATGCCAGTGAAAAACGTGCGCACCGCAGTCCCCGGGGACGCCGGCACCATCGTTCAACTCGTTCGCTCACTGGCCATCTACGAGAAGGAGCCCGTCGAGACGGTCCAGCTCACAGAAGCCGACGTGCTGCGAGACGGGTTCGGGGATACACCCCGGTTTGAGGCACTGCTCGCCGAGTTGGACGGGAAGGCCGTCGGTTTCGCCCTGTTCTTCCACAACTACTCGACATGGCTCGGAAAACCGGGCCTGTACCTGGAAGACCTCTACGTCGAAGAACAGGCGCGCGGCTACGGGCTCGGTTTAGACCTGATGCGGGAGCTGGCGCGGATCGCGGATGAACGCGGCTGCGCGCGCTTCGAACTATCGGTACTCGATTGGAACCCGACGCGTGAGTTCTATCGCCGGCTGGGTTTCGAGGATATGGACGAATGGCTCACGTACCGGCTTGCACAACCCGATATCGAGAAGCTGGCCCGGGGCTAGTGCGTTGAGTGGGTGGGTGCCCCTGCAGCTCGCAGGCGTTTCTGGAGTACCCACCACATACTGGCTGCAAGCAGTCCGGCGACCGTTCCGTTAACTATCGCGGTCTCGGCGGAGTAGGCACCGACCCACGGCGTGAGCAGCACCAGCGCAAAGGTCAGTAAGAAGCTGCGTTTGAATGCGCGTATCGGTGAATCGCTCCGCCACGCGCTCGTGAACACGCCTGCGGTAAGCGTCATCACGAGCATCGGGAATACGAGCGCGCTGAATACCATGTTGGCGGCAGTTTAGCACCCGGAACCGTGTAGGCGGAAACCGGGCGGTTTTCGGTCCTACTCGGGAAAGGCCACGGGGGTTAAGATGCGCTCTTCGCGGGCGGACCGCCCGTTCCAAATGCCCAGTCCCCGGGAGAACCTCTTTGACTACGAGTGAAGTCAATATCGCAGACAGCGTCGATGGCCCTGTGCCACCCAGGGTCGATAACGACGACTGGCCCGGCCGGATCCACACCCGCATCCAGGACGTTGTGGATGCCATGGGGCCGGCGCCGTGGTCGAGGTCATTGATCTGGGACGAGCGAAACAACGGAACACTCATCGCAAACAATCCCGGCACCGGAAACATCCCACACTGGCACAAGGATTTCGACGAGTGGTGGATCGTGATGCGCGGCACCATCCAGTGGCACTACACAGGCGGGGTGGAGGTCACGGCTCACGAAGGCGACGTTGTGTGGGTGCCGCGTGGCTCTGTTCATCACATCAAGAACGTGGGCGACGGGTTGTCTCTGCGGTTCGCCGTCTCGCAGCCCCCCGCCGAACACTATGCCTCGCCGTGCAAGGTGTGTGACCACGCGCCGGAGTCCGCCGATGTCTTTGGCGTAGCACAGGTGAAGGCGCCGGGGTCCCTGACCATCTCCGACACGGTCACCGGACCTATCCCGCCCCGCATCAACAACGATGACTGGCCCGGCGTGCTGCACACGACGCTTGACGCACTCAATGCGAAGCACGCTGGCGAAGACGAGTGGCATGAGTTCATTGTGTCGGACGAGAGAAACATCGGCACCTGGCTGACCCAGCCCGAAGGTCGCGGCAACATGCCCCACTTCCACAAGGATTTCGATGAGTGGTGGTACGTCCAGCAGGGTCAGATTCGCTGGGAGCTGAGTGGCGGAAAGACCTTCGTCGCCAGCAAGGGTGACCTTGTCTGGGTTCCGCGCGGGACTACTCATCACATCACGACCGAAGGCAAAGAGACCTCGATGCGTTTCGCCGTCGCCATGCCGCCCGGCGGACACTGGAACGCCGATTGCGATGTCTGCGGCCAGGAAAAGGCGGACGAAGAGGTGAGCTGGATGGACGTTCCTCAGACCAACGAGCAACTCTCCGGTTAGGGGCCTGAGGGGGTAAGGGGGGCTTAACCCTGAACGAGACTTCTCCCTCACCCTTCCGACGAGCGGAAGGGCAGGCCCCCAGGCCCACTCCCGCCGGGAGAGGGATTTCATTGGCCAAACTTCAAAATTAAACCTGAACGAAAGGCTTGGCTGCGTGGCGAAATCGCCGAAGATCATCAAGATCGAAACCTTCCATCACGACGAATATCCGAAGCTGGTTTTCATCAAGATCCACACCGATGACGGTTTGTTCGGCATCGGTGAGACATCGTGGTCGCCGGAACCGGTGCACGCGTTTATCCACGCCGACGCCTCGGAGTACCTGCTTGGCAAGGATGCCTCTCGCGTGGACTGGCACTGGCACAACTTGGCGAGGATGTCAGGCGGCATGCGTTCACGCGGCGCGGAGATGCGCGCGCTGTCGGCAATCGACATAGCCCTGTGGGACCTGTTCGGAAAGCGAATGGGCGAGCCGACTTACAACGTGCTTGGCGGGTTGAGCCGGGAGGCGATCAAGGTCTACAACACCTGCGCCGGCTACTCGTACGGCGTGAACCGGGCCGGGCATTACGAGCCGGGCTCGGTCGACTACCGGCCGGACGGTCCTTACGAGGACCAGCATGCCTTCTTGACTGACCCCGTTGGTCTCGCCGAGAGCCTCCATTCCGAGGGCTTCAGGGCGATGAAGATCTGGCCGTTTGACCAGTTCGTCGGCAAGACCAACGGGCAGCACATCTCGGCAGAAGACATCGAGAAGGGCACCGAGCCGTTCCGACTGATACACGAGGCGATGGGCGACCAGATGGAGGTCGCCGTCGAGATGCACCAGATGTGGAACCTGCCTTCAGCGATCAAGATCGCCCAGGCGGTGACGCCTTACAAACCGCTCTGGTTTGAGGACGCCGTGCAGATGGACAACCTGGACGCACTGGCGCAGTTCCGCAAAACGACCAACATCCCGACCATCGCCAGCGAAGGCGTATCCACACGATGGACCTTCCGCGAGATGTTCGTTAAACAGGCGGTCGACATCACGATGTTCGACCTCGGCTGGGTCGGCGGAATCTCCGAGGCCAAGCGCATCGCCACGATGTCGGAGTCGTTTGGCATCCCGATAGCGCCCCATGACTGCGTGGGACCGATCGCCTTCATGGCGGACGTCCACCTGAGCCTGAATGCCACGAACACCTTCATCCAGGAGACGGTGAGGGCATTCAACGCCACCTGGTACAACGACATCGTGACGGCGCTGCCGAAGGTGGAGAACGGTTTCGCTTCGGTCGCAGACGACCCCGGACTGGGGCTGGACTTTACCGACAAGTTCTTGAACAGCGACCAGTTGACCGTCCGGACCACGGAGCTTTAGTCGGGAGTCCCGGCGCTGGAGGCAACCGGCGCTCGTAATTTACCGTCCAGTCGGAAAGGCCCCACTCCTGTGGCGAAATCGCCCAAAATAATCAGGATCGAGACCTTCCAGCATGGCGAGTATCCAAAGCTGGTATTCATCAAGCTCCACACGGATGATGGCCTCTACGGGATCGGCGAGACGCCGGGATCGCCCGAACCCGTTCACGCCTTCATCCACGCCGACGCGGCCGAGTACCTGCTCGGCAAGGACGCCAGCCAGCTCGACCGGCACTGGTCGAACCTGGCGAAGATGTCCGGCGGCATGCGTTCCCGGGGCGCGGAGATGCGGGCGTTATCGGCCATCGACATCGCCCTGTGGGACCTGTTCGGCAAGCGCATGGGCGAACCGGTTTACAACGTCCTTGGCGGGCTGAGCCGGGAGGCGATCAAGGTTTATGCCACCTGCGTAGGCTACCCCTTCTACATGAATCGCACCGAGGGACCGATGCCCGGCTCGGACGACTTCGTCCCAGCGGGCCCGTATGACGATGCTCACACATCTATGGTCGATCCCGTAGGACTGGCTGAAAGCCTCCATGCCGACGGGTTCCGGGCGATGAAGATCTGGCCCTTCTCCCGGTTCGCAGCGAAAACAAACGGCCAGTTCATATCGCTCGAAGACGTGGAAAAGGGGACCGAGCCGTTCCGATTGATCCACGAAGCGATGGGCGACCAGATGGAAGTCGCTGTCGAGATGACCCAATCGTGGAATCTGCCGTCCGCGATCAAAATCGCCCGGGCCGTGTCGCCGTTCAAGCCGCTGTGGTTCGAGGACGCGGTCCAGATGGATAACCTGGACGCCCTGGCGCAGTTCCGAAGCACGACCAACATCCCGACAATCGCCAGCGAAAACGTATCGACCCGCTGGTCGTTCCGGGAGATGTTTGTGAAGCAGGCGACCGATATCTGCATGTTCGATCTCGGGTGGGTCGGCGGCATCTCGGAGGCCAAGCGCATCGCCACGATGGCGGAGTGCTTCGGCATCCCGATCGCCCCGCACGACTGCGTGGGGCCGATCGCCTTCATGGCCGGTGTTCACCTGAACCTGAACGCCACAAACGCCTTCATCCAGGAGACGGTGAGGTCTTACAACGCCACCTGGTACAGGGACATCGTGACGGCACTGCCGAAAGTGGAGAACGGCTTCGCATCAGTCTCGGACGACCCCGGGCTGGGACTCGACTTCACCGACAAGTTCATGAACAGCGACCGGTTGACCGTGCTAACCAGTGAGCTTTAGTTGTGAGTCGTGAGGTTCACAGAATTGGGACGACCCAAACGTCCAACATTCCTCGGTATTCATGATGAGGCAATCAAAGGCGTTTGATCTGCGCGCTGGTTGCCTTCCTGGCCGGGGCGTCATGAACGTCATCCTGAACTTGATTCAGGATCCGTTTCTATCCGGGTCCGGTTAAACCGGGTCCCCCACTGATATCACAGACAATCTCGCCATCTGACAGGGTTGCTCTCGTAAGATCGGATCCTGAATCAAGTTCAGGATGACGGGCGTGCAGAATAATACGTCTTGTTGGAACGAAGGCCAGTCCATCCTCACAACTGGAGAAACCATGAAAGTCCTCATCACAGGTGCTACCGGACTCATCGGTACCGCCGTCTGGACCCGGCTGGCTGATTCGCCGGACCGGTACACCCTCAAGGGATTCGACCTCGTTGGAGATCACGGCCGTGACATCACTGAGGGGAACGTCGCCGACTTCGATGCCGTTCGGGCGGCGCTGGAGGGACAGGACTCAGTTGTGCACCTCGGAGCCAACGGTGGTCCGGGCGATCACTGGGACCAGATGCGTGAGTCCAATCTCGTTGGTGCGTACAACATCTTTGAATCGGCACGCGAGGCCGGCGTCAAGCGTGTCATCTTCGCCTCGACCGGGCAGGTGACGTGGAACTACGAACAGGAAGACGATCTCGGAGCGGTCATCGGCGGGACATACGAGGGCGAATCCGACTCTTACGAGCGCGCGAAACACACGTGGCCGGTGCGCCCGTCAGGGTTGTACGCCGCGACCAAGATCTGGGGTGAGGCGCTTGGCCGCTACTACTCGGATGTTCACGGCATCTCGGCGCTCTGCATCCGCTTCAGTTCCGTTAACCGGACGGACAGCCCGTTGAACCCTACGAGCAACATCAACCCGAACGACGTCGATATGCCCGGCAATCGCTCGTTCTCGTTGTGGACGAGTAACCGGGACGCGGCGCAGATCGTTCAGCGCTGCCTGGATGCCCCGGACGACCTGATGTTTGACATCTTCTACTCGGGCTCCGACAACCTGTGGGGTGTGCGAGACATATCGCACGCAAGAGATGTCCTGGGTTATCAGCCCGAGGACCGGGCAGAGGACTTCAGACCCCGGTACGAAGGCGGTTAGGCCCGGCCGCGCGACCATCGGGACGGAGCGGGGGGCACGGTTGGTGTTGGCGTGGTCTGACATCGTTCCCGGTTCTTAACCGATGAGCGGACATGGCAATTGATAACCTGCCCCCCACAACCAGGCCGGACGGACTCGACGCCCCTCTGGCGCATGCGGGAGGCTTCTCATGGACTGGAACTGGGGTGATCTGAACTACATCGCCATCATCGTGTCGGTGATCGCCGGACAGGTATTCGGTGCGCTGTGGTTTTCGCCATTATTGTTCGCCAACGCCTGGATGGACGCCATCGGCACGACAAAAGAAGAGATCCAGGCGCGACCCGGGCCAATGGCGGTTCCCTTCGCCATCTCTATCGGCGCGGCGATCGTCGTCGCTTTCGTGATCGCCCATCTTCTCCAACAACTGGATGATCCGGGGATCGAAGACGGGTTGCTGATCGTCGGGATCCTGGGTTTGGGCGTGTTCGCGGCGATGGACGCCACTCACAAAGCGTTCACCGGCAACAACCTGAAACACTTTTTGATCGATAACGGCCACACCGTGATCACCTTCCTGATCCTGGGGGCGATCATCGGCGTGTGGGACTGAGGTTCACGGGGCCCGGCCGGGCGGCCATTGGGATGAAATGTCCGCTACTATCGCCCCTTGAATGGCCCACGCGGGTGCCCCTTCGGGCTTAATCCCCGTTCAGGAACTCTACTAACAGTCTGTTCGAAGTCTCGGGCTGATCCCAGAAGCAGACGTGGCCCGCGTCCGGGATCACCTCAAGTCGTGCGTTCGGGATCAACCGGGCCGCGCGCTCGCCGTGATTGGCCGGGAAGACGCGGTCGTCGCTGCCCCACATCACGAGCGTCGGCGGGGCTACGGAACGCAGTTCATCGTCCGAGAACCTCAGGCGCTGACCGAGCCAGGATGTAAACCGTTTCATGCCCTCTTTCATCCGATCGGAGCGCCCCGGTCTGGTTCGTACGGCAAACGAATACGCGGAGTATGCGGACCGGTCCGGCATTTCCGGCTTGCGAACCTCCCACTTCTCGAAAACCCGGTCACGAATATAGCGGCTCGGCTTGAACAGCAGGTTCCCGAGCCACGGCGCGTGCACAAGCCGCCAGGCGTACGGGATACCCCGCCCGAATCCGGCGGAGTCGACCAGTACAAGACGGCGCACCCTCCCGGGGTGATCCATGGCGGCGGTCAGCACGACCGCACCACCAAATGACAGGCCGACGAAGTCCGCCTGATCGATCCCGATCGCATCGAGAAAGCTGATGAGGAAGCGCGCCACGGAAACGGTTGGATGCCCGTCCTGCTCGGTCAGATCAGAGAGCCCGAACAACGGGCTGTCAATCGCAATCACCCGTCGTGTCTCACGTAAAGCCGCGATCTGGGCGTACCAGTTGCCCGACCCCGGACCGGCGCCATGCATCAGCAATACAGGCGGGTGATCGCTCGGCCCGGAATCATTACGGGGTCCGTAATCGAGGTAGTGAACCCGGAATCCGTCCACTTCGACAAAGCCGCCGGAGTACTCAAGCCCGGCCCGCGCAAGGAGGCCGGCAAGAGCCTGGTAGACCTCTTCCCCGCCCGGAATCGATCGGGCGATCGTCTCGGTTGTTCCCGTATCTGATATTGGCGTACGTATCGTCCTGGCCTCGCCAGAGGATCTGGATAACGACGATCTGTTGGGCTCCCGGGTTCAGAGGCTGTCGGCGACCGTCCAACATTAGAATAGCATCCCATGCCGGAACACGAAGCCGTACGCCCAAACGAATCACAGGATCTCACGCCCGCGCAGACACTCACCGAGCGGTCTCGTGAGCTGATCGAATGGCCGAAGCTACTGGACATGCTCGCCGGGGGTGCGCAGATGTTCAGGGCGCGAGAGCTTGCGCTCGAACTGGAACCATCAGGGGACGAGCGCGAGATCGAACGGCTGCAGGAAGAAACGGCTGAAGCGCGGCGCATCCTGGATGAGTCCGGGGACATCGGGCTGGGTGGGCTGATAGACCCGCGCCTTTATATCGACAGGGCGGAACTGGGCGGCGTGCTCGATGGCGAGGAGCTGGGACGCGTAGGCCAGGTAATGCGTTCCCTCTGGGAGGCGCGAGAGGCGGCGCACGCGCTGGGTCGCGAAACACCGCTGGTGGGCACCCTGGCGGCGCTGATCCCGGACTTGCGCTGGCTCGATGAACGCATCGGCGAGGCCATAGACGAACGTGGCAACATCCGTGACTCCGCTACGCCCGGTCTTGGAAAACTCCGGTCCGGCGTTGGAGAAAACTATCGCAGGCTCGCCACCCACCTGGAGCGTTTGATAGCCCGCCCGGGGATTCGCGACGCCATACAGGCGCCGGTCATCGCCACACGAGGCGATCGGCTGGTGGTCGAGGTTCGCTCCAATCAACGCTCGGCCGTGCCCGGCATCGTTCACGACGTATCTAACACCGGGCAGACGCTGTTCGTTGAGCCGTTCGATGCAGTGGACCTTTGCAACGGCTGGCGAGAGGCTTCCGCCGAGGTGATCCGGGAAGAGGAGAAGGTCCTCAGGCGCCTTTCTGGCCTCGTGTCTGACCGTGCCGGTGACGCAATGATGGCGATCGAGGCGGCGGGCAGGCTGGACCTCGTGTTCTCACGTGCCCGGCTGGCGCACCTGATGCGGGCCTCACGTGCCAGGACGCTCCCGGCGGGCGACGACACCGCGCTCAACCTGGTGGATGTACGGCACCCCTTGCTCGGCGAAAGCGCCGTCCCGATTAGCCTCACGGCCGGACCCGGCTTCCGCGCCCTGGTAATCACCGGCCCGAACACCGGTGGCAAGACGGTTGCGCTCAAGACGGCGGGTCTTGCGGTGCTGATGCACCAGTCCGGTATGCAGGTCCCGGGTGATCCCCTCACCGAAATCTCGGTGTTCGATGGCGTGTATGTGGATATCGGAGACGCGCAGAGCATCGAGCGATCTGTATCGACCTTCTCGTCCCACCTCGATGCCGTTGTGGACGTGCTGGAGGAAGCGGACGACCGTTCCCTGGTGTTGCTCGACGAACTCGGCACCGGCACAGACCCGGAGGAAGGCTCGGCGCTTGCACGAGCGATTCTCGACCACCTCGTAGAAAAGCGCGTCCCTACCATCGTCACCACACACCATCGCGCCGTGGCCGAGCACGCCGGCGACTCTGACGGCATGCGCAACGCCGCCGTCGAGCTGAACCCGGACACGATGATGCCAAGTTACCGGGTGTCGATGGGCACACCGGGACGCAGCTATGCGATGGCGGTGGCGGAGCGGTTGGGACTGCCGGACGAAGTCCTGGATCGGGCACGCGACCTGCTAGCGCCGGAGCACTCGGCTACTGAGGCGCTGCTCATACAGCTACAACGTGAGCGTGCCGAGATAGAAGGACAACTGGCGGCAGCCGAGGCGAACAGCGCGGAGGCGGACGCGGCCCGAGTGGACCTTGAGAAGCGTGTTCGAGCCATCACCGAGGCGCAGGACGATCTGGTGGAGGAAACCCGGCGGGAACTCCAGCGTGAGGCGGAGGAGGTCCGAACGAGTCTGCGGCAGATTCAGCGACAGGCCAGCCAGGAACGCGACATGTCGGTGGTGCGGCGCGAGCAGGAACGAGTCAGGCGATCCCTGGCACGCGCGGATCGGTTCAAGGTCACACGGCCGACAGAGAGCGAGAAGATCGAACCGGAAGAGGCCCCGCCGCCGCGACCGGTCACGGCGGGCGACATTGTGGAGGTCCGGGGTCTCGGCGCTCAGGCGACCGTGACCGAAGTGAATTCTGACGGCTCCGCAAATCTTATTCTCGGCAACGCACGCGTCACGTTGAGCGTCGCCCAGCTGAAAGTGGTCACGCCGTCCGAAGAGGTGAAGGCGTCAGACGAGTCCCGCATCACGACCTCAACGCCGGTGATCGACGCGCCGACGCGGGAGCTGGATATACGGGGCATCCGTGCCATCGAGGTTTACGAACAGGTGGTGGCGTTCCTGGACGAGGCCGCGCTACTCGGACTGACGAGCGTCCGGATCATCCACGGCAAAGGCACCGGGGCGCTGCGGGACGCGACACGCGAGGCGCTGCGACTCCATCCGGCCGTCGGCGGATTCGAACGGTCCGAACAGGCAATGGGCGGCGATGGGTCAACGGAGATCGACCTGCTTTAGTCCCGCGTGGAGGACGGTGTTTCGCAAACCGAGACGCGCTCGCGATGTTAGCGAGCCGTACGACTGTACGTTTGTGAATCATCCCGGCGGGTGATGGGCGTTTCGGCGAGAATGCCCCAGCAGGGAGACGTAACTAACCGAGAGTCACCGGAATCTTTTGGCATGTCTTACACAAATAGCCCTTTCAAAACGTCTTACCCATCGAACCGCGGACCTACCGGGCACGTCCTCAAACCGGTCGTCGATTACCGCACTTACCTGCGTGCCGGTCACATGCTTCTGACGTTTCCGCTCGGCATCGGGTACATCATATTTATTACCATCACCCTGGCACTGGGTGGAGCGATGATCTGGACCGCGGTCGGACCGGTCGTTTTGATTGCCGCGCTGTTCATCTCGAGGTGGCTCGGCGACCTGGAAGCGCTCACCACCGGATATGTAAACGGCACGCCGATCAAGCGCCCCCCCGTCGAGGCTTGAGGGCGTCAGCAACTTCCGCTCACAGGTGAAGGTCAGGCTCGTAGACCCAACGACCTGGACCGGGTTGGTTTACCTCGGAGTGCAGCTCCCGATCGGGGTCGCGGCATTCGTAACACTCGTGGTCATGTACACGGTGAGCGGCGCGATGGTGTTCGCCCCGGTGATCGCAATGGTCAAGAGTGGGCCGGTCGTTGATTTCTACATCAGCGATTTGCGCGTCATGCTGGACACGCCGTCAGAAGCGCTGACAGTCACGCCGTTCGGCCTGTTGGGCTTGTTGGTCGCCTCACACGTGGTCCTCGTTTTCTCATCGATACACGGCTGGTGGGCCAGGTTGATGTTGGGTTCCCGCTCAACTCGGGTGGGAGGCAGGCCCGTATCGCCACCGACGGGAGACGACCCGTCGAGGATCACGGCGCCATCGGAACCCGGGATCGCTACACCCGCGTCAGGCGGTAACGCGAATCCAGGTCCGGCATTGGGCACCGGGCATATGGCGGAAGCGTCTCCGGGAATCCTCTCCTTCGCTCCGAGTACCTCGGAGGTTCGGTCTGCGACCGCCGCGATGCTTGCCGAGCTAACTGCACGAGAACAAGAAGTTTTCATGCTGATGGCACACGGTGACACGAACGCCGATATTGCCGAAGAACTGTTCATCAGCGAGGGTACGGTGAAGACCCACGTGAAACGAGTCCTGTCAAAACTCGACATGCGCGACCGGACGCAGGTAGTGGTGTTCGCTTACGAGGAACGATTGGTCGTTCCGACTTCAGGCGGCGGCGCCAAATCAGACGATGCCGCGGGTCGGCGAGCCGGTACCGGCGCGTAATCGCCTGGCTCGTCGTACCTCGATCCATTCCGCAATCCCGGCCGGGGTAGGCGGTCCACGGGTCTGACATCGAATGTCGGCAGGCGCAGCCTCACTTCGATACACCTCCGCGTGATAAGTTTTCGGTCCAGTTGCCACGCCAATGGATTTCAAGGCGAACTCGAGCGGAGCTGCCCCGCATGACCGAAGCACCGATCCCATTTGGACAGGAACCATCTGAACAAAGTTCGGAGCAGGTGATGGACGCCCCGCAGATCTCCCCGGTGATCACGGCGGAAGGCGATTCAATCCCCGACGTGGCGGACGTGTTGATCGTAGGCGCCGGAGCGGCAGGCGCCGCGGTCGCATGGCGTCTTGCACAGGCCGGGTTCTCTGTTGTCTGCCTTGAGCAGGGACGATGGATCAACCCGGCGCTTTACCCGACGAAGGATCGGAACTGGGAGGTCCTGGGCCGGCACGAGTGGAACTGGGATCCCAACAAGCGAGGACGCTCGGAAGACTACCCCATCAACGACGCCGAGTCCGCCATCACGCCGCTCATGTTCGCAGCGGTCGGCGGCAGCACGATCCACTGGACGGCGCACGCCCCGCGCTTCCACCCGTCTGATTTCCGGGTGAAAACGCTGGACGGGGTCGCAGATGACTGGCCCATAACGTACGACGATCTCGATACCTATTTCGACCAGAACGACGTGATGATGGGTTGCTCCGGGATCAACGGCGACCCGGCGGGTCCGCCCCGCTCTGAACGCCCGATGCCGCCGATCCCCCTCGGGAGAGACGGGGCGCACATGGCCGCTGCTTTCGATCGGCTCGGCTGGCACTGGTGGCCCTCCGACAACTACGTGAACTCGGAGCCGTACAAGGGCCGTGACGAGTGCAACTACTGCGGACCGCTCGGATTCGGCTGCACAAGAAAAGCCAAATCCAGCACCGATCTGACCTACTGGCCGGAGGCGATCCGTCTCGGGGCCGTGCTGAAGACTTACTCCCGCGTGTCGGAGATCACGGTCGGTTTCGATGGACGCGCCACCGGTGCGAACTACTTCGACCGTGCCGGAAACCTCCAGCACCAGGCGGCGCGTAGCGTGGTCGTGGCGGCTAACGGAGTCGGCACGCCCCGCCTGCTCTTGATGTCGAAATCGGAGACGCATCCGAACGGACTTGTCAACTCGAGCGGACTTGTGGGCAGGAACTTGATGTTCCACCCCTACGCCATCACGACGGGTCTGATCCCCGGTCTCTCAGAAACCTGGAAAGGCCCGATGGGCAACATCCTGATGTCGCAGGAGTTCTATGAGACCGATCTTCGGCGGGATTTCGTTCGTGGTTATGCTTACCAGCTCAACCGCGGCACCGGCCCGCTGGCGACGGCGCTTGGCGGCGCACATGAGCCCGTGCCGTGGGGCGCCGGGCACCACGAGGATTTCGCCGAACGATTTGGCCACAGCATCACCCTTGCCGGCATAGGCGAGGACCTCCCGGAAGAGCACAACACGGTGACCCTTGATGAGCAGCTTACGGACAGTAACGGTCTGCCCGCTCCCAAAATCAGCTACAGCCTGAGCGAGAACTCTCGACGGATGATGGACCACTCCATCAAATCAGCGACGACGGTTCTGGAGGAAGCGGGCGCTACCCGGATCATGACGAATCCGCTTTTGCGCGGGGGTGGCTGGCACTTGATGGGCACCGCTCGAATGGGCGAGGACCCGGAGCGCTCGGTCGTTAATCAGTGGTGCCAGGCGCACGACGCGGACAACGTATTTATCGTGGACGGCAGCGTGTTCGTGACAGCCGGCGCCGTCAATCCGACGCCGACTCTCCAGGCGATCGCTCTTCGGGCGGCCGATTACATTGCGCATGAACGGGATGACCTGAAGGGATGATCAGCCCCTTGCGTGCTTGCATGCTTCGAATCACCACGAGAACTCAGGGATACGCATATGCCGACCAGTGACAGGCGAATAACTGACGTCGATCGGGTGGTCCTTACGCGCATGTTGGATCTCATCATCCCGCAGGACGGTGACTTTCCCGGCGCCGGCAGCCTCGGGCTGGCGGAGCGCCTGGAACGATCATCGCAGCGTTACGGCCGCCTGCGGTCCGGCCTGCTGTCCGTGCTGGACGCTATGTCGCTGGATATGGCATCGCGGGTCGAAGGTGGATTTGCCGCACTCGATGAAGAACGCCAGGTTGCGGCCCTCAAAACGGTCGAAACGAATCTGCCGGTCCAGTTCGGGGAGTTTATCGAACTGGTTTACGAGACCTACTACACGGATAGCCGGGTCCATGAACATATCGGCTGGGCCGGCCGTCCTCCACAGCCGGAAGGGTTCGAGATGGAACCGTGGGATCCGTCCGTCCTTGAGAACGCCCGAAAGCGGGAGCCGCTCTGGCGAAAGACGGACTGACCTCCCGGGACCGGTGCGCAGAGGCGGCGCTTCGTTTATCGTGTGCGCACGTTGAAAGGAAGACCGTTACCTTTCACTCACCGGCCGGTTGATAGTGGCGTGAGTCGGAAACACCCATCGATCAAAACAAATCCCGGACAAACCCCAATCCCAGGAAAGGGACGCTTCGTAATGGACGCTGTTCAACTTAAAGAAACCCTCAACGGTGGCGGACACGTGTTCGGCTGCATGATCTCCTCGATGCAGGGGATACGGTTCGGGGGGGCGCTGGCCGGCAGCACGCTCGACTTCGCGATCATCGACACCGAGCACGGCTCCCGTGACCGGGCGGAGAACCAGCTACTGTGCATGGTGCTTCGGCAGGCAGGAATCACCCCGATCATCCGCGTTCCCATCCCGAAATCTGAGTGGGTCGCGATGGCGTTGGATGCGGGCGCGGCGGGTGTGCTCGTTCCCTACTGCGAGACGGTTGAAGAGGTCCAGGCGGTGGTCGCCACGGCCAAGTGGCACCCGCTCAAGGGCGAGTACCTGATCCGGGCCGTGACGGAAGGCGTCCTTCCAAGCGAGAAGGCGAAAGAGTACCTGGAAAACCGGCACAGGGAATCCATCGTCATCATCGGCATCGAGTCGGTCCCCGGACACCAGAACCTGGACAACATCCTGGACATCGACGGCATTGACGGCATCTTTATCGGCCCGAACGATATGTCCACGTCCCTCGGCATTCCGGACGATTACACGAACGAGAAGTACACAGACGTCCTGAAGGACATCATCGCCAAATCGTCAGCGCGCGACGTTCCGGTGATGATCCACCAGCAGACGATCGACACGTCCGCCACGGCGATCAAGCTCGGCGCGCGCTTCATCATGCATTCCTCGGACGCAAGATTGATGCAGACCGCCATGCAGGACCACATGAACCAGTTGCGTGAGATAGCAGGCGCCACGGCGGCGGCGGCCGGAGACCACGTAGAGACCGTTTAGCCGGTTCTCGATTGGAGTTCTCTCGATCATGGACAGGCATACCGCTACGTAGCGCAGGAAAGGACTTTTATGGCCTGGAAACGGGTAGTGCTCGAGATCGGCATGGGCACAGACATCAGGGGGCGGGACTACACGAAGGCCGCCGTGAGGGCGTTGCGAGACGCCCTCTGGCACAACTCACTCAGCGCGGCCAACGCGCTCGGGCTGGACGTCGATTCGATGCAGGTCGAGGTGACGATCGGCGTCACCCGCCCGGACCAGGTGGACAGGGCCGCCGTACTGGCAGTGCTGCCACATGGGACCGGCACCGTGGACGTCGTCGAAGGCGGTCTTGAGATCCTCAACGACGAGGGGACCGACGGAACCCTTGTCGCAAGCGCCGCCGCTATCGTGCGGCTCGATCTCCCTTAGGAGGAATCCCATGCCACTGAAACGCGTGATCCTCGAGATGGGGACAGGAAACGATCTACACGGCGGCGACTACACGAAGGCGGCGATCCGCGCCGTCAACGACGCCCTTCACCACAGTTCGCTCGGGATATCGCGAGCGCTCGGCATCGAGTTCTCGTCGTTGCAGGTCGAGGTAACGGTCGGCGTCCAGGAACCGGACAGGGTCGACAAAGAAGCCGTCAAGGCCACGCTCCCGGGCGGGCAGGTGACGGTGAACGCCGTCAAGGGCGGGATTGACGTGCCCGATCCGGATGGCGGCGACTTTGCGATCATCGCCAACGCGGCTGTACAGGTGAGGATAGATCTGCCTTAAGTAGACGCGCCGGATCAATGCACGGCGCTTGAGCGAGGCACACACTTCGACTGTGTACCGCAGGGAGGTTCGCCATGACGAGTTCGACACCGTTGCGTAGTTCGCTACAGCCCTACTCGGTCCATCCGGTACAGCAGTACCTGGTGGATGCGGCCGAGAAGTGGCCGCTGAAGATCGCCGTGATCGACGGGGAGCGGCGGTTCACCTTTGGCGATCTGAATGCGCACAGCGACCGCCTTGCCTCCGCTCTCGTGAATACTGGCGTCGAAAAGGGCGATCGGATCGGTTTGCTCGCCCCGAACTGCGCCGAGTTCGAGATTGCGTTCTTCGGTGTGCTCAAGACCGGAGCCACCGTAACCACGATCAACTCGGGCTATCGCGAGCGTGAAATCGCCCATCAGCTCAACAACAGCCGCGCCTCGATCTTGATCGTGCACGACTCCCTGGTGGAGATGGTGGATGCGGCAAAACCGCTGCTCAATGACGTGCCGGAGGTCATCGTGATCCGTCCCGATGGCTCCGATCCCGAATCGTTCTGGGGGCGCATAGCCGCCGCCCCGGCAGAGGCGCCGCGTGTAGAGATCGACCCGATGAACGATCTCGCGGTGCTGCCGTACTCAAGCGGCACCACCGGCCTCTCGAAGGGCGTGATGCTGACGCATCACAATCTGACCTCGAATGTCGAGCAGTTCATCAAACGCCCGGGTGAGTTCGCCGAGCCACGTGAGGACGACGTGGTGCTGGTTCATCTGCCGTTATTCCACATCTACGGAATGAACGTGCTCATGAACCCCTGCATCGCCCTGGGGAACGCGCAGGTGATGATGGGGCGCTTCGACATGGACGAGTTCCTCGGCCTGCTGGATGAACACAGGGTGAGCGTCCTGTACACAGCTCCACCCGTCCTCGTTGGCCTGTCCCAGTACCCGGGCGTGAGGGATCACGACCTGTCCGCGTTGCGCTGCATGATGATCGGGGCAGCGCCTCTCTCCGCGGAGTTGCAGAACCGCGTGAAAGAAGTGATCGGTGTACCGGCGATCCAGGGCTACGGGATGACGGAGACATCTCCCGTGACAAACCTTGATCTTGTGGACCCCGAGCGAGGCCGTCCCGGTTCGGTCGGGCCGGCGACGGCCGATACGGAGCAGAAGATCGTCGATCTTGATACCGGAACGGAAGAATTGCCCACAGGCGAAGAGGGCGAGTTATTGATGCGCGGGCCCCAGGTGATGAAGGGCTATTTTGATGATCCCGAGGCCACGGCAGCAACCCTCACGGAGGACGGCTGGCTGCACACCGGCGACATCGCCCGCATGGACGAAAACGGCTTCGTGTGGATCGTCGATCGCAAGAAGGAGTTGATCAAGTACAGCGGCTTCCAGGTGCCACCGGCGGAGCTTGAAGGGCTGCTGCTCGAGCATGACGGGGTGGCCGACTGCGCCGTGATAGCGAAGCCGGACCCGAGAACGGGTGAAATACCCAAGGCCTTCATTGTCCGAACGGCTGGATCCTCCGTCGAGGGCCCGGAGTTGATGCAGTTCGTCGCCGAGCGCGTGGCCACGTTCAAACAGGTGCGCGAAGTCGAGTTCATCGACGCCATCCCGAAGAACCCCTCGGGCAAGATCCTCCGGCGGGTGCTGGTCGATCAGGAGCGGGCCAAGGTCGTTTCAGGGTAGCGCGAAGCGCGCCTGGCCGTACTTCCCACCGACGCTGTTCAAAAAGTGCACCTAACCCAGGACGAAGACCTTGAACGCCTCGGCGTAACGGTAACCGACCTTTGCCCCGATCCGGCCGCGCCATTCACGCATGCGGCCATCGACTTCCGGGTACTGCACCTGGCTTTCGTGTGATTCAAGGGCAGTGACGGCCTTCGTCATATCTTCCTCTGAAAGCTCGTTAAAGAAATCCGCTCTCTCAAGGCCGAGCATCACCCACACCTCGCGAACCTTGTGCGGCTCCAACCCCTCTTCGAGAAGGTCCGGGTAGGTCAGGCGGTCACGGGCGGTTGGGTAGACGGCGGACAACGCGGCTTCACCTGCGGCCTGGTGGTCAGGGTGGCCGACGTACCCGGCGACCTCCAGGCTTCGCGCCGGGTTCTGGCAGATCAGGATGTCCGGCTTGTGCCGGCGAATCTCACGTGCGATGGCCTTTCGGAGTTCAAGCGTGGGCTCCAGCTCGGAGTCCGGGAAGTCGAGGAACTCGACCGTCTTCAGCCCGAGAACTTTTCCGGCTTCGACCTGTTCCCGATTGCGAACCGCGGCGAGCGACTCTCGGGTATCTTTCGGATCGTCGCTGCCCTTGCTTCCGTCGGTACACAGCACATACACGACCTCCACTCCCTCACGGACCAGCTTTGCCACGGAACCGGAACAGCCGTACTCGGCGTCGTCTGCGTGCGCCACTACCACCATGGCGCGTTTGTAAGCGGGATCTGGATCGATTGCCCTCGGCATCTAGTTGCGACCTCCGTTGCGCCGGGAGCGGCTCGTGATGTCCCGCGCTGAATTGACAGGTGAGGTGAGCGGCACGCCTAAAATGGCGTCTCAATAATTGTGCGGAAGAATGGTACATCCGCTGGTCTGGAATCCGGGAAGCGGGATTCCGGGGTTAGGGCCAGACCAGGGGATCGCCATCGTCACGTTTTTCGTGACGCTTTCTGCTCCAGACGGTAACCCCGCCCTCGCCAACGACGGTGAACTGGAAGTCCCGGTTAAAGAGCGCCGTGTGCCTGTCGATTCCCAGGTACGCGTACCCGCGACGGCGGAAGCGCCGCATGCGCATCCCGAGCGGCGACGTGGTCGCGTAGTCCGGAACGACGACCGATCCCGGAAGAATGTTGAACGCCGGCGCCCAGCGCAGGGCTGAACCCGGGGCGCGCTCTCCAAATACAGATGCCGCTGCGCCGGAGGCGGCGACGAGGCCATTCAGCTCTATCACGTTCCCTATGGCGGTCCAGGCGTGGCTGAACTGGAGGGTGTTGTACAGGTACCGAGAATCGCCGTCTGTCA
This sequence comes from uncultured Dehalococcoidales bacterium, assembly GCA_964474025.1. Classification (GTDB taxonomy): domain Bacteria; phylum Chloroflexota; class Dehalococcoidia; order Lucifugimonadales; family Lucifugimonadaceae. Next base: position 30,097 of record CAYYRD010000023.1, on the reverse strand, counting down.
GGTAGACGACATTTGCGTCCTCGATCCGTGCCGCCAGGGCTTCGTCCATAGCGGACTCTCGATCGGTGACCGGTATCGCATCGACCTCAGCGCTCATCTCGCGGAAATACGATGCTCCCGCTTCCGCAAGTTTCAGAGCGGCGTCCGGATCCTTGCCCGCCGCCGTCGGGAGGATGGCGATGCGAGGCGGGCCGATTACATGGTCCAGCAATACGCGATCGACGTACTTCATCTCGGGCTCAAACTCGCCACCGCCCACCAGGATCAGGAGGCCATTCATGGAATCGGTCCCGAGTTCGCGTCCGGAAGTCGTGAGAGGAACTTTACGACCGAAGGCCCGGCCAGGTCACTGCGGTCAAACGCTCCCGTGTGGTCCACGTCAGGGCAACAAACGTAGTTCACGTTTGGGATGGCCGCTGCATCTTTCTCCACCCACGGCTGCATACGATCCTGCTCACCCACGAACATGAGGGTGGGCAGGTCCAGCGAATCGAGGTCTTCAACCACGCCCGGCCAGTCAAGCAATCCCTCGTCCGAGAGGGCGAGCGCCTCGGGGTCCGGGTCCGGCAGGTCTTTCGAACTCTTCGAGTTCTGGCCCAGCGCGCGTCTGAGCGCGCGGACGCTGCCCCTTCTGAGCGTCGCCGTGCGTCTTTTCATGTTGTTGGCAGTCAGCGCGGTGGCACGGGCGTGCATCCCGCCGACTATCACGCTTCGCAGACGCTCCGGCTGCCGGAATGCCATCCCCAGGGCGACCCGGCCGCCCAGCGAGAACCCGAGCATGTCAAAGCGCTGTGCACCCCCTGCCTCTGCGACAGCGATCACGTCTGCCATCCGTTCTTCCATGCGGTAGGCCTCGATATCATGCGGCGTATCGCTTCTGCCGTGGCCCAGGATATCGAACGAAATCACACGAGATCGCGTCGCTAGAAGATCTCGCCAGCCTGAATCGACCCAGCTTTGAGCGGACTGCGCGAAGCCGTGGTGCATCAGCAGCGGAAAACCCGCGCCGGCGACTTCGTAATAAAGACGGCGGCCCGACGAAGTGACGTAAGGCATGCGAAAAGGTTAACGGTCCTCGTGTCAGTTGCGAAGCCGGTGTTGAACTGACGTGTGCGGGTTAATCAGGGCGTCTGAAAATACTATCGTCGATCGGGCCGGAACCTGACGGTTCGGCTGGTTCTGCCGGGGATTCCTCCGGTTCCAAAACTTCCATTCGCGTTTCAGGCCGGTCGATCGTCCCGTTCTCGATAAGCAGGCCGTCGCCGATCACGTGAACTTCTTCAGCCATGTCGAGCAGGGTCTGGTCGTGCGTCGTCGTGACGATCGCCATCTCCTCTGCGCCAGCCATCTGGCTGAACAGGCCAAATATCGACTCGGCGTTTGCGGAATCCAGCTCGCCGGTGGGTTCGTCCGCCAGGATTACCGATGGGCGCATGGAGACGGCTCGTGCGATGGCGACGCGTTGCTGTTCTCCACCCGATAGCTCAAAGGGACGGTGGCGCGCCCGGGGTAACAATCCGACCAGGTCAAGCACTTCTTCCGCGCGTTCATTACGCAACCGTGCTCCGACGCCGGCTATCCGGAGCGGTAACTCGACGTTTTCAAACGCTGACAGAAGGGGGAGTAGCCCGAACGACTGAAAAACGATTCCGATACGATGCCGGCGCAGCTCCGTCATCTCTTTTTCGCCCATGTCCGACACGTCTCGCCCCTCAAACCTGACCTCTCCCGACGTGGGCGTGTCGAGACCGGCCAGCAGATTCAGCAGCGTGGTCTTGCCGGAACCGGAACGTCCGACTATCGCAACGAATCTGCCGCGATTGATCGTCAGGCTGATGTCCCGGACCGCGTGAACTTCTTCGCCCTCAAGATGGAACGTTCGACTGACGTGGTCGGCCACCAGGAGCGGCTGCGAACCCCCGTTCGTCGTCACCGTGATTCACCCTCGGGGGAGCCATCGTAGGTCGACTCGTCGGCGGGATCTGAAGGCCTGATACGTACCCGATCATCTTCCACATCCGCCTGAACCAGCCTCTTGATATTCAGGCTGTCCAGCATCTCGCGCGGTATCTGAACTCGCCCGGAAGAATCCACGAGTAGGAACTCCTCAACGTCACGGCGCCCACCGCCGATCTGCCGATCAAACTGGACCCGGCCGCGTATCTCGCTGCTCGTCTTGCCGTCCCGGATTGCGACGGCACGCCCGACTGATTGCGACACGGCGGGATCATGGGTCACGACGATGATTGTCGTCCCAAGCTCCCGGTTGATCGTGGCGAACATGTCCAGGATTTCCTGACCCGTCTCGGTGTCCAGCTCACCGGTGGGTTCGTCCGCCAGCAGAAGCGAGGGGCGGTTCCCGAGGGCCACGGCGATCGCAACCCGCTGCTGCTCCCCGCCGGAGAGCTGAGCGGGTTTGTGCGCCAGCCGGTCACCGAGCCCGACGAGATCCAGGAGTTCCTCTGCCCGATTGCGACGCTCCCGACCGCCCGCACCGGCCAGCAGCATCGGGAGTTCGACATTCTCCCGGGCGTTCAAATAAGGGAACAGGTTGCGGGATGTCTGCTGCCATACGAAACCGACCTCGCGACGCCGGTACTCCACGATCTGTTTGGAGTTCATATTGAGCAGGTCGTACTTGCCAACCTGGACCTGACCGGCGGACGGCGCGTCGTACCCGGCGAGGATGTTGAGCAGCGTAGATTTGCCGCTCCCCGATGCGCCGATGATCGCCATGACCTCCCCGCGTTCCACTTCCAGTTCAAGCCCGCGCAAAGCTACAACCTCAAGATCGGCCACCTTGTAAATCTTGAATACGTCCCTACAGGAAATGTACGAGGAGCCGGGTATCCCAGATGTCATAAGGAGGTCATCTTTCGCCGAGCCGGAGCACGGATTGGATCGACATACGGTAAACGCTGAACAGGATCACGGCCACCACGGCCAGGATCACCGCGCCAAGCAGAGCAAACGTAACCCCGAACGATGGCCAGTCCATCTCCACGAGGATGGGCGGCACTACCCGAATACCTTCGCCCGAGTTGCTTAAGAATGGCAACATCGTTCCGCCAAGACGGGTCCCCATAAAGATGCCGATGCCGATGGCGACACCGAGCACAAGCGCCTGCTCCAGCACGACGAGCGAGAGCAACTGGCGCATCGAAAGGCCTATCGTTCTCAGCAATGCGAACTCGCCCTTGCGGGCATCGAACGATACCTGGGAGTGAACCAGGAAACCTACGGCGCTCACGAGAAGCACGGTAGCGTACGCCAGCGCCAGCAGCACCGACCAACCAGCCCGGACGAGTGGATCAGATGCGATCTCGCCGAGTGCGGAATCACGATCCACGATCCCCGTGTACGTAAACGGCAAAAGATTTATCTGGGCAGATACGCGCCGAGCGACCTCTGAAGTGTCTTCCCCCCGGACCCGAATCCAGAGTTCATTGAATTGAATGTTGCTTCGGAAGGCGCCGAACCGGTTGACGGCGGCGAGAACGGCGTCGATGTCCGCCACTATGAACGGATTCTGGTTGGGATCGACGGTCGGAATGAAGTCGATGACATCGACGATCTCGAGGACCAGGTCCTCGGTTTCCAGGCTCGCCTCCATCACATCGCCGACGGAACGCCCGGAACGCTCCATGAACTCGCTGCTGGCGAGCACCGGCACCGGCGGAGATTCGAGTCCGGCGAAAAGCATGAACCCGCCGTTGGCCTCGAACTCACCCCAGCTGATGCTGACGGCTCCGGGTATCGGGCGATCTTCTGCGTCGGAGGCCGGGAGCAGGGGTGTTCCACTCCAGCGATCCAGGGCCTCTGGATCATCAAAAGATTCAATCAGGGTGACCGTTCCGTCGGACGATACGGCGCTGATTTCATCGATCTGTATCGTGCCCGGCGGTACCGGGCCATCGCCCGATAGGAACGCTCCCAGCGCACTGAATCGGAACCCGAGGAGGTTCAAAGAATCGGCGGCAACGTCTTCAACGATGAACGACACTCTCCCGGCGCTCCCTCCGATCGTGCACCACTCCGGCTCGACCGCAGATTCTCCCGTGGCTTCCCGGGCGATCGGTTGTGGACACTTGAACTGGAGAACGTTGGCCGGGCGGGGTTCCAGCGTGCCGAGAGGCCCGGCGGAGTACCTTCCGGTACCGTCTCTGTACCCGGCGATTACGCTGATCCCTGGTGTCGGTTGACCCGGCCGGATACGCATGGTGAGGAAGCGGGTATCGTCCGGCAGCGGGATTCCCGGCATGCCGTCAACGCGTATCGAATCAAGCTGGCTCTGGAGGCCTTGGGCGTTCAGGTCTGACCTGGACCACGCGGCAGCGGCAAAGTTATCGGGGTCCACGGCGACCATTCGATAGGAGTCGCTGCCGAAGGCGCGGCGAACCGCACCATCACGCTGCATCACCCGGGTAACCGTCTCGACGTCATCAAGCCGGCTTATGTTGCCGACGATATCCGCGCCTGGCTGCCGAGGCCTGGGTGCCAGGCTCGTGACTCGCACATCGGCTCCGATGGCATACAGGGCCTGGTCGTTGCTGCTTCGGTCCAGCGTGGCGCCGAAGTTGGCAGAGAACACTCCCAGCCCCGCGGTGAGGATGAACAGCAAGGACAGTCGAGAGTAATGAGCGGGGTTGCGAGCCATTGTCCACAGCCCGAGGATCATCGTTGGCGACACGAGGCGGTAGAAGATCCGGCTTGAGAACAGCCCGGCAAGCAGCTCCATCATCACCGGGAACAGTCGCAACATGACGACACCGGCGACGACGAGGAACAACGCCGGGAACCCCAGCGTCACCTGGTCAACCGTCTTCTCACCGGCCAGGTTTTCCGCCGCGACCGATCCCCTCGACTGTAGCTGTGCCAGTAGCACGACGGCCACGCCGAGCGCACCCACGTCCAGGTAGTAGCGCTGGATGGCGGGAGGTCCGGTCGACCGACCTGTGCGGCTGCGATGAGTCAGGAGACCGACGCGCGACGCCCTGAACGCGGGGTAGAACAGGGCCACGAAACTGAAAAGCCCGCCGATCGCTGCAAGCTGGTATGCCGTCCAGCTCACCTTCACGGGAATAGCTGCCCCACCGTTAAGGTCGCTAAACCACGGCATGACTCCGGCGTACTTGATTGCTAACGCGGCGATCGGCGGACCGATAGCCACCGCTACCAGGGACAGCACAGCCGCCTCGATTGCAAAGACGGCAACTATCTGGCCTCCGCTCGACCCCCTGGTACGCAAAAGTGCGATCTCTTCCCGCTGCGCATCCACCAGGAGGCTGGCGAGGGTCACGGCGTAGTACAGCACTACCACAACGACCAGCACCATCACGATAATCATGGGGAGCCGGTTGAAGAAGAGACGGGTCTCGAAGTCCGATAGTGTGGCACGCAGGCCAGTGATCTGCCGGTAGGAATTGCTATCGGCCTTGAGCGTTGCCTCCAGCGCCGAGAGAGAGTCCATGATCCCCGTCGCCGACGCGGCGTCGATGCTGTTCGGATCGATGTCGAGAGTCCAGCCGTAAGACGCCGTCATGTTGGGCAGGTACCCGGCCAGGTTGTCCACAAAAACAGTCTCATCCACCACGGAAACGGCGAACGAAAATCTTCTTGAGTCAAACGCGAAAAGATCGTCGTATACCCGCCAGAATGCTGAATCAGGGTCACGACGTTCAAAGATCTCGGCAACCACCGGTTCAAGAGGCGGGTTGTCGCTGTCCCAGAAAGGAACGGCGGCGAAGGTGTCTCCGACTGCCAGATCGAAGGCATCGGCTACGTTCGCAGGGATCATGACCTCGGGCCTGAAGACTTCACCTGACACGGCCGGTGGCCCCGGGTTATCGGTCGTAGTTCCGGCCACGACGTTGATCTCGTCTTCGATGCCCGGAAGGAAAGCGAAGGCGACTCGACGCGTCACGCCCTCCGGCGCAGGCGACACATCGGAGACAGGCCCAAAATCGAAGGAAGCGCTTCGGACGGCGAGATGCGTTTTCCTGACGAAATCTTTGAGGCCTGTGTCCACGATGCCGTCAACCCTGGCAAGCAATCCATCGTGTGATGGCCGCTGCCCGGTTGCGGCCGACAACTGCATTACCACGTCGAGCGAGGCCGGCGCCTGCTGATCCACGGCCCGTCGCAGAGCAAGGTTTCGCAACGAGTCGAAGTAGATGAAAGTCGCGGCCATGATCGCTACGGCGATCACCACCCCGGCGATCACAGCGGCCAAAAGTCGTAGATGGGCGACGCTGCGACGGGCGATAAGTTTCAGGGCGGTGGTTATCACTCGTCCAACCTCGTTGCCTCATGCAGCGCCCGCCTGCTGTAACGAGCCGTAAGCAGGCCCAGCGCGGCCACTGCAGTCGCCCCGAGAATCACGTAACCGAGCAGCACGGGCTCCCACTCCGTCGCAAGTTTGAAAGGCGGAAGCGGTTCGTCTCCGGAGGATGTTCTCGTCGAGACGCCCACGGCGAGGCCCGCGACGGCCAGGCCGGACACAACGCCCAGCGCGATGCCTGCCAGCCCGAGAAACATATGCTCGATCACCGCCGTCGCCATGTAGTTGGCGCGGCTGAGACCCATGGACCGGACGAACGCTTCCTCCGTATTCATCCTTCCGATGTACGCCCGGAGGTAGGTCAGGTAACCGAGTACCACAACTACCAGGGTCGTGATCCCGGCGAGCAGACCGACACCGCGCCACCCGGCGACCGACAACGGATCGACCAGCGATTCACTTTGCAAATCCCGTCTTACGTCTACCCGGGCGGCGGCCGATAGCAAGGAGTTGACGTCCTCCAATGCCTGGTCGTGATTGCCCGGAGCGGTGGCGATGAACATCTCGTCGATCAGGTCGGCCGGTAGCGCCCCCTTCAGCTCGAGGAAATCGAAGAAGATATCCAGGTCAACGACCATGAATCCCTGGTCGTTGTCGGGATCAAGGGTCGGGAAATAGTCGACGATCTGGACGGCCACGAGCGGGGTCAATCCGCCGGACAGGCGGGCGATGAACGGAACGCCCGGAATGATCCCGGCATTTCCGGCCAGCGTGGAACTCACGATTACCGGCAGGGGTCCACCGCTCGCTGATCGATAGATACCGCGGACGCCGCCATCGGTACCACGGCCGAAGGTCATACTTCCGATGCCGGACCCGGATGTCTCACCCGTGTGCTTGCTGTCCGCTTCTTGGGCAAGCGTGAACACGACATCCAGGCCGTTCGAGGTAGGAAACGGCGTCCACCGGTCGGGCTGGTCGAAATCGACCACTATGGTCCGTTCCCCCGTAGCGGAGTCGATCGCGACCACATCGTCGAAAAAGATCGAACCGGCGGTGGCCCTGTCCTCTCCTTCCGGTTCAAACAGCTTGATCGAGAGCAATTCTACGGGAGCCACGATGCCTTCAAGGGAAGCCGACTGGAGGCGCCACCCGCCCGGCTCCACGGGCCCCAGGGTGATGGTCTCTGCGACACCGGAGCCGCCTCGAATCGTCGCCCACAGGAACAGGTGCTTGATGTCGTCGTCGGACTGCGTCCAGATCCCGAGCTCCGTTGCTGAATCCGGAAGGAACAAAGGCTCCACCGCCGTGCCGGACGAGATGTCCCCCATGAGATCGGTAAGACCCACCTCGGCGAAGTCGGGGCGGAACCACGCAATGTCCGCGAAACGGTCCGCCTGCACGCCAAGCAGTTCAAAGTTGACGCCACTGGCCGCCGTCCCGATCTCGCCCCCGACTCTCATAGCGGCTGACGCCTCCAGGACAGACCGGAACTCCCTGACGATCTCGACTGTGTCGAGCGCGCCCCGGGCCGCCTCGACATGGATGTCCGAGCCGGAGTCGTACAGCACACGCTCCCGGGCGCTCTCCTGCAGGGTCGACGACAACGTCGCCGCAACTACCGCCAGTCCGGACGCCAGGGTGAGCAGCAGTATGACCGGAGCGTAGAAGTAAGGCGCTCGGCCGAGGCGCCAGAAGGCGAGCACCGCCCATGCAGGCCCGAATCTGCCCATGAAATAGGCCAGCCCTCTGACAAGGGGAGGGAAGACGCGCAAGAAGACCAGCGATACGGCCGACAGGGCGAGCGCCGGCGCGAAGAACAGGATCGGGTCGGTGCTGAGGCCGCCGTCTTCATCGACCCGTATCGCCTCGTTGCCGCTTGCTCCCAGTTCCCAGATGAGGAACCCGGCAAGTACCAGGAGCACGGCATCAAGAAAATAACGCTGGAAAAACGGGGACCTCGTCGGCCGGGTTTCGTTTCGAAGCCGAACCACGATGTTACCGACGCCACCCAAAACGGTCGGCCCGACAAGTGCCAGGATTGCTACGAGGCCGGCAAGGAAGGAGAACAAGAACTGCTGCCACCCGAGCGCTACCGGCAGGGTTCCGCCGCCCGTAATGTCGTCAAAGGGCGGAATTCGTCCCGCCTGCGCGATCAACACCACCGAAATCAAAGGCCCGAGCAACACGGGTATCCCGACGAGGACCGCTGCTTCCAATCCGTAGAGTCTTGTCATCTGAGTCAGCGAGATGCCGCGACTGCGGAGGGACCCGATCTCGTCCTTCCGGCGGTCTGCGAGGACGCTTGCCGCCATCAGCAGGTAGTAGACGACGATGGTGAGCAGGATCGTCGCCATCAAGAACATCGGTATCCGGGCGAATACGGATCTGCGCTCAAGCGCGCTAAAGGCCCTATCAAGCCCGGTGATGACCAGCGACCCGCGCACGTCCTGCTCGATCCGCGACTCGAATCGTTCGATCCTCTCGACGATCTCGGCCGCGTTGAGCTCCGCCAATCCAGCCTGGTCGAGGTCCACGATCCACACGGCGTCCATCGGGGTAGCAGGGGCCTCCAGTGCGACGGCCCCGAAACCTTCCTCGGTCAGGAAAAAGCCGGCCGCGCCGCCCGTGAATCCCGGCAGTATCGGAGGGCGCAATACCGGTCCACCGAATCCCATCCAGAAGTCGCTGAGTTCATCGTCAGGAACGAAGGTTCCGCTGATGAACACGTCTACGGCGGACGAGGCCCCGAACGCCAGCCTGAGCTTCAGGGTGTCGCCGGCGGAGATCCCGAACTCGTCGGCGAGATCCGCCACTATCGCCGCCTCCGCCACGATGCCCGACGACGCGCTCGATCCAGCGTTCCCCGGCGTCTGTGGCGCTCCGCCGGACACGAACTCTACGTTGTCGACGAATCCGTCCATCAGCACAAAACGTGCCAGGGACCAGTCGTCGACGGTGAGCGGGTCCACGTTTCGGTGGTACGGGGAGCGAAGTGCGCGTCTTGAGTCCGAGGCGATGTCGCCCAGGGTCGCTCTGGACGTTACATCAACATCGGACGTGACAGCGTTGACCGAACTCAGCCGGGAAGGGGTGGCGTTGTTGGTCACGGCAAGGTTTTTGCCGATCGGCCGGAGACCGTCGAGCACACCTTCTACGCCGACGCGATCAAGACTTCTGAGGTAGGCCGAGGCGCCGCCGATCACGATGGTGGCGATCAAGACCGCCAGCCCGACTCCAAGAAGCAGCCCGGCGTCCGCGGTCCCACGGCGGCGTATGAAACGGCCGAACAAGAACGGCCCTGACCCTGATCTACCGATGGTTAATCGCCTCCCGGCAACCGGCGCACATTGCCCGATCTCTGATTCTTGTTCGCGCAGTCCGGGGTCGCACAACTGCTCCGGTATCAGTCCGTCGGCCGGCATCAAATACTACCGTTCCTTTCAGGCTTGACGCGTAAATGCATCGCATGAGCCGGGACCGGCCGATGGGTCAGGACGGAATGGTTTTCAGATCACAGTGAATTTGCCTGTGATTCATCAATGACCCGCCCAGCCGAGGGTGATATGGCAGCAACAGGCGAGATCGCGCCCGTTCCCGAATGCCCTTCTAGCCGGTACCATCCCGGCATCGGCCGGGTGGCAAACGCCCGGGACGATGAATTCCGGACGTCTGAAAGTAGGATTGCTGCTGCGTGCTCTGGCGACGTTTGAAACGGCTTACATATCGCTGGTCCCTGATCTCGGGGACCGCCTTTGTCGCCGTCGCCCTCGTCGCGTGCAGCAGTCCCACGATCGAACCAGAGACCGTTGAACCGCTTCCGCAACCAACGCCGGTACCGACGGCCACACCCCAGCCGACGGCCACCCCCCAGCCGACGGCCACACCCCAGCCCGAGCCAACCCCGATCGCCATGCCGTTGACGCCCACACCCGTCATCATCCCTCCGGCCCCGACACCGATCACGTTTCCACCAACCCCGACGCCGATCACGTTCCCGACATCCGTACCCAGTGCGCTGCCCACGCTTGGGACGGCCGATCTGGTTCAAGCCGTTACGCCATCTGTCGTCCACATCGGTGTCGTGACAACCTCAGGCGCCAGTGGCACCGGGACCGGTGTGGTGTTCAAGGACGGCAACTTGATCATGACGAATCGCCACGTTGTGCAGGATGCGATTGAGATTCGGGTTTCGCTCGCGGACGGAAGAATTCTCATCGGTGAGATTGTCGGGGTTGATCCATCGATCGACATCGCCGTGGTGAGGGTGAACGCCGATGGGTTGCCGGCCGCCCGGATAGGCGATTCGGACGCTGTTCGTGTAGGCGAGGACGTGGTCGCGATAGGTCACGCGCTGGATCTGCCGGGTGGCCCGACCGTGAGCAAGGGCGTGATCAGCGCGCTGGATAGATCGTTGGCGGACGGGACAGAGGTCCTGTCAGACCTTATCCAGACGGACGCGGCCATCAATCCCGGCAACAGCGGCGGTCCGCTCCTGAACGGGAACGGCGAAGTGATCGGTATCAACACAGCAAAGATCCCGACAGGCGATGGCATCGGGTTCGCTATCGAGATCAATACAGCTCACGAGGTGGCCCTGCGACTGGTCGCCCAGATCGGGGTGCAGCCGGGCTTTGTGGGTATCGAACCGCTCGACATTACGCCAACGCTTGCAGATCAACTTTCCCTGCCTGTCCTCCGGGGGGTCGGCGTCCTGGGTGTAGTTATCGGCAGCCCGGCGGATGGCGTGCTCCAGGTGGACGACATCATCATCCAGATTGACGACACGGCTATTCCCGATACGCTTGCGCTGGCGCAATTCCTGCGGGCGCATCCGGCGGGGACGGTTGTGGAAATTACGTTCTTCAGGGGAAACGCAGGGCTTCTCACAAGTAAGTTGACCCTGGGCGATAGGCCCGGTTAACCGTTAAATCAGGCCCCGAGATTTCGGGGCGTTTCGGCATTTTGGGAGTAATCGATGAGCAAAGAACTCGCGGGCAAGGTTGCAATAGTCACCGGTGCGGGCCGACTCCGCGGTATCGGACGCGCATCAGCGGTGAGGCTGGCGGAGATGGGGGCGGACGTAGTCATCACGGGAACGGGGCGTGATCCCGAGGCTTTCCCGGACGACGAGAAGGCGATCGGCTGGCGCGACATCGAGTCGGTAGCTGAACAGGTCCGTGAACAGGGTCAGCGGGCGCTGCCCCTTGTGGTCGATGTGTCCAGCTCGGACGAGGTGGACAAGATGGTCGCAGATACGATCAGCGAGTTCGGCCAGGTCGACATCCTTATCAACAACGCGGCGTTCCGGCGCGGTGAGGATCGCGTGGCCGTGGTGGACCTTGACGAAGACCTGTTCCGGCGGGTGCTGGACATCAAGGTGGTCGGTTCTTTCCTTTGCGCCCGCGCTGTGGCGAGGCACCTGCTCGATCGCAACGCTGACTACGGCGCAATCGTCAACCTTTCTTCAACAGCCGGCAAACAGGGCTCGGCGAACACGTCTGCGTACAACGCAGCCAACTTCGCCATCAACGGCTTTACGCAGGCGCTCGCCAAAGAACTGGCTCCGCACAACATCGTCGTCAACGGCGTCTGCCCGGGCGCGATCGATACCGCCCGGATGGACATCCTGGGCCGCGGCGAAGGCTGGCAGACCCTTGAGTCAAACATCCCCATGGGCCGGGCCGGCACGGACGAAGAAGTCGCCGATCTGATCGGTTTCCTTTGCTCCGATCGGGCGAGGTACATCACCGGCCAGTCGATCAACATCAACGGCGGCAGCGTCACCGCGCACTAGGGCCGTCTGGCGCATATCGGCGTCATCCACACCTTTACCGGGTTCCGGGTAACGGATAGCGTGTAGCCACGTTGCCCAGATCCCACCGGGCGCCTTCCAGGGATCTCCGAAATCCCGGGAATATCTGGCGGGTACACGGTTTCGCGCTGTTACCGTGTCACGGAACCTGAGGGCGCAACAGGCTTTATGACGACACGTTTCACCTCGCCACGCGCAGCACGACCCCGTCCTGGACGATTAAGGACGTTGTCGGATCGACAGGTAGCGGCACTGCGATTCCTGGGAGCCGGGTCAGAGTCCGCGCCGTTCTTCGGGGAGATGACGCGTTGCATCGCTTACATGTGTCCGTGGGCGCACGCATGTGACGCCGCCGCCGGTGTTCCCTCCGCCGTGGATCAGCGCGCCTGCCATCGCTTCCGCGGAGAGCATCACCGCCCGGCCTCTGGACTCAGCGAACACTCGGTCGACGTCCTTGCAGATCACCGCCGTACGGGATACGCGCTGGGCGACTCAACGAAGGCGATGCTGGACGGGGTCCGGCCGGATGGCCCGTCAAGCAACCTGAGATCCCGGCGGCCCAGGTACCCGGTGCGGCCTGCCTGAACGTCGGCACCCTTCACACAACGCCGCCGCCGGGTATCACGTGTCCCACATTCGCGTGTGGCGAAATGTCACGTTGCCTTCACGCCCGGCCGGTATCGTGAGTATTGAGGGATACGGTCGGAGCGGCCGAAGGCGTACGTGTCCTGGCACCGTTCCGGCAGAACGGAGCACCCACATGCTGGAACGATGGAACCCGTACGGTCGATACGGCCGGATGCGTCGCCTGGACGAAATGATGAATCGAATGTGGGAACCGTTCGGTGAGTCTGCGGTAGGCCACGCGATCGAAAACTGGACGATGGCGGTGGACATCACGGAGGAAGATGATCACATCGTAGTGCTGGCTTCTGTGCCCGGCGTCAAGTCGGAGGACATCGAGGTCGCGGTCCGGGATGGGGTGTTGACGATCAAGGGGCAGACCGCGGATGAGTACGAGTCCGACTCGGACCACTACATCATGCGGGAGCGCCGCACAGGCGAGTTCTTCCGTTCTGTACGTCTCCCCGCCACCGTCGACGAGGACAGGGCGGAGTCCACGCTTGAAGGCGGAATTCTGAGCATCACGTTCCCAAAATTGGAACCCGTCCACCCGAAGAAGATTCCGGTGTCGGTGGTCGAGTAACACCCGGGTACCGGATCGTGTTTGGCTCGCGTGGCGACCGCAGGCGATTTGCGAGGGTGTTCGGGCGCAACATTCCGGTCAGAAACGGGAGGACCAGGAGGAGTGGAAGCGAGGGAAATCGGCCCTGATGTCACGGGCCGAGGACTGACTCTCCGGGCGTGATGAAAAAGTCGGCACGCCCGGAGTCGCTCCTACCGATTCGGGAGAGGTCGATCGCTGATTTCCACGGAGCCGGTCCCGACCGTGATCACAAGATCGGCACCGCCATCTCCGAGAGTTCCGGAGAGACTGCGCCCCGTTCCTGACCGGGTGGATGTTTCCCCCGTTAGAGAGAGCTCGCTCGATAGCGAACCCCTGGCGACGGTCGCGTCAAGTTCGACGCTCGCGTCCCTGGATATCGCTACGATCACGTCACCGGTGCCGGTCTCAAACCGGTTCGATCCGCCCGTAACCAGGTCGCCCTCGAATCTGATCGAGCCTGCGCCGGTGGTGAATCGGAAGGACCCGGACCCGCCGGATATTCCGACATCTCCCGAGCCGACGCCGCCCGAAAAATCTCCCGTCACGTTGCGTAACGTGACGATCCCATTCCCGGCGGTGATCACGCCTCCGGCCTGTATTCCATCCACGCTTACCGTTCCGTTGGCGATGCCGACCTCGATAGCGGTCTCCGGGGGCACAGTGAAGGTGGAATCGACCGCGCCCTGGGCGCTGTCGCCAAACAGGTTTCGGCTCTGCCTGGTGATCGATTTCACTGTGACCACAGCGGCCTCGGCGGTGATGTCAAGGTCTACGTTGTCCCTGTTTGTGACGACGCTCAAGACGGTGATCATGCCGACAGGTCCGATCTGCACAAGCACGTCTCCGTGGCCCGCGCCGACCACCAGGCGCGATGAAGCACCGACCTCGAACTTCCGCTCGGTCGTCTCGTCGCCGCCCGCGCCACAGGCGATCGACAGGATCGACACGACCGTGAGCAGCCCGAGCCAGGTATGCCGACTGGGATTCGGAATGATTCGATTCCTGGCGGTTATATCAGTGCGGCTCTGGCAACTCACAGCGCATTCAGGTAAGACGCGTCATGCGGGGTCAAACGGCCTTGTCGATCTGGCCTACTTGTTGTTGAGCAAAGTCGCCACCGGTGCAAGGTTCTCGGGGTCTGGCTCAAGCTTGCCGACGCCCGCTTCGCGAACGATCTGGACCAATGCGTCGCAAAACGGTGTTGGGACGCCGGTATTCCGACCCTGTTCTGCAACGAACCCGTTCAGAAACTCGATCTCGGTCCGCCTGTGCTTGATCACGTCCTGGAGGAAAGAAGCCCGTCCAGCCACACCGGAGTTCGCGGCTACCTTCTCCATCTCGATCTCAAGGTCTTCGATATTCCGTCCCTCGGCGGCGTCCACATACATCTGTGCCGGCACTCCAAGAAGATCCCCGATCTGGTGCCCCAACGCACGGCCTACACGAATGACCTCAGCGCCGACCTGGGTGCGAATGTCGCGTACTCGCGGGTCTGTCCGGATCTTGTCCGAGGTCAGCCCGGTGATCCCGGCCATCGGGTTGACCATGCAATTGATCGCCAGCTTGGCCCAGCGCTCGCCAAACAGGTTGTCCGTGAAGTAGGTTCCCTCGGAAGCCGAGGAGACAATCTCAACCAGCTCGCGCGCCCGTGCGCTGTCGGAGCCGTCCTGTTCGCCGATTTTGTATGCCACCGGGTTCGTGTCTGTGCGCATGACGATGCCCGGTTCGTAACATCCGGCGGCGATGGTGATCACACAGCCAAGCGCATTCTCAGCGCCCACGGTTTCCGCCAGCCGGTAGTCGTTGATGCCGTTCTGGAAGTCTACATAAGCGCCGTCCGGTTTCAGGTAGCGACGCATCAGCATGGCGGCCCACTCGGTGTCGTATGACTTGACGGCAACGAAAACGTAATCGAAGGGGTCGTCGATGGCCTGCAACTCGTTGATGTTGATGTAGTTGGCCGGGATGTTCACTTCGTTTTCGCCGTGACGAATGGTCAGGCCATTGGCTTTCACCGCGGCGACGTGCTCCGGCCACTGGTCGACAATCGTGACATCGTGTCCGCCCCTGGTGAGCATTCCCCCTGTGTAGCCACCGATCGCGCCACCGCCGATGATGCCTATCCGTGCGCTCATGTGTTCCTCTCCAGTTGTTTCCAATGATCCGGCGCTCACTTGCCGTGCGCAGGCGGAATATACCCCAGCCTGCGGGCCGCAGGGGGGTCCGTGCGCTCGAATCGCGCGTGGGTCACCCATGTCTGTTCGGGGTCAATCGGAACCACAGGATCATGAAATTGGGGCTGTTTTCGGGCGATCCGGGCGAAAAGGGAACGGCTGAACCCGGTTGTAAGCCGGTAAGCAAGATTAGAATTGTGACCAGCACTCAACGGAACGAGTCCGGCGTGTCATAAAGGCGACATCGCTCTCTCGCTTCAACCCAGACAACTTTTAGAAAGATCACCCGCTGAACTACCGAGACGCTGTCGCCCAATTGCTCTCCCTGGCGGATTTCGAGCGAAAGACACGGGTGAACGAACCACCCGATTTCCACCTCCGGCGTATGGAGGTATTGCTGGCGCGCCTTGATCACCCGGAACGCGTCACGCCGACGATCCATGTCGCTGGCTCGAAGGGCAAAGGGAGCAGTTCCGCCATGATCGCCTCCGTTCTGACGGCGGCGGGTTTGCGGACTGGTTTGTTCACCTCCCCCCATTTGCACCGGATGACGGAGCGGATTCGGGTCGACATGGAAGAGATTTCGGCCGATAGATTTACCGCGCTCGTCGAAGAATTATGGCCGGACGTTGAGGCGGTCGAGAAGCGCGGCGATGTCGGGGTCGTCAGTGTGTTCGAGTTGCTGACTGCGATGGCCTTCGTCGAGTTCCGATCGGTGAATGCAGATGTCCAGGTTATTGAGGTCGGCCTTGGCGGGCGGCTTGATGCGACGAACCTGGTAACACCGGATGTAGCGGTGATCACGCCGATCAGCCTGGACCATACCGCCGTCCTGGGCGACACGGTCCCGAAGATCGCTTTCGAAAAAGCGGGAATCATCAAACCCGGAGTCCCGGTCGTGGTCGGGAATCAGGCGCCCGCCGCACGACCCGTGATAGAACAAGCGGCTGGCGAACGCGGCTCGCGCGTGACGTACGCGAACGATCACCTGGCGCTCACAAGCGCTGCGGACCAGGTCACAACAGCCGACGGCTTGCGTGTGCAACGCCTGGCGCTCAAGAGCGCTACAGACGAGTACAGGCTGGAGCTTCCCCTCCCCGGTCCTCACCAGGTCGACAACGCCATGACCGCCATCACCGCCCTGGAAACATTCGCATCTCGACGAAAGTTGACGATCAGTCCGGACTCTGTCGCGCTTGGAATTTCGGCGGTACGGTGGCCGGCTCGCGCCGAGGTGCTCACGACCCCGGATGAAGAGGTCCAGGTCATCGTGGATGGCGCACATAACAGCGCCTCGGCGGCGGCGCTTGTCTCCACGCTGGAATCGCTCTTCCCGCTGGCCGGACGCATCGTGCTTGTGTATGCCGGTTCCGGGGGACACGACTTCACAGCAACGGCCCGTGAGTTTTCCCGGCTTGCGCCGAAGGTCATCGTGACGCGCACCCGCCATCCAAAGGCGGTCGCCGCGGAAACAGTGGCCGATGCCCTGCGATGCGATAACATTTCGGTTGCCGCGGTTACTTCTGATGTCGAAAGCGCGCTTTGCGAGGCACGGCTCATCGCGTCTCCCGGAGACGTGATAATCGCGACCGGCTCGTTATTTGTGGCGGCCGAGGTACGAGAAACAATGCTCTCCATAACGCCGGAGATATACCCGGACATGCGCGGCGAGATGATGCCGTCGTACGAGACACCGGCTTTCAGTTCACCTGCTTTGACTACCGGCGATCAACCAGACACGGATGCACGGCACGGCTCTTGATGAAACTCGATCCTGCCCGGGCAACCTCAAGAAATTTCGATGTCAGGAATCGGTGTTGACACCATGACGGACAGCAGCGGCAGACGCAGAGTTGTAGTAACCGGGGTCGGCGTCATTTCGGCCATCGGACACGATGTTGATACGTTCTGGAACGCCCTGAAAGCGGGAGAATCAGGGGTGACGCCGCTCCCGCTTGAGGGGATCGACGACTACCCGTGCCGAATCGGCGCGACGGTCCAGAATTTCGATCCGACCCAGTTCATGGATCGCAAAGAGACGCGACGGCTGGCTCGTTTCGCCCAGTTCGCCGTCATCGCCGCCGGTGAGGCGCTTGAATCGGCGGGACTCGGGCGGCTTGATGGCCTGTCGGACGATGAGCTAACCCGGTGCGGCGTACTTCTCGGCACCGGTATCGGCGGATACCCGGAGACGGAAGCCGCTGCGCGGGTGATGGTAAGGCGCAGTGGCACCCGCATTTCGCCCTACTACATACCGATGATGCTGCCCAACATGGCGGCGGCGAATGTCAGCCGCGTCTACGGGGCCACCGGGTACATCGGGACCACTATCACGGCCTGCGCAGCCGGCACACAGGCGCTCGGTGAGGCGGCGGAGGTGATCCGGCGCGGCGGAGCGGACGTCATGGTCGCCGGCGGAGCTGAGGCCGGCATCTGCGAGATCGGGCTGGGCGGGTTCTCCACGATCCACGCCCTGTCCACGAGCAGCAACGAGGCGCCGGAAAAGGCCAGCCGCCCGTTCGACGCAAACCGTGACGGATTTGTGCCGGCGGAGGGTTCAGGAATCCTGATCCTGGAAGATCTTGGACATGCGCTTGACCGTGGCGCGCAGATAATCGGTGAACTCGCCGGATGGGGCGTGACCTCTGACGCCCACCACCTTGTCCACCCGCCGGAGGACGGCGCGGGCGCCGTCCGGGCGATGCAGATGGCGCTGGATGACGCCGGGATCGGCCCGGGCGACATCGACTACATCAACGCTCACGGCACGTCGACGCCGATAAACGATGCCGCCGAGACCCTCGCGATCAAGGCGGTGTTCGGCGAAGACGCCGCGAAAACGCCGATCAGCTCCACCAAGTCGATGATCGGGCATTCCCTGGGAGCATCCGGTGGACTGGAAGCGGCGGCCGCAATCCGCACCATCGCCGATGGCGTCATCCACCCGACGATTAACTACGAGAACCCGGATCCGGCCTGCGACCTGGACTACGTGCCGAACGTGGCGAGAGAAGCGGACGTTAAAACGGTGCTCTCGAACAGCTTCGGTTTCGGCGGTCAGAACGCCTGCGTGATACTCAAGAAGTTCGAGGAATAAGCTGCCCCTCGGGTCTGATTTGGGCCTGTTGACCGGGAACGGCCGGAGGAGTGGATCGTTGAGTTCGTCAACTTCAAACTTTTGTCCACAATGTGGCGCCGTGTTGGTCCCCGGAGCCAACTTCTGCCGGGAATGCGGCCTTGAAGTGACGGCGACAGACTCCGGTTTCAGTCAGCCTCGCGACTTCAACCGAATGACGTACGAATCCGAGGACGGCCTCCGATGGTCGCGCGTGTCCGATGGCAGCGTGTTACCCGGTGAACTTGCGCCGATGGGAACTCGCACCGCTGCGTTACTGGTCCCTGGCATCGGGCAAATGGTGCTTTCGTACATCCCGGTTATCGGCTGGGCTGTCTGGCTCGTTGTCTATGCTGTCAACTTGATTCTGTATCGCCGGGGACACGACATAGGTGCTCGTCTCTTCAAGCTCCGGATCGTAAGAGATTCGGGTGAGATCGCTGGTTTCTATCACGTGTACGCGAGAGCGTTCGCAATGATCATCAGCCTCCTCGCCATCGGCGCAGGGTTCTGGACAGCTTACGGGGACCGCAACTCACAGACGTGGCATGACAAGATGCTGGGAACATATGTGATTAAAGACGATCCGTCGCTCAACGACAAGGATGCGACAAGCTCCGACGGAGCAAAGATCGTCTTCTGGATCACCGCCCCGTTACTGGTCCTGCTGACAATCGCGTTCCCCTCATACGTGCTCGGGTACGGCTAGCCGTACTCACGGGCCATAAGTGACCGGGGTGAGCGCCGGTTCTGATCGGGGATCAGTCACTGTTCGCCGGTCCGACCGCTCAAACCGAGGCCGCCCAGACGATTGCGAGGCTCCAGCGTTGACAACGTCCCCTTCCGGATTTTGTGGTCAGTGCGGCGCCCGGCTGGCGCCTGACGCCAACTTTTGCCGGGAATGCGGCGCTGAATCGCTGCACGACCGCGGATTCTCCTCTGGCGCAACCGGATACTCAGACTACGAGCCTTCCGCCTACCGACCGTCCACACTTACGACCGACGGCACGCCTATCCCCGGCGAGATGGCCGGCATGGGGACGCGCACCGGAGCCTTTTTAATCAGTAAAGTCGTCGTACAGGTCATCAGTTTCGTTCCAGTTGTCGGTTGGATCATCCCGTTAGCGGCCTTTGTCTGGACATTGATTCTGTACCAGCGCGGGCAGGACGTCGGTGCACGAATCACCGGCATCAGAGTCGTTCGGGACACCGGTGAGCTGGCTGGCTTTTACCATATGTGGACCCGTGGTCTGGCGGCCTGTGTCAGCTTTATCGTTATCGGCGCCGGATTCTGGACCGCCTATTCGGATCCCAACAGACAAACCTGGCACGATAAATGGATGGGAACATACGTCGTCAAGGCAGGGCCCGAGGTAAACGACCTCCCGGGGACGAGTTCCAGTGCGGCGAAAGCATGGTTCTGGGCCAGCCTTTTAATAGCCGTGATTATGCTGGTAGCGGTGATCATGCTGATTGCAGCGATCGCGATCGCCATCGCCGGGATAGGTTAATCGTACCCGGAAGCGCGACTCGACCAGGGTATCCACAAGTTGTGGTGAGTCATTTCGGGTCCACAACAACATTTAGGGGATACGGGGACTCGACGCGGGACCGCTCCGCAGGCTATAGTCCGAGCACCCGGTGATCGCCCGTGCTTCCGCCCGGGGGGCGAACGGTACCGGGCCTGGGAGCATCATGATCCCGCGGTCGCGCATCCCGGTCGCAACTCGGGTACAAAAAGTCTTCACGCGCCTTGTTCACACATCTCCACAATCACTCCGAGTACAGCCTTCTCGACGGACTTAGTTCGGTCAAAGCGATGGCTCAACGGGCCGCCGAACTCGGCCAGGGCGCGCTTGCCCTCACGGATCACGGAGTTATGTATGGCGCGATCGACTTCTACCGCGCTTGCAAGGCTGCCGGCATCAAGCCGATCATCGGCGTCGAAGCCTATGTAGCGCCGGACAGCCGACTCACCCGGAATCCCTCCGACCGGTCCCCGTACCACATGACGGTGCTGGCGAAGAACGACGTCGGCTACGGGAATCTCCTCCAACTGGTCAGCAGGGCCCAGCTTGAAGGGTTCTACTACCGGCCCCGCATGGACCGCGAACTGCTCGAGAAGCATTCTGAAGGCCTCGTCGTACTTTCCGGCTGCCTCTCCGGCGAGATCGGGACCGACGTCGTCCGCGGCCAGATGGATAAGGCTCGGGAGGCCGTGGACTGGTACCGCCAGGTGTTCGGGAATGACTACTACCTGGAGGTGATGTGGCACGAAAAAATCCCCGATCAACTCACGATGAATCGGGCCGTGTTCGAACTGGCGAAGGAAACCGGCACGCCGCTGGTCGCCACGAACGACAACCACTACACGCACGCGTCCGACCACGAACTCCACGACATCCTGCTGTGCATCCAGACCAACTCGCTTGTTACGGACAGCAACCGGATGAAAATGGAGGATCCGACCTTCTATCTTCGATCCGAGGCCGAGATGTCGGCCCTCTTCCCGGAGCACCCCGAGGCGATCACCAACAGCGGCCGAATCGCCGAAGAGTGTGAGCTTGAGATCGATTTCACTCAGAGCCGGTTGCCCCGCTATCACACACCGAACGGCGAAACTGCTCTCGAATATGTGAGGCAGCTTTGTGAAGAGGGCCTGGTCCAGCGTTACCCGAGCGCCGACCAGGCCGTCTGGGACCGGCTCAACTACGAGCTTGACGTGATCGAAAAAACCGGGTTCCCGGACTATTTCCTCGTGGTCTGGGACATCGCCAACTTCGTCCACCGGGAGAGGATCGTTTTCGGGGTCCGCGGAAGCGCGGCCGCGAGCCTGGTCCTGTACTGCCTCGGCGTAACCGATATCGATCCACTCGCCACGCGACTCGTGTTCGAAAGATTCCTGAACCTCGAACGGCGCGAGATGCCCGATATCGACATGGACTTCCAGGATGACCGGCGTGAGGAGGTCATCCGGTACTGCCTGGACAAATATGGCGATGGGCACGTGGCACAGATCGTTACGTTTGGCACCCTCGGCGCGAAGGCGGCGGTTCGAGATGTCGGACGGGCGCTTGGCACCGAACTCGCCGAGGTGGACCGGCTGGCGCGGCTTGTCCCGAACACGCTGAAGATCACGCTCGAAGAGGCGATCAAAGAAACCCCGGAACTTCAGCAGGCAGCGAACGATGGCGGCAATGGCCAGCGATTGCTGGCGCTTGCACAGGGGATCGAGGGCACGGTCCGCCACGCCAGCACCCACGCCGCCGGGGTGATGATCACGGAAGAACCGCTCACGGACTACGTCCCGCTCGCCCGGGCCACCGGATCCGACGGGGACGCCGTCCCGACGACGCAATACCCGATGGCGCCTCTCGCCGACCTCGGTCTGCTCAAGATGGACTTCCTGGGGCTGACGAACCTCACCATCCTTGATCGCGCGCTCAAGCTGATTGCCGAGACGCGCGGCGAGACGCTGACGCTCCCGGAAATCCCGCTCGATGACTCGGCGACGTTCAACATGCTGTCGTCCGGCGAGACAGCGGGCGTGTTCCAGCTTGAAGGTTCCGGGATGCGGCGCTACATCAAGGAGCTGCGTCCCAACTCGGTGATGGACGTCGCCGCCATGATCGCCCTGTACCGGCCCGGGCCGATGGAGTTCATCGGTGATTTTATCGACGCCAAGCACGGCCGTAGTGAGATCACTTACCCGCACGATGACCTGAGAGACCTGCTGGAAGAGACCTACGGGATCGTCGTCTACCAGGACCAGGTACTCCTGATCGCACAGCGTTTCGGCGGATACACGCTTGGGGAAGCGGACATCCTCCGCAAGGCGATGGGCAAGAAGGACGCGGCGGTCATGGCGGCCGAAAGCGAGAGGTTCATCGCCGGCGGTATTGGCAACGGATACTCTCCCGAACTTTCGCAGCAGATGTTCAACCTGATCGAGCCGTTTGCCGGGTACGCCTTCAACAAGGCACACAGCGTTTGTTATGCCATGGTGTCGTACTGGACGGCGTATCTGAAGGCCAACTACACCGTTGAGTACATGGTGGCTTTCCTTGACGCAGCGACGGGCGCGCCGGACAAGCTCAGCGCCGCCATCACCGAATGCCGCCGACTTGGCATCGCTGTTCTGGCACCCGACGTAAATCTTGGCCAGGTCGGTTTCTCTGTCGATGGCAACGATGGAACGGAAGCCATCCGTTTTGGCATGGCGGCCGTCAAGAACGTCGGAGTGAGTGCGGTCGAACCGATCATCGAAGAACGAAACTCTGATGGGCCGTTTGAGTCGCTGGAAGATTTCTGCAAGCGGGTCGATTTCGGCGGCCTCAACAAACGCGCCCTTGAGAGCTTGATGAAGGTCGGCGGATTTGATCGTCTTGGCGATCGAGGCGCCATGATCGAAGGTCTGGACCGGATCATGTCCCTGATCCGGCGCGAGAGCGAGTTACGCGACTCCGGCCAGAGCACCATGTTCGACATGCTCGGCGACTCCGTAGACACTCCGCTCCCCGCACTTGAGCTGCCCAGTGGCGGCGATGTCACGGATCACGAACGAACACTCTGGGAACGCGAGTTGCTGGGCGTCGAGATCACGGAGAACCCGATCACGCGCGCGATGTACCAGTTGCAAGACGAGTCGATCGTTTTCGCCAACCAGCTCACGGCCGATATGTCAGGCCAGCGTAAATCCTCGGTGGGGCAGGTCGGCACGGTCCGGGAACTGACGACGCGCAAGGGAGACCGTTTTGTATCCATACAGTTCGGGTTGCTCGGCGGTGACATAGAACTCGTTGTGTGGTCCAACGTTCTGGCGGTAACAGAACCGCTCTGGAAACAGGGAACCTTCATATCGCTGACCGGATCGGTGAGAGAACGCGACGGACGCGTATCAATATCAGTGGAAGAAGCACGGGAGTATCGATTGCCCGGACACGAAGAGGCTGCCCCTTTGACGAACGACTCCCCGGGTCAACCCGGCATCCCGGCGCAGGCCCCTTCGCCGCATAACCCGAACCGGCTCACGCCGGCGTCCCCGATGGGGGCCACTCCCGCCAGCATCGGCACGGGGCAGAACGGCGTGACCAACGGCAATGGCGCGTCTCCGGACCGCTCAGAGTCACCGGGTTCAACGCAGCCGGCGATGTCGATACGGGTATCAGAAACCGGCGTAACATCCGAGGACAAGGACCGGTTCGAGGACATCATCCGTTTGCTGTTGAATTACAAGGGCGATCACCCGTTCATTCTTGAAGTCGAGACGGGAGAACGGGTCGTGACCCTGGAAATGCCATTCGCCATCCAGCCGTGTGACGAGCTTCTATCAAACCTGTCTGAGCTGATAGGAAGTGAAAACGTCTTGATACCGGGAGTGGCAAACGCTGCCCCCGCGTGAGTAATGCCGGCGTAAGCAATTCATCGGGCGTAAGCAATTCATCGGGGCGTAAGCTGTACCTATGGAATGGGTTGTATTTGCCACCGCGCCGGATCAGTTGACGGCGGAAATGTGGCAGGATCTGCTTTCTCAGGCACAGATCAGGTGCCAGTTGCGGGCGGGCGATACATACGGTTTTCTGGGTGTGTCTGCGACACCCGTAAGGCTCGTCGCCCCGCAGGAAGAAGCAGAGGTCGCACGCGACGCCCTTGAAACCCTGGTTCAGCTTTCAGAGATCGGCGTCGACGAACCAGACCCGTCGGGCGACTCAGACTAACTCCCTTACTCACGCACGCAGCGTGAGTTGCACGCCGTCCGTTGTATTGAGGCACGCCTCAAGCTCAAGAAGGCGCGCCTTCAGGGGTAACCCTATTCCGCCTCCGAACCCGTGGAGACGGCCGTTGCTTCCGATCACGCGGTGGCATGGAACCAGGAGTGGCACCGGATTCCTGGCCATGGCCTGTCCCGCAGCGCGTGTAGCGCCCGGCCGCCCGGCGGCTTCCGCCAGCCAGGAGTAAGTTCGCGTCTCTCCGGCGGGAATGCTCCGGCAAGCAGAGCGGACGCGGGTGAAGAAATCAGGGTCATCGAGATCAATCTCGATCTCCGTCAGATCTTCTGCTTCCCCCGAGAAATAACGGTCAAGACGCTTGCGAAGGTCGACAAACCGGGACGGCTCCCTCTCCGCTTCACCGATCATCTGCCCCAATTCGGCTCGGGCGTGCGCCTCCGTGAGTTCTGGCAGGCTGATCCGCTTGATCCCTTTCTCGGACGCCAGCACGCCCATCCACCCGTATGCCGTCTCGAATATGTCGTACTCAAGCACCGGTCTGTTTTCCGGTTCCGTTTGAAATATCCGTGTCAGCGGTCGCCAGACTCGAATAGAGGGGACGCTGTACCGGCCTGTCCATTATCACCCTGAGAGGAGGTCGGGGTTTGACGCCGATCAATCGGAGCAAAGACCGCCGCACCAGCGCCCAGCGGACAGCCGGCCACTCGCCTCTCACGCCCTCATGAACAGCTTCCGGAACCTCGCGTCCGCCGTACGCTTCAAGCTCGAACGCCCTCGCTATCGCCTGCGCTCCTTCGTCAGCGTCACGAGCTGTTTCGCCAAGCCGCAGAGCGTACTCACCGGGGGTTTCATGTCCTCGGCGTCCGGTCCCGGAGAGCCATCCCAACCGAGACATACCCGCGTACGCTCGGCCGGTCGGCGACATCACCCAGTAGCGCCAGCGCCAGGCGATAATGCCGCCGACCAATCCCAGCATGACCACACCGCCTGCGATGAACGGCCAAACCGGTGTGGAGCTGTCACGGCCGCTGGCTGACAGAAGTTGATCCAGGTCAGGGCCATCGCCCGTCCCTCTCGGGGACTCACCGGTCTCTATGAACAGGTCGGCCCCGGCGGCGAAAGAGTCGGTTCCCGACGACACCGTTATCTCCAATTGAGATAAAACGCCACGCGACGGCTGGGACGTGCCCGGAGTGGATTCAAGGTCAATCCAACCGTATTCGGGGAAGTACGCCTGCGCCCAGCCGTGGCTATCGACGTCCCGTATCACAAAGCCGGCGCGGACCGGATCAAACTCGCCGGCCTTGAATCCAGAGACCATGCGCGCCGGCACCCCCTGGGTGCGCAACATGACGGCGAGAGCTGAGCCGAAATACTGGGAGTAGCCCTTCGGCCCGTCATCAACACACCGGGGACCGACAGAGTCAACCGGGCAGGGTTCCGCCGCTGTATCGAAAAGGAGGTAAGAAACGCCGTCCTGCTTCGGCCCTGGCCCCTCGATGTCCTGGCTGTATCCGAAATCCTGCAGGTAGGCGATCAAGGCGTCGGCCTTCTCGTACGGTGTCACAGCGCGAGCGCCCGTGATGACCTGGCTGGCGAGGTCCGCTACCTCTTCAGGGAGCGTCTCCGGCAACTGAAGATACCGGTCGGTCACCCATAGCGGGTATTCGGTTCCGGCTTGGTTGAGCTGGTCTTCAGTCGCCTGCGATACCAATCGCTGTACGTTGACCGGCTCGCCCGTTTCAACGCGCTCCGTGAAGCGAACCGCCAGCTGGTCATAGATCGGTTCGCTGATGCGCTCGACGCTGACCCATTTCAGGGCGCCGTTTTTCTCCTCAAAGTCGACGATCTCCAGGTCCGGTGGCAGGAGTTCTGCGATCACATCTTCGACCGGCGGCGCGTTGATGGGATCTGATGTTACGTAGATCTCCCGGAGCGAATTAGAGAAGGCAATGACATCTTCCGGGAGGTTCGGGCCAAGCGTGCCCGCCACCATATTCAGCCGCACTCTGAGCGGCGGGAGTTCTTCCGAGATGTAAGGGCGGTCGAGACTCAGGGTGTAGTCGCCGGGGATGGCGAATCCCAGTCTCTCTTCGTCCGATACGATGCGCTGCTCGACCGAGATCCGCTCAAGAAGCGTTCCTTCGATGGGCAACGAGTCGGACGGTTGGCGGGCGACTTCGCTGACCGGTCCCGCGAGCCAGCCCTGCGATGTGTAAACGGCGTAAGCGCGCGCCGGGTTCAGTGTCTCGTACCGTGACTCGACGAAGAACAGTGGATCCTGTTTGAATTTGATGCTCCCTTTGAAGGCAAGGACCTGGTCGAACGCGCTCAGATCGCCCGATCCGGCGCCTCCGATGTTCGGGAACAGCCGCGACATATGGCCTTCGAGTCCGTCGCGGAATGGATCCTTCATCGCCCCCCAGGCCCGGTCGAGGGTCTCGGGCCGGATCTTATACATGGGCATGAATCCCGCTATCACGACGACGATTGCTCCGATAAGGATCGGCGTCATGATGCTGTCAAGGCTTATCCCGTGGGAGTACTGGATACCGGCGGCGTCCCACCGGCGGCGGGTGTTGACCAGGGTCAGGTGGGCGAACAGCGCAATCGCAATCGCCGCAAAGAAATAAAAGGTGTATTCAAACTGACCGAATCGATAGCTCAGGTTTGTGAGAATAGCGATCCCAAAAATGAAGGACGGGGCCCACGGCGACCGCCACCTGAACAGGCTCCACCCGGCGGTGTAAGCAACGATCCAGGCGATGACGGACAGAAAGACGCTGAACGGCAACGGATCCGTGCTGATTCCGTCCGCCCTTGCTGTATCGACCCATATATCGAGCCTGGTCCAGGTATCGCCAAACCGGGCGAAAACGTTTGTGCCGTTCGCGTTGGACGAGACCTGCCAGATAGCAAAGGACACGCCGATCACTATTCCGGCGAGGTGGCGCAACGGCCACGGCCCGAGGGGACGGGAGAACGCGACGCCCAGGGCTGTGCCGGCGAGTACAGTCCAGATCAGGATCGGGGAGTCTCCCCAGTCAGCCAGCTGAACGGACCATGCCACCACGAGTGCCATCAGGCCGAGAAGAACGTACGTGATGAGCCCTTCAAGGCCGCGGACGCCGGCGATGTTTCCAGCAATCTCCACAACTCGGCGGACCCGGCTAAATATTTCGATACGATTCATCGTCGGCAGGTTCAGCGTGCTGGTACTCAATCGCCGACTCCCGCCGCAGCGCTGGTCAGCCCATCTTCTCCACCGCGTCCAACGACGCTTTGCCCGGCTTTGCTGAATTCATAATCCGGGTCGGCGATCTCGGTCTCCCGTACCGGATCGGTCAGCGAACTCGCCAACCGCTCGCCCTGTTTCAGGAGGTAGGTCCTGACCCCGGCGCTGACGAGATCCACGAGCACGTCCGAGTTGGAGTCGGCATCGCCCCCGGTGATCTGGTCGTCGACCAGGAACGACTCCCGGTCCAGGAGTGTCACTGTCACGTTGACGCCGCGTCTGGCCAGGCCCTGGAGTGCCGCAATCCAGTCATTGGATCGGGACGCGGATCGCGATGCTGTGACCACCACGAGCGCTGTGTTCGCCCCGATGGACGGATCCAGGTCGGCAAAAATATCTACCAGATCCACGTCGCCTTCCGGCCTGCTCATGGCGATGTTTTGTGTGATCGCTTCAAGCTGTCCACCGCCCCTGGCCGGGGCCGTGATCATCGGGTGACTGCCGTACGAGACGTAGCCAACCGGGAGTTGCATGCCGAGGTACTTCTCGATGGCCGAAATCGCCACGGTCGCCCCGTATTCGTCGGCGGATTCTGCATCGCGCCCGGCGACCGTAGAACTGTGCTGATCGAACACCACCCAGACTTCGCCCGCCTCACCCTGGTCGAAAAGCTTGACCATCAGCTTGGAGTGACGGGCCGTGCTCGGCCAGTGGATCCGGCTCATGCTGTCGCCGGCGACGTGGTCACGCACAGATGAAACGTGCGGCGACACGAGATGGGTCCGGCGGCGGTCGCCCGCGTCACCGCTCAGATTGAGGTGCGCCATGGCGAAATCGGGAATTGCCACCGCTCGCGGGTATACGAGCAGGCGGTCGACGCCCTTGTACCGTCTTGAGTTCGGGAACAGGCCGAACGGGTCAGCGGACCGGACGACTAACGGGCCGAGGGTAAACTCACCGCGCTGGACCATCGGCGCTTCAACTTCAAAACGCCGATTCACTACCACGCCTGGCATGTCGATGATCCGGCCGGCTCGCACTCCCGGGATATCGGTCAACTCTTCGATCTCTATCCAGGGGTTTGGTAATCCTCCGTGGTTGGCGACTTCAACCGTCTCCGCTAGCTGTTCGCCGACACGCATGGGCCTGTTCGGGCGCCGAACCCTGGCATCAATCCGTGCGAAGCCGATCCGGGACCAGACGAATGCCACGGCCAGCATGATGATCAGGACGTAGCCGAGCCTGAAGGAGAGCGTGAATCCCGTCCCCATCCCGGACATGAAGGTCAAGATGGTGACCAGTACGACGATCGCCGCCCGGCGATGATCGTAAATCCAGCGTCCAATCCGCCGCCCGCGGGACCGCCTTGAGGAGACTGAAGTCCGGCGTGAGAGGGCGGGGCGGGCGGTCAACACGGCCGAGGCCTATCCGCGCGCCGGACCGCCGGCTTCGGCACCGGGAACCGGGATGGCGTCGAGCACCTCGCCTACCAGGTCATCGCCGTTGACACCGCGCATCCGCGCCGCGGGCGAGATGATCAGCCGGTGCGCCATCACGGCTCTGGCGATCGATTTCACATCATCAGGCGATACAAAGTCGCGTCCATCGATCATGGAACGCGCCTGTGCGCCGCGCATGAGCGCCAGTGACGCTCGCGGCGATACGCCGAGCGACGCGTCCGGGTGATCGCGCGTCTCATTAGTCAGGGCGACGATGTATTCCTTGATCAGATCGTGAACATAAATGTTACGCGCTGCGTTCTGGAGTTCGATTATGTCTCCCGGATTTGCCACCGGGTTCAGGTTGTCGATCGGCTCTGCCAGCATCTGGCTATCCAGGATGGCGATCTCCTGGTCCAGTGTCGGGTAGCCCACCCTGACGCGCAGGAAGAATCGGTCCAGTTGCGCTTCCGGCAAGGGGAAAGTGCCTTCGTACTCGATCGGATTCTGGGTCGCCATCACCATGAACGGGTCGGCGAGCCGATGCGTCGCACCCTCCACGGTCACCTGGCGTTCCGCCATGGCCTCGAGCAATGCCGACTGCGTCTTTGGTGTCGCCCGGTTAATCTCGTCGGCCAGGACGATCTGGGAAAGGATCGGGCCGGGCCTGAATTCAAATTCCGAACTCTTCTGGTTGTAGAACGAGACCCCGGTGATGTCGCTCGGCAGTAAATCTGGCGTGAACTGAATGCGTTGGAAATCACATCCGACCGATCGTGCAACACTGCGGGCCAGCATGGTCTTGCCCACTCCCGGCACGTCTTCGATCAGGGCATGGCCGCGCGAAATCAAGGCGATCACGACGAGTTCGACGACGGCGGTCTTGCCGACGATCACCTTCTCGACGTTCTGAACAATTTCCCGTGCCAGTAGCTCGGGACCGGTTGTCGTGGCCAAATAGATCCCTCTCGCTGGCGATTATTACGGAGCGACAAGCGTCGCGGTTCTTTTGCGGCCAATTCCGAGGAACGCGATGGTGGGCGGTGCAGGACTCGAACCTGCGACCCCCTGCTTGTAAGGCA
>CAYYRD010000022.1:0-53205 GCA_964474025.1 uncultured Dehalococcoidales bacterium | reverse complement strand
GCAGTGTCTCGGCGCCCTTCAAAACTCGAGTCAGATGCACAGGTTGCGAGAAGTTTTTTCAGGTCGTCGATGCTCAAAACACGCGGTTTTTTGCTGGAAACCTTCGGCGGTTTCATCCGGGACATGGGGGAATTTTTCACTTCGCCCTCGTCAACGGCCCAACGGAAAAACTGCTGGAGGCTGGCGAATCTGTTCCTAGCGGTGGCACTGCTTCTGTTCGTCAGGAGGTCTTCGATGTACGACTCGACGTGTCCACGGCGAAGGTTTTCAAGCTCCTGGGGCATCCCCTTGCCCGCGAGATATGAACCAAGTTGGCGCACGGCTTCGCTGTAGTTGGAGACAGTCTTAGGGGATTTGTTGACTGCTCTGAGGTGTCTCTCAAAGCTAGAAGCAAGGGCGCCCCACTCAATGGGCGGGGGAGCAGTCCACACCGCATCAGACTTTCCGCCAGCGGTATTGGATCGAGTTTCAGCGTGCGTCGAAGTCATTACGAACCCCTAAAAACCTGTTATCGCCAGTTGCGCGAATTATCAGGGGTTCGGACGCTAAAGCGCAAGTGTTATTGTTGAAATAGACGTTATTTACGTTTGTGGTGATCCGCCTCGGACTCGAACCGAGAACCTACTGATTAAGAGTCAGTTGCTCTGCCAATTGAGCTAGCGGACCAATCGGGGCGTCGGCCTCGCAGGGCCAGCGTTTAATTCGATCATGGGCTTAAGGGCGTGTCAACAGGTGAGTTCGGGCTCCGTTGCTGCGTTACGGACCCTTCGAGAGCCTCAGGGCGGTTGTTGTGTTGTCAGGATGCGACTGGTGGATACGTAGCTCTTTCGCATCGCGCCCATGCTGAGGTTCTCGAAATACGGGTGCGGGCGGGGCTTGCTCCGCCCGCCGGACGTTTTCGATGGACAGCGCGTTGGCGTCATGCCGCTCCCGAAGCGGCACGCCCCTCACCTCAGTCCTCTCCCGGCCGGGAGAGGAGGAAGCGTGGTTGCGCTTCACACCCTTCGAGAGCCTCAGGGCGGGTTTTTGCGGGAGAGCATGCGCCCCGTGTCGTCCCGAGTGAAGTGGAGGGATCTTTACCGTCACGCTTTCTCCGGGAGACCTCTTTTCGCGAAGACGCTTGTTCTCCCTCACCCTTCCGGCAAGCGGAAGGGCTGGCTCCCGGCCCTCTCCCGCTGGGAGAGGGGACTGCGTTGCTGCGGCACGGACTCCTCGAGAGCCTCAGGAGTCGGGATTAGCCGGCCAGCCCCTCCACCACCGTGGCCGTTGGCATTCTGTTGAAGACTTCCGGGTCAATTTTGACTTTGGCTGATCGGCTACCGCCACCCAGGATTACGTAGTCGAGCGCCATGATTCGACTGTCGACGTAGACCGGGAGATCCTCGGGGAGGCAGAAGGGTGTAACCCCTCCGATCATCATCCCGGTCAATTCCGCCGTCTCATCTGCGGAAGCGAACGACAGGCGTCTCACATCCATCAGGTCTCGCACCGAGTGATTCACGTCGAGGCGAGTGTGCGCGAGGGCGATGCAGGCCGAGTATTTCTTCTCGCCGCGCTTGGACCCGATAAGGATGGTGTTGCCGGACTGCTCCGGCGGGAAGCCGTACTTGTCGCAGAACGCCGCCGTGTCGGCGAACTCAGGGTCGCACTCCAGCATCTCGTACGGCACGCCAATGGCGTCAAGGACGCGTACGACGTCGCTCTCGTCGGGCAACTTAAGCGTCCGAGGCGAGCTTGCCGGCGGTCGCCCAGTTTGTTCTCGGCACGTCGTGTATCACCACCTCGGTCGCCTCGGCCGGCGCTCCGGTGTTTTTCACGATGGCGTCGGTGATGTCTTCAGCGAGGCCGCGTTTCTGCTCGACCGTGCGGCCTTCGTGCATATAGACGTGGATGCTGGGCATATCGGGGCGTGCTCCTCGTGCTTTGGATCGGGTCCTTCGAGAGCCTCAGGACGCATGGGCGATTATAAGGAGGTTCTGACCGTCCCGAGTAACCGAGCCAATGGCATCAGCGGGGGGGAGACTATTGACCGAACTCAAGCCGTTCGGCGAGGAACTCCGGCAGGCCCTCTTCATGGATGCGGGCCTGGGCGCGGGCGATGTCGTACTCCACCCGTCGGAACTCGACGTCCCATTCGGCCAGATCGACGAGGGCGTAGCTGGCCCTGTTGTCCCGGTCACGGGGTTGGCCCACGCTGCCGGGATTCAGGTAAAGCCGGTCTCCAACGAGCTGCGTTCTCTCGCCGGGGGTGTGGTCAACCTGGTCGATGACCCCTCCGGACACGCCGACGGTGAAGGGGATGTGGCTATGGCCGATTGCGCACGCCCGGGTCTCGAAATGTTCCAGGTTGTCCAGGGCCTGCGGAGCGGTCTCCAGGTACTCCCATATGGGATCACGGGGGCTTCCGTGCACGAGCGTGAAGCGATCGACGATCTCGGTCAGCGCAAGGCTCCGGATGTACTCCATCTCTTCCTTGCTCATGGTTTCGCCTGTCCATTCGATGGCTTCCCGCGCCACGGGGTTGAAGTCCTTCGTAGTCATCTCGCCGACCGCCGCCTTTTCGTGGTTGCCGGCGATGGCGAGGGCGTCGAGATCTCGAACGGCCTTGATGCAGGCCGAAGGATCTGCCCCGTAACCGATCGTGTCTCCCAGCACCCATGCCGTGTCGAATTCGCCGCGCGCGTCGGATAGAACCGCCTCGAGGGCTGGCAGATTCGCATGTATGTCCGAGAGCAAAAGTGTTCGCATGAGACGTGCGGTGGACTGGTTCCCGGCGCCAGATGGTAATCAAAGGATGGGCAAACGGAAAGCCGTAATGCAACTGTTTCACGGCCGCCGCGAAACTATAATCGGGACATGGCTTCTGATGGCACGGAAACACAGGCGTCTTCGCTGGGCGAATTCGGCCTGATCGAGCGTCTTGCCCGAATCCTTGGCGAATCGGCGAAGGACGGCGACGGGGTTCCCGGACTCGTCCTGGACATCGGCGACGATTGCGCTGCGGTCCGGCGCGGATCCCTCACGGACGTTTACACCACCGACACGATGGTGGACGGCGTTCACTTTCGCACGGGGGAAATCCCGTGGCGTGACCTCGGCTGGAAATCAATGGCCGTAAACCTGAGCGATGTCGCATCGATGGGCGCCCGGCCAGTGATGTCGCTCGTGACGCTTGGACTCACCGGTGCCGAGTCTCTCCTGGACCTGGAGGAGTTGTACCGAGGAATTGCGGACATCACGCATGAGTTCGGCGGCACGGTGGCGGGTGGTGACATAGTGCGTTCGCCGGTGTTGTTCATCAGCGTCGCTATGACCGGTGAGGCGGCTGTTACGGCAGGTGGCGCCGCATTCAACCGGGCGCGATTGATGGCCGGTTCAATGACTGGATCGACCGCGGGAGCCGGTTACCCGACGGCCGCCTCGCAGTTGAAGTTTGACGGTGGCGCAAGGCAAAGTTCCGATGAGGCGGCGCTGCTCAGGCGCGACGCCATGTCCGTCGGCGACCTGATCGCTGTTACGGGAACGATTGGCGATTCCGGCGGCGGTGTGCGCGTCCTGGCGGACGGGTTGTCGGACGCAGCCGCAGACCTGTTGAAGCGCGCCCATTTCAGGCCGGTCCCCCGGATGGCTGCAGGCATAGCTCTTGTCACGCACGGAGTCCTGTCGGCGATGGATGTCAGCGACGGGATCGCCGACGATCTCGGCAAGATGTGCAAGGCGAGCGGGGTTGCGGCAAAGGTGAGGATGCCGGCGGTCCCGGTCAGCGATGAACTGAAGGCGTGTTTCCCGGACGATTTCACGGCGATTGCACTGGCCGGGGGCGAGGACTACGAACTGTTGTTTAGCGCGCCAGAGCCCGTGATGGCGGCGGTCGTGCCGTCCCTTGGAGTGCCCGTCTCGGTGATCGGCGAAGTGATCGAGGGCGAGCCCGGTTCGGTGACGGTGGTCGATGAACGCGGCCGACCGATCGAGATGGCAGGCGGCGGCTGGGATCACCTGAATGGTTGATTCCCCGGACAACGCAATGTCCGAGACACTGATTATCACCACGCGATCTGAGGCCGAGACGGTTGATATCGGTCGGGCTGTCGGCGCTGCCCTGGAGGCGCGGGATGTGGTGTTGCTTAGCGGCGAGTTAGGAGCGGGGAAGACGCGATTCGTCGAGGGCATGACGCGCGGAATCGAGGCCGACGCGGAGACGCGCAGCCCGACGTTTGTACTCGTGAACGAGTACGTCGGCCGCCTCATGCTGGCCCACTGCGATCTGTACAGACTCTCCGGACCTGAAGAGACGGGCGAACTGGGTCTGGATGATTACCTGGCTCGCGATGCGGCGCTGGCGGTCGAATGGCCGGAGCGCGCCCGCGGCGAGTTTCCGGTCGAGGCGCTGGAGATCCAGATGGGGTTCGGTGATGCGCCGGACGACAGGGTGCTTACGGCGACGGCTACCGGTGAAGCGGCGACCAGATTGCTGATGGCGATGCGCGGTTCTGTCGGAATCGGGCAGCACGCCGGAGGTGGCCGGTGACCTGCGTCCTCGCGATCGACACCGCGACGCGGTACGCGACGGTTGCCGTGGCCGTGGAGGCCGATGCATCAACAAGCGGCGAACGCCAGGTGTACGGCCGGTCATGGTTCTCACAACACAACCACGGCGTCGAACTGCTGGCTAGGGTCAACGAGTCACTGGAAGACGCCGGCCGCTCGATCTCCGACCTCACCCATATAGCAGTGGTTATCGGGCCGGGGAGTTTCTCGGCGCTTCGGGTCGGCCTGGCTACGGCACAGGGGATGGCGCTGGCAAGAGACCTCAAGCTGATACCGATCCCGACATTTGAATTGGAGATCGAACCCTGGATCGACCACGATGGCCCGGTCTGCGCTGCGATAGAGGCCGGGTCCAGCGGGATCGCCTGGGGGCTCTATGTCCCGGGCGAGAACGGGCCGGTTATGGAGGCGAGTGGTCTCGATACACCAGCCGACTGCGTCGAGGCCTGTCCCGACGCCACGGCATTCTGCGGAGAAGCCGCACAGAATTTCGCCGGCCACGTCGCCCCGGCGCGTATCCTTGCGGGCGACGCGCCCACTCGGGGCGCGGATGCCCTGGCCCGCATCGCCATGCGGAAGCTGGATGGCGGTGAATCCAGCGATCCATCAAAAGTGGAAATTACGTACGCCCGCGCTCCAAGTATCTCGACTCCAAAACAACGGTTTCCCGATGGGAACCGGTCACAAAACGCAAGCTGACACTCCAGCAACAAGAAGGAATCAAGGGTAAATGGCCAACGAAAAGACGCTGATCTTGGTGAAACCGGACGGAGTCCAGCGCGGCATCGCCGGACAGGTGATCAATCGCCTCGAAGCGACAGGCCTTCGCATCGCCGGGATGAAGTTGCTGCAGATCTCTAACGAGCTCGCGGCGTCGCACTACGGCGAGCATGTCGGCAAGCCCTTTTACCCGGGACTTGTGGCGTTCATCACGTCTGGCCCGGTGGTTGCGATCTGCCTCGATGGCCCGAACGCGATCTCCATCGCTCGCAAAGTGATGGGATCGACCAACCCGGCGGAAGCCGATCCGGGCACGGTGCGAGGCGATCTCGCGATCGATATCGGCCGAAACGTAATCCACGGGTCCGCCAACGAGGAAGATGCCGCCCGCGAGGTTGCGCTGTATTTCAGCGATGACGAGCTGGTGGAATACACGCGGGCCATCGATGAATGGATCATCGAGTAGCGAATGGCCCCTTCTCCCGGTGGGAGAGGAGCAGGGTGAGGGAGGTCAAAGGTCCGTCGCAAACGTGTTTATTCCGACGGATGGATTAACGCGAATGATCCCTCGCCTATGCCCGTGGTGACGTTGCTCAAGAACGACGGGCGGGCGGAGCAAGCCCTGCCCCTACGGCGAGCGCGAGAGGTCCCAACCCTGATCCCGGTTACTGAACGCGCACGATCTCCGGCGCCCTCGCCCAGAGTTCTTCCAGGCCGTAAAACTCCCGGGTTGACCGTGAGAAGAAGTGGACCACCAGTCCGTTGAAGTCGAGCAGGACCCACCCGCCCGCTCCTGTGCCCTCACGATGGTGGACCCGCAGACCGTTGTTACGAAGAGCGCGCACTACATCGTCGGCCATCCCGTCGAGGTGCCGCGCCGTTTCGCCGCTTGCGATCACGAAGAAATCGGCAAACTGGCTGATGCCCCGGAGATCCAGCAGCGCCACGTCAGACCCGAGCGCCTCGGATGTCTCGTCGAGCGCCATGCGTGCGAAATCTTCGAGTGCAAGCAGTTGTTTCTGGGATTCACTTTCAGTCATCCCACTCATTGAAACATAGGAACGAGGCGAACTGGAATCACTTGAGGGGTGGGACAACCTTGCGTGATACGCTAATTCGATGGGCGAAATCGGGATGAATACCTTGAATGCGATGGGCAGCGCCGAGTTCCCAGGTGTGGGGCGAGCGAAGCGCGTCGTCGTAGCGATGTCGGGCGGAGTCGACTCGTCCGTCGCCGCATATCTGCTTGCCCGGCAGGGTTACGAGGTAATTGGTGTCACGATGCGCTTGTTCGCCGTGGCGGACGAGGATGCGCCCCGCCTCAATCGCTCGTGTTGTTCCATCGAAGACGTAGACGACGCTCGCGCCGTCTGTCGTGCGATAGGCGCAAAGCACTACTTTCTGAACTTCGAGAAGGAGTTCAAAAAGCACGTGATGGACTATTTCGTGTCCGAGTATGAGCGCGGGCGCACGCCGCACCCCTGCCTGGCATGCAACGACAAGCTCAAGTTTGAGTTCTTGTTGCAGCGCGCGAAGTTCATGGACGCAGACTTCATCGCAACGGGCCACTACGCTCGGGTCGATCAGGAAGACGGTGAGTGGCGTCTCAAGCGCGGCATCGACCCCGGCAAGGACCAGTCCTACGTCTTGTTCACGCTCGGGCAGGCGCAGCTATCTCGCTTGCTGCTCCCGATCGGCGAGTACGATAAAGAAGAAATCCGGCGGATCGCATCGGAGGCCGGTCTCCTGGTTGCGGACAAGCCGGACAGCCAGGACATCTGCTTCATCCCGGACGGCGACTACAAGGTGTTCGTGGAGCCCCGGCTCGGTGTGCGTACTCCGGGCGTGATCGTGGATTCTGACGGAGTCGTGCTGGCGGAGCACGACGGTGTGCATCGGTTTACCGTTGGACAACGGAAAGGCCTGCCACTTCCGGGCGGTTCGCCGCGGCCAATTTTTGTGACGGATATCGACTCCGAAGAGGGGCGCGTAACGGTCGGTTATGCCGAGCAGTTGATGCGGCATCGCCTGTCATGTGGCGGCGTCACATGGGTATCGGGAAGCGCCCCGGCCGACGGCGCTCGTGTGGAGGCGCGCATCAGGTACCACGGAAGCGATATCCCGGCAGTTGTCCGACCGGATGGCGATAGCGCGGTAGTCGAGTTCGAGTCTCCACAACGGGCGATCACGCCCGGCCAGGCCGTTGTGTTCTACGATGGCGACACCATCCTCGGCGGCGGCATGATCGATTGCGCTCTGCCGGAGCTGGTCCCGGAGCGGGCCGCGGCCACACCGTAGGGGCGCTTCCCACCAACGACGACTTGCGAGTCGTCATCGCACCCCTCACCCTTCCGGCAAGCGGAAGGGCGGACTCCCGACCCTCTCCCGCGTGGGGAGAGGGGGCAAGTTTTCCAGCAACAACGCCAGGGGGCAACGGCACTCGTCCTCGCGCCGACGCCGATTGACCGCCACGAACCGTTTGACGCCGGGTCGTAGCGATGGATTACAGTGCGGCCAGCGCCGCTATCGGCTCTATTCCTAAACAGGAGGTCACGAGTTGGACCACAGGGATGTCGCACGGAATGGTCTTGACGAATATCTGACCGGTTTGAAGAGGGCCGTCGACGGCCTTACGCCGGTCGAGCTTTACTGGCAGCCATCGCCGAATGCCAACCATATCGCCTGGCTCGTCTGGCATATGGCACGCGTCGAGGACAGCTGGTACAACCGGTACATCGGGGAAGGCGAATCCGTCTGGACCTCCGATGGTTTCAACACGCGATTTCGGCTGCCAGCCGAGCGGGGCGGGTACGGTGACACGGCCGAAGACGTAGCCGAATTCCCACAGCTTTCGATGGCGGAACTCCTGGAGTATTTTGACGCGGTACGCAGCAAAGCGTTGACGAACCTGGAGGCCATTACCGCGGAAGACCTGGAGCGCTCGCGAGACGCCGGGAACCGTGACGATTCGCCGGTGGTCGCGTGGGTCATTTCGCACGTCCACGTTGAGCAGGGACAACACCTGGGCCAGATCTCGTACCTGCGAGGGATATTGCGGGGACTCGGCAACTAGGTTCCCGGCAGTGGGCGTGAGTACGGCGCGTTCGTCTCGCCACGTTCGCGTCCCGAGGCTGTCGCCCGCGTCCTGAAACTCTCGAAGGACCGGGGAACACGTATGCTCCGGCCATCGATTCTTGCGTCCGGGACCCGGCATCCCGGACGAGTAAAGAGGTCTGCCTCCCCGGTGTCCACCACGTCTAAACGTTCCCTTCCAGATGACTCGTTCGAAACAGCCCTGCGGAAACGGGGTTACACCGCCGCAGCCGGTGTCGACGAGGTAGGGCGAGGGACCCTCGCTGGACCTGTCGTGGCCGGGGCCGTGATCCTTCCCTTTGAGTTGCCCCCCGACGGTCTCCAACTAATCCGTGACAGCAAGCAACTTTCGCCGGATCAACGGGATCGGGCCGCCGCGTACATCGAGCGACATGCCATCGGTTACGCATGCGGCGCAGCGGACGCAGCGGAGATAGACCGGATCGGGATAGTGGCTGCAACCCGGAACGCGATGGCACGGGCGGTGGACCTCCTGGA
This sequence comes from uncultured Dehalococcoidales bacterium, assembly GCA_964474025.1. Classification (GTDB taxonomy): domain Bacteria; phylum Chloroflexota; class Dehalococcoidia; order Lucifugimonadales; family Lucifugimonadaceae. The sequence continues at coordinate 44,346 of CAYYRD010000022.1, read as the reverse complement.
ACCGGCGCCAGATCACCTGTTGATCGATGCCGTGGAGCTGCCCGGCATACCCGTTCCCCAAATGTCGATGGTGAAGGGCGACGCCCGCTGCCGCAGCATCGCCGCCGCCTCGATCATCGCCAAGGTCACCCGGGACCGGCTCATGGCCACGGTGTGGGAGACGCGCTTCCCGGGGTACGGGTTTGCCGCGCACAAGGGATACGGCACGGCGACCCACCTGGAGGCCCTGCGGGAGTTTGGCCCCATTGCCGGCCACCGGTTAACCTTCGCTCCGGTCCGTGAAGCCGTCGCCATTTACGGGACTCCCGTCGGGTCGAACTGATGCCCGCCCCGCCCGGTAATTTTGGGAACGGGCCTGCCGACAGGGGACGGGGCGAACTGGGCCGGCGCGGAGAAGAGATCGCCGCCGAACGCCTGGCGAACCGTGGCTATCGCGTCATTGACCGTAACTTCCGTACGCGAGAAGGGGAAGTCGACCTGATCGCGTGGGACGGTCCTGTCTTGACTTTTATCGAGGTGAAATCGCGCCGCGGCAGAGCTTACGGTCTGCCGGAAGAATCGATCACCGTTACCAAGTCGGACCGCCTGATCGCAGTTGCTTACGCTTACATGCAGGCGATGGAATCGCCCCCGGAGGACTGGCGTATCGACGCGATCGCCATCGAGTTCGGCGTCGGCGGCGCGGTGCGACGATTCGAGGTAATCAAGGGCGCGGTTGAGGGGTAGGTGATTTTCCTCTCCTGGTGGGAGAGGGTTGGCGTGAGGGAGGATGAGGGTCTTCGGCGAACGGGTTGGTCTGTGGGTTGGTCTGTTGGTGAAGGTCCCTCGGCTACGCTCGGGATGACGGTGATATTTGTGACGGCAAACCCCTCTCCCGGTCGGTAAAGGACGCGGGGTGAGGGGTGCTGGGGCGGATCTCAATCCGTCTTTGAGTCAAGCGTGTGAGGCGGTCTTTCGAGAGCCCCGGGACACGGTTTCGGGCCGTTCTCGTTCCCCTAAAACACGGCTACCGGGTTGACCGGGGATCCGGTCACGTTCTTGAGCCTCAGCGGCAGGATGTTGATCAGGAACTCCCAGCGGCCGCGTCGCGCGCACTCCTCCGCGAGATCATCCAGCCATGCGTTGTCGAGGATCCACCCGCCCATCGCCGGGATGAACACCTGGTGTACCGGGTTGGTGAATATTTCGGACTGAGTGGGCGTCACGTCGTTCCCGGTATCGGTGCCCATCACGGCGATGTCGCGTTCCTTGAAGAAGGGGAGTAATTCCGGGAGGGGGCCGGAAGAGCCCGCCGTGTTCACATCTACGGGACCGCTTCGTTGTCGTTCGCCGAACTGGCCGGTGCGCATCAGGAGCACGTCGCCCTTGCCGACCTTGAATCCGCCGTCTCTCTCCGCCTTTTCGATATCCGCCAGTCCCACGCCGTCACCGCGCTCGATGAAGTCAACGCCGCGCCCGCGCGCCGCGTCCACAAGCACTCCACGGGTGATGATTCCTTTGTGTGTGACCGATATATCTCCCTCGGTAGCACCCTCGCGGATCTTGACGGACGACGAAGGGCGGCCGTTGTACAGGTGTCCGTCCCACATGAAGTGGGCGTGGCTGTCCAAATGCGTAACGGTGTGGCCGTGGAAGATCAGCCCGAAGAAATCCATCGCCACCTGCCGGCCGGGTCCGTCTCCGGGCCGGTAGGCCTCACCGGCGCCGACCATGTAGTGGACCGGGGGACGGGGTACGTCGACCTCGGCCTCGTTAAACACAAGAGGGGCGGCGCAACTGACGCTCGTGCCGTCTTCGACCAGCGCGAGGGCGCGTTTCGTCAACTCTGGCGACAGGTTGTTGAGCGTCCCGAGCTCGTCGTCATCGCCCCATCTTCCCCAGTTGGAGAGCGAGTCGATCCATCCGAGGAGTTGATCTTCGTTGACCCTGTAGTTCGTCATGTGATGAAGTTCCGATGCGTGTTGCACTAGCGTTCCAATAACCGGCTCTAACAACCAGGCGATTCACCGGCCCGTTCGGGGTCCGATTGGGCGACCGGCACATGCTACACTCCCGCCCTTCACAGCGATCTGAGATTTCGTCCACCAGGGTCACCCGGATACGTAAAGGTCTGTACACGACATGGGATCAAGCGACGGCCAGAATCGTCTTCGTGGCCTCTACGTGATCGTCGACCCGGAGCACACAGGTGGCCGGTCGCCGGAGGATGTGACGCGGGCCGCCCTGGACGGCGGCGCCACGATAATTCAGCTAAGGGACAAGATTTCGGACAAAGGCCCGATGCTGGAGACGGCGGTGCGGATAAAGCAGATCTGCGCCGAGGCCGGCGCACTGTTCTTCATGAATGACCACGCCGATATCGCCGTTTTGAGTGCGGCGGACGGCCTGCATGTTGGACAGACGGATTTGCCTGTGGCGGCGGCGCGCAAAGTGCTCGAACCGGGACAGATGATCGGGACGTCCAACCACCAGATGCAGGAAGCGTTGGTCTCGATCGCCGATGATGTGGATTACGTCGCCGTGGGAGCGATATACGGCACGCCCACAAAAGAGGTGACGGTGTCCGCCGGTCTCGAGACGCTGGCGGAAATTCGGAAACAGGTCGATTGCCCGATCGCCGCCATCGGCGGGATCAACGCCTCTAACGTTGAACCGGTGGTCGAGGCGGGCGCTGAAATGGTGTGCGTGATCAGCGCGGTTGGCATGGCGCCTGATCCGGCCGCTGCGGCTCGTGAACTGGTCCGTTTGATCGATAGCGGCACGTAGTAATCATCGACCGGGCAGTTTCCCCACCGGGTTGAGTTGAACGGTTCGCCGTTCCTTCGTGTATTCGGATGCGATTCGCGCCCGTTGCACAGCGTTCTGTTACCTTTGGACCCGCTGAAATTAATCTGCCTGAGTCCTTGGAACTGAACATTTGGACGAATGGCCTGACACCTCGGGGGGAACTATGCGGGTAAAGTGGCTATTCCTGATCCTGGCGAGCGTCATCGCTTTGACCGCTCTGGCGGCGTGCGGTGGTGATTCGGATGACGATGGGGCCTCAAATCCGGGCGGGTTAACCGCCGATGAGGCTGGCGCCCTCACCAAACAACTCCTTGAAGAAGGCGACTGTGACGCGCCCCAGGGAAGCTACAGCTCGACAACAGTTGTGGGTGACAAGTGGGAACTGGTCGCCTCTCTTGGACTGAAGTCGTACACCTGGACGTTGGATCCGGTGGCGAAAACAGTGACCGAGGCCTCCGGATACTGTAAATAGACCTCAACTGTTGGCGTTCAGGTAACCGCTCACGGCCCGCTGGTGGGCGGCAGTCTTTTGGACCGGACTCCACCGGCCTTCAACTGACGGTCGCGCTCGTATTCGATCCTCCAGTACGCCTTACGGATTTCGTAGACGAGCCCCGAGATTTTATTGACCCTCCAACCGAGTGGGTGATAGCGTGATGTGCTGGAAATCACGAACGCTCCAGCGCGTTGAGGCGTTCTCATATGTCGTCCGTTTTCCGGGCGGCAGGTATCCGTCGGATGTCCCGAAGATGAACGTTGTGTGTCTTCGGTTGAATGAGGGGGAATTCATTTGAAAGACGCTCCCGAACTTCTATGGTTCGCGATAGCGGCCGGTGTGATTGGACTGGTAGCCGCCGCGATTACGGCGATAGGAGTTCTCCGGAAAGATCAGGGTTCTGACGAAGTCCGAGAGATCGGCAACTTGATCAAGGAGGGCGCCAACGCCTTCCTGAGACGCGAATACATCATTCTTTCTGTGTTCGTGGTCATTGTGGCGGTGATCATCGCCCTGTTCATTGACTTCAACGTCCTCGACAACGACAAGATCGATGAGCTGAACGACATGGCTCGCACCGCAGGTGTGGATGCCGAGGGGCCGTGGACCGCGATCGCGTACCTCCTGGGCGCCATCGGATCTGGACTTGCCGGTTACGTTGGGATGAGCATCGCAGTCCGGGCGAATACCCGGACCGCTACCGCCGCCCAGGATGGCCTGAACCCCGCGCTACGGGTCGCGTTCGGCAGTGGAACGGTTATGGGCTTGACCGTGACCGGGATCGGCTTGCTCGGGATCGTGATCCTCTGGAGCATCTTCCGGGATCCGAACATCGTTGCCGGCTTTGGATTCGGCGCATCCTCCATAGCGCTGTTTGCACGGGTTGGCGGTGGCATTTACACGAAAGCCGCGGACGTCGGGGCTGACCTTGTCGGCAAGGTAGAGGCCGGCATCCCCGAGGACGACCCCCGCAACCCTGCGACCATCGCCGACAACGTTGGCGACAACGTCGGAGACGTGGCTGGCATGGGCGCGGATCTGTTCGAGTCGTACGTGGGAGCGATGATCGCTTCACTGGCGTTGGCCGCAATCGGTGCGGGCTTCTTTTCGCTCGAGGCGGGCGGATACGATTCAGCGTTACTTGTTCTCCCGATGTCGATCGCCGGTATCGGCATCATCGCTTCGATCATCGGCACATTCCTTGTACGTACCGGGCCGGAGGCCACGATGGGCCGGCTGCTCTGGTCGCTCAGGACGGGCATCTTCGGCGCCGGGATACTGGCGCTCGCGGCTACGGCAGTGGTGATTAATGCGCTGGACCTCAGTTTTGACCTGTTCTGGGTTGTCGTGACGGGCCTCGTCGTTGGACAGGTGATCGGTACTGCGACCGAGTACTTCACCTCGTACGAGAACAAACCCACCCAGTGGATTGCGAAACAGTCCGAGACCGGGGCCGGCTCCGTGATCATCGCCGGAATAGCGATGGGCCTGTTGAGCACCGTCATTCCGGCGTTCGCTATCGTGGCAGGAATCCTGATCGCTGACGAACTGGCCGGGCTCTACGGTGTCGCTATTGCGGCGGTCGGCATGCTTTCCACGCTCGGCATCACCCTGGCGACAGATGCTTATGGACCAGTTGCGGACAACGCCGGTGGAATCGCCGAGCAGGGACATCTTGACCCCGAAGTTCGTGACCGGACAGATGCTTTGGACGCACTGGGGAACACGACGGCGGCGACAGGCAAGGGCTTTGCCATCGGCTCGGCTGTCCTGACGGCGCTGGCACTCATGGTGGCCTACGTCACCGTGACCGAGATCAAGCCGGAAGACCTGTCGATCGTCGAGCCCCAGGTGCTGGCCGGCATGATCATCGGCGGCATGCTGCCGTTCCTGTTTGCCGCCCTCACGATGCAGGCAGTTGGTACGGCCGCCAACGCGATGATCGTCGAAGTGCGACGTCAGTTCCGGGAGATTCCCGGACTGCGAGAAGGCGAAGAAGGAGTGAAACCGGATGCCGCTCGGGCGGTGGACATCAGCACGCAGGGCGCGCTCAAGGCGATGTTCCTGCCAGGATTGATCGCTGTTGTATCGCCGATCCTGGTGGGCGCCCTGGTCTCGGCCGAGGCGCTGGGTGGACTGTTGATCGGTTCGATCGTCTCCGGCTTCCTGCTCGCCATCTTCATGGCTAACGCCGGTGGCGCATGGGACAACGCCAAGAAATACGTAGAGCTGGGTCACCACGGCGGAAAAGGATCCGATGAGCACGCGGCGGCCGTTGTCGGCGACACCGTGGGCGACCCCTTCAAGGACACTTCCGGCCCGGCGATCAACATCCTGTTGAAGTTGATGGCGGTCGTGTCCGTGATCTTCGGCCCCCTGTTCATCTAGCGCGACGGACGAAGAGGGAACAGAAGAGGGGGGGGGGCGCTCAACGCGCCGCCCCTCTTCGCGTCCGATAGGGGATATGAGTTCTGGTCGATGGCGGGATGGGAGACCCGGTACCGTCTTTCCATATTCCGAAAACGTTCGGGATACGAGTATCGCCGATCCGGACTGCCGTATCTGATCCGTATAAAATTCAACAACCAACCGTGCGGATGGACGACGGTCCGTCTGTCAATCGAAAAGGGCGCCGGGCGCACCTGGCGGTTCATAGATTGTGGCGGTCTTCTCTGACCGGGGTGTCGTCACCGCGGGTCTCATGCTCACGTTCGCGGTGGTGGTCAACTCCTTTACTTCGAACCGGGCCATCCGCCGGGACTGCGTCGAGGCGATGATGGTGATCGGGTTTGATGGAGGCGCACGGGCGCGCCGACGGGGAGTGATTTAGTAAGCTCTCCCGGGCTTACGGGCCCATGTAATGGCTCAAACGCGGGGCGTCCCAAGCTGGCCCGAACGTTCCGCAATGTCCGAAAGTGAATCCGGTGAGCGCTGCCGTTAACCCGCGATATGCCAGCGGCAGCCGCCGAGTACCAGGAGTTATTCGTTGCGACCCATAGCCGACGTTGCGTCCGATCTCGGGATTTCCGCCAGCGATATCGAGCCGTACGGGCGCGACAAGGCGAAGATCCCGCTCGATTCATTTCCATCACTTGATCCGTCCGGGGGCAGAGACCGTGCGCCGGGCAAGCTGATAGTGATTACGGCGATCACTCCAACTCCGGCCGGAGAAGGCAAGTCGACCACGGCCGTCGGGCTGGTCCAGGGATTGGCGAAGATCGGGGTACGGCCTGCGTTGACGATAAGGCAACCCTCGCTTGGCCCCGTATTCGGGCAAAAGGGTGGTGGTACGGGAGGTGGCAGGGCGACGGTGCAACCCGCGGAGGACATCAATCTCCACCTGACCGGCGACTTCCACGCCATGATGTCCGCGCACAATCTGCTTGCAGCGATGACCGACAACGTGGTGTTCCGGCACCAGATCGATGGGTTCGAGCCAGATGGCATCACCTGGCGGCGCGTCACTGACGCCGAGGACCGGGCGCTCCGAAACGCCACGGTGGGACTGAACGGCGACGGCCCGATGCGCCAGACCGGGTACGACATCAGCGCCGCTTCGGAGATCATGGCGATACTGGCCCTTGCCGATGGATATGAAGACCTGCGGGATCGGCTCGGCCAGATCGTTGTCGGATGGACCCGTGACCGCACCCCGGTTTCGGCGGAACAGATCGGCGCCGTCGGGTCGATGATGGCGCTGCTCCGTGACGCTTTGAAACCCAACCTCTGCCAGACCCTTGAGGGGCAGCCGGCGCTGGTCCACATGGGTCCGTTCGGCAACATCGCCCACGGCTGTAGCTCGATCCTCGCCGACCAGCTGGCGGTTGCGACGGCGGAGTACGTCGTTACGGAAGCCGGTTTCGGTGCGGATCTCGGGTTCGAGAAGTTCATGGACATCAAGGTCAGGCAGGGCGGCCCGAGGCCTGATGCGGCGGTCGTCGTCTGCACGGTGCGCGGGTTGAAGTATCACGGCGGCGTAGAACTGAAAGACCTGTCTACGCCCGATGTCGATGCGGTCAAGGTCGGCTCGGAAAACCTACGGAACGCCCTCCGGATCGTCAAAATGTTCGGGTTGAACGCGGTGGCGGCGATCAACCGGTTCCCCGAGGACTCGCCGGGTGAGCTGAAGGCGGTGAAAACGGCAGCGTTGGATGCCGGGGCCGAAGCCGTCGCCGAGGCGAACGGGTTTGCCGAAGGGGGCGATGGCATGACAGACCTGGCGGCGGCCGTCGTGGAGGTGGCGGATCGAGGGTCTGACGCGTCATTGCTCTACGACGATGACGACTCAACCATCGACAAGGTCGAGATGATGGCTGATCGGCTCTACGGGGCGGATCGTGTGTTGTGGGGTCGCATGACCCGGACGACGGCGCGACGATTCGAGGCGAACGGCTGGAAATTCCCGATCTGCATGGCCAAGACCCATCTCTCGGTCTCGGCGGATTCCCGCCTGCGCAACGTACCCACCGGCCATGTCCTCCCGATCCAGGAACTGCGGATATCTGCGGGAGCGCGCCAGATAGTTACGCTGGCGGGTGACATAATGACATTGCCGGGTCTTCCTTCGAGACCGAATGCGTTCGATATCGATCTTGATGAGGGCGGCGAGATAGTGGGCGTTCTCGGGACCTGAATCGCCCCCTGACACTGACCGGCGGAGAAGCTTCCGACGTATGACTTCCCTGGCCATTGAAGCCCCGATCGACGTTAACGGGGTCACCGTTCCGAACCGCCCGGGCGGCCGGGTGCTGGCGGTGCTGCGCGACGCGGGCGCAAGTGTTCCGACGCTCTGTTACGACGATCGACTGGAGCCGCAGGGCACGTGCCGGATGTGCATGGTCGAGGTCGAGGTCGATGGCCGGAAAGAGACGGTTGCGTCATGCACCGCTTTCTCCGAACCCGGGATGAGCGTCCGGACGCACACAGAGGAGATCGTCGAGTATCGGAAGACCTTGCTTGAGCTGCTCCTGTCGGAGGTCGACGACCCATCACGCGTTGGGCGGGCGGCAGCACTCGGGCATCACGAGTTCCAGGCGGCGGTTCGCGAGTACGGCGCCCGGGCTGACGCGTTCAACGCGCTCGAACGCCGTCACAGGGTTGATGACCCCAACCCCTTCATAGCGCGGGATTACGACCTGTGTATCGCCTGTTTCCGATGCACGAATATCTGCAACGACTGGGAGCAGGCGTCCGCCATCACGGTCGCATGCCGCGGCCAGGATTCGACCATCTTCAGCAAGTTCGGGAATCTGCTGATGGAGAGTCCCTGCACCTTCTGCGGCCAGTGCGTGAACACCTGTCCGACGGGCGCGCTCAGCAACCGGAAGCTGGCGGATGCGCTGGTGCCCGTTCCGATGGGGTGGGACGATAACTCCGCACCTGAAACGTCGATCAGCCTTCCCGCTCCTTCGGGGGACAGAGTTCAGCTCGCGCCGCAGACCGCGGTCGATCGCACATCCACGATCTGCCCCTACTGCGGCGTTGGGTGCGGGATCAACCTTCTCAGCCGGGACGGTGAACTGATCGGGTCTGAACCCGATTTCTCCGCCCCCAGCCAGGGGTCTTTATGCGTTAAAGGCCAGTTCGGGTCGTGGGACTTCATAAACAGCGATGAGCGCCTGACGACGCCGCTCATCAAGAACGCGCAGGGCGAGTTTGAACCGTCCAGCTGGGACCGGGCTCTCACGCTCGTCTCCGACAAACTCAAGCACTACCGGGACGAGGACGGCCCCGACTCGCTGGTGTTCTGGAGTTCCGCTCGGACGACCTCTGAATCCAACTACCTGGCCCAGAAGTTCACACGCGTGGCGCTCGGGACCAACAACATCGACAACTGCTCGCGTACCTGACACGCCCCCACGGTCGCCGGTCTGGCGGTCATGGTCGGCAAGGGAGCGATGAGCAACTCGATCGAGGAGATCGCCGGGGCGGACATGATCCTGGTGATCGGATCGAACACCACGGAGGCGCACCCGGTCATATCGCTCCGCATGAAGAAGGCCGTGCGGAACGGCGCCAACCTTGTCGTCATTGACCCTCGCCAGATTGAACTAACCCGCTGGGCCAGCAGGCACGTTCAGCTCAAGATCGGCACGGACATCCCGGTCTTGAACGCGATGGCTCACGTCATCATCAAAGAGGGGTTGTACGACGCCGAGTACGTAGCGCACCGCACGGAAGGCTTTGATTCCCTCAAGGCGCACGTAGAGATGTACACGCCGGAGTTTGCCGAGGAGTTATCGGGCGTGCCGGCGGAACAGATCGTTGCTACCGCACGGGAATATGCGGCCGCATCGCCGAAGGCCTCTATCTGCTACACGCTCGGAATCACCGAGCACTCCTGCGGCGCACACAACGTCCAGGCGGTGGGCAACCTGGCGCTGCTGTGTGGGAACTTTGGTCGAGAGAACGCCGGCGTGAACCCGTTGCGAGGCCAGAACAATGTGCAGGGCGTATCAGACATGGGCGCGCTGCCGACAGACCTGCCGGGATACCAGAAGCTTGAGAAACCGGACGTGCGGGAGAAGTTCGAGCACGCGTGGGGCACGCCGTTGCCGGTACGACGCGGCATCACCAAGATCACGGCAATGGACCAGATGATCAAGGGCGAGGTTAAGGCCGTGTTCATCATGGGCGAGAACACGGTCGTGTCAGATCCGTGCAGCGGCCATAGCAGGCGGGCGCTCGAGGCGGCCGAGTTCGTGGTGGTCCAGGACATCTTCATGAACGACACCGCCCGTCTGGCCGATGTCGTGCTGCCCGCAGCGGCGTTCGCAGAGGTCGACGGAACCTTCGCCAACTCGGAACGGCGGGTGCAGCGGGTTCGGAAGGCCGTAGAGGCGCCGGGCGAGGCGCGGGCTGACTGGCGAATTTTGCTGGATCTGTTTGAGTACATGGGCATGCCCCAGGAGCTTGCGACGCCGTCCGATATCTGGGACGAGGTTGCCGCGCTGGCCCCGATTCTGAGCGGCATTTCGTACGAGCGACTGGACAGCGAGGGCGGCATCCAGTGGCCCTGCCCAACGCCCGACCACCCCGGCACGACGTTCCTGCACCAGGATCAGATGGACTCCGGCCTGCCCGGCCAGTTCGCGCCGGTCGATCACATTCCGCCGGTGGAAGAACCCGACGCCGAGTACCCGCTGTTTCTGACGACGGGCCGAAGGCGCTCCACTTATCACACGGGCACTCAGACGGGCAGGGCGAAAGGGTTCGACGCGCTTGTGCCGCACGAGATGGCGGAGATCAACCCGTCGGACGCCGTGATGCTGGGAATCGGCGATGGCGAGGTGGTGCGTGTGTCGTCAAGACGCGGTTCGCTGGATGTGCACGCGAAAGTGACGGATCGGTCTCCGGTGGGCGCGGTTTTCATGGCTTTCGCCCATCCCGACAGCGCACCGACGAATGTTCTGACGAATGACGCCTACGACTTCATCACCGAGACGCCTGAGTTCAAGGCGTGCGCGGTGAGGGTGGAGAAGTTGGGCGTGGGGACAGGATACCCGTAGCGGAGTAGCTCTCGACGCTCGCACGAGACATTCGCGGCCACCGTGAACCGATGGGGTTATGATCTGGCCCGCCGGACGGTCCGGACGGCGACACCATCGGACAGAGAGCAATCCAACCACCCATGCCAGATGCACCCGAGCGTCCCAATCTCGTCTTCATTCTTCCCGACCGTCAGCGCCGAGACTCTATGGCCTGCTACGGCAACGACTGGATACGAACGCCGCATCTGAATGCGCTGGCCGCCCAGAGTTTCGTGTTCGATCGCGCCTACGTGACGCAGCCGGTCTGCGCCCCGGCCCGCGCATCACTGTTGACCGGTCTCTACCCGCCGACTGCAGGCATGCCGGTCAACCGGCTGGTCATGCCGCCCGAGGTGGAGACGGTGGCGCAGATGGTCCCGGACGCCTACGTAACCGGTTACTACGGCAAGTGGCACCTGGGCGATGAGATTGCGCGGCAACGCGGGTTCGACGAGTGGCTGTCGATCGCCGACAACTGGTGGAGCGAATACACGGACGATGCCACGAAGACGCAGTTCTCCGATTACTGGCGCTTCCTGAAGGACGCCGGCTACGAACCGGACGTCGATCATCCCGGCGGCAAGATGTACTCGGCCGGGATGCGCGCCGGGTTGCCCGCCGAGTACCAGATGGCATCGTTCCTGGGCGAGCGATCAGCAGATTTCATCCACCGAAACGCCGACCGGCCGTTCGTGCTGTACGTCAGTTCGCTGGAGCCGCACCCGCCGTTCACCGGCCCGTACGACGACCTGTACGACCCGGAGACGCTGCCTGTGGATGAGACGTTTCTCGTGCCGCCCGAGGGAGGAACGCTCTTTAACCGCCTTCGTGCGGATTTCTGGCAACATGGTTCTCACGACGGATTCGACCTGTCGAACGAGGCCGGCTGGCGGCGGTTGCGCGCCAACTACTTCGGCAACATCACGCTCGTGGACGGCATGGTGGGGAGGATCGTCGAGGCGCTGGGGGAGGAGGGCGTAGCGGACAACACGGTTTTGGTGTTCACGAGCGAGCACGGCGACATGGTGGGCTCACACGGCATGCTCGAGATGCGCACGCCGTTTGAGGACGCCACGCTGGTGCCGATGCTGGTGCGCGTTCCCTGGCTGCTCGATGGTTCCCAGCGCGTAGAAGGCAACTTCAGCCAGATCGACATGCTGCCAACGCTGTTGGACCTGCTCGGCCAATCAGCGCCCGCCCGGTTGCAGGGAACAAGCCGGGCGGCGGTTCTTCGCGGGGAGGCTACGCTTGCCCACAACGACATTGTTATCCAGCACAACGGGGTGGGCGATCGCGACCTCACTTCGGAAGCGAGCGGGCATGACTGGCCTGCGGACAGGGTGCGTGACCTGAACTATCTGAATACCGTGCCCTGGCGGTCCGTCGTGACGGCGGACCGCTGGAAGCTGACACTGTGCATCGCCGACCAGGGCGAGTTGTTCGATCTGAACACGGACCCTGACGAGACGGTCAATTTATTCGACCGGCCCGAGCATCGTGACCGCGTGCGGGCGATGGCGGCGCGGCTCCAGCTCTGGCAGGTCGAGTCTGGCGACGCGGCGCCTCTGCCCGGGGTGTGACGCGCTGATGAGTAGAAAAGAAGCAACTGAGCTCGCGCGCCGGAGCAGTCGGGATGGCTAGCTGGTTCCTTGTGCTGAGCACGACGACGGACCGCGCTGCCCGATTGAAAGCCTCGCCCGAACACCAGGCGTGGCAACGGGAGCGGCATGAGGCGGGCGAAGTCGTGATGTCGGGGCCGGCCGCGGACCGGACGATGGGGATTTACCTGCTTCGTTGCGAGTCCCGGGAGGAGGCGGAGGCGATCGCCGGCTCCGATCCGCATCACATGCGGGGTAACTCCACGTACGAGTTGATCGAATGGGAAGTGCACCAGGTAATGGGTGAGGGTTCGTTTTCGTCGGCCGACCATCTGGCGAATGGACCGGATGCGTAACCGCACCGAGCCTCCGTCGCGCTAAACTCCCCACCATCGACGAAACCACGACCTTCATTGCCGCAGGAGGCCACAGAATGCCCGGACCAATCGGATTCAGCCACATGGGTATCCATTGCTTTGACCTCGAGCCGATGTATGAGTTTTATACGAAAGTTATGGGCATGACCGAAACCGATCGCGGGCAGTTGGAGCGCGACGGCAAGCAGATCATCGTCCGCTTTCTGAGCAGTAATCCCTCTGAGCATCACCAACTCGTGCTGTACAACGGGCGCACGGCGGATCGCGATGTCACGTTCATCAACCAGATCTCGTTCAGGTACGCGTCGCTGGATGGCCTGAGGGAACTCACGGCCGCGCTGGCAGTGCAGGCTATCGAGCCCGCACGCGTGGTGGACCACGGTGCTTCCTACTCGGTCTACTTTGACGACCTGGAAGGCAACCGCATAGAAGCGTTCACGGATTCGCCCTGGTACGTGGAACAGCCGATGGCCGATCCACTGGACCTGTCAAAGTCTGACGCCGACATCCTGGCGGAGACTGAAGCCAAGATCTCCGGCCACCCGACGTTCAAGTCGCGAGATGCCTGGGAGTCCGAGACGGCCGCAAAGATGGGGATCAGCGGTTAGCGAACGTCCCGGGGGCGAACGGTCAACCCGGTCAACCCTCGCCGATACAGAACTCGTTGCTGTCCGGGTCGGCCACGACGCTCCAGGGGAATCCCTCGTATTCCTCCTCGCCGATCGATAAAGATGCCATATTCCCGGGTTCCTCCAGCATGTTCCGATGTTACGCAGGGCCCGGACAGACGACATCCATAGACCCACCTGTCTGGCCGCCCATCTCGCGTTCACGGATCGCATCCGCCCGGGCTGGTGACCTCTACGGGATTCCTACCCCGCCGCGATGCAGAACTCGTTGCCGTCCGGGTCGGCCATCACGTACCACTGGAAGCCGCCAGCTTCGTTGTGCTTGACGGTTGACCCGCCGAGTTCGTGGATCCGGCGTTCGGCTTCCCCGAGATCTTCGACTCCCAGGTCCGGGTGGACCCGATTTTTCCCGGTCTTGGGCTCCGGGACCTGCTGCATCGTAACGCCAGCCGTGCCGTCCTGTGGTTTTAGAAACGCCATGCCCGGGAATTCGTTGGCGACCTCGACATCGAGCAACTGCATCCAGAAGTCTTTGACACGGTCGAAGTTGTTGACGTCGATCACGACGGCACCAAGTTTTGCGATGGCTGGCACGGTGAAATCCCTTCTCGAGGTTTACTGGAAACTCGATCGGACGGCGGGGTACGCGACTGTTGCGAGCCCATGTTCTCACTCCAGGACGGTGATTGTCCCGGCGTCTGCATCGACCCTCACCAACGCCCCGTCCGGAATCAGAGCGGTCGCGTTCTTGCACGCGACGACACACGGTATCCCGAGTTCTCGGGATATGATCGCCAGATGAGACAGCGGCCCGCCGGTGTCGGCGACTATCGCTCCTACTCGCCGTGCCACGGCGTTGAACGCCGAGGAATGGATCGATGCGACCAGTACGTCACCTCGTCCGATCGTTTCGAAGTCGTAATCGCCGATTACGACGCGGGCGATGCCTTCATGCGAGCCACCGCTCGCGGTGATGCCAACGAGGTCCGGAGCATCCGGAGCCGGTGGTGCGCCCGCCGTCGCGTGGCGGAGGGCCTGGGCGGCCGCGTTCCAACTAACGATTTCGCGTGGGAGCCCGGCAATCTGCGCGGGTGGTGATGGCGGCGTCCCGAGGTAGGGTGGCGCGTCCCTCCACGTATAGGAGGCTCTGGTATCCCGGCGGTCGGCCAACTCCTCGTCCGTCGGAACCGCGGCGCCCGCCCAGATAGCCTGCATCTCCACCCAGTCCGCCTCGAAGAATACCTCCGCGTCCGAAATCCTGCCTTTCGCCGATAGACGCCGCCCGGCTTCCATTAACGCTTTTCTTACGATTCCCCGAGCCCAGCCGTCGTTGTAGAGTCCCTTTTCGTCCTTGATCGGGGCGGCGGCGCGGGCGTCTTCGAGTCTTGTGTCGAACGATTCACGACGCTCGGGAGGGACGCGTTCCCGGACGAAGCGTGCAAGCATCGCCATCTCGGACGAATGATCATCTAGGCCGGACTCCACCGCCTCGGCGATGTTGGCGAGCATGATCTCCGGCAGTTCCATCGCCATCTTCCCCGTCACGTCCTGACTGGTCGCCGGAAAATGACCGTCCATCAGGAGGAATCGTGACATGGCGTCCCCCACGGCTCCGGGCATCTGACGAAGACCCTCCAGGACTGCTTCCGGTTCGCCGGTTGAAGAACCGAGGATCGCCTGAGCGTCCGGGTCCAGGCGAATCGCCGATGTGAGCGCTTCCAACTCCGGTGTCACACCCGAAGAGATCGGAGAGGCGCCGTCTAACAGGCTCACGGCGTCGTCCAATGAAAGATCTGTCCAATCTGCCACGTCGGCCAGGAGCATTGCGGCCGAAAGCGCGTTCGTGCTGCCGAACGTGAAATGGCGTCGGGTCATCTCGACCAGGTTGTCGCGGCAGCGAGACGTGTGGCTCAGCAGCTCGTCGTCGGCCAGTCTCGTTACATCTACAGAGGCCAGCTTGAGGTTGGTTTCTATCGAGTCGGGTTTGACTTCTTCGAACCAGCGCAGCCGTTGCTCGTTGCCGAAGTCCGTTCGGTGGACTTCGAACGCCCGGGCGATTTGCTTCTGTACCTCCGGGTCGTCGATCGATGGCGCGTCGGTCTCGCCGGGCGCGCGACCTATCGGCGTCGCCCGGCTATACAAAAACCCGTTCACGACGATTAGCGAAACCGAAATGAAACCGCCGTAGCGCGCCATCGTCCGGCTGAGCACTTGTCCGGCCAAAGGGGTCTGGTATTCAGCCCTGAAACGCGTCATCGGCGTCGGGGAATGCAGGCCGTCCAGGATCCACGTGCCCGGCCCCGGGGGGGCAAATTGCAGATCGCCGCGTGACATGAGTTCATCTCCCGGCCCGCTGTGTACCGAGGCCCACTGACAGACTTCATCTCTTGTGCCGTGGAGGCGCCGGATTCAGTGATGTGCTACCCGGCCGCTAGCTCCGCCTTCACGGAGCGCATCTGCGCTGGCATGACGGCGTTCGATTCCCAGGTCTGGATGACGCCCAGGTTTGTCGTGATAACCGGCTTCACCTGTACCCGGATCAGTATCGGGCCGTCTTCTGACATTATCCGAGGCAACTCGGTCGCCAGTTCCTCAGTGTCTTCGAACGAGTACGCCGCCTTGTACCCACTGCCCAACGCAATTGCCGGCCAGTCGATCTTCCCGGAGTTGGCGATTGGCTGGCCGCCCGTGATGGCGTAGACGCCGTTGTCGAATACCACGTGATAGAAGTTCTTCGGGGCCTTTCCCGCCACGGTGATGAGGCTCCCCAGGTTCATGATCAGGCTGCCGTCGCCGTCCTGGACGACGACCTTGCGATTCGGCGCCCCCAGCGCAATGCCAAACCCGACCGATGACGCCTTGCCCATCGAGTTGTTGGTCGGGATGTCCAGCTCGGGCCGGTCCGACGCCTCTTTCCAGAACTTCGTCTGGGTCATGGCGGTTACGACCACGGCGTCGCCACGCTCACGTTGCAGTGCTGCTGCGACATCCTGGTATTCGATCATCGGTTTCTCCTGCTGATTCCTGGTGTACCGGTCGATCGGTGTCCGCCCGCCTCCGGTCCTTCTAGAACCTCAGGGCACTGCGCTGTTGCGCCCCCGAGCGTTGAGGCTTTCAAAGCACATTATTTCCCGCAGACGTCTGGTTTCCGGGAATTGATCCTTGATAAAAAAGCTGAGACTTGTGGTGCCGGGAAGATAACCCGGATTTGCCCGTCAGTCCATTGACAACGTACATGCATCTCATCCGGGTTCGAGGCGATCGTACGCACGGAGCGCTCTCACGTTGGTCAACGTCAGGTGTCCTGCCCACTGGCGTTTAGCGATCTCCCATGCATGTGCGTACTGCTCACCCCATGTCCAGAACGGTCCCCAGCTACCGTCCGCGGCCTGGGACTCGACCAGGTGATCGAGATACGGCTCCACGCCGGGGCGCAGGTCGTTTGCCAGTAACGAATCGGGGGTTGGCCCAAGCCATGTCGGCGGTGCGTGATACGACTTCCATGACGACGGGTCGTTTGCGATCACGGCCTGAGCGGCGGCGATCAGGCGATCGTGCGCTGCCTCGGCACGATCACCACCCATTCGCTCAAACATACGCAGGTAGCACAGCAAGACGTGCACCTCGATCTCGGTCGGGAGTTTTGCGAAATTCTCAAGGCCGAGATCGGTTGTCTCGTGGAGAAATTCGCCCGGGACGAGTGACTGGTATTCGTGAAGATACCCGACGATTTCGGCCGCTGGATTCCCCCAGTCTGCGGCGCGTGAGGAGCGTCCTCAACCTCCCACGACACCTTGCTCCAGCCGGCCCGTTCGGCATCGTAGGAGTCGATCAGATACGCGATAGCTCCGCTCACGAGTCGATGGTCGGCGGGCAAGGCCAGTGCGCTGAGGTGCTGCAGCGCCACGGTGGTCGACAGCGGCGACGACTCCGGCATCCAGATGTCTGGCTCGATGCCGTGACCGAACCCACCGTCGTCGTTCTGAAACTCGGCCAGCGCGTCGATGACCGCCTGCTCAGGACCGTCCTCGAACTCGTGCGCAAACAGCGCGCGCTCAAGGGGACGAGCGATGACCTTCATGAAATTGGACGCCTTGCGGAAGGCGTCCGTTGAGAGAGTTAGCGGCATGAGAATTGTTTGGAGAGAAAGAACTTCTCCCTCATCCTGCACCTTCTCCCGCCGGGAGAAGGGAATGACCTCGTATGTCATCCCGGTCCTTCCGGGACCGGAAGGACGAGGGACCTTCACCGAAAGTCTTTGCAACTACCAGGCCATGAGGGGCGAAACGCTGTCCCTCGTTGGCCGTTGTTCGAACCCACGCACTCAGCACGCGGAAAAAGCGGCGCTTTGGATGGGAGTGAGCCTGGATCTCCCTCACCCGAACCCTCTTCCATCGGGAGAGGGGGCAGGTCGACGTCCTAGACGCTCACGTACTCCGCGCCGATCAGGACAGCGACAGGTTTCGATATCTCCGCTGCCTTATTGAATGCCAACTCAATTCTGTTCAGCTCCGCGTCTGTCTCAACGATCCAGTAGGGCGTGCCCCAGGTGTGCAGGAACGGCTCGAGGAACTGGGCGGCGCTGTCCGGGGTGTCTCCGTGGCGCGTGTAACCCCGGTACCCGATGAACATGACGAGGGGGAGGTCGATCCCGATCCCGAGTCCTCTCAGGGCGTCTCCGGACTCGAACAGTCCCGAGTTCTGGATCATGATGGCCGGTTTCTGGTTGGCGATCCAGAGACCGGCGGCGATGGCGATCGCCTCGCCCTCCCGGGCGATGGGGACGACCTCCATGCCGCTCTCGGTCATGGTGTCGTACATGAAGTTGGTCTCGCTGTCGGGCAACGTCACGACATGCGTAACGCCCTGCGCCGCTATGTGCTCGACCATTGAACGAGCGGTGAGGCCCTGTGTCGTCCCCTCTGATGTCATCTGGGAAGTCTCCTGAACTGGCCGGTTTCCTATCCGGGAACGCCCCGGTGGAGGCCGGATATCGGCGGCGGCACAAGCGTAATGCCACAAACGACACCGGGCAACAATCTGCGTTCAGTCGTCGGCCGCCAACGGTTCAGAGTCCGGGCTCGCAGGATACTTCCTGGGAGCTGGCGTCAAAAGGATTGACAGGGCCGAAACGATGGCGAACGCCGTCAGCACGGGGAATACGGCCCGGTAGTCGCCGGTTACATCAAAAATCAAACCGGCCCCCAGCGCTCCGGCAGCCTGTCCCCCGCCTGTCCACGGCTCGATAAATCCACGGACAGCCCCGAGAGATCGCCGTCCGAAATAGTCGGCGACCAGCACCGACGGCACGACGAGCAATCCCCCCAGTCCAAAACCGAACAGGGTTGCGACAACGAAAGCCAACAGCGTGTTGTCCACAATCAAAAAGAGCATCGCGACCGCGCCCAGAAACAGCCCGACACCCGCGTAGGCAAACCGGACCGGCAACCGTTCAGCGACCACACCCCAGAAAATGCTGCCTACCGCCGATCCCGCGGCCAGTGACGTAAGTGCCGCCGCAGCGACCGTTGCATCGATACCCTGGTCTCGCAGGAATGCTGCCTGGTGGATGTTGACGCTTGCATGGACGAAGAACAGGAGACCGCCTGAAAGACCGACAATCCAGAGCGCGGGCGTTCGCATGGCGTCCCGCAGCGTCCAGCCTTCCGGTTCGGATGCGTCTAGCGAAGAGGCAGTCGTTTCAGCGTCGTTCGTATCCGTCTCCTCAAGCTCTCCATCACCATCAGGTTTGAGACCGACGTCTTCCGGCCTGGAGATCATCAAGGTCCAGAGCGGCGCCAGGGCGACCAACCAGACGGTAATCCCGAGCCAGAACCAGGCCTCTCGCCATCCGACGGTGTTTATGAGGATTTGAGCGAAGAAAGGCATGAGGCCCATGCCGACCGAATGCGTTGATCCCAGTATTCCGTTGGCTCTGCCACGGCGGCGGATAAACCACTGGGAGACGACCGTCCCGGTCCCGATCTGGATCGGCGCAGCAAAAATTACGCGGCCGATGCCGAAGAGAACGTAGAAACTGATCGGCGTGATCCACCATCCGATGGCCATCGTCGTGAACCCGAGCAGAAGGGTGGCGCCGAGCAGGACGGCACGCGGCCCGTATCGGTCGACAAGGTAGCCAGACACCGGCGCCGCGAACATGGCTGCTATGCCCCCCGCGCTGGCGGAACCGGCGAGCAGGGTTCTGCTCCATCCGAGATCCTCCGACATGGGGAACATGAAGACACCGAGCGTCAGGGAAGCGGCCGCGTTGCGAACAAATACGGCCGCCCCGGCGGAGAAAAGGATCGACCAGCCGTAATAGAACGGCGTGCGCCGAACGAGGCGATACCTGACGTTTGAAATGTTCAAGAAGGGAATGGGTCTGAATGTCCCCGAATTTCCAGGGGAGATGCTGCCGTGGGCGGCGCACGATGTTACAACGTATCGCGCCGGATCAACGCTGACCGCCCGGCCACCGCATCGAACCGATTTCAAAGAGGCCTGTAAAGCCCGGACCTGACACGGGAGCCGGAGGATCGCACGTATGAGCATCATCTATGAGAAACGCGACCGCGTCGCTTACATAACAATCAGCAACCCGGACAAGGCCAATATCCTGGACAAAGCCTCTTCCGATGCCCTCTCGGATGCATGGAAAGACGTCTGGGAGGATCGTGACATACGTTCCGCGGTGCTGACCGGGGAAGGCGACAGGTACTTCTGCGCCGGTCACAACCTTGCGCCGCGACCGGATGTCACGGACGAGGAACGGGAACGCCTCAGGATGCAGCGCACCTTCTGGCCACTGGCCGGGACAGTGAACGGCGCAAAAACCGGCGTCGATGGACGAATGGGCGACCACTACCCGCAGATCTGGAAGCCGGTCGTCGCCGCCGTGAACGGTTGGGCCGCTGGCGCGGGTTTCTATCTCGTACTGGGATCGACCGATATCCGGGTCGCATGCGCCGAACACGCGCGCTTCAAGTTCGCGCTTCTGTCCCAGGGCTGGGTCGGCAACGGCCCCGGCGCGACGCTGCTCACCCGCCAGGTGAACTACGCAGACGCGATGCGAATACTGCTCATGGATGAGCCCTTCGGCGCCGAAGAGGCACTTCGTATCGGCCTTATCAACGAGGTGGTCCCTCACGACAATCTGCTGGATCGCGCCGACGAGCTGGCGCAGCGGCTGGCGTCAATGCCGCCGGTGGCCGTGCGGATGATGAAGGAGTTCGTGATCCGGTTCCGGGAATCTCCGGTGGATACGGCGTGGCAGGTGCAGAACCTGATGAACACGCTGCTAATCCAGACGACTATGGACGGTGATGAGGGCAGGGCGGCGTTCAACGAGAAGCGGGCGGCGAATTTCACGGGCGCTCTGCGCAAGAAGGGCGAGGCGTTCCCGGACCCGACGCTGGAAGAGGCGGAACGTCTCGAGGAGCTGTACCTGTCAGGGGAGTACTAGGGCCTTTAAGGGGTCCGTTGGTGTAGGGGCGGAGCAAGCCCCGCCCTTGCATGTGGTGATCGCAAATTGCCAGGTCCGCCCCGTTGCTCTTGCAATCCGAGGTCGTGTTCGGCGGAGCACAGGTCCCGTCCACCCGTCACCCCGGCCTCTCCCGCGGCGGGGAGAAATGGCAGGTAGCTTCGGTCGTTACTGGCCGGCTGTCATCCTGAGTCGAGGCGAAGGATCTCCTGGCTTCTGACGCGTTTCGATGGGTTTCCCCCGGGCGGTTTTCGAGGGGACACGTTGCTAGGTCAGCGCTCCTGAATCCCGCAACGCAGCGATCTCAGCGTTGCTCATGCCCAGCACATCGGCGAGAACGTCGTCGGTGTCCGCGCCTAGCGCAGGAGCCGTTGTCTCAGCCAGCCGTTCGCCTTCGCGCCAGCGCCAGGGCAATCCCGGCAACCCACGGATCGTTCCGTCCATATCGGGAGACGGCGTATAGAAGCCTCGCTCCTGGAGATGGGGGTCTCCGAACATCTCTGTGGAGTCCGGCGAGGGCGCGGCGGGAACACCGGCGTTCTGGAGCGCGTGCGTCGCCTCCCGGGCGGACCGGCCCTCGGTCCAGGCCGTGATTGCGGCGTTGATTCGGGCCTCGTCTCGCTTTCGGACCTCGATCCCATCGGTGGTTCGGTCTGTCAATCCCGGAACGATGGCGCACAACGCTGCCCACTCGGCCTCGTTCGATGCACTGATGGCGACCCACTTATCGCCGCCGTTCGACGCGTAAACGCCGTGGGGTGAAATCGCTGGATGGTCGTTGCCCTTCGGACCCGTCGCAGGATTGCCCAGTTGATGGTCGATCAGAGGACCGGGCATTGTCGTGAGCAGCGACTCGACCATCGAGAAGTCGATATGTCCGCCCAGCCCGGTTTTCGCCCTGTGTCGCAGCGCCGCCCCGATAGCGAACGCCATGCGCAGCCCGCACAACGGGTCGGCCCACGCCCATCCGACCCGTGGCGACGTCCCCGGGTAGCCGTTGAGCGTTGCGAATCCCGTGTAGCACTGGATGAGGGTTCCGTACGCGACGCGGCTGGCGTCCGGCCCGGTGCGCCCGAGTCCTGACGCCGAGAGCAGCACGATGTCCGATCGCGTCTCGCGGAGCGCCTCGTAGCCAAGTCCGAGGCGGTCCAGCACCCCGGTGGCGAAGTTTTCGACGACGACATCGCACTCTTTGACCAGCCGGTGCGCAATCTTGATCGCATCCGGGTGCTTCAGATTAAGGGTGATGCCGCGTTTTGACTTGCCGAGGACGGCGTGCAGTTCTGAAGCTCTTCCGGGATCGGCCCTGCCCGCCGTCTCGACCTTGATGACGTCCGCGCCGAGCGCTGCAAGGTAGCGGGTGCAGGTGGGACCGGCGATCACCCAGCTCAGGTCCAGAACCCGCAACCCCTGCAAGGCTCCCCCGGTGGGAGGAGTTGTTTGCGCCGCTGCGGGACCGGGCGGCACGGGATTTGTCATTGCTGACCGATGCACGTTGTAGGGACTTCCCGGACGACGTATCGAGCCGGCGGCGGGGTGCTGGAACTCGGTGAAGAACCCCCGGTGGAGGAGTTGCGGCGACGTAAGCAGGTCACTCGGAGTCGCCAGCGGGAACGACGGCACGTGCGCATCCTGCGCGGTCTCGTAAATCCACTGTTTCGGGTGGGTGATGCTCCATTCACTGATGAGGCGGTGCAGGGCTCCCCAGTGCGTCCCACGACCGGGTTTCGTGGCGAAACGCTCATCATCCCCCCAGCCCGGGTCACCCATGACCCCGAGCCACGCCTTCCACTGCCGCTCCTCCCGGGGAGAAATCGCGACGAAACCGTCCGATGCCGGGATGATGGCGACGGTGGAACCGTCCCCGTCGCCGTCAAGTCGTCGTTTCTGCGACGGGTTGCCGTATGCGGGCGCGGCCAGCTCACGGATCGCCATGCACGCCAGCGCTTCCCGGGTCGAAACATCGATCAGCCCGCCAACAGGGGAGCGCCCCCCGGCGAACGCAAGCATGGCGGCGCAGGCGGCCGTTGCGCCCGTGACGAAGGCCGATTGATCCCCGGCAGCCCGCACCGGCGGTTCAGCTCCCGGGTCCGCGACCTGCCCGATTAGCAGACGGCCCATCCCGGAAGCATGAAACGACACCAGGTCGCCGCCGGTGAACTCAGCGTCCGGGCCGGCCAGGCCGAACGGCGTTACGGCAACGATCAGTGCGCCCGAATTGTGCGAACGTACCTTATCGATGAGAACCCGGGCCGTTGACGCGCCCGCAGGAGTAACGTCAACTACCACGAGGTCTGCGAGACCAAGGCGGTGATCGGTTTCGGCCGAACTTGACGTACGCCGCTTGCCATCATTGACGGCGAGCCAGGCGTTACTGTTTTCTACCCCGTTTGCTGCGCGGGCCACGTCCGCGCCGGCCTCGGCAAATGACTGGCCGCACACGGCCCCCGCCAGCCCGGGTCCAAGTTCGAAGACGCGGAGTCCGGTTATGAGGTCCAGTCCGTTGGTTTCAGGGCTCATGCTGATCCGGTGTTTATGCGAGCGTTTATCGGCGGGCGACCCCGTTTTTGTCCGGCGTCGCCGGGATGCTACACCGTAGCTGGCCGTATCGCGATATGGACCCGGCTCCCGCACCGACGGGTACAAGTTCAGGTAATTCCGGCCAGATCCGCCGCCGCGCTGGTAAAGTTGCGGCACGTAATTTCAAACGGTGAACGACGCACCGCATACGGCGAAAAGTTGGAAAGTGGATAACGAATGGCGAACGGCAACGGTCCTTTCGGCGCCCGGGCGTCCCTGCAAACTCCTTCGGGTGAGCTCACCTACTACCGGCTGGCGGCCCTGAAAGAGCAGGGCGTCGTAGATATCGACAGGCTGCCATTCAGTATCCGCATACTCCTGGAAAACGCATTGAGGCAGGCGGACGGCGGCGTGGCCGAGATCGCCGATGTCGAGACGGTCGCTTCCTGGAGTTCCACATCTACGCCGAGCAGAGAGGTCCCGTATCTTCCGGGCCGGGTCGTCCTGCAGGATTTCACCGGAGTCCCATGCGTCGTGGACCTGGCGTCCATGCGTGACACCGTTGCCGAGTCGGGCGGAGACCCGTCGGTAGTTAACCCGATCATCCGGACCGATCTCGTGATCGACCACTCGGTGCAGGTCGACTACTTCGCCACGGAAGGCGCGCTTGCCATGAATATCGAGCGCGAATTTGAACGAAACCAGGAACGTTACCTGCTGCTCAAGTGGGCGCAGGAAGCGTTTGATAATTTCCGGGTCGTACCCCCGGGCGCGGGCATCGTGCACCAGGTGAACCTTGAGTTCCTTTCACCGTCCGTGTTGATAGACGAGGGACCGAACGGGCGCGTGGCTTACCCGGACACCTGCATCGGCACGGACTCCCACACGACCATGATCGACGGCCTGGGCGTGCTCGGCTGGGGCGTCGGTGGTATCGAGGCAGAGGCGGTGATGCTGGGGCAGCCGTACTACATGCTGGTCCCGGAGGTTGTGGGAGTTCGTTTGACGGGCTCCTTGCCGGAAGGCACGACCGCCACGGACCTCGTGCTCACCGTGACCGAAACCCTCCGCGCTCATGGCGTGGTCGAGAAGCTGGTCGAGTTCTTCGGCCCCGGCCTGGCCGCATTGCCGGTGGCCGACCGCGCCACCATCTCCAACATGTCACCCGAGTACGGCGCTACAGCAGGTTTCTTCCCGGTGGACGAGCAGACGCTCCGATATCTCCGGCTGACGAACCGCGGCTCGGAGGCAGATATCGCTGACGCCTACTACCGGGCGCAGGGCCTCTTTTACGACGACGGCAAGCCGGATCCTGAATACACATCGAAAATCGAGATAGACCTGGGCTCGATAGAGCCAAGCCTGGCCGGGCCGCGACGCCCGCAGGACCGGGTCACGCTCAGCGGGGTGGAACAGAACTTCTTCGACGCATTCCCGGAGGATGGGCGATCGAACGACACCGGAATGGATGCGCCGTTCCGTAACGGTGTAGCCGTCGACATGGATGGGGCGCAGGTCGAGGTCGGGGATGCGGCCGTGGCGATCGCCGCCATCACGAGCTGCACAAACACCTCCAATCCCTACGTGATGGTTGGAGCGGGCTTGCTCGCCCGTAACGCGCTGGCCAGGGGGTTGCAACGAAAACCCTGGGTGAAGACGAGCCTGGCGCCGGGGTCTCAGGTGGTCACCGGTTACCTCGACGCGCTTGACCTGACCGGGGATTTGAACGAGCTGGGCTTCAACACGGTCGGTTACGGCTGCACATCCTGCATCGGAAACTCCGGACCTCTTCCTGCGCCGGTCGCACAGGCGATCGACGACAACGACCTTACCGTCGCAGGTGTTTTGAGTGGCAACCGCAACTTTGAGGGCCGGATACATCCGCAGGTGAAGGCCAACTACCTGGCGTCGCCGATGCTGGTGGTTGGTTATGCGCTTGCCGGCCGGGTCGATGTAGACCTCGTTCGCGATCCTCTTGGCACGGGTTCGGACGGCAGCGCTGTGTACCTGAAGGATATCTGGCCGTCCCAGAGTGAGATTGCGGAAGCCGTCGATGGCGGCGTGACCCCCGCCCAGTTCGCAACGGGCTACGACGGCGTTTTTGAGGGTTCCGAGCCGTGGAAGGCGTTGCCGGTGCCGAAGGGCGTTCAGTTTGCATGGGATCCGGGCTCCACGTATGCGCAACGGGTGCCGTTCTTCGACGGAATGCCGGTAGATGCGCCGCCGCCGACTGACATCAAAGACGCCCGAGTCTTGCTGAGACTCGGCGATAGCGTGACCACCGATCACATCTCGCCGGCCGGGAGCATCCCCCCGAGTGCGCCGTCCGGGCAGATGCTGCTCGGCGATGACGTCCCGCGACGTGACTTCAACACTTACGGCGCAAGGCGCGGCAATCACAACGTGATGGTGCGCGGCACCTTCGGCAACATCCGCCTGCGGAACCAGATGACGCCGGAACGGGAAGGTGACTGGGCGATTCACCTGCCCGATGGTGAAGAGATGCGGGTTTTCGATGCGGCCATGAAGTACGAAGCGGAGGGCGTGCCACTGGTGGTCCTCGGCGGTCGTGAGTACGGGACGGGAAGCTCACGTGACTGGGCGGCCAAGGGACCGGCGCTGCTCGGTGTGCGTGCGACCATCGTCGAGAGTTACGAGCGTATCCACCGCAGCAACCTGATCGGGATGGGCGTGCTGCCGCTCCAGTTCCAGGATGGAGACAGTGTTTCCTCGCTGGGCCTTTCCGGCCGCGAGACGTTTGAGATCACCGGCATAGCGGGCGATTTCGAGCCGCGCCAGACCGTTCATGTCACCGCCACGACCGATGATGGTGAAGCCACGAGGTTTGACGCGACGATGCGCATCGATACCGGAGTCGAGTGGGACTACTACCGGCACGGTGGAGTACTCAACTTCGTGTTGCGCCGGATGGCGAGCGAGGCCGGTTAAGGGTTCCGTGTCAGTGGCGTACGGCAATACCGCCTTTCACCCGCAATCTGTCATCCCGAGCGTAGCCGAAGGACCTTTACCAACACCTCGTCCGGCAACAACATAACGATTGAGCGAAGACCTCTGTCTTCCCTCACCCCAGCCCTCTCCCGCCGGGAGAGGGGGAAAGCGGTAACACGCCGGGGTATCTGGCAATAACCCTGACGTGATTCGAACCGTCTACCGGCTTCCCAGGGCGGCTCGCAGGGCTGTTTCGAGTTCCGGGAGGACGAAATCGTATCCGGACTCGAGGAGTCTTCCGGGTCGTACGTCCTGATCGGTGAGGATCAGTTCACGGCCCATTTCGCCGAATACCAGCTTTGCCAGGAGACCGGGCATCCAGCCGAGCGCTGGCCGCCCGACGGCGCGCGAAAGAGCGCGGGCGAACTCCCGGTTGGTCACCGAGTCTGGTGAGGTCACGTTGATGGGGCCGGCGATTTCGGGCGTGTCGATGATATGCAGGATGGCGCCGATTACGTCGGCCGTGGCGACCCAGCTGATGTGCTGACGGCCGTTGCCGACTCGCCCGCCGAGTCCGATACGGGCCAGAGGAAGCTGACGGGCGATCAGCGGGTCGTCACGGTCAACGATGACGCCGAATCGTGTGTTTACGACCCTTATCCCGGCATCGGAGGCCGGCGCGCAAGCCGCTTCCCAGTCCACGGCCACATCGGCGAGGAACCCGTCGCCCGGTTCAGACGTCTCGTCCAGTTGCTCTCCCGGCCGGCTTCCGTAGTACCCGACCGCGGAGGCGCAAACCAGTGCCGCGGGGGGCTGCTCCAGTCCGGCCAGGGCTTCCGCAAGGAGGCGGGTCCCTTCCACACGACTGGATCGGATACGTTCCTTTTTTTCATCACCCCAGCGCCAGCTCGCGATGGGCTCCCCGGCGAGATGGACCACGGCGTCGTGCCCCTCAAGCAGATCGTTGTCGACGCGGCCGGAAACGGGATCCCACCGGGCCTCGCCCCCAGTCCGGGCCGCAACGCGGCGGACCAGGCTTGTCACCTCATCCCCGCGCGCCCGCAAGGCGAATGACAGCGCACTGCCAACGAGACCGGATGCTCCGCTGATTGCGACCCGTATCGTCATCCTGTCCTCCGGGATCAGGTTGCATAATTGCTGATCCGGTGTCGGACCGAAGTGTGATTTCGGCGTCAAAAACTATCGGATCAATTTATCGTTTTAGAAGGGACCACGGTTTCCCGATGTCCGAACAAGCAATCCTAGTCGAACGCGAGGGGCCTGTAGCAACGCTCGTCCTGAACCGCCCGGACAAAATGAACGCGATATCGCTTGAAATGTGGGCCAACCTCACGGACCGAGTGGAAGAGCTTGGCGGCGATGAAACTGTCCGCGTGATCGTATTCCGCGGAGAGGGAGGACGGGCGTTCTCCGCCGGCGCCGATATCGGCGATTTTGAGGCGAGCCGGCACGATTCCCGGTCCGCAATTGAGTACGCCGAGGTTTTCGAGGGGGCGTTGGAAGAGGTTGCCGGTCTGAGCGTTCCAACTATCTCGATGATCGAGGGCGTGTGCGTGGGCGGCGGGCTGGAGTTGGCGTCGTGCACGGATATACGTATCGCAGCTGTTGGATCGCGGTTCGGTGTTCCTGTGGCGCGGATCGGGGTCGTTGCAGGGTTTCGGGAGATGCGGCGTCTTGTGGCGATCACTGGGCCCGCGAATGCCGCGTACATCGTGCTCAGCGGGGAAATCCTGGGGCATGATGCGGCGTTGAGCATGGGACTTCTGAACCGTGTCGTTGAAACGGGCAAGCTGGCTGATGATGTCTACGGGCTGGCGAAGAGGATGGCCACGCTTTCCCCGGTATCCCACGCCGCGCACAAAGAAATTCTGGAATTGCTGCTGGCCAATCCTTCCCTGGATGGCGTGGATCTGAAAGCTCCGGGAGGGGCGCAATTCCGCTCGTTTGACTCAGAGGATTTCAGGATCGGCACGGAGGCGTTCGTAAACAAGACGAAGCCAGAATTCACCGGCCGGTAGCCAGCGATGGACGTTACCGCGAATCCGGAAACGCGCATCGGGATCTACGCCGATGACCTCACTGGCGCGCTCGACGCCGCTGCTCCGTTTGCAACTGCCGGCATGTCCACTTATGTCTCGGTGTTCGGCGTCGTGCCGGACGAGGCGGTGTTGAAGCACCGGGTGTTGTCGTTGAACCTGGACACGCGACACGGCGACCGGTTCCCGGTCTTCGATAAAGCGGCGAGGGCAGCTCAAGAGTTGCGTGCGGCCGGGTTCACACTGCTGGTCAATAAGATTGACTCCACGCTCCGCGGGCATGCGGGAATGGAGGCCCGGGCCGGGTTGACGCCGGAACCATCCGACCCGCGTGATATCGGAAACCAGGGCGCATGGTCGGGACCTCGTCTTGCCTTGATCGCTCCATCATTCCCGGCCCTGGGCAGGACCGTGATCGGGGGGCGGGCGTTGGTGAACGGAGTCCCGCTGGCCGAATCCGAGGTAGGCAACGATCCGCTGTCGCCGGTGACCTCAAGCGAGGTCGCGGAACTGATCGAATCGAACACGGGAATCCGTCCGTTGGTTGTGCCGTTGGAGCAGGTTCGGGGCGACGGGCGCTTGCGCGATGTGATTCTCAGGATGCTGAGGGAGCCGCCTGTTCTCGTCGTCTGTGACGCCGAAACGGATGATGACCTGGCCTCGATCGCCGCCGTGGCCATCGATGCCGGGGGCGACGTGATCCTGTCAGGATCAGCGGGCATCACGTCAGCGCTGGCCCGATCTCTTCCCGGCTGGAGAGAACAACCCGGCCGATATGATCAGCCGGTTTCAACGAGTGCCGCGCCCGCCCTCGTCATCTCCGGCAGCCAGAGGAGCGCGACCGAGCGACAACTGGAGGTGGCGTCAGGCGATCGAGGAGTGGAACGGGTTGAGATCGACCCGGGGGGCCTGTTGTCGGAGGACACGGCGGGCCAGGTTCGTGACACTGCCGTGGCGAGGGCCGTTCAGGCGCTTGCCGAAGGAAGACACGCGGCCGTGTCGCTTTTGCGGGTGCAACTCGTAGAGGAACCCCCTGCCGACGCCAGGACCACCCTGGCCAGGGAACTGGGGGCGGTCTGCTATCGGGTCATTCGCCGCACGCGTCCGGGCGCCCTGGTGTTGATCGGCGGAGACACCGCGCAGGCGGTTCTCAGGGCTGCGGGCGCCGCTGGTATCGTGTTGTACGACGAACCCTTGCCCGGAGTTCCGGCCGGTACGATCGAAGACGGGTTGTTTGACGGCGTTCGCGTCGTCACCAAGGCGGGAGCCTTTGGCCGGGAGGATGTCCTGGTAAACGTAATCGATTACCTGGCGCCGGGAGAAGTTTGACCGGTCATTACTACCGGCCGAGATAGAAGGATGTGTCATAGCGTGAGTAAACCGATCCTCGCAATCACCCTGGGCGATCCGGCGGGAGTCGGACCGGAGGTCACGGCGAAAGCGTTTCCGCATGAGGCCGGACTGGATCGCTCCATCCCGCTGGTCGTCGGGGATGCGAGGATCGTTTCGGATGCGGCGGCGCGCTGGGCGCCCCAATGGAGCGTTACGGCGATCGAAACGCCGGAGGAAGCGGCCGCGGCAGGCGAGCGCGTGATCCCGGTCATAGACATATCTAACTGCGACCCGGCTCGCTTCAATATCGGCGAGGTGGACCCGTATACCGGAAACGCCGCATACGAGTACGTGGTCCATAGTGCGCGGCTGGCAATGGACGGGCGCGTGGCGGCGATCGTGACGGCGCCGCTCAACAAAGAGGCGATGCGGCTTGCCGGTCACATGTACGACGGCCACACCGGGCTTCTTGGCTCGCTCACGGGCACGAAGAAGTACTTCATGGTGCTGGGGTCTGACGTACTCAGGGTTATCCACGTCAGTACCCATGTCTCGCTGGAAGAAGCGGTCAAACGAGTCAAGTCGGACCGGATCCTCGACACCATAAGAGCCGGGCACGCGCACCTGCGACAGATGGGCTTCGAGAACCCCCGTGTCGCCGTGGCCGGATTGAACCCCCATGCAGGGGACGGTGGCCAGTTCGGGGTGGAGGAGGCCCGGGAAGTCGCTCCTGCCGTCGAGTCGGCCCGGGCGGAAGGGATCGATGCCACCGGGCCGATATCACCTGACGCCGTATTCCGGATGGCGCAGGACGGCCGATACGACATCGTCGTGGTGCTTTACCACGACCAGGGCCACATCCCGGTCAAGCTGGTGGCCTTTGAAGAGGGCGTCAACGTGACGGTGGGGCTGCCGATAATCAGGACATCGGTCGACCACGGCACGGGATTCGACATCGCAGGTCAGGGCGTAGCGAGCGAGATCAACATGATCTCGGCGCTTGACTACGCCTACAAGATGGCGACGGGCGATCGGGGCGAGTAGCGCCGTTCCGGGGCTGTACCGGCAACCCGGCGACATCAAGGGCGATGCCGCCGGGTCGATGGTTACGCTTGTTCGCTTCGCATCCGTGACCCGAAGTACAGGCCGACTGCTACGAGTATTAGCAAGATGCCCACGATGTTTGATGCCCAGGGCAGGTAAAGACCGTAAAGGGTCAGCTTGTCTTTACCATCACTGGCCTCGTCGACGAGCTCGGCGATAGTGGCTTCTGTGTAACGGAAGTCGTTGGCGAAGCGCACGAACTTCGTGCCGTCCTCGGTGACCGCGCTCACCGTGTCACGCACAACCGCGTCGACGGCGGCGCCGGTGTCCGGCTCGACCCATACGTCGGTCACGGTTTCGAACATTAGCGGGAGCCCGGTGGCGGGATCGGGGCCGAGGGGAACGTCCGCTGCGTTGACGACGAAGCGCCATGTGGCCAGGCCGGCCGTCTCGTCTTCTTCGACGAACTCAGCGGGAAGCGCCTGTTGGGCCACGGCGATCCAGGTCTTGTATGTGGCGGTCTTGTCGGCATGGAAAGGCAGGCCCCACTGGTCAGTCCGGCGATCCGCTTCTTCCATCAATTCGGGCAGGTATTCCTTGGTCTTGCGGTCTACCGCGAGCGTCACGTCTGTAGGAGCGAACCGCGGGTCTAACAGTCCCAGGTCGGAACCGTCCGCCAGGTTAGTTGTCGTCACCTTTTCGTTGATGAACAACGTGTCGCCGTCGGTGCCCGTGGCGACGCGTGTCCGGTGGAACCTGATCGGAATTTCAACTGTCGGCAGATCGGCCGGATTCGCCAGGATTGTCTGCGTCCTCGGATCGAGGACGAGAGCCAGGGCGTCCGGGTCCGCCAGGAGAGCGGCGACGGTCGGGTCTTTTAAAACTGCGCCGAGCGCCGGGTTCGTGACCAGCGCCAGGAGGTCCGGGTTGGAGGCCAGCGCCGTCACTGCGTCGGAAGCCAGGAGTGCGGAGACGCCCGGATCAACGAGAAGCGCCGCTACCCCCGGGTTCTCTGCCATGAGCGCCGGCAGCTTGGTCGGGTCCGCAACAGCGGCCAGGACGGCGGGATCGGAAAGCGCGGCCAGCACGTCCGGGTTTGCGAGCGGTGCCAGGGCGTCCGGGTTGGCAAGGAGTTCGAGTATGCCGGGCGTTGTCACGAGATCACCGAGAGCCGGATTCGCAAGCAAACCCGCGATGTCCGGGTTGCTCAAAAGGTCGCCGCCGGACCCGGTCGCGGCCAGCCCGGCGACCGTTTCGTTCGCCAGCAACCGGGTGGTAAACGACGTGTCTGTGAGGGTGTAAGTACCCTCTATGTCGACCGTTCGGTCGAGGTCGTCCGGGACCACTTCAAACCGATCGAATAAGACGGTTCCCCAGATGATCCCAAACCCGAGCAGGATCACTCCGATGATTCCGGTGATCCACACGATTTTCGACGTTTGGCTGCTCATGACGTGCGTCCGTTTCGCTGTGCAGAAGCCGGACGGCGCCATTTAGATGCGCCGTCCACCCGTGACGCGGCGCCGGATACAAGCGGCAGCCGCTGGGATACGGGAGAGGGTCCCGTGCCGGAAATGCGTGTTTCTCTGAAACAACGCTACGGGAATCACCCGAAAGTGGTGATTCAGTCGTATATCCGTGCTAATTCGGAGGGAAACCGTCTATTTCCGGCGCATCCATTAGCCCCGTTTTGCGCCGGGGTATTTGCTATCAGGAGAAGGCGCGCGCGTTGGACTTCGCCTGTTCGCTGCTGGTCGCGAACTCCAGCAGGGCCGACTTCCCGTCTTCGGTTGCCCGTCGGGCACGCATCAGTGCCGGACCGACATCCTCCGGGTCGTCGACTCGCTCACTCCAGCCGCCCATCGCCCGTGCCATATCGGCGTAACGACCGTACAACGCGCGGGTGCCGAACCGGTCATTTGACAGCTCCATGTGCGGGACTTCGACCGCCATGTCGTCGTTGTTCAACACGACGGTGCAGATCGGGATGTTGGAACGCACCGCTGTCTCGAAATCAAGGCCGGTCATGCCGAACGCGGCGTCGCCCATGAAGTTCACGCAGAACTTGTCTGGTTTCGCCAGCTTGGCGCCCATGATCAGCCCGAGCCCGGTGCCGAGACCATGTGACTTGCCCCAGCCCAGGTAGCTGCGAGGCCCATCCGAGCGGTAGAAAGGCATGATCTGCATGCGGGGGCTGCCAGAGTCGTGCGTGACGATCGCCTCCGATGGGTCAACACGGCTCATGAACTCGCCGAGAACCCTGTAAGGGGTGATTGGGGACTCGCCCGACGTGAGCTTTGACTCCCATTCGCCGTACCATGCCGATCTGAGGGCGGAGATCCTGGTGGCTGTGTTCGGGGTTTCGCGCCCCCCTGTCGAGAGTAGCTCCTTGCAGGCGGCGATCATCTGGCGCAACACGAGCCGGGCGTCGCCAAGTAGCGGGTGATCGGCGTTGTAGTCCTTATGGAGGTCTACGGGGTCGTTCGTGGCGTGGATCATGGTCTTGCCGGCGGGGATCGGCGTCACCATGCCCTGGATCGTGAAGCTGGTGCCGATTCCAAACAGCACATCGGACTCCCGCATGTAGTCCAGGGCGGCGCCGTTCATTACCTCCGAGACCGAACCCACGGATAGCGGGTGCATCTCGGAGAACGCGCTCTTCCCCGCCATGGTGGTGCCGACCGCGACCTGCAGCAACTCCGCAAGCTCCGTTAACTCAGCGCTGGCCCCGGCATACAGAACGCCCTGCCCGGCGATTACGAGTGGCCGGCGAGCATCAAGCAGAACTCGTGCGGCCGCCATCACGTCATCCTCATCCGCGCCGGAGATGGCCGCCTTGACCGGGACGTACGCGTCCACTATCGACGGGTCGACTTCCATCTCAGCAATATCGGCCGGTATCTCCAGCATGGCCGGCCCGGGCTTGCCCATGCGCATGGCGGAGAAAGCCCGCCGCAGCGAGGCGCCGGCCCGTTCTGGCGAGTTTATGCGCTCGATGTGCTTCGTCACGGAGTCGTAGCTCTTCAGCGAGCTGTACATCGGCGTGACGCTCTCGCGTGCGGACGGGTGCCCCAGGGGAAGGAAGAGCATCGGCACCGAGTCGGAGAACGCCGTGGCGACGCCCGGGTAGGCGTTTTCGGCGCCCGGGCCGTACTGCATGGCGAAGACCGAGGCTTTGCGGCCGTTTGTGACGCGCGCGAAACCGTCGGATATGTGCACCCCGACGCGTTCTTGCCGGCAGATCACGGGCCTCACGCCCGTTTCCGCGATCGCCTCGATAACCGCCGTGGTGGGGAAGGCGCTGAGGAACTCGATGCCCTCTTTGTTGAGGATCAGGGCCATGGCGTCGATGGTGCGCAAGATGTCTCTCCTACCGCCAGTTCGCTGGTCTCGGTTGGCTGCTCTGGTGCTAAGTCCCGATCATCCCTCGTCGTTCACGGCCTGAAGCAGCGCGGTGATGTAGCCGTAACAAAAGGCGAAGGCCACGCCGCTGGCGTTCGGGCCGGAGATGTTTGGAACGTGGTCCGGCATGAGCATGTACTTGTAGCCGACCTCTTTGTAGGCACGAATGGCCCGGAGCATGTCGACGTCGCCCTCGTCCGGGAACACCTCCACGAAATCGCCGACACGGCCGCGGATGTTCCGGAAATGGACGTTGAATATTTTCTCCCGTGACCCGAAGTAGCGGATCACGTCGTAAATCTCCTCGCCCGGGCTGTCGAGCATCTCCGAAACGGTGCCCTGGCAGAAATTCAGGCCGTGGTACTCGTTCTCGTGCAGCGAGACGAATTTCTTGAGCCCATCAACGGTCCCGAGCACGCGGTTGACGCCCATATAGCCGTCCGGAGTACGGGGATCGTGCGGGTGGCAGGCGAGGCGGACCCTGTTTTCTGCCGCCACGGGTGCGACGCGCTCAAGGAAGTAATCGATTCGTTCCCAGAACTCGTCCGACGAAACCTCGCCCGCGATGGTGTGCGCCTGCTCCGGGTCGGCTTCTGCATAGCGCCACGTGGAGTTTGAGGAGCCCCCCCTGCCTTCGGTACGCTCTGTACGCGGGATGCCGATCAGGTTCATGTTGTACTTGACCGCCGGGATTCCGGCCGCCGACACGTTACGGATCAGGTTCTGGATAGACTCGATCTGCCGATCCCGGTCCGGGTCCTGCGCCAGCATGACAGCCTGGCTCTGGTTTTCTTCCACCGGCCTCGAGCTGAGCGGCAACTGGACCATGTCCAGTGACAGGCCGAAGGACTCCACCTTCTCGCGATGATCTTTCAGGGTCTGAAGCGTCCAGTCGTGCGGGTCTCCGGCGGGGTCCGCACAGACGTTTTTCAGTCCGAGTTGCGTCCAGACTTCGAAGTCCGTGTCGTCCCGTGCGCCGACCTGTGTTCCGACGTGCATCCGTGCTCCTGTCGTCTTAGCCTGCCGTTTTGGAGTGTCCCGAAATTAACCGCGTGCTGCTCGAACCCTGTCCAGCATTACCGGCGGCAATGGGAACAACCAGCCCCTGTTCTGGATGATTTCCCGTGCCAGCGCCGGAGCGATCGCCACTATGATCTCCGCCTCCAGGGAGAACGGTCCCGTGAAGCCGCCGATCGCTGTCCGGGCGTGGACGCCGGCGTAACCACCGGGGTCGTCGCCGTCGAGGGCGAACTCGCTCAGAGCGCCGCCGAATACAGACTGCCATCGGCCCGAGAACCCGTTGACCACGGCCGGGCCTGACCCGAACTCGACATCCGTCGAGACCACCATCCCGAGGGCTTTGATCGTGTAAAGGACATCGTTGAGGTCGCCGCCCTCGCCGCCGCATGTGAGCGCCCAGTGGAGCCGCCTGAGGTGGCCGTTCGCTATCTCGGTACCGGCATCCTGTCCATGCTTCACCCGGCTCCCCCCGTCGTTCATGGGCCGGGTTCCCGCGACCATGCCCGAGAGGTAGACGAGCCCGCTCTCGTGGAACACCGCGGCGGGGATGTTTGCGCCGGCCAGTGATGTGACCGTGTTATCAAAGGTTCCGAGATCCACACCGAGCTGCGAGATACGGTCGTACACATCGAAGTCGCGGCGCAATTCGTCCGGGAGTACTCCCTCGTTGTAGAACTTGCCCAAAATACTCTCCTGGAGCGCAGGTGTCAGACCGCCGAATGGACTCAACATCCGGAAAGACGTGGATTACAGGGCGGAAGCATAAACCGGAACGCGGGTTAACGAACCGCCGTTACGCGAGGCGGCGCGTGACGGGGCCGACGATTGCATTTCGGCTCAGCGGCCCGTATCGCCGACTGTCGGCAATTCCTGGAGCTGCCCGGTTATCGCCCAGGACGACGTATTCGTCCGCGCGGGGCCCCCAGGCATGAAGCCAGTCCGGGGGCATCGGATCCAGGACGTGCGGCTCTTCGATCGCCAGGCCATCAACCCAGAGACGGCCATCCCGGATCTCTATTAACTCGCCCGGGAGGCCGATGACCCTTTTGATGTCCTCGCGGTCTTCACCGGGTGGGCGAACGACCACGATGTCAAACCGTTGGGGCTGACCGGCGCGATAGCGCCCGGGTTCGACGATGGCGCGATCGCCCTCCGAGAAGTTCGGGGACATGCTGACCCCTGTGACCGTGATCAGCGTGCCGAGGGCGCGTCCACTCAGGCGACGCCAAAGGCGGTTCAGCAAACCCATTGATGTCGCTCGGTAATGACCGTGATTCCGCTTTGATGTGTGTTAGATTTACCGCGCATTTTTGATCGACGACCGTTAATCAGACTGTCGCCCCCAGAACCGTTGACGTGGGGTGATGGCGAATCCGGGAGGCACTTTGATGTCCTTGCTCATGAATTTGACAGATCGTATTCGACCGCGGGCCAACGTAAGCGCGCATTGTGACGTTCCCTGCGGGATCTACGACCCGCACGACGCTCTCCAGGCGGCTCAGACCTGTATCCGCATGACCGAGCTTTTGCTGGAGGGCGATGGCGACAACAGCCTTGCCGCGCAGAACACCCGCACCCGGCAAGTCCTGGTCAAGGAAGAGCACGCAAAGAAGGCGAAGGACGACATCCTCGTCATCTGGACGGACTACTTCAAGCCCCCGCACCTCGAGAAGTACCCCGACCTCCACGAGAAGGTCTGGAAGGCTTGCCAGCTTGGTTCCGCAGTCAAGATCGGCGTCGACATGGACACCGCGGTAGCCTTCAAGGCAGCTCTCCAGGAGATCGGCGACATCTTCTGGGAGACGAAGGCCTAGCCCCAGCAGGGCAATTGTTTGGAAAGCCCGGTCGTGAGACCGGGCTTTCTTGCTGTACGGACGCCGGGGAAGTCTGCGCAAATATTCGTGAGATTCCACAGGGACTTCCCCCTCATCCTGCGTCTTCTCCCGTTGGGAGAAGGGAACCGAGCACCACCTCTCCCGGTCGGGCGAGGGAGATCGTCGCCAGGCGATCTGTGCCCCAGCGCGTTATCACACGGCCCCGGCTTTTCGAGAACACCAGGGCTGTAACAGCACGCCTAAATCTCGTACTTCGACAGCATTGACCGGATGTAGTTGACCGCGAGGGGAACCGCAGTCGGCTCGTCCAACTCATCCTGTCCTTCAAAAACGATCGACATCCAGCCGTTGAATTCGACGTCCCGGATGATCGGCATGATCCGGTCGTAGTCGAGCCACTTTTCTTCGCCGGAAGCGATCCGGTAGATCTTGGCTCGCACGTGCACGGCCCGGGGCGCTGATTGGGCGATAGATCCGTAGAAGTCGTACGCCGGGTCGGGTTTGCCCCGTGCGCCCGACGCGCCGGGAGAGCCGCGATACTGACCCACGTCAAGGATGTGCGTGTAGTACTCGTCGTCGACCGCATCGAGCAGCCTGAGCGTCTGTTCACCGGTGGCCGGGACGCAGCCGTGGTTGTGGTTGTGCAGCCCGATGTATACGCCTTTCGCACGGGCGTAAGCCGTGACCTCTTTCTGTGCCGCTATCAACCTCGCCCAGACATACTCTTCCGGCTCTCCTTCCGGGATCCATGCCCCGAAGTTCCGGACCATCGGTATGCCCATGCGTGCGGCGACATCGATCCATTTCTTGACCAGCGTCTTGTGTTCCTCGAGCTCTGCGCCCGACTTGCCGAAATCGTTGCTGACGCCGATGTACGAGAGGTGGAGTCCGTTTCTCAGGCAGAACCGCTTGATGCGCTCCAGGTAATCGTCATCGATCGACGCGAAATGCGTGTAGTGGAGATCGACACCATCGAGCTGCATATCGGCGGCCCGTCGAAGGAACTCGAACATGTCGATCTCGTTCGCGATAAATGTGTCCCTGTATGACAGTGACTGAAGTCCGAGTTTGATCATGTGCCCTCCCCGGGAGTCGGAAGAATTGAAGGCGTGAGCGGCGCGGGATCACGAGGGCGCTTTACGTCAGGCCGCGGGAATGTACCATAGCGGCTCACCAATGCTGCTGGAGTGAATACCGCTTGGCCAAGATCGATTCTCACCTCCACGTATGGGCGCTCGACGACGAGCGTTATCCCATGCCCCCCGGACGCGCTCCCAACGTACCCGGTGATGTAGATCGCCTGCTCTCCTCTATGGATGAAGCAGAGGTCGACGGGGCGCTGATCGTTCAACCGATCTTCCACGGTTTCGATCACGGATATGTGAATGAGGTAATCGAAGCCCATCCCGATCGCTTCAAAGGCATGGCGCTGATCAATCCACAGCGCGCGGATTCCGTGGAACAACTGGATCGCCTGGTGTCTGAGCGCGGATACCGGGGTGTTCGTTTCAATCCGGCCCTGTGGGTGTACGGCGTGATCGAGCACCTGAGCCTCGACCCGGCAGAGCGTACCGAGCACTTCAAATCCTGCGCGGACTGCCAGGTGCAGCACATGGATGACGATGCGGGCAGGGCGATTTATGAGAAGGCCGGGGAGCTGGGGGTGCCGGTGGGATTCATGGTCTCCCCAACATACTTCGACCAGGTCGACAACTTGCTGACCGATCTCCCCGGGACACCGGCGATAATCGACCACTTCGGTGGGTGCAAGGTTGCGGGCGGAGCGCCGGGTTCCAATGCCGATTTCGACGCGCTGCTTGCTCTCGCAAAGCACCCGCAACTGCGGATCAAGGTGTCTGGATTCGTGGGGCCGAGCGATGAGACGATGCCGCACCGGGACACGTGGCCGATGGTGAATTCGCTGATCGACGCATACGGGGCAGATCGACTGATGTGGGGCACTGATTTCCCGTGGATTCAAAGTCACGGGGGATATGTAGAGGGAACGAAGATCGTTGACCAGATCCCCGGTATTTCGGATGAGGATCGCGACATGCTAATGGGCGGCACTGCAACATCGCTTTTCGGGGCCTGGGACTAGACCGGGAGGGTCGGCAATCCGAAATAACCGAGGCCGACGCAAAGCTACAGGAGTGGCAATATGACGACGACGGAACAACCCATGCAGGCGAAAGCCCCCCACACCGCGGCGGCGATGGCCCGGGCTGCGAAGGCGCTTGCGGCCGAGGTCGGGGGCGACAACCGACTCCAGTTCGAGTTCGGAAATGAGCAACGCTTTGAATGGGACTACCGCCCGCATGTGCGTGCCGGCGTTCCGTTAATGAATATGAGCTCGGTGGGGCGGGCCGCAGCCATGCGGCTGGTCGAAGCAAGCGTGAGCGTCCGAGGTGCCGAAAAGGCCGCTTCCATCATGGCGCTGGAGTCGACCCTGGCCGACCATGAAGCGCTGGACGGCACCGGCGTGGCCGGTCGGCCGCGCGACCCGGCTCGCTACTATTTCGTTATTTACGGCAACCCGGGCGGTAACGCACCCTGGGGCTGGCAGGTGGACGGGCACCACGTTTCCCTCAACTACACAATCGTGGACAACGAATATGTCGCGGTAACTCCCACCTTCTTCGGATCGAATCCGGCACGTTCCCTTCATGGCGAGAATGCTGGTTTCCGTGCGCTCCCGGAAGAGGAAGATGTTGGCCGCGACCTTCTCCACTCACTTACCGATGATCAGAAGAAGATAGCCCTGCCTGACCCGGTTGCGCCGACGGACATCGTCACGGACAGCAACGCGCGCGTGACGCCGGGTAGCCCGATCGGGATCAGCATGTCGGGGCTGGACGACCCTCAGCGGGACAAGCTCGTCAAACTGATACACGTGTACGTGGACCGCATGACGGATGAAATTGCCGTCAATCAATGGAAACGAATCGAGGGAGACGGGCTCGACACGGTGACGTTTGCGTGGAAGGGCGGAGCGAGCGCCGGCGACGGCCATTACTACGCAGTCCAGGGACCGCGATTCCTGATCGAGTACGACAACACTCAGAACGACGCGAACCACATCCACTCAGTGTGGCGTGATTACGTGAGTGACTGGGGATTGGACATGCTGGGACGCCACTACTCGGACGCGCCCGTAGATCACGGCCACGATCACTAGGCTTTTCAAATACGTAAACAAAAACAGGGCAGCCCCTCCGGGCTGCCCTGTTCGGTTTTCTGGATAGGAGGCGAGTCCCGGTCCAGACCAGTTAAATTACAAGCGCCGCTATCCCGGCGGCGCAAAACCCCACGCCGGTTCCGGTCCGTGCAGTAAGCCGCTCTTTGAAGAACGCAACCGCCAGTAAGATTGCGAAAATAGGCGCCGTGCTCTCAAGCATCGCCACGATACCGGCGTGCGCATAACGGATACCGAGCGTGTAACCGACAAGCGCGAGCCCACCGAATGTGGCGCTTGCGACCAGGAAGTTCCGGTTCGTCGCGTCCAGGGAGAGCAACTCGAACTTTTGATCCCGCGTCGCCAACACGACGTAGGCGAGGGCAGGGAACAGGTACCCGATTGTTGAGCCAGCGATCGGGTCCACGTGATCGATAGCAAGATCGAAACCGATTAACCCGGCCGCCCACATCAGCCCCGCCAGGAGAACGGTAGGGGTTGCGGAGAGTGTTGAGCCCGGCACCGCTGTCGTCGGCGCATCGTGCGCGCCGCCTCGCGTCATGTACACGCCAAAGATGATCGCCCCGGCCCCGGCGACCGTTGCCTGCGTTACGGGGTCGCCTATGAAGAGCCAGCTGGCGATCAGGGTGAATAACACAAAGAGACCGCTGGCGACCGTGAAAGCCTTGCCGGGATCGAGGTGAGTGAAGCTACGAACAAGGAAGATATCGCCGACTATGACGAAGGAGCCGGAAAGGCCGAGTAGCACTACCTGCGTCGGTCCGATGGCGGCGATTTCACCGAGCCGGCCCAGCGCTACGAGCAGCACCACGCCGATCAAGACAGCTACCCACGCGTGCATGGCTACGATGGTGCCGGGACGAATACGTCCGATCATCGGTTTTGCCAGCACCGTAGCGAACGCCCACAAAAAAGCGCTGCCCAGCACCAATGTCTCGCCCAACGGCGTTGCCCCCGTACTGATTGCCCTGTTGCCATGCCGGGAACGCGTGAGGGCGGTTAACGCCCTCACGCGTCATGTCTCGCGGTTGAAACCTCGGACATGCCCGACCGGGTCGGAGCGCCCCCCAGCGCTATCGACCCAAGCCCCCCAGGAGAGATACTTACTGTCTTTAAATATGCGCCAGATCGACCCCGAAACACCAAGCGAAAGCGCAACTTGATATACGCCGTTTTGCGACGATCTTTACGATGAAACCCCGAATAAGAGCGCGAATGGACCACCGGTACCGTGTAGGGGCCAGCGCGTAGTGAAGCGGCGCGATCTATTTCGGATGTCCGAAATGCGTCGGAGGTCTGGAACCGGGTGAGGGTGAGGAGACAATCCTCCCCACCCTCGGGCCTCATTTCGACCGGCGGATCAGGAATACACGGCGTGGTCCGTTGTGTGGGCCTCGATGTAGCCCCAGTCCAGAGGAATGCCAAGCCCCGGACCGTCCGGCACTGACACGTTGCCGTTCTCGTCGATGGCGGTCAGGTTGTCGACGTAGCCGTCCTGGTAGATCGGCGGTTTCATGCCCGGGTGTTTCGGGTGGAGCAGTCCCATTTCGTAGAAGTTGGAGTTACGCATCGCCGCCATTGTCTGCCGGCGGTCCGGCCCGGCGACGTGAACCTCAAGATCGAGGCCGAGGCCCTCCGTGGCGTGCGCCAATTTCATGAGGCCGGTAATACCGCCGTCGTAATCCGGGTCTCCCCGGACGAAGTCGGTGCCACCTGACAAAACAAAGTCCACGTGCTGTTCCAGCCCGCGGATGTGCTCCGTCTGGAGGATGGGCGTGCTGATAATCTCCCGCAGCTTCTTGTGGGCAAACGCCGAGACACCGCTGTCACGGAACGGGTCTTCGTACCAGTAGTAGCCCCACTCGTCGCAGACCTTGCCGACCTTAACCGCGTCGCCGAATGTCTCGTAGGTGCAGACGGGGTCAAGCATCAGGTCCATCTTCCCGGACATGCGCTTGCCGACGGCCGCGACCATCTCGATTTGCCGGTCCAACGGCTGTCCCATCCACGGGTGGATCTTGAAGGCCGGGTAGCCGAGCTCGAAGCACTGCTCGGCGAAATCGGCCATGGCTTCCGCACTGGACAGGCCATCGGGCTCGAAATCGGCGATGTAGGTGCTTGCGTAGCAGGGGAACTCCTTCCGGTAAGTCCCGAGGATCTGGTGTACGGGTACGTCCAGCAGTTTGCCGGCGATGTCCCAGAGGGCGATGTCGATCTGTGATCGGCCCATCCCGGCTTGCTGACGCAGCGCCTGCTTGGCGTCCTGGAAGTACAGTTCACGGTCCAGTGCGTTCTTGCCGATCAACAACCTGGCGAGCCCGGGAATGGCGGCATATTCGACCGCGTTCCCACCGAAATACTCACCGGAAATCCCCACGTCGGTGTTGATCCGGAGCACGTGGGCCTTGCGGTCGATAGTCGACCCCTTCTGGTAGATGGGGATGCCGATGATCGGTTCGATAGCCATGTCGGTGGTTTCGAACCCGATCTCGGTGACTTCTACGCTTCTAACGATTGGTGATTTGGCCATGCCTTTTCGTCTCCAGCTGGTGAGTCGTAGCGCGGTGCCCTCCAACCGCAGTCGCCTGTGCGTCGGTCAATTGGGGGAGCGGGCGGCGCTAGGGTACTCTTACCTCGGGCGGGTTGCCTGACAGTTGCAGTACATCCGCGAGTCGGCCCGGGATACGACGCTTGAAGCGTTCCCGGGCCGTTCGTTCGCCTGGTGTCACACCATTTCCAACAACCAGACGGAGGCCGGTCACGAAAAGGACCCTGGAACACCACGATGTCGTGGTCATCGGTGGCGGAGTGGCTGGCCTCGGCGCGGCTTCGCTCCTTGCGGGCTGGCGTCCCCGGCTTGAAGGTCCGGTGCCCGGCTCGCTCGGACATCCATCTCTCGCTCCGTTTGTGGAGGACGCCCGGGATGACTTGATGGGAATGGATATGAAAGGTGTCGCCGATATCCCGGTGAGCCCGTACGACGCCTTTCGATTGCTTCATCATCCGCAACGTGACTACAGGGGACTGGATTCGTACCCGATGCGTTGGGAACGTCGTGAAGAACTGGACTGGATCCTGTACACGGATGCTCGCCCCGGTGGTCTGTGGAACGGCGTTCCACGCAACCAGTTGACTCTGTCACCGGCGCACTGGATGGAGCTTTCGGCCTACCCGATAGCGCAGTTTTATGCGGATCGGGGAATGGAACGTGATCCCAACGAACTGATCATCAAGCAGGATCTCGTGGCCTACTACGACGCTGTGCCCGGGAAGCTGGGCCTGGAACCACGCATCCACGAGGGATGGACCGTGACCTCGCTAACGCCGGGTGAAGCCGAGGACGGTCCGGCTTTTCGACTAACGGCGACATCTGCGTCCGGTGGCGGAGTCAAGGACCTAACGGCCAATTTCGTCGTTTACGCGGTCGGGCCTCGGACCATCAAGCGCTTCCTGGGCGTGCCGGGTGAGTGTGACCAGCCGTATGTCTCAAGACATTACGACCACTGGGACGACTATCCCGGTCAGCGCGTGATGGTGATAGGAGGAGGCCGCTCGGCCGACTGGGCCGCCACGGAGTTGCACGATGCTGGCCGAGACGTGACCTACGTAATGCGTCAGCCAGATGAGCGACACCTCCGGTTGATCGGCAGCAGTCAGTACTTGCCTTACTACGTGCGTCTTCACTCGATCCTGGATGGTGAAGGGCGCACGATAGACACGCGCTACGAGACCACCGTGAAATCCTTCGGCGATGGAGGACGGGTGAAGGTCCGGAGCGAGTCCGGGGAAGAGGTTCTCGAGGTCGACCACGTGATCGTGGAGATCGGCGCCCAGCCTGATTACGAACTTTTACGACCGTGGGGCGAGTTGAGCCTGTTCGAAGGCCGGGACGATTACCGCCTGCAGGTACCACAGCTAAAAGTGCACCAGCACAGTTTTGAGTCGGTAGACGTGCCCGGATTGTACCCGGCCGGTTATCTGGCCGAGAACCTCGGCATATCGGTGCTCGGAATGCATGCGACATGCTTTCCGATAGTCGCGGATATCGAAAGAAAGATCGCCGCCAGAAAATGAACCAGAGAGGTGGTCCCG
>CAYYRD010000021.1:0-60338 GCA_964474025.1 uncultured Dehalococcoidales bacterium | reverse complement strand
GCAGGCAGCGATTCCACTTATCACACTGTCCAGTTTTCCGGGACCACCTCTCTCCTAGGAGCGTCATGTCCTTCGTAAATGAGTACGCGTCCGTCGTCTTCAACTGCATCTTGGTAGGGAGCACCTTTGCGGACGCTCATTAGGAATACGTTGCGTCCTGAGGCCAACTGGTAGTTCATTCCGCGTTGTAGATGTGTGCCTTCTTCAACGGACATCTGTGCGTGCGAGATTACTTCGCCTTGAACGAACGGCATGCTCTTCTCCTC
The DNA here is from genome assembly GCA_964474025.1 of uncultured Dehalococcoidales bacterium. Classification (GTDB taxonomy): domain Bacteria; phylum Chloroflexota; class Dehalococcoidia; order Lucifugimonadales; family Lucifugimonadaceae. The sequence goes on along the minus strand of CAYYRD010000021.1, from coordinate 60,072 downwards.
TCCAAGATTCTCCCTAAAGCTCCGACAGCTTCACCTCTGCGCCCTCTGACGCGCTCTTGATTGCTCCCAGGGCGAATGCGAGGGCGTGGACCGCCTCATCGCCGTCCATCTCTGGCTGGGTGCCGTTCACTATTGCGTCCGTGAACGCGTGTGCGGCCAGGCGGAAACTGTCCCCCCAGTCCGTCTCCATATCGCTGTAAGCCCGCATCTCGCCGTCCCTGTACATCTCAACCGGCGGTTTGCCGAGCATGTCCCCGGTGCAACGATTGATCCAGATGATCCCGCGATTACCGGTGATCTCGATCCACTCGTCCAGCGGGTAGTACTTCGTCCGCACCATCATGTCCGGCGCCATAACCATGTTCCAGCTACCGAACACGCCGTTCGTGTGCCGCCACGAGATGACCGACGGTATGCCGGTGAAGCCATCCGGCCCGTCCAAATCAGCCATGGCGTGTACCTTGTCGATCTCGCCCAGGAAGTAGGACACGATCGACGTGACGTGATAGCCGTAGTCCAGGATCGATTGCGCTGGCCCCCCCAGGGCTGCGTCGTCACGCCACGCCTGCGCGGCGGGCGGCGTATCGATTCCACCCTTGCCGCGACCCCGGACCATCATCACCCGGATCGACACTACGTCGCCGATTTCACCGGCCTCTATCATCGACTTCGCCTGCATATAGGGCACATAAGTACGGTAGTTCTCGACCACCCTGAAAACCCGGTCACTGGCCGACGCAGCGGCCGCAATCTGGCGCCCTTCGTCCATCGATATCGCCATGGGTTTCTGCAGAGAGACGTGCTTGCCCGCCGCCAGCGCCTCCAGCGTCATTGGCAGGTGCATGTGGTGGGGTAACAGGATCTCCACTGCATCCACGTCAGGGTCAGCCAGCAACTCACGATGATCCGTGTACGCTTTCTGCGCACCCCACTGGTCTTTACGTGACTGAGCAACACCGTCAGCCGGGTCCGCGATGGCGTACAACTCACCGGTGTCGTTATCTCGGTACCCGAGTTCATGTAGTTGAGAAATCGTCCCCGCGCCGATAAACCCGACCTTAACCCGACCGTTGCTCATTTCGTGACTCCTTCAGATGTCCGGGGATCAGGGTGTGCGATCGAACTTTCTTCTCGGGATGTTGAAGGAACCTGGCCCTGCGAACATCCGGTCATGAAGAACACGGTTCACGATCCGTCGATTTCGCCGCATCCTATGCACTACTCCGGCGAAGTACCAGCCTTGATCGGTATACTGCGCAAATGTTCAGAACAATTGGCCACACATTCGAACTCATAAAAGTCAGCTGGGGCGTCCTTATGAAGGACAAGGAGCTGATCTTTTTCCCGATCATGGGCGGAATCGGCGTCCTCATTCTGCTCGGCGTGTTCTTCGTCGTCGGCAGCGCAACCGGCACCATCGACCATTTTGAGGAGCCAACAAAGTTCAACGCAGCGACCGGACTGGAAGAAAACCAGGTCGTGGCGATAGATATCATCCTGGCGGGCGCGACCTTCTTCGCCGCTTATTTCATCGTCATCTTCTTTAACGCCGCTCTCATCTCCGCAGCACAGGAACGCCTGCGGGGCGGTGATCCCAACATCAGCTCAGGGATGTCACACGCAGCGAAGCACATCCACACCATCATCGGCTGGGCGATCATCGCCGCCGCCGTGGCATTGATCCTGATGTACCTGCGCAGCCGATCTCGCGGCAGCATGATGGGTTCGATCGGCACAAGCCTGCTCTCGTCCGGCTGGGCGATGATCACGTTCTTCGTGGTACCGATCCTGGTCACGGAAGGCGTCGGGCCGATTGAAGCTATGAAGCGGTCCACCGGCCTGTTCACGGCAACGTGGGGCAGGCAACTGACCTCCAACTTCGGGTTCGGCATCATCTACATCGGCGTGATGCTGGTTGCCGGGCTCATCACCGGCATCTTCAGCGCAATCTCGCCGATCATCGGTATCCCGATCGGCGTGCTCGTGTTCGCCGTCGGCATCGGCGGCGTGCAGGCGATGGAGGGCATCTTCAAGGCCGCGCTGTACGACTACGCACGTGGCGAGAAACCGCTTGAGTTCCAGGAAGCGGACCTCCGCATGGCATACTCGCCGAAGCCGGCTGCCGCCGGGGCGTAGTTTCTCGCACAGTCAATTGCTTTAGGACCGGCTCTCCACCGATGCTGCGCGCGCGCCATAATGGCGCAGCCAACCGCGTGAACAACCCGGGGAGAGTGCCATGACCGACGCCAACGCCGAACTTGCCTGGACGCCTGCATACAAATTACGGGAGATAATCGCAAGCCGTGAGATCTCGCCCGTTGAGGTTACGCAGGCGGCGCTGGACCGGGTCGGCAGGTTTAATGGCCAGCTAAACGCCTACCTCGCGGTTATTCCGGATGAAGCACTCGAGACCGCACGTGCCGCGGAACAGGCGGTCATGGACGGTGACGAGCTTGGCCCTCTTCACGGCGTGCCGACCTCCATCAAGGACCTGGAGCCGATGAACGGCGTCCGCTTCACGTCGGGCTCTCTCATCTACAGCGACCGTGTAGCCGACAACGACTCACTCTCCGTGACTCGTATCAAGGATTCAGGCGCGGTAATTCTCGGCAAGACCAACACCTCCGAATACGGTCATATCGGCACCAACGAGAATCGGCTTGGAGATGCCTGCCGGAACCCCTGGAACACCGAGCGCACGAGCGGCGCCTCAAGCGGCGGTGCGGGCTCATCGGTGGCCGCGGGTATCACGCCGCTGGCGCAGGGCAGCGATGGCGCGGGATCGATTCGCATCCCCGCCGGTCTCTGCGGGATATACGGCATCAAGCCGACGCAGGGCCGCGTGCCGCGCTACTCGACCGGGATCGATAGCTGGCACTGGTTTAACTACTCCAACATCGGGCCGATGGCGCGGGACGTCACCGACGCGGCGACTCTCCTCCAGGTCCTTGCGGGACCGCATCCGGACGCCGAGCACCTGACCATCCAGGAAGACCCGGCGGACTTCATCGCTGCCCTCGGGCGGGGCGTGAAGGGTCTCAAAATCGCGTATTCACCCGACATCGGCGGTGTGGCGGTAGATCCCGAGGTCCTTGAGGTTGTTGGACAGGCTGCGAAGTCGTTTGAGGAAATGGGCGCCACCGTCGAAGAACCGGGTTTCAAGATAGATTCGCCGGAAGCGATGTTCGATCTGCTCATGACTATCTGGCGCTGCCGTACCTACTCGACGAACGGGCAACTCCTCGAACAGCGGGAGCTGCTAACCGACTACCTGCGGGACGGACTGGAGGGTGGAGAGAAGGTAACTGGAGCGGAGTTGTGGCATGCCTATTCACGCCTGGAGTACTACCGCCACTATGTCCGGGAGTTCTTCAAGGGCTACGATCTGCTGCTCACGCCCACGCTCGCAACGCCGGCATTCAAGGTCGGCGAGCACCCGGAGGTTATTGGCGGCCAGCGGGTGCCGGATAAGCTCTGGGGATTCACGCCGTTTACCTACCCGTTCAACATGTGCGGAAACCCGGCTGCAACGGCGCCCGCTGGCTTCTCAAGCGACGGCCTGCCGATCGGCCTCCACATCGTCGGGCGCTGGGGTGACGAGGAAACGGTGCTCGCTGCGTCCAAAGCGTTCGAGGACGCACGGCCGTGGGCGGATAAAAAACCGGCCGGGTTCGAGTAGAAGAGAAGTCCGACCAGCATCACGACGCGGGGCGGATTGGTATCCGCCCTCGGGGCGATACCCATCGACCCGTACGACGTGCATCCGACAAGGTGTCAGCCCTACTGATGCCATCGCCCGACAGGAGTAACAGGTGACCGAAGAACTGCACTACAAGACCATCGCGGAGCTTGCCCCGTTGATTCGCGATGGAAAGTTGTCGTCCGTAGAGCTGACTGAGTCCCAACTGGCGCGCATCGAACAGCTCGATGACCGGCTGAAGTCATACGCCACCGTCATGGCTGAGCGCGCTAGGGCGCAGGCGCGCGCCGCCGATGCGGAGATAGCCACAGGCAACTACCGCGGCGTCATGCACGGCATCCCCGTAGCCGTCAAGGACCTCTGTGCCACTGACGGCGTACGCACGATGGGCGGAAGCGCTGTATTTTCCGACAACGTCCCGGACTTTGACTCGACCGTGGTCGCCCGGTTCAACGAGGCCGGAGCGGTGATGCTCGGCAAGCTCAACCTCACTGAGGGAGCGATGGGCGGCTACAACCCGAAGCTGGACATCCCGGAGAATCCCTGGAAAGAGAGCCACTGGGCCGGCGCCTCATCCAGCGGCTCGGGCAGCGCCACCGCCGCGGGGCTGGCGTTCGGAACACTTGGCAGCGACACGGGAGGTTCAATCCGCCACCCGGCCGCTGTCTGTGGAACGGTCGGGCTCAAGCCGACGTGGGGCCGTGTCAGCCGTTACGGCGTGATGAACCTGGCCGAGTCGCTCGACCACGTTGGCCCGCTCACGCGCTCGGCGGCCGACGCAGGGTACGTCCTGCAGGCGATCGCCGGCCCAGACCCCAATGATCCAACCTCTCTGCCACAACCGGTGCCGGGTATGACGGCTACCCTCGACGCGGGCGTCAATGGCTTGAAAATCGGCTTCGACGAAACCTACGCCAGCGAAGACATGGAACCGGATTTCGCCGCCGCCGTCCTCGCCGGGGTGCGGATCATGGAGAGCCTGGGCGCCGAGATCGTGCCGGTGAAGATGCCGTCTCGTCTTCGGGAATACATGAGCGCGTGGCCCGTGATCTGCTCCTCAGAGGCCGCCGCCGCACATGCCAACACCTTCCCGTCCCGGTCTGACGACTACGGCCCGTTCTTCCGCCAGTGGCTGACCGACGGCGCGTCGCACACCGCGGCCGAATTCGCACAGGCGGCTATTCTTCGGGCGGCGTGTGTCGGCGAGCTTCGGTCGATCATGCGAGGGGTCGACCTCCTGGCCGGTCCCTCGACCGCTCGCGCTGCTTATCCGGTCACCCCGGAAGAGTTATATGGTCCACCCTCGCCGGATCGCGACCCGTGGACATCCCGTTTCACCGTGCCTTCCGACTACGCAGGATTGCCGACGATATCGCTCCCGTGCGGACTGAACGATGAGGGTCTCCCCCTCAGCCTCCAGTTCGTCGGCCATCACCTGTCTGAGCAACTCCTCATTCAGGCGGGCCACGCTTTCGAGGGGGCGACCGAGTTCCACAACCTGCACCCGCCTGTATGATCCGCGGCATTGCAATCGTAGGGGCGGGCAGCGGCCAGCCCACGTCCGTACCTCCAGAACCTCATCATGAGTACGCAACGTCTGCCCGCTATCCCCTCACCCTTCCTTGAGAGGGCAGGGAGCCTGCCCTCTCAAGGAAGGGTGAGGGAGAAGTCGCCTGTAGCATCGTTTTCGTACTATCCGGTCCACTTCGAGGGGCTCACACAGGCATCGAGAGCCTCAGGACACCGACGTGACGATTGCCCCTCTCCCCGTATGAGAGGCCGGGCGCATCAAAAACAAGAAGGTGACAGGTGATCGAGCAGCTCCACTACAAGACCATTTCAGAGCTTGCTCCGCTGGTACGCGACGGCAAGGTGTCGTCGGTAGAGTTAACCGAATCCCAGCTTGATCGCATAGCGCAGTTAGACGGCCACCTGAAGTCGTACGCAACGTTGATGGCCGAGAGTGCCCGAGAGCAGGCGAAGGTTGCCGATGCCGAGATCGCATCGGGGAACTACCGTGGCCCCCTCCACGGGATTCCGATCGCCGTCAAAGACCTCTGCTACACGAAGGGCGTGCGCACGATGGGCGGCAGCGCTGTGTTCGCGGATAACGTCCCGAACTTCGACTCCACCGTCGTTGCGCGATTGAACAATGCCGGAGCGGTGATGCTCGGCAAACTCAACCTCACCGAGGGAGCCATGGGCGGCTACAACCCGAAGCTGGACATCCCGGAGAACCCCTGGCAAGACGGTCACTGGGCGGGACAGTCCTCCAGCGGTTCCGGCGTCGCCACCGCCGCGGGTATGGCGTACGGAACTCTCGGCAGCGACACGGGCGGTTCTATCCGATACCCGGCAGCGGCATGCGGGACAGTTGGCCTGAAACCGACCTGGGGCCGTGTCAGCCGATATGGCGTGATGAACCTGGCGGAGTCGCTAGACCACGTCGGCCCGCTAACGCGCTCATCCGCGGATGCCGGGATCATGCTTCAGGTGATCGCAGGCCTTGACCCGAACGACCCGACAACGCTCCCTCAGCCGGTCCCGGATATGACGGCGTCGCTCGGGAGCGGTGTCGAAGGGATCAAAATCGGGTTCGACGAACGTTACGCGTCCGAAGACCTCGAACCGGAGATCGCGTCCTCAATCGCCGACAGCGTCAAAGTGATGGAGAGCCTTGGCGCCGAGATCGTGGCTGTGAAAATGCCCGCCCGTCTGCGAGAGTACATGGAAGCCTGGCCCGTGATTTGCTCGTCCGAAGCCGCTTCCGCACACGCCGAAACATTCCCGTCTCGTGCGGACGAGTACGGGCCGTGGTTTCGGGGCTGGCTCACGAACGGCGCATCCCACACGGCGGCGGACTACGCTATCGCCAACGTGGTCAGGGCGGCCTGCGTAGGGGAGCTTCGAAACACGATGCGCGGAGTCGATCTCCTCGCCTGTCCCTCCGCCCATCGCACCGCCTACCCGATAACCCACGATGAGTTGTACGGGCCTATCCCGCCCAGCCGAGTTCCATGGCAGTCACGATTCACGGCTCCGATGGACTACGCAGGTCTGCCGACCATCTCGCTCCCGTGTGGGCTGAACGACAGGAAAGTTCCTCTAAGCCTCCAGTTCGTAGGCCACCACCTGTCGGAACAACTCCTGGTCCAGGCCGGGCACGCGTTCGAACAGGCGACCGATTTCCATAACCTGCACCCGCCGGTGTAACCACCAAATAAAGCTTTATGGCACGACGCCAGGGAGCATCTCATGGCCGAGGATCTTCACTACAAGACTATTACGGAGCTTGCCCCGCTCGTTCGGGATGGAAAGCTGTCGTCGGTCGAGCTCACCGAGTCGCAACTGGACCGAATCGACCGGCTAAACGGACAGTTGAAGGCGTACGCCACCGTCATGAGGGACAGCGCCCGAGCACAGGCGGAGGCCGCTGACGCCGAGATCGCTTCCGGCAACTACCGCGGCCCACTCCACGGTATCCCGATAGCGGTCAAAGACCTCTGCAACACCATCGGCGTGCGCACGATGGGCGGTAGTGCCGTATTCGTAGACAACGTTCCGGGCTTTGACGCAACGGTCGTCGGCCGGTTCAACGACGCCGGAGCAGTGATGCTCGGCAAGCTCAACCTGACCGAAGGAGCGATGGCCGGTTACAACCCGAAGCTGGATGTCCCGGAAAACCCGTGGAAGGAGAGCTACTGGTCCGGCGCCTCGTCCAGTGGATCCGGTTGCGCCGCTGCGGCCGGCCTGGCGTTTGGGACTCTGGGCAGCGATACGGGCGGCTCTATCCGATTCCCCTCCGCGGCATGTGGAAACGTCGGCCTCAAGCCAACCTGGGGCCGGGTCAGCCGGTACGGGGTGATGGCGCTGGCGGAATCGCTCGATCACATCGGACCGATGACACGTTCTGCGGCCGATGCAGGAATCGTTCTGCAGGCGATCGCGGGGCTGGACGCCAACGATCCCACAACGCTCCCGAACCCTGTCCCGGACATGTCCGGGAACCTTGATGCAGGTGTGAAAGGACTCAAGATCGGGTTCGACGAACAGTACGCAACCGAAGACGTGGAACCGGAGCTCGCCGCCGCAATTGCCGATTCGGTGCGCGTTATGGAGCGCCTGGGCGCCGAGATCGTTCCCATCAAATTGCCGGCTAACCTGCGGGAATACCTGGCGGCGTGGGCGCCGATCTGTGAAGCGGAGGCGGTTGCCGCACACGCCGATACCTACCCTTCACGATCGGATGAGTACGGACCCTGGTTCCGTGAGTGGCTCAGGAGGGGTGCGTCGCTAAGCGCGGCCGAATATGCCGATGCGAACGTACTACGGGCCGCCTGCGTGGGTGACCTGCGCAATTCGATGCGCGGGATAGACCTGCTCGCCTGTCCCACGATGGCCACCGCCGCCTACCCGGTCACACCGGACGACATGTACGGGACCATCCAGCAGGAGCTAGATCCCTGGATGTTCTTCCGGTTCACCGTACCGGCGGATTTCTCGGGACTGCCCACCATTTCGCTCCCGTGCGGGTTGAACGGGGACGGTCTGCCTCTCAGCCTCCAGTTCGTCGGCCATCACCTGTCCGAGCGGTTGCTGGTCCAGGCGGGACACGCCTTCGAGGGAGCAACCGATTTCCACAATCTCCATCCGCCGGTTTAGGGAGGAATCAGTGCCTGCGCGTATCAGGGGATGTATGGAATTACGCCCGGGCGGAGCAAGCCCCGCCCCTACAACCTTCGGACTGTCATTCTGAGGAGCTTGCGACGAAGAATCTCACCGCGTAATGGCCATCTCACGATTGATCTACCAGCGCTCTATTAACGGCGAGATCCTTCAACTCGGACTCAGGATGACCGTTGGAACTGACTACGCGATCCATATTCCCCCTCTCCCGGTGGGTGAGGGAGGTTCAAGATCTTCGGGTGATCGGTGTCTTTCGTCTGACCGCGTGCGGGTGAAGGTTCCTCGGCTACGGCCGGGATGACTGAAATTTACGTGTCGTATGCCTTTGCTCCCTCTCTCACGGGAGAGGGGAGAGTTTGAGCGGAGGGTTCCTTTTCGCGTGAGGCAATTCGCCGTTGCAGTCCCCTACTCAAGGGTCTTCAGATAGGCGATCAGGTCGTCCACATCATCCTGCGGCAGTCGGCTGTAGGCCTTCGGCATGACGTTGCTGAACCCGTCTACGATGTACTCACCCGGGTCTCGAATCGCCTGTTCCAGGTACTCATTGGCGTTGAGCGCCGGGTCCCGTGTGGCCGCAACGATGCCAATCCCGGCCAGCCCGGGTCCTGTAGTTCGTTGCGTTCCGGTCGTGTGGCAGGCTGAACAACTGGCACTCTTGAACAACCGCTCCCCTTTTGAGGCGTCGGCCACATAAGGTGGCAACGCCGGATCACGTGTGGGCGGAACACCGGCGTTGCCGCCACAAGCTGACGCGAGGAGCATCACACCGGTGGCGATGGCGATTATTCGATTTCGGCTTAAATACCTGGACAATTGAACTCCTGATTGACGTGACTCGTAGGCCGAGACGGGTGTTGTTCTGACGGAGTATCGTGGGGCACCCCGACAACTTTAAAGCGATGTGTCTCGTCAGATGACGCAATCACATCAATGGGTTCCGCAAGAAAACAGGATTTCAACCCATCAAATGGCCGCCACCAGAGCTGAACAAGAAAACACGGCGGAGAGGTCGGGCACGCACGAACCGACCTCAAATACGCCCGTGCCAAAAGTTGGGCCGATGGAAGTCCTGCGGATCCGGGACTTTCGGTGGATGGCCTTCGCCAGCGTCTTCATGGTGTTCGGTTTCGAGGCCCGCGCTGCCGTCCAATCCTGGCTTTCCTACGACCTGACCGGATCACAGGCCTGGGTTGGTGTGGTCAACGGCGTACCCGCGATCGCCGTGATCGCCCTGTCCCTGGTCGGAGGATTGGCCGCTGACAGGTTCCCCAAACGGGACATCCTCCTGGTTGTCCGGGTAGCAATCACCGCGCTGTCCTTTCTGACCGGTTACCTGATCGCCACTGATCTGATCACTGTCTGGATGCTGCTGGCGCTGGCGCTTGTACAGGGCAGCGTGGTGGCATTTGGAATGCCTGCAAACCAGAGTTTCGTCGTGGAGCTTGTCGGTCGAGACAAGCTGATGAGCGCCACCTCGTTGATGCAGTCCACCGGAATGATCGGCCTGATAGCGGGGCCCGCAGTGGCTGGTGTCATGATCGGGTTGTGGGGCGCCGATTCCGTCTATTTCCTTGTTGGCGTACTCGGCGTCGTCGGACTCGGGATGCTCATGCTCGTCAAGAATCGTACCGTCCACCGGACCGACGACTCCAAATCCGCCTGGCAAGATATCAAAGACGGCCTGAACTTCGTAAGGACCGATCCGGTCGTCAGAGTGTTGATGTCGCTGAACCTGCTTGGCCTGTTCGCCGGTTTCATAATCCCCTTGATCCCCGTATACGCGGCGGACGTGTTTGAGGTTGGAGGTGAAGGGTTCGGCGTGATGATGGCCGTATTCGGAGTCGGCGGTGCTGTCGGAACACTGGCACTTGTCGTCAGCGGCGACAAAGTCCGCAAAAGCCTCTTGATGATCATCCCCGGGGTCGTGTTCGGCGCCTGCATGATCGTGTTCGCATTCTCCCGTGAGTACTACCTGTCTCTGGCCCTCTTGTTCGTCATGGGCACTGTCGGACTCGCTTACGTCATCACCATCAGCGTCCTGGTGCAGTCCTACACACCGGATGAAATGCGCGGGCGCGTCATGAGCCTTTTCGGCATGACGATGCAGTTATTCGCCCTCGGGTTCTTGTTAAGCGGCGTACTGGCAGAGGCCACGAGCAACGAGTTCGCGCTCGTAGTAGGAGGATTGGGAGTGACCGTTCCGCCGATAATTGCGTTCGCCATATCTGCAGAGCTCAGGCGCGCTTAGCTGGCGATCAGCCTGAGCCCGATGCCCTCCTCGCCCGTCGAGATCCTTCAAGACCTGATCAGGTTCGATACTACGAACCCACCCGGCAACGAGCGCGCCTGTATTGAGTACCTGGAGTCACTGTTTTCGGCCCACGGCTTCGAGACAAAGATCCTTGCCCGTGATCCGAATCGTCCGAATCTCGTGGCACGACTCCCGGGCGGGGACGGCATTCCGCTATTGCTGTACGGCCACGTCGATGTAGTCCCGGCCGACGGGCAGCAATGGAACCATCCACCTTTCGCTGGCGACACAGCGGACGGCTTCATGTGGGGCCGTGGCGCTGTCGACATGAAAGGCGGGCTGGCCATGATGGCCTCCGCGTTGATCCGTCTCAAAAAGTCCGGTGAATCACCACCGGGTGACCTGATCTTCGCCGCCGTCTCGGACGAGGAGATGGGCGGGGTGTTTGGCGCACGATTCCTGGTCGAGGAACACCCGGAAGAGTTTGCCGGTGTGCGCTATGCGCTCGGCGAAGTGGGCGGCTTCGCCACAGACATTTCCGGGTTGCGCGTCTACCCGGTGATGGTCGCAGAAAAGCAGTCCGTCCTGCTGACGCTTACATTCCGCGGCCCATCCGGCCACGGCTCGCTGGCCCGTCGCAATGGTGCCATGACGCACATGGCCGAGGCCGTTCGTCGGATCGAGTCGAAGCGGCTCCCGGTCCACGTCACCCCTGCGGCCAGGCAGTCACTGTCCGTCCTGGCCCGTGCGCTCCCGTTTCCAAAGGCCCTCTTCGTAAAGCTACTTCTCCGACCCCGATTCACCAACTGGGCGCTCGGCAGAATCGGTGAGCGTGGAGCCATGTTCGATGCCATGCTCCACAACACGGTCACGCCAACGGTCGTAAGCGGTGGCAGCGTACCCAACGTGACACCCGGAGAGGTGACGTTGCAACTCGACGGCCGAATCCTGCCCGGTTTCACGCCCGATGAACTACTCAGTGAGATCAGGGGCGTCCTGGGCGAGCTCGGTGAAGGAAAAGGCGCTCCGGAGATCGAACTCCGGCACTACGATCCCGGCCCGGCTCGCCCGGACTTGGGCCTGTTCAAGACGCTGGCTTCGGTGATCGAGGATGCCGACCCGGACTCCGTTGTCATCCCAACGTTGATCCCGGGGACCACGGACGCCCGCTTCTTCTCGCGCCTTGGCATCCAGACATACGGGTTCTTGCCGATGAACCTGCCGCAGGAGATCGATTTCGCGGCGATGTTCCACGCCGGCAACGAGCGCATCCCGTTGGGCGCGCTTGAATTCGGGACGGACGCCATCCTGACGGCCATCCGCCGCTACGAAGCGCGCAACGACCAGCCGACCGCTCGCCCGTCGCCCGCCGCCTAGGTAGCGGCGACCTCTTCGGGCTTGTACTGCTGGACCACCCGGTCCATCTCTTGCTGTGGAACCTCGCCGTAACGTGCGAACGTGGCCTCATAAGACGCGCGGCCCGCTGTTATCGCCCTCAGATCGGTGGCGTAACGCTGGACCATCGAAAGAGGCGCGTCTGACTCGATGATCGTGTGTCCGTTTGCCGCCGGGTTCATGCCCAGTATCTGCGCCCGTTTTGTGTTCAGGTCGCTGATGATGTCCCCGGTCAGATCGTCAGGTGTCAGTATCCGGAGATGCATTACTGGCTCCAACAGGACCGGACGGGCCTGCGGGATGCCCTGCCGGAGTGCGAATCCGCCGGCGATCTCAAACGCCATTCCAGACGAGTCCACCGAGTGACTGCTTCCGTCCACAAGGGTGACGCCAACGTCCACGACGGGGAATCCGGCTACCGGGCCCGCCTCCATGGACTTCACGACGCCTTTTTCGACCGCCGGGATGTATTCACGGGGGACGTTGCCGCCGACCACCTTGCTATCGAACACGAAACCATCACCGCGGGTAAGCGGGTTGAGTTCGATGACCACGTGCCCGTACTGGCCGTGACCGCCGGACTGCTTCTTGTGGCGATACTCCACGCGGGCGGAACCGCCGATCGTCTCCATGTAAGCGATCCGCGGGAGTGACGTTTCCAGCCCCACGCCAAACTTGCGCTCTACGCGCTCGATTCCGATCTCCACATGTACGTCCCCGAGACCGCGAATGATCGTCTCCGCCGTGTCCGGGTCGCGGGAGATTTTGAGGCTGGGGTCTTCTTCGCCCAGCTTCGCCAGGGCGTCAGACATCTTGTCCAGGTCGGCCTGGGTCTTCGGGGTTGCGGCCAGGGCATAGAACGGTTCCGGCAGGTCGATACCATCCAGGGTCACCGGGTTGGCGTTGTCCGTCAGCGTGTCACCCGTGCCGGTCACGTCCAATCGGGAGATTACTCCTATGTCGCCGAACACGACCTCATCCGTGTTCTCCGATTCCTTGCCCTTCGGAGAGGAAACCTGTCCTACTCGTTCCGAGGTTTCCTTGTTCGCGTTCCAGTGCTCAGAGCCCCCGACAAACGGTGTTCCGTACACACGGAAATAAGAGAGCTTGCCGACGAAGGGATCTGCGCTGGTCTTGAAGACCAGGTTTGCCTCGGCGCCCTCGGGGACCTCCGGGGCATCGTCTCGCGCGGCTGCGACGTCCGGGGAAGGGAGCAAATCTACGATGGCGTCCATCAGCTCCGATATGCCCACTTCTTCCAACGCCGCCGTTGCGACCACGGGCACGATGTCCCCGGACGCAATGCCAAGACGCAATCCGGAGATCAACTCCTCCGCTGTGAGGGGCTCACCCTCGAGGTATTTTTCCGCAAGCGCGTCATCCGTCTCCGCGACTGCCTCGACGAGACGCTCGTACTGGTCCGCTCCGTCCCCTTCCTGCAACGCCGGGTCGCTGATAAGGGAGCCAACACCGGTAAAGGCGGCTTCGGCGCCGTTGGGTACCTGGATCGGAACGCATTTCCGTCCAAGTCCTTCAGAGATTTCATCAACCACCTGGTTGAAATCACTGTTTTCGCGGTCCAGCTTGTTGATGGCCACTATCCGTGGGAGTGATCGTTCCTCGAGGCGTTCCCAGGCCTGCGCCGTGCCGACCTCAATACCGCCCACCGCGGAAATAACCAGGACACCTGCGTCCGCGACCCGAAGCGCGGAAAACATTTCGCCGGCAAAGTCGGCGTAGCCCGGCGTGTCCAGCACATTGATCTTGGATCCATTCCAGGGACTCGGCAGGATTGTCGTCGTGACGCTGGACTGACGGCGTTGCTCTTCCGGCTCAAAGTCTGAGTCACTGGTGCCGCCCGTTACGCTCCCTAACCGGTTCGTCTCGCCAGAGAGGTGGAACATTGAATCAGCTACAGATGTCTTCCCGGACCCGGTGTGGCCCAGGAAGACGACATTCCTGATCTGGGCAGTGGTGAATCCCGCCATATGTGCCTCCAGACTCAAACATGCTTGAAAGTGAGCGCGCCGGAGAAGGTTTGACCTGCCGGCGAAACTGGGGTATTTAGCTTTGGCCGGAGTATAGCACCGGTGAACGTGAATTCAGTGAACGATTAATGAAAGCGCCCGGGAGTGTGGTTGTATTTGCCCGGGAGCCGGGATATGCGCTCGTCGGCAACGCCTCTCGGTATTACGCATCCCGAATGATTGCTGACAACGATTCAAAGAAACGCGCGTCTCTGGAGCTCGAAGCCTCGCTTTCCAGTGCTTTCAAGGTTCGGATATGTCGTGAGCGGTACTCGGCCTCCAGTTCGCCCTCAGCGACCCCCGAAAGGTAGTCGGAGACGCCGTCGCTGACCAGTACGGCCGTTCGATCCTCGCCGACCCTGTCGCGTAACGCGATCAGCAGGTTCGCCGCCGACTCCAGCCTGTCGGCCGGTCCCACGCCCAGCCCTGACCAGTACGCGTCATAAACGATCGTGTTGAGCGTGCCGGTCAGTACGTCGCTCCGACCCGCGTCCAGGGCGGCCAGCATCAGCTCAACCGCCGTGTCGGCATCGAGATACGCCAGTTGCCGCACGATGCGCTCAGGTGTCGGCTCGGGGCCATCGAAGGTGAAAAGCAAACCCGCCGACTTTTCCGGGTTTGCCCCGAGTACCCCCGCCGCTGATTCGGCATGATTGGTCACCCACGGCAACGGCCTTAAATCCGTCTCGCGAAAAACGCGGAGCACAAGGTCTGGATCGGTCTCGGCAAACCCGTCCAGAACCTCGTAAACGGCTTCGTCGAACGGCGCGTCGATGTCAAAGTTGCCGGAACTTTTGCCGGCCAGGAGGGCGATTCCTTCGATCAACACTCCTGGCGATGCGTCAGCTGTGACGCCCGCTGCGCTCAGAAGCTGCCCGGGCGGTACCTCGCCGGTACGAGCAGCCGACGGCCGAACGACCAGCAAGCGCAACAGCAGCGTGTCGGGGATCTTTTCGATCACTTTCCTGGCGATCTCGGGTTCTGCATCCCGCATCGTGCCGAAAATGGCGTCGATGCGCACCGCCAGCTCGACGTCCGAGAAATCGGCGAACCGGTCCGCCATTTCTGTCGCCGCCACCTGGGGATCGGCCTCCCCGGCCGTTAGTGCCGCGTCCGCTATAGCCACGAGTTCCCGCAGTTCGTCGGCGTAAGCGCTGGCCGCTGCTTCGATGCCGCCGGAACCTGGCGCTCCAGTCGCAGGGAACAGCGCCAGGAGAGTACGCGCCTTGAGCAGCGGCGCGAAATCCCGGATGTCCCGGGCGGCAGGCGTATCCGTGAGCGCCCGATACCGTTCCGCCTGCTCGACGGGCGGAAGTGGGTCCAATTCTTGGTATGCGTCAAACGTCAAGCCGAGCTCCCGGCCTCTCGGACCGGCCCGGCTTGCGAGAACCTCGGGATGTTCGTTATGAAGGTTGAACAAGTCCCGCAGGTATCGAGCCCAGAAGTTGAACCCCCGATCGGCCCCGGCGGCATCGGTCAACGCGTTGCGCCGCTCCTTGATCTCGTCGAACTGATCGGCGAAATCCACAAGCCGCTGCCTCTCCTCGTCCTCGAGAATCGCGACGATGGCGGCGCTCAGATCCGCATCGTCGTCCTCTGCGATTCCCGTGTACGGGCCGAGTGGGAAGTGTTGGAGACCGAACACGCGACCGGCCTCACCTCGTTCCTCGTCGTCCAGGGCAAACCACCATGCAAGCGCTTCGGGCCACTCCTCAAAATCATCGCCGTCGCCTGCTACGCCCGTATCCGTTAGATAAGACGCGTAGTACTTCCGAAGGATCGGCGGGACCAGGTCAAGGTCTCCTCCGGTGAAGTAGATCAGCTCTGATTCACCGAAATGCGCCAGGTCGGGCAGGTCTCCTCGATCAAGATTGGGCAGGTTCCGGAACCTGTCCCTGAGCGGCTCGAACCGGTCTGGCGGTTGCCGCATGAACTCGAGCAGATCGCCCCGGTACGACTCCAGCACGAGTTGGACATCAGTCCCGGGCGCCAGGTCCTCCCGGCCCCGCACGGGGAAGGCTCCCCAGTAAGAATGTCCGAGTTCATGAAGGACTGACTGCGGTATCGCCTGCCCGGCGCCCGCCCATCCCGCGGATCCGGTGCTTCCGAACCACACCGGCTGGCCGCGCATCTGCCGCAGGTCATACGAGTTTTGCCAGTCGACGCCTTCCGGTGTGAAACCCCAGATCCCTTGCACCGCCTCAAGCCTCTCCGTGACCCAGTCCGGCTCAACGATCGACGGCCCTGGGTCCTGATCGGCTGCCGTGTCGGCGGTGTCTGACGGAGGGTTGACGGTGTCCGCTGCGTCCAGCGATGGCTCGACAGGGTCTTGCCGGCCAGGCGAACTGCACGCCATCGCGCTGATGGCTACGATAACTGCGAGTGTGGCTACCCTGATAGCGATTGTTGAGACATTCATCAGCACGAGGGTATACGTACCGGCAGCTTCGGACGGCTCGTTTTGCCTCCCTCTGGGAGTGGATGAGCGTATACACGGATAAGGCGGGTTCTCTGGCCTGATATAAAGGCGCTACCGGTCCACGCCCTTGGACCCCGCCTTCCCACCCCGACCCAATCCGACATCAATCTGAGGACCTGATCCTGGAGACACTGGCCAAGCCCGCCACCGGCAACCCGTTGAGATACGCGACGCACATCCTCGCCCGATTGCTGCGACTCCTGAGCTGGCCGTTTCGCGTCACCTGCCGTCGCCTGAAGAGCCGCCGATTCTGGAAAGGCGTCCTGGTCGTCGCCGTGGTCATGATGCTGCTTTTCACACCGCGTTCCACACGCGTCTTGAGTCCCGCTGACTCCGCAGCACGCGGTTACGAGTACGGCCTTGTGGGATGGGAGGTCTCCAACTTCCTGGACAAATGGGTCCATCGCGCGAAGGAGTTCATCCCGGGGGCTGGATCGTCTGACCAGGAGAAACGCGTGCGCCTGGATCGTTATCTCCAGCTGAACGAAGAGATATCGGTCGTTGAACGAGATCTCGACCGGGAGGCGTCGGCCGCCGAACCGGATCGAGACCGGCTCGCGCTATTGCAAAACAATATTGACCGGCTTGAGTCTGAACGTCGCGGACTGCGCAACGATGTCGAGGAGCTCATGGAATCCGCCATCGACGGAGTATTACGGGATCTGGACATCGGCGAGCTCGGTCCACTTACCTGGCCTCCGGTCGATTTCAGGCTGGACTCGACTCCACGCGTTCTGGTCACGTCGCCACGGGACCGGATCCAGCGCCTCGAGTCGGTCCTGATCGATCCCGATATCACCCTTGCCGAGCGGGAAAAGGTGGAAGCGGCGGTCTACGCCAACTCTGGGTTGTCCGGAATAGTGCTCGGAACCGGCGGAGTGGCGACCTTCCCGACCGTCATCCCGGAAGACCGTGATCTGCTCTCTACCCTGGACGTCGCCGCGCACGAATGGCTCCACGCTTACCTGATCTTCAAACCGCTCGGCCGGGCGTACTGGAGCAGCGACGACCTGACGACACTCAACGAGACGGTGGCGAATTTGTTCGGCGAAGAGATCGGCCGGATCGCGTACGAGCGCATGACCGGGGAGTCGTTACCACCACCGGAACCTTTCATGCCTGAGTCGCCGCCAGAACCTGGTGGGGATTCAGACGCGTTCAGCTTCCGGCAGTTCATGCGTGAAACGCGTCTCAAAACGGATGAGTTGCTCGAAGACGGGGAGATCGAGGGCGCCGAGGCCTACATGGAGGACCGACGCGTTGAACTCCAGGACCACGGGATCTTCATCAGGAAGATCAACCAGGCCTATTTTGCTTTCAACGGTTCATACGGCGACAATCCCGCCTCGGTCAGTCCCATCGGAGCGCAGGTGCAGGAATTCCGGACTTACGTCGAAAACGCCGGCGAACTCGTAAAGATCATTCAGGGCGCAAACAGCTATGAGGAGTTCCTTCGACAGCTGGACCGGGAGCGATCTGCGCACGAAGAGCGAATTGGCCGGTAAACAGGGCCGAATCATCCGGATCCATGTTCCCGTAGAAGAATCCGAATCCGGGCGTACGACGCACGAGGCTCGGGTATACTTCCGGATGGTCTGGCAACAAGACGCAAGTGCGTTTGCCGGGCATGTGCAGACCTTGACCCGGAACCGGTCCGAAGCACGTTTCGAGCCGGGGGTTACCGAACGGAAATCAGGCGGGGCCGACGTGCCACCGCCGGGCGGCGAGCGATTACACGCCGCCGGCAGGAGTAGTAATGGCCGCTGGTAGCGATCCCATACCTCAGACGGGACGGGACGAAATGTACCGCCCACCGGAGGACGGTGGTGGAGACAACGGCGGTAACGCCGGCCGGGAGCAAGTTTCGCTCGAAGACCTCATCGGTCGCTTCAAGGGCGGACTGCCGCCCCTGAGGTTTCTTGGTGGCGGCGGCTTCAGCCTGATCGTACTGATCGGCATGATAGTCGCGGCGGTCATATGGCTGGCGTCCGGCATTTTCACCGTCGACCCCGACGAGCAGGCGGCTCTACGCCTGTTCGGGAAGTTCGACAGCACCGCCGGATCCGGTCTGAACTGGTGGTGGCCCGCCCCTGTAGGCCAGCGTGACATCGTCCAGGTGACCCAGACGCGGACTCTTGAACTCGGCTTCCGTAGTGGAAGCGAGGGCGTGTCCGCGGTCACGCAGGTGCCGGGCGAAGCACAGATGATCACCGGCGACGAGAACATCGTGGACGTCGGTGCCGTGATCCAGTACCGAATCATCGATATCGGCAACTACCTGTTCGAGGTAGACGACCCCGGGGACGTGGACAGGGGCGTCAGTAGCGGAAGGCCGGATGGTCGAACGTTGCGTGACGTGACTGAAACGGCGCTCCGGCAGGTTGTCGGCTCACGTACGATCGACGACGCCCTGACCGAGGGACGAGAGCAGATCCAGGAGGACACGCGCCTCCAGATGCAGGGCCTGCTCAATTCTTACGACTCGGGCATTAGCGTAATCTCGGTTCTGCTCCAGAACGTGGACCCGCCGGAGGAAGTGAGAGACGCTTTTGAGGATGTGGTGGTCGCGCAGGAAGAGAGACAGCGTTTGAAAAACCTGGCCGACGCATATGAAGCCGACCAGTTGCCGAGAGCTGACGGTGAAGCGAAACGAATCCGTGAGGCGGCAGAAGCGTTCAGTAAAGGTCGCATAGCGCTGGCGGAAGGTGAGGCGGAAGGTTTCCGACTCCTGCTCGAGGGGTACCTGACCTCCACGGAAGTAACCCGGCAACGCCTCTACCTGGAGGCGATGGAGGAGATCCTGCCGGGGACCGAGAAATTCGTCGTGACCGCGGAGGCGGCTGACGGCATATTGCCGTTCCTGCCATTGAATTCGACCGGCGGTACGGGCGTAGGGGGAGGACAGTAAGATGCGCAAACTTGCAATTCCACTTCTCGTAATCCTGATAATCGCCGGTGTCATAGCCTCCCAGACCTTTTACATCGTCGATGAGACGCAAATGGCCATCGTGACCCGGTTTGGTGAGTTCAAAGAGTCCAAGACATCTCCCGGTATCGCGGTCAAAGTGCCCTTCGTCGAGTCGGTGACGAAGCTGGACAGCAGGTTGCTTCGTGTCGATGCGCCACCCGCGTCGCTTCTTACACTCGACAAACGGACACTGGTGATCGACGCGTTCGCGCGCTATCGCATCACCGATCCGCTGGTGTTTTTCCAGGCCCTTCGAACGGAGACGAACGCGGAGGCCCGGGTGGGCGACATCGTCAACTCAAACCTCCGTCGTGAGGTGGCACTGGACCTCCAGTCGGAGATCATCGATGAAACCCGTGAAGAGATCATGAACCGGATCACGGCAGCGTCAAAACTGCTCGATATCACACGCGACGAGGCTGAGAATCTCGATGGAGGTCTGAATGACCCGAGCCTGACGATCATCATCGCCGGTCGCGCCGTGGAGGAGGGTGAAGAGGCCATCAGGGACCGTGATCCGACTCCAGAGCAGTTGAGGGCGATCATCGACGGTCTCCCCCTGGAAAATTACGGACTTGAAGGGGAGAATTTCCGGTACCGGGTTCCACTCACCGACAGATTCGGGATCGAGATCGTAGATGTCCGCATCAAGCGCGCCGACTTCCCTCAAGGTGTGGCCAGCTCGGTGTTCGACAGGATGAGGGCCGAACGTGAGCGGATCGCTTCCGCTGAGCGTGCGGAAGGGGCGAAGATCGACCTCGAGAAGCGTGCGGAGGTGGACAGGAAAGTCCGGATCATCACGCAAGAGGCAGAAGGAGACTCAGCGCAGATCCGCGGCGCGGCCGAGGGAGAGGCGATCAGAATACTGGCCGAAGCGCTGAACGAGAACAAGGAGTTTTACGCGTTCACACGGTCCCTGCAAGCCTACAAAACTTTGCTGGCAGAGGATTCGACATTGATCTTAAACGTCGACAGTGAACTGTGGCGCTACCTGGAGTCACCGCTCGATCCAGACGACCGTTAAGAGCGGCCAATCGCCGAGAGGTCAAGACAGATTTGAGAACGCCGCCGGGGACGAAAAGCCCGGCGGCGTTCTCGCGTTTGACGCACAACCAGGGAATATCCGTCGGACCGCTAGAGCAGATTCTGGAGGCGGTCCCGGAGCATCAGGCGAACGATCGAGAGGATCACCGCTGCGCTCAAGATAAAGGCGATAAAGGTGAACGATAGCCCCACCACCATGATGCCAAAGGCGGTCCCGGCCGCCGGTGGATGCTCAGTATTGGTGGTCGCCATCACCAGTACGGACAGCCCGACGGCAGCGGCGCCGAAGACGTCTATCTGCAGGTTGGACGCGCTCCCGGCGTCGCCGGTTAGTAGGTCAAGTCCACCCCAGAGAACGAGGCCCACCAGCACACTGAAAACATGGCCGCCGACTACCCTCCTGGGTGAAGAGGCGATCGAGTGCGGCACAACGAAGACCGTCGCCGTGGAAGACGCGATCGTGACGACGATGATGCCGTCAGAGACGCCCTTCTCGATCAACAGAATGGCCAGCAGGGCCAGCGATGCGAGCGTCGCCTGAACCACGTACGGTCGCACGCGGCCCCTGATGTGGGACCGTTCGAATGCCTGTGGTGTATGTGGGGCGTGAAGACGCATCGCAGAGGCACGCGTTTCTGTCTGGAGCCCACTTTCCTTGGCGGGACCGACGAAACAGCGCAACGACGTTAAATACTAGAGACGCGCCTTCCGGAATTCCCGAAAGAATCGTTGCGCGTTCAGGCCAGTTGCATGCGATGCCCGGGCGAATCAGCCTCGATTGCTCTACCCGGGGCGTTCCATCGGCCACTCCGGAATGCCGTCCTGCGGTACGAAGCCGATGACCTCATTTGGATGGTCTATATCGCGGTACCGGCCGCGGTTGTCGGAAACCGCGTAGAACAGATCGAACCGCACCGAGTCCGGTGCGTGCACACACTTTTCGATCATCTGCACGATGTCTCGATGGCTGCAGTACACCGCCGCATGCCGGGCATCGTACGGCCAGTCCTCTTTGACCACCCGGCCGATCCGGATGCAGATGACGGACATGCCGTGCGCATCGGAGTAGTACCGGCCCAGCGCTTCACCCCACAGCTTCGCCGCGCCGTAAATGCCGTTTGGCCGCGGGGCGTCTTGCGGAGTGAGGATGGGCCGGGGTGACGGGACATCATCCCAGCGCGCCTCGACCATCGCCTTGATCGGTTCATCAACCTCATACTGCATCTGGGTTGCGCCAGAGCTACCGAAGACGACGCGTTTCACACCGGCCTCTCGCGCCGCCTCGTACACGTTGTATGCGCCGATCAGGTTGCCGGAAACCTGCCCCGAAAACTCCGGTCCGAGATAGGCAGCCATGTGCACGACGGTGTCTATGCCTTCAAAGGCCGGGCGGATCGCATCCAGGTCGGAAATATCCGCCTGTACGCAGTCCACACCCTCCACGGCCTGGCGATTCAACGCGCGCACATAGTTGTTCTGTGCGAGGGATCGACCGGCAAGACCGCCGATGAGCCCGCTCATCCCGGTTACCAGGATTCGTTTGCCGCCGTTCTCGCCGGGTGTTCCCTCGGTCATCAAGGTGCTCCGATACTACAAAGATTGCCTGGTCCAGACTAACCGGCATTATTTGGCGAGACAGTCCAGCGAGCAAGTCCAAGCGGTTGGCACCCTTAATGCCGTACCATCCTTTCTATCATCCAGGGATCAATCCACGTATCGCATTAATTTACCGGGACGGAGATAATCATGGCTGACGGCAAGATCAAGGTAAGCCTCGTGAGCGGCGGCGACCGGACCAGCACCGTGCCCGAGGCACTGGGCCTCATCGCTGACCAGGTTCAGATTCCGGACCGGCCGGTATTGATCAAGCCCAACTTTGTCTCGACCAGGGAACCCCTGTGCGCAACCCCGGTGGACGCCGTGCGCTCGACTCTGGCGTTCCTTGAAAGCAAGGGCGTCAAAGATTTCACCATCGCCGTCGGCCCGGCGATCGGGACCTCCGATGAGGGCTTCGACAATTACGGATACCGCCCCCTGGCCGACGAGTTCAACGTCACCTGGCTTGATCTCAACACGGACGAGACGGTGAAGGTCCCGGCGTTTGACGACAGGCTGAACGCCCAGTACCTGGACATATCTCGGACGATGGCGGAGTCGTACGTCGTCTCGGTCACCCGCACCAAGACGCACAACAATGTCGTTGTCACGCTCGGCCTCAAGAACATCCTGGTCGGAATGCTGGCCGGCCCGAGCGAAAAGCGGAAGATCCACCAGGGCAGCAAGGCGATCAACCTCACTCTTGCCAAGATGGCGCAGCACGTGGCCCCGGATCTCACGGTACTCGACGGCACCGAAGGCATGCAGGGCAACGGTCCCGTGGACGGTGATCCGATCGACTCCCGAATAACCCTGGCGTCCGCCCACAACATCGCTGCGGACGTAGTCGCCCTCCAGGCGATGGGATTCCGGCTGGACCAGGTCGGCTACCTGCGATACGCAATGGAGCTACGCAGGCTCACGCTGGACGATATCGAGGTCATAGGTGAGCGAATCGAGGACGTCAAGATTGATTTCCGTCCGCACGACAATATCGCCAGCCAGCTCGAATGGCCGGTCGAAGGCGACTGGCGGCCCGTGTTTGACGCCGTCGGCGATTAGCGCGACCCGGGCCATTAATCAAGCCCCGAGGCGACTCCGCGCCCTGAGCTCTCGAAGGGCGTCTCGGGGCCGGGCATCACGCATCAGGCTATGCCGCGCGCCCGGGCTGCCGCAGTGTGGTCCCAGGGCCCGATCCACTCAGGCTTGATATCCATGCCGAAACCGGGTGCGTCTGACGGCGTTACGTAACCGTCCTTGGGCATCGGCATCCCGGGTATCGGGCAAAGCTCGTCCAGTGGGATCCCGGGGTCGCTGCCCATCCAGTATTCGGATATCGGGGATTCCGGCGCGGCGAAAGCAAAGTGCTGGCCCCACGGAGTCCCTGCCCCGGTGTGCGGGACAGTGATCAGTCCGGCCGCTTCGGCGATCATGTAAACCTTCATCACCTCGGTCAGCCCGCCGGACCACTTCATGTCCGGCTGCAGGATATCCACGGCACGCCTTTCGACCAGCTGGCGGTAAGCCTGCCGGCCGTGGTGGTGCTCACCTGTCGCGATCGGCACCCAGTTGATCGCCTTCTTCAACTCGACATAGCCTTCAAGGTCACTTGAAATCAGGGGCTCTTCAAACCAACGAAGGCCGTATGGCCGGACGCGTTCCGCAACCCTGATGGCGAACTCGACGTTGAAAGAACTAACCGGGTTGTACATTAGTTCGGCGTCCGGGCCGACCTGCTCCCGGGATTTTGCGATGTGCTCCTCGGCCAGGTTCACGCCCTCAAGCCCCATCCGGTAGTGGGCCGGGTTGCTGACCTTGAACGCCTTGAAGCCAAGCTCCTGCGACCAGTCAAGGTCATCGCACGTCGCGTACAGCAGAATCTTGTCCCTGCACGGTCCCCCGAGGAGGCTGTAAACCGGGACCCCTAGCAGCTTGCCCTTCAGGTCCCACAGCGCCAGGTCAACGCCAGACCGTGCGACGGTAGCGATCCCGCTCGCCCCGTAGTTCTGCACCGAACGCCACATGAGGTCGTTCAGGAACTCCGTGGCGAGGGCGTCGCGGCCTTCGAGCAGAGGCGCGTAGTGGTAGTCGATCAACGCCGCCACAGGCTCACCGTAGCTGCACGCGCCGAGTCCAAAAGTACCGTCCTCGGCGATCACCTGCACCCAGACATCTCCGGCGCCCGCGCCGGGCATCGTCCCGAACTCGGTCGAGAACTCCGGGTAGTAGTTGATCGGCAGGGCCCGCCGTGCCGCCACCTTGTTCGCCGCGGGCCGGGTTGGCTTCGATTTCGGTGGAGCCAGTGGAATGTCCAGGCTGACGACGCGAATCTGCTTGATCTTCATGCGAGTTCTCCCGTTCAAAGGACCTCAGTGTCCGGTGACGGCGTGAACAATACACGCAGACCAGGTGCGCGTGGGTCCGGAATGATTGAGAATCGGCGCAGCCAGTCGCCGGTCAGTCCTCGATCTTTGTCGGCCGGAGCCGGTCCCCGGCGAGCCAGATCAACCCGGCGACACAGGAAGCGAGGACGTACGTAAGGATGAAGGTCTTCTCATGGCCGCCGAAGCCGGTCAGCAAGAAAGCGAAAGCGAAGCCGCATAATGCAACGCCGCTCACGACCGCCACGATGTGCATCGCAACAAAAATGAGATCGCGTTGCGCTCGGCCAGCTCCAGCGCGATCTCTCGGCCGCAGTACCCGCAGTCGAGATCGGTCTCATCCACGGGTGTCCGGCAGCGGAAGCATTCGATAAGCTGGCGCCGGGTCATTCCAGAAGTCTATTCAAAGCCCGTGCCTCAACGGGTGATGGAATCGCGATGATTTCGCCGGGGACCGGGTTCAATCCAACGCGTCCAGCACCCGTTGAGCAGCCTCGCCGCCAATCGCCGGGCTGAAAGAACCCTTAAACGTGCCCGGGCTTTGAACGACGATCAGATCGTGCTCGCGGTCAACCCACGTGAACTGCTTCCCGGCCCCGACGGCCGCGAAAGAGTCCCTCGGCAGGTCGGGCCACAACACGCCCTGGTCGTTGCACCAGAATCCGAGCCCGTACTTCCACATCTCTCTCGGTTCACCCTGCAGGAGCATGTCGGATACGCGCGTCGCCTGCCGAATCCAACCGGCCGGGACGACCTGCTTTCCCGCCCAGTCGCCATCATTCAGCCACAGAAGCCCGAGACGGGCCATGTCACGCGCAGTCATCTGGAACGTGGTGGCGTATCCGAACACGCCGAGTTTTGCGTTCGGTTGAAGATCGAAGTTGGAATACACCCATTTCCACGAACCGCCGATCAGATTCCGCACCTTGCGTTCCGTGAGACGTCCGAAACCCGCGCCCCGCTCAGGATCGGCGGTGCGGTAGAGGGAATACTCGGACGCCAGCGCGTGGGTCACGACGTTCATGCCAAAGGTCTGGTAGTTGAACGTTTGTCCCGGGGATTCGCCCGGCTTCATGTAGCCGGACATGTTGCCGATCAACTGCCGGAACGTGATCGCTGCGTTCTCGGGGAAGGCGTACCGGTTCTCTTTCGGCCCTTCTTCTGGCGATACGTCCATGAACTCCGGGTAGTAGTCGGCCACGAGGTCGTCGGCGGAGCCGATCACGCCTTCTGCAATGGCGATACCGAGCACCGTCGAATACGTGGACTTGGAAGCGGATGCCTGGCCCTGCAGATCACCCGGGTCCATCCCGCCGCCGTGCCACTCCGCCGCTATCCGGCCGTGCCGGACGACAAGCAGCCGGTACGGTGAGCCGTTCGCCTGCTCTGCCTGCCACTCGCCGACGGCGGCCAGTCGAGCCGGGTCAAAACGGAGCGCACCGGTGTCGCCTCGCTTCCACTGCTCTCCCGGGAACGCGCTTTCTGAACCAGGATTCTGTGTCACCCCGTCAGCGCGTCTCTAACCAGTTGAGAGAAGGTTTGTAATCGTGGGTCGTTCACCTCGTCGGGCTGAAGTCCCGTGGTCACGATGGCGACTCCAGCCTTCAGATCAGGATCGCCCCAGCTTGTGCAGGTACCGACCCCGCCGTGGCCGAACGTCCGTGGACCCGGGTCATCACCCATTCTGCCCGGGCCATCTTTCGCAAGTTGTAGGCCCAGTCCCCACCTCATCAAGTCCCCGGAATCGCGTGCGGCGCCCTCGACATGGCAGGCCGTCACATCGGCGACCGTATCGGCGCTCAACCATTGCTTGCCGTCCGCCGAACCGTCATTTACGAGAACGCTGTGGAAGCGCGCCAGGTCGCGGGCCGTGGACGTGCCGTTTGCTCCCGGGCTTGGATTAAACTTGAACCACTCAGCGTTCCCGATCTCGGCCAGGTTTGGCGACTCGAAATCGGGCATGGCCGACAAACGTGCAAGTCTCGGCATTCTTTCCGCATCCAGGGCATACGTGGTGTCAACAAGTCCGAGCGGTCCGGCGACTTCGGCCTGAAAGAACTCCTCGAAAGGCCGGCCCGTAATCCGCTGCACCAGTTCCGCCACCAACAGCCCGAACGTGATTCCGTGGTACTGGATCGCCGAGCCGGGTTCGAACTCGGCATCGGCTGTTTCCAGGGCCGAAACCACCGTCTCCCAGTTCGGATTCTCGTCGCCCGTCAACTCGTTGATCGCCCCCGGCGTGGTCGGCACTCCCGCCCGGTGTGTGAGAACGTGGCGAACGGTCGTGGCCTCTTTGCCGTTGACCCCGTAGCCCGGCCAGATGTCGCCGACAAGGTCATCCCAGTCCAACTTGCCCCGATCTTTCAATACCCACAGGCAGGCTGCGGCCATCGGCTTGCCGCACGACCAGATGCTGTAAAGGGTGTCGGCGGAGACCTTTGAGCCGTCTCCCGAATTGATCTCCCCGCCGTACAGGTCGATAACGAGTTCGCCGTCTTTATAGGCGGCGATGGCGCAGGCGGGGTGAACCCCGAGTGCGAGGTGATGCCAAAGACGCGAATCGACCGTATCTAGCGCGCGTCTGCTCAGGATGGCCACAGGGAATTCCTTTCAGTCTTCGGAAAGCGGGACTGGACGACCCGATTATAAGTTCGCCGGGCATACCGCATCAGGAACATCGGGTAAATCTCAGGGATCCCCGGGACGAATACCGTTGATTCGGTCTTACTTGCCCGCACCTGGTCCGGCCGGACCCGACAGGCTGCCGGATGAAGGTTCCCCGGATACGTGCGGCAAGGGCTGGATGGCAGGGGATCGTTCGTTTCGCGTCCGACGTTGCGCCATCCCGGCTCCAAGCGCCACGAGAATCGCCCCGGCCCACAGCAACTTCGTGAGTGGTTCGTCCAGGATCAACCAGGCCAACACTATTCCAAAGATCGGCTGGGTCAAGTTCAGAACGCCAACCTGGGAGGGCAGATATCGCTGGAGAAGCCACAGGTTAGCTATGTAGCCAAATCCGGCGATCACAGCGCCCTGGTAAAAGATGGAAAGAGCGAGTTCCCTGTTCATTAGCCAGGGTTCACCCTCGAAGATCAGACCGGCGGGAATGAACACGGCGGTACCGAACGCCGCCTGGGCAAGCAGGAGCTTGTTCGGGTCAATTCTCCCGGCTTGCCTGGCGTTAAAGATGAGCCGCGCCCCCAGTAAGAACCCCCCGATTATCGAGAGGACGTCGCCCAGCAGCACCTCGCCGGACGCCTCGGCGCCGAGGCCGTCGAGAGAGATCACCACAACCCCGCCATACGCCACCAGGATCCCGGCAAGACGGGACAAAGCCAGCCGATCTCCGGCTATGAAGAAGTGAGCCAGTACCGCCATCCAGATCGGATAAGTCACGGAAAGCACGGCGCCGTGCCCGGCCGTCGTGTACTTGAGCCCGAGGTTCATGAACACGAGCTGAACGGAAAACAGGACCCCGAGCACGGTCAAGACGCGTAACTCGCTGCGGCGTACCCGGAGGTCCGCCCGGGTGTACAGCGCCCATGCCACGATCACCACGGCGCCACTGACGAACCGGTACCAGCCGAGGCGGAGCGGTGGCGCGTACTCCAGCCCGGCCTTGATGGCGATGGAGTTGCCCGACCAGAGCGCCGCGACGAAAGTGGCGAACGCGCCCGCGCGCGGGGTGATTCGGCGATGCTCGGTAGGTGGCATTCGGGGGACGCTAGCATCGCATCTCGCGCCGGTCAACGCGTTGCCGGGGTCTCTTGCGAAACGCTATGCGGACAGCGCTGGTTTAATCGGCGGATGAACGCTCAGTCGCCGCGCCGGGGGCCGTTGACTTCCGAACGCGATTCCTCCGTTGCGCCAACCCGGCGCCGACCATCACCAGGAAGGCCCCGATCCAGAGATTGGAGGTTGGATCCTCTCCGAGTACTATCCACGCAAGGATGATTCCGCTCACCGGCGATAGCAGCCCGAGAGCGGCCAGCCGGGATGGGAAGTAATGAGTAACGAGCCAGAGGCTTGCGATAAAGCCAAATCCGGCGATCAGCAAACCCTGGTACGCCATCGAGGCCCACAGTTCCCACGCCCATGACCACGGCTCGGTCTCGAAGACGGCGCTGATGGAGACGAAGACCACTGTCCCGATGAAAAACTGCGACAACAGGATCTTGTTCGGGTCCATTCCCTCCACGAGCCGGGCGGCGAAGATCTGCCGGCTGGCGAGCAGAAACGCCGAGATCAGGGCAAAGAGATCACCGATCAGGATGTCCCGGTTGATGCCGGAAAGCAGTCCGTCCAGGGAGATCACCACGATGCCGGCATAGGCGACGAGGATGCCCATGAAGCGGCCTTTTTCCAGCCGATCTCCGGCGATGAAGAAGTGCGCAAGCAGCGCCGTCCAGATCGCAGTCGTGACGTTCAGGGACAGGGCGTGTCCGGCGGTCGTGAACTTGATCCCGAGGTTCATGAAAACGATCTGGACCGAGAACAGAACGCCGAGCGCTACCAGCGACTTGACCTCAGATCGTCGAATTCGGATGTCGGCCTTCGTGTAGATCGCCCACGCGAGTATGACGAGAGACCCGGCGACAAACCTCATCCAGCCGAGCCGGATCGGCCCGGCGTAATCAAGTCCGGCCTTTATGGCGATGGAGTTGCCGCTCCAGAAGATGCCGACGATCACGGCAAAGGTTCCGGCGCGTGGGGTCAGTGGCCTGCGTACGTTGTTCGCCAATGTGATTAGTCGGCGCTGTCGGGCGGCAGACCGGTGGCCGGTTCGCTGGAGGAAGCGCGAACCGCTCGCGTGCTTCGTCTTTGAGCGAGCAGCGCACCGCCCATTACGAGAACTCCACCGGCCCACAGTAACGCGCTCGGCTCTTCATCGAGGATCAGCCAGGCGAGCAAGATGCCCGTCACAGGCTGGGTAAGGGAGATGGCGCTGACGCGAGACGGAAAGAAGTACTTGCTCATCAACAGCATGGCCAGGAAACCGAACCCGGCGATCACGAAGCCCTGGTATGCGAGCGAAACCGCCAGCTCCCACGTCCATAGCCACGGTTCGGGTTCGAAAATTGCGCTGAGGATGATGAGCGCAACGCCACCGATGGCCGCCTGGAACAGCAGCATCTTGGCGGGATCGAGCCGCGACACGAGCCGGGCGCTGTAGACCAGCCTGGCGCCGAGCAAGAAACCCGATATGGCGGAGAGGATGTCGCCCAGGATCAGGTTCTTGCCGCCCGCCTCGAACAGGCTGTCGGCAGAAAGAACGACGATCCCCAGGTAGGCGATCATGATTCCCAGGAACCGAACGGGGTCGAGTCGGTCCCCCGGGATGAAGAAATGGGAAAGGAGAGCGACCCAGATCGAAGAGGTGATGATCAGGATGGTCGCATGCCCGGCTGTCGTGTACTTGATGCCCAGGTTCATGAGCATGATCTGCACGCCGAAGAAGACCGACAACACGATCAAGGGCCTCCATTCGGCCCGGTGAATTCGGAGATCGGACTTCGAGTAGATTGCCCAACCAAGAATCACGATCGATCCAACAATGAATCGCATCCAGCCCTGTCGCAGGGGCGGCGCGTATTCCAGGCCGGCTTTGATCGCGATCGCGTTTCCGCTCCACAGCGTGGAGACGAAAAACACGAACAGCCCGGCTTTTAGATCAAGAGGGCGGCGACGCAGGTCCGTCGTCGGCGGCAAACCAGACATCTGGCTCGAAGAGGATCCCGTCTGCCCCGGCGCGGATGTTGCATCGCGCCGGTCGGCGACGTCGGATGACACGGTTCGAGCCTACTGCCGCGCAGGCCGCGGGTCAATGAGGATCAATATCGTCCCGGGCGCAAATGATTTCCGCCGTCATCCAGGTGGCGAAGCAGTTCAAGCTCCTCGGCCGTCGGTGGTTCCATGTATTCCAGGTCAGGGGACACCTTCAGGTCCCACGGTACGATCGCCTGTACCTCTTCCAGCGACACCCCCGGGAAGATCTGTTCCAGGACCATTTCGCAGGAGCCGGTGCCGCCGCCGTCAGGTGTATCGAAACCGAACACGCACATTGTTGTTGCACATCGGTTCGGGCCCTGAGGCGCCAGTCCCGCCTCGGCGCGTCCGCCGGGTCCATCTATGTAGCCCGCGGTGGTGCGGAAATCTGCGCGTTCCCTGAAACGTCGCGCCTCCAGCGGCATCGTCGAAATTACGCGCTGCGCCGAGGCGCCGATGTCGGCATTGCCGCCGGTGCCGGGCAGCCTGCGCGTCGGGTCTTCAAACGTGCCGGCGAGCATCGTGTTCAGGTTGCCAAACCTGTCGATCTGCGCGGCCTGCAGGACGGCTGATTGCGCCCAGCCCCCGTTAACGAACGCGCCCAGCGCATCGACCATGTCCCCGGACATGGCGGCCCCCTCGGTCAGGCTGTGGTCAGCGATACCAATCGGCCCCGGAAGATCTCTGCTGATCGGGATCCAGTCAAGCGGACCGGACTCGGTGCAGTACCACATGTTCGGAGCGTGGTGATACTTCGCCAGGGCCGCCGACAGAAGCGGCGGGCCCATCCCGACGATGGTGGACTCACCGTCTCGTACCTGGCGCGCCGTTGCGATGATCATCATCTCGGCCGGGGTGTATGCGTTCTGCCCTTCGATCACGAGATCACCGCCACCCGTACCGTGCTGGTCTTTCGGCGACCATCGTGTCCTTCACGCGTAGCGCACCGAGGAGGTCCTCGCCAAAGCGGTCCCTGTACCTGGCGATGTATCCGGCATGGTCATCCGTGCCGTATACCCATTCATCCAGGTATTCACGGGCAGATTCCCAGGTCCTCATGCTCGCCCCGGTCAGTTCACCCCACGCCCGATCGGCGCGGTAATAACCGTTCAGGCCGCCCGGGTGGGAGCCCCAGGGCTCATGGATCACGGCGCTCACCTTGAACCCGGGCACGATGGTGAAATGTGGTTCGGCAGAAATCACTGAACGCGGGACAATCTCTTCAGCCGTCACGAGGACGTTCTTTGACGACCAGAGTCCCCATTTCGTATCCGCCTGTGGTCCCCAGACCTGGACGTTTCCCTGTTCATCCGCTCGCTGGCAATGAACGATGGCCACGTCCGGCTTTAACGCCGGGTACAGGAGCGCTTTCCTGCCGTCGAATGGCGAGTCGATTACGGCGTATGGTGGCGCAATCGTGCCGTCCTCGCGTCTTCGATCCTCCTTGAGGCTCCGTGTGTGGTTCATCGTTTCCGGCAGGAGATAGTCGGTCCCCAGGAACGAGTTGGCGCAGATAAACGGCATGCCCAGCCCGCCCGCCATGAGGCGAAGGGTGATAGTCATGTTCGTGTAGTCATTCCATTTGACGCGGCCGTCACGCATCATTTCCTGGAACGGTTTGCTCTGGAGCGTGCCGCTCAGGTAACCGGTCTCGATTCGGTCCACGTTGCCGTCGATCGACATCATCGTGACATTTGGCGTCACCGACCCCGCCACCGCCTTGAGGCCTTTCACCCCCTGCCGGATGATCTCGTTCGTGAGTGCGAACGAGATGATGTTGAAGCCGGAGTAAATGGTGTCGCCGTCGTTCACGAACCGCGAAACCGCCTCGCGGGCGGTCATCAGTTTTGACCGTCCTGACGGCCATGAATTGATCGGTTCAGCCATCGTCTGTGAGGCGCCTATGCTTCCAATCGGCTCGTGTACTGGGACACCCAGTCAAAGTCGACAAAATCAACATAAGCGTCCATGAGCGCCTTCGTTATCGGCCCCGGGGTGCTGCCGTCTGCGATCGGTTTCCCGTTCACGGTCCGGACACCGCATATACAGAGGCTCGTCGACGTCAGGAATACCTCGTCCGCGACGTAGGCGTCAAAGGGATCAATATCTTCCTCCACGACCGGGATGTCGAGCCCGGCTGCGAGATTCATCACCGTCTCACGACTGATGCCGCCGAGCACAAACTGGGATCGCGGGGTGCGAATGACACCGTCTTTTACGGTGAAGAAGTTGGAGCCGATCCCCTCCGCGAAGTTGCCCTGCATGTCCAGCAAAACGGCCCATGCGGCCGGGTTGTACGCCTTGGCCTCCAGGTCGCCCATGATCAGGTTCAGGTAGTTGTGAGACTTGGCCCGGGGACTCAGTGACTCCGGCGGAGTGCGGCGCACCGATGGCACGATCACGTCGATTCCGTCTTTGAACAGCGGCGCGCGTGCCTTCAGCGGAAGCGGGGTGCACTCGATAACCACCGTGGCACCCGCGTGTTCCCACATATCGCCGCCAACGATATCCGTGCCGCGGCTGACGCGCTGGCCCACCCAGTAATCCTCGGTCTCGTCGATCAGGGGCAGGTTCGCCTCGAGAACCTCGATGGACTTATCGACCATCTCTTTCTCGGTCATGCCGGGATCGAGCTGGAAGTACCTGAGGGTGTTGGCGAAACGGGCGATGTGCTCTTCGATCTTGAAGATCTTGTGGCCGAAGGTGCGCGTCATGTCGAACGCGCCATCGCCGTACTTAAAGCTGCGGTCCCGGAATGAGACCAGGGCCCTGCTCTCCGGGACGATCTCTCCATTGAAATAGGCGACGCGTTCTCTCGTTGTCGTGGTCATTGGATCCCCTTTGTTTACGGGAGACGGGGTACAGAAAAGAGCGTGCCGATACGCGCGCGAGTTCGTACCTGCGGGGATATTAGTTGGGTCGCGGCGCACGGGCAACCGGCCCGCCGGCTGGTATCTAGCGCTCGTGCACCAGATTGAGACGGTAACCAACTCCACGCTCGTTTGCGATGGGATCAAACCCGGGAGCTACGGTCCCGAACTTGGATCGTATGCGCTGCACATGGACCTTCAAGTAGTCACTCTCTCCGACGTAAGTTGGACCCCAGACGCTCCGAAGCAGCTTTTCGTGTGGGACAACGTGGGGATAACCCAGTACGAACTGGGCCAACAGCTTGTACTCCAACGGCGTCAGAGGGACCTTTTCCTTCTCGTAAGTGACCTCGTGGGCGGCGAAATCGAACCGCAGGCCCTCCTCCTCGAACGGGTCTTGCTCGGAGATATCGGTACCCCGGCGAGTGCGGCGCAACACCGCCCTCATACGGGCGGTTAGCTCTCTGCCATGGAAAGGTTTCGTGATGTAGTCGTCGGCGCCGAATTCCAGGCCTTCAATTTTGTCCAGATGGCCGTCGCGGGCGGTAAGCATCACGATTGGAACTTCCGACGACTCCCGTATCGATTTCATCACTTCGAAACCGGTCATATCGGGAAGGCCGACATCCAGGTCGATTATGTTTGGATCTTCGCGTCGCACCTCGTCGATCGCGGTTCGGCCGTCGGCCGCCGTCACGACTTCTGCAGCCGGCCAGTCCACACCAACCCATCGGAGAATAGTCTCAGCGATGTCCGGGTCGTCGTCGACTACCAGTACCCTCATGATCCCTCCCGGCGCATACCGCCGGTCACGATATTCTTTCTTGATACCAGTCCAATTGACGAAAAACGTAACACGATCAGCAAATCCATGCTTGGACGAGGCCAACTATTCCCCCGGCGTGTCCGCTTCCCAGATGTGACAGCCCCAGGCATTCGTGATGGCCTGCTCCAGGGATTTAAGTCCCGGTCGATTTACCTGTACGTCGATAACCTGGAACCGGCGTTGTAAACGTTCGGCAAACCCGCAACGCTTTATGAACCCCTCGATAACGTGACGGTCACCCCCCAACGCCAGCGCGCCCAGATCATCCTCGAACGGTCCTATCCGATCTGATGCCGTCCTGCACACCTGGTCGTATAAACGAGTTATCCAGACCTCCCGGTTGCGGTCAAATCGGCGTTGGGATTGACCACCGGCCCGGTGCCGGCCTTTGACGTAGCGCGTCCCGGTCTTGCTAACGATCAGGTTTCCGTCGTCCGCCACGCCGATTGCGTACGACCCGAGCCTCAGCAAGATGAACGCGATAGTACGACGTCTTTCTAGCGATGAGATGAGCGGGCCAAAATGCGGACCGTCATGCGCGCGGTCACCATCTTCGATCTCGATAGCGAACGGCACGCCAAAAGCGACCTGTGTGGCGGGACCGCGCAGGAGAGCCAGCCCGTTCGAAGAGCGGACGGCCGCTGGCGGGAGCCACTCCCATCCCGGGATCCCGCCGGAATCCACCGGCACGTACAGAGTTTCGGCCACGTCGCCGGGTGCTGAGTCGTATTCAAGATCTCGGAGATAGTCCAGGGCACGTGACCGGGTGAGGAAACGCTCACGATATGACCGATTTATCGTCGTCATCGCTCACGTATGGCGGGCTACAGGGTCCAGCGCCGACCGCGAGCTTCGACGGTCGATCGGTCGAGGTTTGCGCCGAGTCCTGGGCCTTCCGGGATACGTATGCGGCCCGAGTCGATCCGCTCAGCAGGCTCGAGTACGGACGGTCGCCAATCCACTTCGCCCCAGGCGTGTTCCAGTGGCCGTGTTCCCTGGAACGCCGCCGTGGCGTGTGCGCTGGCAAGCTGTGACGCCGGCCCCGATGGCGAGTGCATCGAGACAGACCCCGGGGCCATATGCTCCAGCGTGCGGCCTATCTCGACTGCCTCACCGGCGCCACCGCAGAACTTGATATCCGGCATCACGACGTCCATTACACCGCCCTCGATAATCCGCCGGAACAGCGCAACCCCGTACCCGGACTCCGCCCCGGCCACGTCCATCGTGGCGTGCTCACGAATCTTCTTCATCGTCTCGGGATCTTCGATGCCGTCCACCGCCTCCTCGTACCAGGCGACGTCCGACTCCCGGAGCGAGATTTCGAGAGCGATCCCTGAGTCCCTATCGAAGCGGCTATGGCAGTCGACATACAGTGGGATATCCGGGCCGATTGCTTCCCGAACGGCCACGATCCGGTCGATACCGCTCCGGGCGGCTTCCGGGAGGCCGGGCTCCTCGAAAGGCGAACGCGCCTCATCAAAAGGCGCGCACTTCACGACTTCATAACCGCGCCGTATCGCCTCCCGCGCAGCGGCGGCGAACGCCTCCGGAGACCTGTTCCGCGGGCCGTCGTCATCCGGCAGCATCGACCGATTCATGTTGCCGTAAAGCTGCACGGACCCGGTTGGCCGCCCGCCGAGGAATTCCGTGAGACTGATACCCGCCCGTCGGGCCTGTGCATCGGTGATCGCCGTCCGTAGAGCGCTCACCGCCGTGGCCTTCGAGCGGTCCGCTTCCAGGTCGGCGGCCGTCAGCCCCAGCAGGGTGGATACATCGGCCTCACCGTCCGGCGGAGACAGCCTGAGGCGTTCAGCGTAGCCGGCCGTCAGTTGGGCGATCCCGGTCGCGGCCTCGGCCCCGGCCAGTTCAGCGAGGCCGGTGTTGCCGTCGTGATCGGTGACCTCAACAAACACCCACTGGTGCGTGCCGTGGACGTGGATGGAAGTGAACTCAACCCGGGCGATATTCAAGGGCTCGTTATCCAGAGGCTTTCCATTTTTATGGCGTTAGATCGTCGCCAGCTCTGACGATGGTCTGCCAGCGAGTCTAGCAGTCGAACCGCCCTCGCCTGTTCAACAGTGATGGGGCATAATCGCCGATCAAGCAGCACGATGCTCGCAGGATCAGCGGCCAGGGGAGAAAAGGTGAATCAAACGCGCGGCCCAGATTCTCCTCGGCCCGGCCTGATGGCCTCCCCTCGTCTCGTATTCGGCTTGCCGTTTGGCGCCGGGGTCGTCTTGCACGTCATGACGGGAAACGATATCGAGGCGGGAGACAGCATGATCGCCGTGGCGCTGGGAGACGTCTCGGTGGCCGCCGGCCTGGTTCTCGCCGCCTGGGCGACGATCACGCTGCTTCGCAGAGGTGAGCATCCGGACCCGGCCCGGCCGACGGCGACACTGGTCACGGGCGGCCCGTATCGGTACACCCGCAACCCGATCTATCTCAGTTTCACGACCGTGGGACTGGGAATCGGGCTGCTCTTGAACTCCTACTGGGTGCTCGGCTCCGTGCCGATCGCCGTACTGGCGCTACATTTCCTCGTAATTACGCGCGAGGAACGCTACCTGGAAACCGTGATCGGCCGGCAGTACGCCGCCTATCGTGAGAGCGTTCGTCGCTGGCTGTAGATGGGCCTGAACGCCCGCCTTGTCACAGTCGTTACTTACCCGTCAGCGCCGCCGCAAGCCGCTCGGACTCACGTTCACGCAGGTTGACGTTGATCCGTAGCCGTTCCAGGTGCTGAGAAAGCGAGAGCGCTCCCTGCGGTACCTCGTGGTCCTCGAAAAACGCCAGCACCTCGTCTGCGATCTCGGACCTCGAAAGAGATCGAATCCCGGAAAGCATCCGGACGATGGAGTTCGACGGGTACGCCTCGTTCATGGCGTCCCAGTTGTCCCGGATGAAAGCCCATGCCTGCGGCCCGTTTTCACGGTTCACCATGCACCCGGCGAGCAGGTAAGGGGCGTCTTGCGTTCGAATCTCCCCGCTCAGTGTCATCGCCAGCGTCCGGGACATCTGCTCCGAAGTCGGGAACCCCACCAGCGTTCGCAGATATCGCTGTTCCTCCTGAGGGTCCAGCGGCGACTTGAAGCGCTGGAAGAAGGTGTCGTAGTCGGCGTCCGATCCACCGTTCGCCACCACGCCCGTGACCGCGGCGGCCACGTTGGCGTCGATGCTGTCCGGATCTTCCAGGTAGCGGGCATGCAACCCGCGGGCACGCTCACGGGCCGACTCGTCATTGCCTGTAACGGCAAGCGCCCGGATCAATGTCCCGCGCAACTCGAGGTCCCGGGAAGTCTGCCCCTCTGACGGCTCCCAGCCGATGCGATCAAGCGCCGGTCCAACCAGATCACGTACGATGGACCGAAGCGCCTCCCGGCCTTCGCCTTCCAGCAACCGGTCCAGCGCAACCAGGCACCCGGTGAGCTGGCCCCACACCTCGGCATCGGTTTCATCGGCGAAACCGCGAGCGAACGCCACGAAATCACTCGCGGCCGTGTTACCGGCGACCACCGAGGCCCACGCATCGTCGACCAGCATGTAGCGCTCGATCGCCGTCAGGTCACCCTCTGCCGGATCAATCCGGGCAAGTAGTTCCGGGGAGTAGCGGACCCGGTAGAAACCGTGGCCGCCCGCGTTCACGATGACCGATTCGATCGGGATATCCAGCTCGACATCGATGCTGCCGTCCTCCAGCAGCGCCCGTTGAGACTCTCCGTTGACCCGAAGAATGACCGGCACGGACCACCGGCTGTCTGCGCCCTCGGGGTCGTCCACAAACCGGAACCGTCGCTGAGACAGCCGCAGGGTCGTCTCGTCAACCGTCTCGACACTCACGACCGGGTAGCCGCCCTGGTAAATCCATGAGTCCATGATCCGGCGTGCCGGCTCGCCGGTTGTCTCCTCGATGGCGTCCCACAGGTCGTTCGTCTCCGTGTTGCCGTAGCTGTGCTTCGTCAGGTAGTTCCTGATGCCGTCCCGGTAAGGCGTGTCGCCGAGGTACTGCTCAAGCATGCGCAAGACCGAGCCGCCCTTTTCGTATGTCAGGAGATCAAACATGCCCTCGGCATCTTCGGGAGAGTTCACCTCGATCTCGATCGGCCGCGTCTTCTCCAGCGAGTCGACGTCGAAGGCCATCGAACGCTCCATGCCGAACTGCACCCAGCGCTCCCACTCCGGACGGAATGCATCGGTGGATAGCGTCGCCATAAAGGTGGCGAAAGCCTCGTTCAGCCAGATGCCGTTCCACCAGCGCATCGTGACGAGGTCGCCGAACCACATGTGGGCGATCTCGTGGGCGATCACGTCCGCCACGCGGAGAAGCTCCGGCTCTGTGGCCCGGTCCCGGTCCAGCAGGAGCAAGACCTCACGATACGTGATCGCCCCGAGGTTCTCCATTGCGCCAAACGCGAAGTCAGGCACGGCTACCATGTCCAGCTTGTCGCCCGGGTAAGGGATGCCGTAGTAGTTCTCGAAGAACGAAAGCGCGTGCTCACCGGCCTCCAGCGAGTAGTCCGTCAAATGACCTTTGCCGCGCGGGTAAATGATCCGGAGCGGCGTGCCGTTCACGTCCACCGGGTCGGTCGCTTCAAATGGGCCGACAATGAACGCGACCAGGTACGTGGACATCACCATCGTGTCGGCGAAACGCACCGTTCGTACCCCGTCAGCGACCTCGTTGGAGATCTCTGCGCCGTTGGACATGGCGAACTGGTCTTCCGGCACGATCAACGTGATGCCGAACGAGGCCTTGAACTCCGGCTCGTCCCAGCACGGGAATGCACGACGCGCGTCCGTGGACTCCATCTGCGTGGTCGCGATGGTGTGTTCCACCCCGGCATCGTCTTTGAACGTGGACCGGTAGAAGCCATGTAGCTGGTCGTTGAGTAATCCCCGAAAACGGGCGTGGAACGTGTACTCGCCCGGATCGATGCCCGAGCGGAGCGTTAACGTCGCGCGCTGCAGCTCTTCGTCGTACTCAATGCCGGACGCATCGGTCCGGGAGCCGTCCGCCGCCGAGATCCATGCCTCATCTATCTCGATCTCGATGGAGTTGATGACGAACTCGCCGGTCGGCTCGGCGACCGCAATACTGACCGCCTCAACCCCGGCGAAGGTGAAATTCGTAAGGTCTGGCTCAAGTGTTAGCTCATAGTGAGACGGCGTGATGGTCTTTGGAAGTCGGTACCGGGACTGCGTGTCGTCTGGCATCTGGTCTCCGTGGGCGCGAGCTTCGGATGGTTTCATCAAGGATCGGTTTCAATCAGGGCTCCCGTGGATTACGGGTAGACGAGGCTACCAGCGATTTCGCCGGTTGCGCGCTCAGTCTCCGCCGCTGGCGGTACGCGGCGTCGG
This sequence comes from uncultured Dehalococcoidales bacterium, assembly GCA_964474025.1. Lineage (GTDB taxonomy): Bacteria > Chloroflexota > Dehalococcoidia > Lucifugimonadales > Lucifugimonadaceae. The sequence continues at coordinate 20,722 of CAYYRD010000021.1, read as the reverse complement.
GACCGATTCCACGGAGGCCGGTCTCTGTGGGCTGGCGGCTTCCGGAGATACGGTCCGAGACGTCCCCTGCCCTTTGAACGCACGGAAACCCGGCGTCATAACCAGCACGGCCAACCCTCCGGCGATACAGATGACGCCGAAGCCGACCTGCGTGATCTGTACGCCGTACGCGCCGGCGAGGAAACCGCCCGCGGCGCCGCCGAACGCCATCATGGATCGGTCCAGCGAGACAAATGACAGGATCCGGCCCCGCATCTCGTCCGGAGCGACCTGCACCATCAGCGACCGGCTGAGTGACATAAAAGTCGTCTGCAAAGCGCCGATCGCGAGCATCAGCGCCATCGGGATGGCGATTCCAAACGCGCCGGGCAGATACGTCGAACCGGTGAACAGGATCAACGCCACGCCGAATCCGGCGACATCGAGAGGCAGGATCAACCCGAGACGCGTCGGCTGCCTCTTGGCGACAAACAACGCCGCCACAAGCGCGCCCATACCAGTGATCGAGAGCATCATGCCAAGACCGCCCCGCCCGATATCCAGGACCTCAACCGCGAAGAGAGGTGCGAACACCTGCATGTAAGACATGCCGAACGCGAAATAGACCAGCGAGATCAGCAGAACACCTCGGATCTCGGGTCGTTTGATCGCAAACGCCGCGCCCTCCGCAAGCCCGGAAGTCATCGCCCCGAGACCGTTCTTATCGGGCCGGGCGTGATCTGCAACGCGAAGCATGTGGATAGCCACGACGCCGGTGGAGTAAATAATGGCGATCAATATGAAAGTGCCGGTTAACCCGACAAACTCGGCAACCAGACCAGCCCCGGCCGCGCCCACAATGCGCATCACGTTCTGCGTTGAGCTAAGCAACGCCATACCGTTCGTGATCAAATGTCCGGGCAGGACCGTCGGAACCATGGAGAAACGGGCCGGCTGATCGAACGCCTGCGTGGAACCCCGGGCGACCACCCACGCGTAAACCATCCACAGCTCCATCCAGCCACCGATGAGCAATGCAGCGAACAGGACGGCGAGCAGGAACGAGCCCCACTTCGTGGCGATCAGGATGGAGCGGCGATCAAACCAGTCAACCACCACACCCGCCCAGACTCCGAGGACGAGTGTCGGAAGCGTGCGGGCGGCCATCACACCGCCCAGCTGCGCGGCGCTGTTGCCGGTGAGCTCGAGCACCAGCAGCGGCAAGGCGATCATCTGCGCCCAGAGGCCCAGCGCATGACTGGTTTGTCCGAGCCAGATCAGGCGGAAATCACGGAATCGCAGAGACTCAAACATCGCGAAACGAACCGGACGATTACGGTCCGTTCCATGATTCTGTTCTTGAGCCTCGTCTGCCATCCGGCGGTCGGGTGCCCCCTGCTATTCCTGCGTTGACGGCAGTCTACTCCCGATCCGGGGGAGGGCTCTCGGGTGATGGATTCCTGCTCGCCCGCTCGTGAATAATGTCATCCTGAACTCGATTCAGGATCCGTCCCAATTCACGACCGGAAAGTCCACTCCCCACACTGCTGTTAACCAGCCGTCTTGTCCGACGAACGATGTTGAGGCCATACGACCCGATCCTGAATCAGGTTCAGGATGACGCGTATCAAACTTGTGTACCAGGCAGCGGATCTTCCTGAACTACAGCCATCAAGGCCTTCTCGTGCTAATCTCCGCGTTGCGACGACATCGCATCGAAATAGCCCACGTCGAGACAGGGGACCTTCACCCGCCATGCCAAGCTTCAAGAACGCAAATCCACCGATGGACCGCGCCACGTTTCGAGCGAATCTCGGCGCGATCCCGCGCGTCAAGATCGCCCACCTGCCGACCCCCCTCGAAGAGCTGCACCGGCTAAGCGCCGAGCTGGGCGGCCCGCGCATCCTGATCAAGCGAGACGACGCGACAGGGCTGGCGATGGGCGGAAACAAGGCCCGTCACTACGAGTTTGAGCTGGCCCATCTTGTTGAGCAGGGCTACGACGCCTACGTCAACATGATGGACTACCACTCCAACAACGCCCGGATGACGGCGGCGGCGGCCAATAAGTTCGGTATCAAGTACTCCTGTGTTCTCCGCTACGCCGCCGGCCGGGAGGTCCAGGGCAACCTGCTGATCGACAAGATCCTCGGTGCTGACCTGCATCTGCTCGACGAACAAGGTTCGGAACAAGCAGCGGCGGAAGAGTACGCGCGGGAACTGGGCCGGAAGCTGGAGGCCGAAGGGTACAAGCCTTACGTGCGCGTCGACCACGAGTTCCCGACGATCGTCGGAACCCTGGCGTATCTGCAGGGCGGGTTGGAGTTGCTCGGACAGCTTGAGGAACTGGGCATCCACAAAGCCAGAATCATCGGCGTCGGCGGCCGCTCAACCGGCGGGCTGACGCTAACGGCCAAGAACCTGGGCCTGGACTGGGACATCACGGGCGTGATGGTCAACTACGACATGCCGATCGACTCGTACCTGTACGACGTCATCCCTGGCGCGGCACGCGTGGCAAACCTTGCCGTCGGTTTCGAGGCGGGCGATATGACGGTCCTCGACCAGTACATCGGTGAGGGCTACGGGATCCCGACCCACGAGGTCCTCGACGCTATTCACCTGATGGCCAAGACAGAAGCGATCCTGATCGACCCGAACTACACGGGTACCGTCACGGCGGCGTTGATCGACCAGATCAAGCAGGGCAACTTCACAAAGGACGACACGGTAGTGATCCTGCACACCGGCGGCCTACCCGCGCTGTTCACCTTCGCAGACGAACTCTGGAAGCACGAATACACGGGGGTGTAGCGCGGGGGACCCTCGACCGATGTCATCCCGGGCATATATGCCCATCCTGAAATCGATCCCGGTGCCGATCATCAAGGGAACAACACTGTCGGCGCGATGAATGTCGTCGTGTGAAATGCCCTTCGAGAGCCTCAGGACACGGTTTCCGTCAAATATCGTTATTCGGTAGCGCCGCGACCCTTGCTCCCTCCCTCCACCGCGGGAGAGGCCCGCGTCCATCAAGGGTGAGGGGTGGCGGAGTACGCTCCGTCCCAACGCTACCCGCGCCCTGCCGCCCGCTCCCGTGCATCCAGGGCGCGTGCCAGCGCCGTCTCAACGTCCGGGGCTGTGACATTGATGTGAGCCATCTTCCGGCCGATCCGCGCCTCCGCCTTGCCGTACAGGTGAAGCACGGAACCTCGGACGCCGAGAGCCGCATCCCAGTCCGGCGTGCCGCCCGCGTCTGCCCACACATCGCCGAGCAGGTTCACCATCACCGCCGGACTCAGCAGCTCCGTTGAGCCGAGCGGCAGACCGCATATAGCACGTACCAGCTGCTCGAACTGTGACGTGGCGCACGCGTCCTGCGTGTAGTGGCCGGAGTTGTGGGGGCGTGGCGCGATCTCGTTCACCAGAAGCTCGCCCTCCGTCGTCACGAACATCTCCACCGCCACAAGCCCGATTACATCCAGCGCATCCGCGATCCGTGACGCCAGCTCCACCGCCGCGTCTCGAACCTCGTCCGAAATGCGGGCCGGCACGATGCTCACGTCCAGGATCCCGTTCACATGCTGATTCTCCGACGGCGGAAAGCACACCACATCGCCATCGGGGCCGCGTGCGGCGATCACCGATATTTCCATATCGAACGGCACAAATGATTCAAGGATCAGCGCCACGCTTTGAGGTCGCAGCTGCGAATGCGCCTCCCGCATATCCACTGCCGACCGCAATACGATCTGGCCCTTGCCGTCGTAGCCGGATGTAGCGGTCTTGAGCACGGCAGGCGTGCCGATCCGCTCCACGGCTTTCACCATGTCCGCCATCGTGTCCACTTCGGCGTACTCGGGTACGGGGAAGCCGTTCTCCGTCAGCGCTCCCTTTTCGATGAGCCGATGTTGTGCAACGCGCAATACGTGGCTGCCCGGACGTACGGACCCGGAGCCCTCAGCGGTCGCTACGGCGTCTGCGTTCACGTTTTCAAACTCGTACGTGACGACATCGCAACGTTCGACCAGTTGTATGACCGCATCGCCATCGGCATACGGCGCTACGATCCGGTCATCGGCCACCTGTCCGGTCGGCGACTCCGGATCAGGGTCGAGTACCACTACCCGGTAACCCATGCGACGAGCGTCCAGGGCGAACATGCGCCCGAGCTGGCCTCCGCCGACTACTCCTAATGTTCCGCCCGGCAGAACCGGTCCGGGCGTGGTCACTTCTGCTCCATCTCCGCCGCCTGGGACTCGACATCGCTGGCCGTCTTCGCTCGGTGCGCCTCCAGCCTGGCGCGCAGGTCGGGCCGGCTGATCGCAAGAATCTGCGCCGCCAGCAACCCGGCGTTCGTCGCGCCCGCCGTCCCGATCGCCACCGTCGCAACGGGTACGCCGCGGGGCATCTGCACGATGCTCAAAAGCGAATCCATGCCCTTCAGAGCACGGCTCTCGACCGGGACGCCGATCACGGGCACCAGGGTTTTCGCCGCCACCATGCCGGGCAGGTGCGCGGCGCCGCCTGCGCCGGCGATTATCACCTCGACGCCACGTCCGGCCGCATCTTCGGCGAACTTGAACATCCGGTCAGGCGTCCGATGGGCTGACACGATGGAAACCTCGTGTGCGATATCGAACTGATCGAGCACGTCCGCGGCGTTCTGCATCGTCTCAAGGTCTGACGTGCTGCCCATGATCACGGCCACGAGGGGATCGGGCATTACCTGGTCTCCTGCTTAACACCCGGTGGGTGTATTCATGATTTATTTACGGGGATCGGGCACCGCAATGAACAAGTCCTGCATTCATTGCTGATGTTCGCAGTGCTCGCCGCCCATGTCACGCGATTGGCTTAACCGCAGCGACGCTGAACATGAGCGGCAGGGGAACCACCTCCGGGGGAAGCCGCCACAACCCGTCGTCGCCCTGGATCATGCCTTGCCGGGCCTTGTAGGTGACGAACGGGTACTCGCGGAATCGCTCGATCACCAGTCCGGCGTTGATCAAAGCCTCGATCACCTCGGAGACCGGGTGAAACCATTCGAACGTGCTTTTCTCGCTCGTGAAAGACGCCTCTGCATAGTCGCTATCGTCGCCCTCGGGATCAAACCTTAGAGGCACACCATCTCCGAAGTACGGATAGCCCGGGTACGCGTCGCTGCTATCCGTGATCGGCCTCGACTGTTGAAGGGTGTCCATCACCGGGTGGAACTCGGCGATGTAGAACACGCCGCCGGGCTTCAATGCCCGAGCGACAACCCGGCCCCATGTCTCCAGATCGCCGATCCAGCACAGCGCGCCGATCGACGTGAAAACGAGATCAAACCGGCCATCAAAGCGATCACCCATCTCGAGAACGTTGGCCTGCACAAAACTCGCCGGGATGTCCAGCTCGGACGCCAGCTCACGGGCGCGCTTTATCGAAGCTCCGGAGATGTCCACGCCGGTGACAGTTGCGCCCAGGCGCGCCCAGTTGAGCGTGTCGAGCCCGAAATGACATTGCAGGTGGAGCATGGAGAGACCGGACACATGGCCGACCTCCTCAACGATGAAATCGTGCAGCACGTCGCCGCCGCGCCTGAACTCATCGACTCGGTAGTAGTCCGACGCGGCGTGGACAGGCGTCACCTCGTCCCAGAACGCCTCGTTGTGCCCGTAGGCGTCATCGGAGTCGCCGTCGTGGGGATTAACCGGCGTCATTTCTACTCGACCTCGGTCAGGACCTCGGTGTTGTGAGTCGCCGCAAGCAACGGATAGATCTGTTCGAACACCCCGGTGATCGCCGGGGTCGCACGTACGCGATCACGAGAGGCATCGTAATCGGCCAGCGACTCCCACGGCTGCTCGGTAATCAGGGTGCCGTGGTCCCCGAATGTCGTACGCAAGATGCGTGGTTTGCCGAACCCCGCGTTTGCCATCTCCTCCGAAGCCTGTTTGACCAGGGCGAGAAGCTTTCCTCCGGTACCCGGGCTGGGGACGTAGGTGCGCCGTACGACGATCAAGGTGTAGCTCTTTTCGTTGATTCGGTTGCGGCCAGTTGAGGTGACTGTTCGAGATGTCCCGGGGATTGTCGCGCCGCTGGCCTCGTGGGACCGGGCCGGATCGATCCCGTTACCTGTTTGCCGCCGCGGCCGTAAATTCCACGCACCAAACAACCTCGTCCAGCGACACGTCGCCGTTTATGCGCGCGAAAGCGGCCAGGAAATCACCTCTTCCGGAATAGCCCTCGGCCCCGGCGTCATCTTCCGAAACCTCACCGATCGCCTCCTGCCACACGCGGATGACTTCAAGCATCGCAAACGGTTCGCCGAACAAACGAGTTCGTGCTTGGTGCGATGACCCGGGAAGCATGCGTCGCCGCTTCCAGCGTCTTCGGGTCCGCGTCTTTCGACCGGTGAGCACCGGTTCCACGTGTTCCGGCTTGAAGAGAATCACCCGGGAAGGGTAGCGAACTCCGCCGGGCTATGCAGCACGCCGCTTTCTGCCGAACATCTTGCCGATCAAGCCACGGGGCTTCTTCGGGACCAATGGATCAGTTGCCGACTTACGAACCGCGGCGATATTTCGGCGAGCCCGGTCGATGAGTTCTTCGGTCTGCTCGGGCGTCCGTTCCGCCGGTTTCGGGGTAGTGGTCGAAATCCCTTTTGCTGCCAGCGATTCGTTGCGGACCTCCGACATCAGTGCAGCGAGGGCACGCACCTGGGTCAGCTGTCTTTCCCTCGAAACGAGCGGCTCTTCCTCTTGCATCTCCCTGAGCATCCTCGTCCGGCGCGCTTCCCGGGCCATGTGGGCCGCAGCAATCCTGCGCTCCCCCGCTGTCTTCAACTGCTCGGCTTCACGCTCTTTTCGGTAGTGTCGAAAACGGGCTGCGGAATCTAACTTCATCTCGACCAGCCCGCGGTATTCGGCACTCGTCGGATCGTTCAGGACCGTTTGCTCTTCGTTGCGCTCCTGGTGCGTTTCCGCGGCCTGCTGCGCCGCAGAGGTAATCGCATCGGGCCTGTTTCTTTCTACCGTCGAAAGATTCTGATCTCGAACCTGCGCCGCTGCGTCACGTCGACCCTTCGCAAGCGTTCGGCGCTCCACTTCCGGGTCGATCCCTCGCCGTTCCTGGTCCAGGCGTTCACGTTCAAGCTCCTGTACCCGTTCCCTCCATGTGAAGGCAAGCTCCTCGACTCGTTCTTGCCGTCCCTCGGTCCGGGCCCTCGAATCCTCTGCCTCATGGTCACGTCGCTCCCTGTGAGTGTCGCGGGCGCGCCGGACCGCCTGGGCGCTGATGGCCCTGTGCGATCGATACCCGTCCCAATCGGACCTGTCTGAGAGTCGGCGTTGATTTGTCATGCGTCTTTCAGAGGGCAGGAAGCTGATATCGCTTCAGCTTCCCAGAGATCAGAGCGGACTGAATCAGGGTTAACCCGCCGATCGGTGTGGCGCATTGCGTCGTCAACTGGTGTGTATTCGCTCATCCCGCCGGTCGAAACTCGCACAAAGAGAACCGCCGACGAACCAGGTCGAGTCATGCCACGCGCCTGAGCCCTTGGAGAATTCTTCGAATAAAGCCGCCTTGTTCTGACGATGATCGACTCACATCATCAGATGAGAGCTCCTTACGCAACTCATTAATGGCCTGCACTACCGGTTTATCCACCGCGGGATTCGTCTTTGAAACGGAGCTTCCCATGAGAGCGACCAGCGCCCGGACCTCGGACTGATCCATCGCCGGTTTATCCACCGCGGGATTCGTCTTTGAAGCGGAGCTACCCATGAGAGTGGCCAGCGCCCGGGCCTCGGACTCATCCACCACTGGAGCAATCGGTTGCTGTTCGTCCTCCAACTCGCGTAGCAAGCGGGTCTCCCGCGCTTGCTGTGCCATCAAAGCCGCAGCTCCACGACGTTCCTCATCGATCTTCGCCTGCTCGATCTCGCGCTCGGAGCGATACTCCTGCATCCTCTCAGCAGTTTCGACCTTCGTGTTAACAAGCGTCCTGTACTCAGCACTTGTTACGTCGTTAGCGGTCGCGATCTCATCGGCGTGCTCTTTGAGGGTCTCCGCAGCCTGTCGTGCGGCCGACGTGACCGCCTCGGCGCGATCCCCCTCGGCGATCGCCAGACCTTCGTCCCGTGCGTACGCCGCCCCGTCTCGCCGTTCCTTTGCCAGCGCCCGTCGTTCGCTTTCGGCGTCAATACCCCGACGCTCGCGCTCCAGGCGCTCGAATACGATCTCCGCCGCACGTATTTCCCTTGCGTATGCGACATCCTCGGCCCGCTCTATCTGCGCGTCCCTCCGGGCCTTCTCGTCCTCGGGATCTTGCTCCCGGCGTTCTCGATGAGTTTCCCGGGCACGCTCGGCTGCTGCAGCCGCGAGCGTTTTTCTCTCAAGGTATTGCTCCCACAGGGAGGGCTCCTCGGGCTGTTCTGGATCCTTTGACATGTATCTCCATGAGACGGGAATGGGCATGCACGTTGCAGTGGCTTCCATCCAATATCGCAGCAAACAAGATGAAAAAAATTGGAGTTAACCCGCGGACGCCTTACGCGTGATCGTCACCGCGACTCTGCGGATCGTTGTCCCAAAGCGTCCAATACCCGGCCCGAACTAGTACCCGCATGGCCGCCAGAACAGTTCGCGGATCATCCAAAAGCAGGTGCCGTGAGATTGCTCAACCGTCCTGAGCGGCTGCCCTCTTTTGATCTTGTTCGTGGGCGTTTATGGTCGAAATAACACGAAGATTTCGCCCGTTGCCAGCCGCCTGGAGATACCGTGGGCATTCTCAAATCTGTCAAATCATCGATCCTCGGTATGCGCTCCGAAGAGTCCATTTCCGCCACTTCAGCTGCTCGTGCCAAAGAGGCATCTGAAGAGCTTCGTGCGGAAAGCGACAATGCCGCCGAGAACCGAAAGATGGCGGCGATATTGAAAGTCTCCCAGCTTGCCGAGAGTCGGCGTGACAAAGCAGAGGAAGCGGCCGCGGATCGTGCCGCAGCAGGAAATATCGACCCGGACGTCCAGCGTCAACTGATGGCGGCGGAACGCGTCCAGGCCGCGGCAAAAGACAAGGCGGAAGCGATCAAGCAGGCTGACGAGAACAAAGTAAAGGCCGTGTCAGCGGCAACGGTGGAAGCCAACCGGACCGCAAAAATCAGGCGGAAAGAGCAAGCGGACCGCGACGATCCGAACAATCCGGAGCACAAATCAGAACAATCCCGACGCGCTGATGTGGCGATGGGGATCAAGGCCTACCGCAACGAGCGAGAGGCCGAAGAAGCGAAAGCCGCCGCTCAGCAAAAGGCGGCGATCATCCAGCGCGCAATGGAAGCCCGGCAGGCACGCGACGCCCGCCTGAAGGGCGAGGCGGCGTAACACCGGGGTCGCTCAGACCCGGCGTATTCGCAAACGCGCCGGGTTTCGTTTCAAAAGAGCGGACGCTCGTGGTACCCCGTACGGGATTCGAACCCGTGATCTCCAGCTTGAAAGGCTGGCGTGCTAGGCCGCTGCACCAACGGGGCGCGAGATGCGGTCGTTTGGCCAAAGGCCGCAAACAAGCATATCAAGCGGGAAGGCTGATTCCGAGAGCGATTACGGTTGATTCAACCGGTGTTTCTACCCTGGCCGCATCCCGGCGCTGGTCAGAGAGTCTGGCCGCCGCGAACCGGACGCCGGTACTTCAAGGCATCGAAAGCCTTCTCGAATACGGGTTTCGCAGCGCAGAGGTCGGCCAACGGACACTCGCCACATAGTGGCCGTTGCGCTTTGCAGATCTGCCTGCCGTGTGTGATCAGCAGGATGTGATACCGGAAAATATCGTCCGGCGGTATCTGGACCTCCATGATGTCGTGCGCGTCGTCGACGTTTGTCTTAAGTCCTATCAGCCCCAGTCGTCGCGCCACCCGGTAGATGTGCGTATCCACGGGCATCGCCGGCATCCCGAGTGCGAAGTTGAGCACGATTCCGGTCGTCTTCTTTCCCACCCCGGGCAGCGAGATCAGCCATGCCCGGGCTTCCTCCAACGGCATCGACGCGAGGAACTCCAGTTCCAGGCGTCCGGTCCGTTCCAGGATGATGCGCAGCATTTCCCGGATCCGGGGGGCCTTCTGGTCGGCGAGCCCCCCGTGTCTTATCGACTCTGCGATCTCGGCCGGCCCGGCTTCAATAACATCCATCCATGTCGGAAACTGCTTTCGCAGCGATTTGTATGCCACCTCTGCGTTAGAGTCCGATGTGTGCTGCGTAAGGACGGTGAAGATCAATTCTTCTAGTGCGTTGAACCGCGGTGCCCAGACCACCGGGCCGTACAGCGGTTCAAGCCGGTGCATCGCCTCGCCCGCGAGCGCGTTGCGGCGGGCGGTGCCCCTGAGCGCGGCGAGGCCGTCGGCGGTTAGTTGCGGAGATGTCATGGGAGGCCGGTATTCTAGCAATGGCGCCAGGGTGCACCGACCCGGAACCGCCGCGTAATTTTGCGCCCGAATGTCCTTCAAGATGAGCAACACCAGGTCAAATAGCGCGTTCCTCTTCAACGGCAATGTCATCACACTTGATAGGCGGGACGCGGTCGCCGCCGGCCTCTTGATCGAGGACGGACGAATCTCCCGGTTGACTTCGGAAGGCGATGAACCCGGACGCGGGCACCGGGGGATCGACCTGGGTGGCGCAACGGTACTTCCGGGGTTTATCGATCCGCACGCCCACCCGCTGGCGCTCGGAGCAACCCTGCGCTCCGTCGACTGCTCACCCGGCGTGGTGAAAAGTATTTCGCAAATCGTTGATCGGATTGCCGGGGCGGCCGCTGGTTCGCCCGGTGGTTGGATCAGGGCGCGTGGATATGACGAACTACTCCTCGCCGAAAGGCGTCATCCGACCGCCGCAGATCTAGACAGGGCCGCGCCGGGGAGGTGTGTCCGGCTGTCGCATGGCAGCGGACACGGTGACGTGCTGAGCACGGCCGCCATGACCGCCGTCGGACTGGATCAGAACAGCACTCCGCCGCCCGGAACCACGATCGAGCACGACCCGGCGAGCGGGGAGTTGACGGGCGTGATGTTCGAGATGGGTGGCTGGCTGCGTGACCGCATGCCGTCGCCATCGAACGAGGCGTTGAACGACTACGCCCGCGCCGCGTCATCCGCGCTTGTCGCCGCGGGTGTGACCGCAGTGACCGATGCCGGCCGGGACAACACCGCAGACCGGTTTGATCTGTACGCGAGGCTGGTCACAGAAGACAGATTCCTGCCGCGACCAACGGTGATGCTGTCTCCGAGCGCGAAATGTCCGATCCCGGGCGGCGTGTCCGGGGTTAAAACAGGCGCCAGGAAGATTGCGATCACCTTCTCGGGCGGTGAGATGCATCCTGATTTTGATCAACTCGTGGCTCTGATCACTTCAGCCCATCGGGCGGCTAGCCAGGTCGCCGTCCACGCGGTCGAACTTGAAGCCATCGTGATGGCCTGCGAGGCGTTCGCCGCCATCGGATCTCGCACCCGCGTGGTAGAGAGGCGACATCGAATAGAGCACGCTTCGGAGTGTCCGCCCGAGATAGCGCATATGCTCGCCGCTACCGGACTTTCAGTCGTGACGCAGCCGGGCTTCATCCACGATCGCGGGGATCGCTATCTGAGCGCCCTGGTCACGGAAGCTGGCGGTGCCAACCCCGCGGACCTGTACGCGGCGAGGAACCTGCTCGACGCCGGGGTTGTGGTGGCCGGTTCCTCCGACGCCCCTTTCGGGCCTGTAAGGCCACTGACCGGCATCCAGGCGGCCGTGACGCGCACGTCTTCCAGCGGCGAATCCCTCGGACGCGAACAGGCGATCCCCATCAAAGAAGCGCTGCGCCTGTATGGCCCCAACGCCGCATGGCTGGATCACCAGGAGGGGGAGATCGGATCGCTGGAACCCGGTAAACGCGCAGACCTCGTGGTGCTCGGAAGCGACCCACGGCAGGTCGCGCCTTCGGAGATTGGCTCGATCCCCGTGGTGGCGACCCTGATCGGCGGCGGGCTGGCTCACGGCTCTCTTTAGGGCCGCGATGTCCGGCTACCCGGTCACTACGAGCGTCGGCCCCCGGTCAGGTCGGCCAGGTTTTCCAGGGCAGCGCGCTCTTCGGTATCGGGCAGACCGCTCAGCGACTCTTTTGCCTCATCGATCCAGCCCAGGGCGACGTCACGACTCGTCTCGATAAAGCCGGATTCGCGGACCGCCTTGATCGCCGCGTCCAGTGCCTCCGAATCGATCTCGCCCGGGCCATCGTCGCGTGAGTTTCGTGCTGCTTTGAACCAGTCGAACACCGCGTTGGAATCCGGTTCTGCCTCGATGAGCATGATCGCCGGCAGAGTCAAGACGCCCTCTTTGAGGTCATTCCCGGCCGGTTTGCCGAGCTCCTCGGACGTGGAGTCGTAGTCGAGCACGTCATCCAATACCTGGTACGCCATCCCCAGCTTGTACCCATATTTCCGAAGGAGTTGGATCTCCGACTCGTGCGCACTCCCAAGTACGGCGCCGCTCTCCGATGCCGTCGTGAAAAGGGACGCCGTCTTGTCGTAGATGCGCTGGTAATAGGACTCACGCGATACCTTTGAGTCCTGCCCGTCCAGGAGCTCGTTGAGCTCTCCCCGGGACAGCTCCATGATCGTCTCGGCGAATCGGCGCACCAGCCTGACGCTGTTCGTATCGCACACAAACCGGGCGGCGGCGGCGAAGACGTAATCGCCAAGGAGAACGGCGACGTTCCGGCCCCACAGGTTGCTCGCAGTCTCCCGGCCGCGTCGTGTATCCGCCGCGTCAACCGTGTCATCGTGAATCAGCGTGGCGATGTGAAGGAGCTCCACCGCCGTGCCCATCATCACGTCAAGTTCGGAGGGATTTCGCCAGAGGCGTGAGGCGAGCAGAGTTATGGCGGGGCGAAGGCGCTTTCCGGGCGCGCCGAGAACATGTTCAAGCCGCTCGGCCATCACCCCTTCGTTTGAGCCCTGCTCTTCCGCGAGCGACGAGATATTCACAATTACGGCCTGGAGCCCCGGGAGGATTGGCGCGTAGATCTTTTCATACGGGCTGGAGGAAGCCATCTGCTGGATGAGTGGTCCGGTCATCGTGTGCCGGCCGCCGCTAGCCGTTCAGCTTCCTCGTCCAGCATCGAATCATCCAGTTTCTTGAACATCGGCGTCGGGTCCGGGAGCGCCGTGCCAGTAACGGGTGTGTGCCGACGCCAGCCAGAAGCCAGCACATCTCCCTCGTGTCCCAGGAGTTTATGGAGCGTCTGGCTCGAAAATGGCAGGTACGGGTAGGCGACCGTTCGAAGTGTCTCGACGATGTTCAGGGCGGTCCAGAGCGTCGTAGCTCCCGCCTCGCGGTCCTCTTTGACCTGCTTCCAGGGGGCACGGACATCGACGTAGCGATTGCCGTGCTGGGCGAGCGCCATCACGGCGCGCAGACCCTCCCTGAAGTTGCGCGCCGCCAGGTGCTCTGCGACATCCGCCAGCGCCGTGTCACAGGCTTCAAGCGCCGCGTTTTCTTCCGGGCCGAGTTCGCCCGGTTCCGGCACTGCGTTATCGAAGTTCCGGGTAGTCAGCGTGAGTACGCGATGGACCAGGTTTCCGAACGTCGCCACCAGCTCACTGTTATTGGCCAGGAGATACCCGCTCCAGGTGAAGTCAGAATCGGACGTCTCCGGCATGATCGATGTCAGGTAGTAGCGGAGTGGGTCGGGGTCGTATCGCTCCAGGTAGTCCGGGAGCCACACCGCCCATCCGCTGCTTGTCGAAAGCGGTCGCCCTTCGAGCGTGAGGAACTCGTTCGCCGGGACATCTTCCGCCAGGTTGAGACCGCCGTGGCCCATCAAAATTGCCGGCCAGATGATCGTGTGGAACGGGATATTGTCCTTGCCCTGGAAGTAGAACGCACGGGCGTCCTCCTCTTCCCACCACGCTTTCCAGGCGTCCGGGTAGCCGGAGTTCTGCGCCCACTCGATCGAGGCAGATAGATAACCGATGACCGCCTCGAACCACACGTAGATACGCTTATCTTCGAATCCCTCGACCGGGACGGCGATGCCCCAGTCGATATCACGTGTCATCGCCCGGTCCTTCAGGCCCTCCCGAAGTATCCCGAGGCTGAAGTTACGGACGTTTGGGCGCCAGTCCTCCTGGCCGGAGATCCATTCAGTGAGTTTGTCCTGGAACGCGCTCAGCCGGAAGAAGAAATGCGTCGTGTCCCTGAACTCCGGGGTCGAGCCGTCTTCCTTGCACCGGATATTTCCGAGCTCAACCGGATCGACCGTGTTCCCGCAGTTGTCGCACTGGTCGCCGCGCGCTCCGTCAAACGAGCAGTGCGGGCAGATCCCCTCCACGAAACGATCTGACAGGAAGCGCTGTTCGATCAGGCAGAACGGCATGCTCTCCACGCCTTCGACCATGTAGCCGTTTTCGAGCAACTTCGTGAACACGCCTTGGGCCACGGCGTGATGGTTATCCGTGTCCGTGTGCGTGTACAGGTCGTAGGAAAACCCCATCCGCTCGTTCGTGTCGACAAAAACGTCGTGGTAGCGCTCGGCGACTTCCCGGGCGGAAACACCTTCCTGGCGCGCGGCGAGCATCATCGGAGTTCCGTGCATGTCGCTTCCGGAAACCATCAAAACATCGTTCCCGGCCAGCCGGTGGTAACGCGCGAAAATGTCCGCCGGAAGTGTGTTGCCGGCGATATGTCCCAGGTGAGGCTGTCCGTTGACGTAAGGCCACGCCACGGCCACGAGGACCCGTTCGGCCACGATTGCTCCGTTCAAAGTGCGATTGCGTGCGCCCGTGTGGGCGCGACGGTCAATTATATCCAGCGCTTACGAGTCGTTAGCCTGATCCGCTCTCGAACCGGTCACAAGTCGGTAAACGCGGCGCCGTTGCGCCCCCGTGGCATCCACGACTGCCTCTACTAACGAACGTCCAGCCAGCCCGTCCCGTCTCAGGTCATCGATCGTTTCGGCGATCATTTCGTCTGAGATTTCCGCGAGCTGCTGAGAAGCGCCTTCAATCACCAATACGAACTCGCCGCGGACGGGACCAGCAGCAAAATACTCGATCGCTTCGGACGCCGTCCCGCGAAACACCTCTTCGTGGAGTTTGGTCATCTCCCGGCACACGGCGATGCGCCGCGTGCCGAGTGTGGTTGCGATGTCTTCAAGCGCGGCCAGCACACGACGGGGTGTTTCGAATGCGACGAGGGTGCCTGTTTCATCCATTGCGCCGGATAGCGCGGAACGACGTTCCGATCGTTTCCGGGGCAGGAATCCAAGAAACAGAAATCGATCCCCCGGCATGCCGGAGATCGAGAGGGCGGTTGTTATCGCGGACGGCCCGGGAACGGCGACAACTTCGTGTCCGCGGGACACAGCGGCCGCCACAAGAGACGCTCCCGGGTCGCTCACGGTCGGCGAACCGGCGTCGGTCACCTGGGCCACGTCTCCCGATTCGAGCGCAGCGAGCACGCGCCCCAACTCCGCCGGGTTGGAGTGTTCGTGATAGCTGATGCAGGGCGTTCGGGCATCCAGGTGATTTAACAATTTGCGCGTCACGCGCGTGTCCTCGGCGACCACGAGTTCGACCGATCGCAGTAGCTCGGCCGCCCTCGTCGACAGATCGCCCAGGTTGCCGATCGGGGTCCCGATGATGAAAAGAGTTCCCATAAATGCGCGTGGAAGACAGGAGTTGAAACTCTGGGTAATTACTTAATCTTGCGTCTGTCCCCACATGTTTGGCTATACTCGGGCGGTCAAAATTGAAACTAAGGTCGGACGCTCGTCGCCCGGCAGTCCTGGAAACGTCATGTGTAACGGGAGAAACGACGATTAACCTCTCAACCGGACAGCGCCTCATTTCCACATCCGGGGGCGCTGAGTTCGTCGTCACGAAGGGCGGCGAAGCAGATCTGACCTGTAACGGCGTATCCCTCGAAGAAAAAGCAGACCAGTCACCATCAGAAGCTGACGGACCCGACATACAGCTTGGGAAGCGCTACCAGGGCGCCGATGGCGGCGTGAGCCTCCTCTGCGTCAAGGCCGGGAAAGGCGAACTCGCCTGCGACGGTAACGTCATGGAACTCCAGGGAGCCCGGAAACTCCCCTCCTCCGACTGACCGGCCGGTCGGCTATTTTGGATCGGCGTCTATCGTAGGGGCGTTTGGCAATACGCCCGCGTCACTCACGCGAAAACGTCTCACATCAACCTCGAAGGACGTATGACCGTGCTCCCTCTCCCCTTGGCCGGAGAGGGCCGGGGTGAGGGGTTGAGGGCGGGATACCAACCCGCCCAACGGCGTCATACCACGTACGCCATGCCAACCTCACACCACGTGAACCTCGTTCAGGACGCCTGATGTCAGCGTTTCGCAGCCATCCTCGGTGACAAGCACCGTGTCACTGCATCCGATCGCCCCCAGCCCCGGTAGCCGCATGGTCGTTATCAGGTGAAACGCCATCCCGGGCTCAAAAGCGCGGTGCTCATTCGAGTTGATGCTGATGATGTGTCCCTCGTCCCAACCGGGAGGGAACGCCGATCCCAGCCCGTAAGCGACCCGGCGACCCTGCACGTACGGGACATCGGCATCGTCGATGCGCCTGCGCGCGACCTCGAACGCGTCCGACACCGTCACGCCCGGCTTGATCGTTTCCTTCGCCAGCCTGAGCGCGTCGCGATTCACCTCGCTCCCGTCAAGTAACAGTTGCGGAGGATCACCGATGTACGCCGCCCGTGTCATCGTGGCGTGATAACGGTGAATCACACCCGGAACCTCGAAAAACACCGGGTCCCCGCTGACGAGCTTCCGGTCCGTCGCGACCGAGTGAACGAGCATGGAACGCTCGCCGGACGTGATGAAGGTCGGCAGACCGCTGTATTCGCTTCCGGCGCCCAGTTGCGCCCGGGCTATCTCGACACCCAGCTCGTGCTCCGTGACCCCCACGCGAACCGCGGCCAAACCCGCCCGGGCGCCCGCTTCTGCGACGTGCGCCGCCTCCCGCATGTAGCCGATCTCGGCCGGGGACTTGATCATGCGCCCCTGCTCGATCAACCCGGAGCCATCTATGAAGTCCGCCCCTGGCATCAGCCCCTGCAGCCGTTCGAACTCATCGACCTTGAGGAACCAGGAGTTTTTTTCGACCCCGATCCGCCCGGACGCGAATCCAAGCTCGTCAAGAAGCGCGGCTACGCCGTCGACAGGATCGGTCGTGTCGTGGAACAGTCGGAAATCGTCGACGCAGGAAAAGGCCGAAACCATCGACTCCTCATGCGGGGGCGGCACGAGAATCGGCTCCCGGTTCAGCGGCACGACAAGCGCCATGTAGTAGTAGTAACCCGGCGTCTGGTACCCGCTCAGGTAGTAGATGTTCTCCGGCGTATTGAGCAGCAAGACGTCGATCCCGCGCTCCTCCATGAGCGCACGTGCTGCATCCAGCCGGGCACGAAATTCGTCGAGCGAGAAGAACGGGTATGTGGGCATTTTCATCGGCGTAATCCTCTGGAATGTTGGTCCGACTCGATATCCATTCGCGACGCCAGCATAATGCCGGTCAGCCCGGGAGGCTAAATGACTGACACGCTTTCGAAAATCGAAGCCCGCCGTATTGCTCTGACCGCGCAGGGATTTGCCGATCCGCGCCCCGCAGCCGCGGATCACACCGATGTCCGCAGGGTCATCGAACGGCTTGGCCTGATCCAGCTTGATTCGGTGAACGTAGCGGTGCGCGCCCATTTCATGCCCTTCTTCTCGAGGCTCGGCGCGTACCCGATGGGCCTGCTAGACGACGGAGCCCACGAACGTTTCGATCTGTTCGAGTTCTGGGGCCACGTGGCGTCCCTGATCCCGGTGGAGCAGTACCCCCTGTTCAGGCACCGGATGGAAGATGGGATCAAGCGTCGTCCCCGGACCTTGCGCAGCGCCGACGCGGAATACCTGGATTTGATCCTCGACGAGATCCGTGAGCGAGGCCCGCTAACGATCGCTGACCTCGAAGACCCGGGGAAAAGGAGCGGTGGTGGCGGGACTCCCGGCTGGTGGAACCGTGCGCCCGGCAAGGTGGCGCTCGAGTACCACTTCGGGACGGGCGACCTGACCTCGGTGGAGCGCAGGGGTTTTTCTCGCGTCTACGACCTCCCGGAGAGGGCCATCCCCCCTGAGTACCGGGACGCCGAGCCCGTCAGCCGGGAAGACGCCCATCGAGAATTCCTGCGGATAGCGGCGCGCGCTTATGGCATCGGCACGGGCGCCGATCTGGCCGACTACTACCGGATTAGCATGCCCGAGGCGCGCCCGCGATTGGCCGAACTGGTGGAGGCCGAGGAGCTGCGCGAGGTCGAGGTCGACGGCTGGGACCAAGCGGCCTATCTCCATCAAGACGCCTCGTCCGACGGAGCACTATCCGCCCGGGCCATATTGAGCCCCTTCGATTCGCTCATATGGGAGAGAGACCGCACGGAGCGCCTGTTCGACTTCTTCTACCGGATCGAGATCTACGTCCCGGAACGCAAGCGCCAGTACGGCTACTACGTGCTGCCATTCCTGCTCGGCGAGGACCTCGTGGCGCGCGTGGATGTGAAGGCGGAGCGGGATCGCGGCACGCTGCGTATCCGTGGCGCGTTCATTGAGGACGGGCAGGACCCTGAGCACGTCGCCCCGGAACTGGCCGCGGAGTTGAAGCTAATGGCGGACTGGCTGGGCCTGAAACGGGTGCGAGTCGGCCGTCGAGGCAACCTGTGCGGCGCGCTACGTGAAGCACTGCGCTAAAGCCGGTTCCGCCACCGCTCCGCCCGGGAGCCCTAATGACGCGTTCGGTGCCTCCGCCACGTGCCGGGAGTGTGACGCCATCCAAGGTGCCGGTGCCACAGGGCATCAACGGTCAGGATGCTCAACGCCAGTGTGGCCGCGACAAACCAGATAGCCCATCGTTCGATCGACGTTGTACCGGCGACAAAACCAGCGGGGGCTCCAACCGCTATCGCCAGGATAAACGCGTGCCAGAGCGGGACGGCCAGGAAGAACTTCTCAACCCGATTCGGTGTGATCCGCATCTACCACCTGAACTTTCCGTCCGCACCCCGGCTGAGGCCGATGATCACGCCGATCGAAACACCGATGGCGATCCACAAACCGATCTGTCCGGTCACGATCCCCGCCACGGCGCCGATGCCGGCCCCGGCAACGATGATGACGCCCGGGGTTGTCCCTCGCTTGTCGTGTCCCTCGTTCATGTGATTTGTCCTCGGTTCGGTCAGATGTGGCTCATCTGGTGGCGACGAACAGTCCGATCAACAACAGGATGAAAAGGCCACCGAGTGCGGTCATGATCAGGAGGCTACGGCGCGGGCTCTGTTCAACTTTCTGTGGGGACAAGAACGGGATCCACAGTGCCGCCAGCAGCGCCGGCAAAAGGGCACCGACATCTCGCCGGACAGCGTCAGGATGACGAGCCCCACGCTGAACACAGCGCAGAAAACGCCCCAGATTCTTCTTTTTCGTACCAGTTCCACGGATTTATTTCCTTCGCGAATATGTGTGCAATCCAATGTCGCGCCGGGAACGTGAAAGAAGCGTGAGGAACGGAAAGACTTCGCGGCAATTCGCGCAAGGCGACAAACGGGCAGCGCGGTCGTCAGCGTCCTGTCCTTTCCAATGGTGTCCTGAGGCTCTCGAAGCCTGTGCTGAGCCCGTCGAAGCATGAGTGAGGGAGAAGCCCCGCCATTCCAAAACCCTCACGTAAACCCGGCCGTTCGATCCTTCCACAGAAGGAAGGACACCGACACTACTGGTAAGAGAGCTGCGCCCAATTGCCCTCTCTCCCGTCCGCTGGAGAGAGTCGGAAGCCTACCCTTCAGCGGTGGGGTGAGGGGGCGCCGTGAGCGGACAGGCGAACCCTCCGCGTTACCTCGCCCTTCCACAATCCCCCTCTCCCAGCGGGAGAGGGTTGGGAGCCTGGCCTTCTGCTTGTCGGAAGGGCGAGGGAGAAGTTGATCCCGCGAAAACACCGGTCGGCGTTCCCCGAGGCCTTTACTTCTTCCGCTTCTTCTTCCCGCGGCCCTGGTTCCGCGAACGTTTCGCCGCATCACGCGCCTGCTTCGATTTCGCGCGCTTCGCCTCCCGGGAGACAGCCCTGTCCCGGGAAGAATCAAGAATCGACTGCGCATCCTGGATAACCGAATCCGAAACCTGCTGGCCCGCCGGAATCGCGGGATCAAGCCCGCGCTTCCGCTGCGCGGCGAGATCGCACGACCAGCAGGTGCAGGCCGCGGGATGCTTCTCACTATTCAGATAATGTCGTTCACGCATATTGTTGCCGTTTGGATACGTCTCGCCGATTCACGCTGTTTCGTTCGCGATGCTTTGCCGATAGGGGATCGGCGGGTGGCCGAGTGTCAGGATGCGCACGCGACGGGGTCGTCACGACCGTAAATCAGTGCGTCACCCGATCGGCGATCAACGGATGAAGCTTGTTTCCACCTGGCTGGAATCCTGCCCGGGATTCGACTGTTTCCATATCTCGTAAATCCCCACCGCCGCAACCCACAGTGCCCACGGGCACAACATGAATATCCAGTAGTAAAGCTCTGGCGTCTGGTCCAGCGGATTATCCGGCTCCTCGTAGCCGGTCACGCCCCAGGCGACGAGGATGCCGACGACAAGGATGGCCCACGATAAAAAGTAAAGCCCGGTCGCTTTTGACCTGCCCCCTGAAGCGATACCAGGGATTATATTAGTCCGGCCACCTCCG
>CAYYRD010000020.1:0-72039 GCA_964474025.1 uncultured Dehalococcoidales bacterium | reverse complement strand
AACCGCCGTAGTGAGGAGCCAAGATGCCTCGACGCGATCCAAGCGCGTTCACCAGGGACGATCTGCGGTCTGACGATTCGGTCGAGGTATTTGACGTCCGGTACGACAGTTACGGCGGCTTGCGCATCGCTGGCTGGTACGCGCGCCCGGCCAACCGGACAACGATTTTGCCTGGCTTGTTGATCGTCCCCGGCTACGTCAGCGAACCGAAGGTTCCGAAAGATTGGGCCCGGCTCGGGTACGCGGCGTTCAGCGCAGCTCCACGAGGCAAACTGCGATCGAACTCCGAGTTCAATCCGGGCTATCCCGGCTTGCTGACCCACAACGTTACCGACAGGGATAACTACGCATACCGCGGCTTTTACATGGACGCTTTAAGGGCCTTTGACATCCTTGCGGGGTTGCCGGAGGTTGACCAGCGCCGGGTGGGCGTCACCGGATCCAGCCAGGGTGGGGCGCTAACGCTTCTGGTATCGGCATTGCGAGAGGGGTCGGTCGCCGCCGCTGCCGCGGGCGCGCCGTACCTGTGTTCATACATGGATGCCGCTTCACTCACCCATTCGTACCCGTACGAAGAGATCAACGAATACCTGCGGATTCACCCGGAACGGGAAACCGAGATCCGGGACGTTTTCGACTATTACGACATCCATCATTTTGCGCCGGCTATCAAGGCGCCCATAATCGTAAATATCGGCCTCCAGGACGATGTCTGCCCTCCTGAGACCGGTTTCGCCGTATTTGGACAGATTGGCAGCGCCGACAAAAGGTTGTACCCGTACGACGGGTGCGCTCACGACGCGGGCGCGTCCGTCGGGCACGAAGAGATTGTCCGGGACTTTTTTTCGTTGCTGTTGAAGCCGGTGCCGGTGTCGTTCGATGCACACAGAATCGCCGCGGTCTCGTCGAGAGTTGCCGGCGAGGAATTCGACGAATTTTGGAGCGCCGTGGATGGCGAGGTCAGAGGCCTGGGCCTCGATCGAACGGTCCTCAAACCATTGGCTCTGCGGTCTTCGGAGGGGTCAACGGTGTATACCGTCCGCTTGCCGTCGATCGGTGATGGCGAGGTTTTCGGCTACTTCTCGGTGCCGACCGGTGACGGCCCGTTCCCGGGATTGCTTGAAGCGCCGGGCTACGGAAGCGTCGTCCACATATCGCCGTTCGAACGCAGGCAGGACTACGTGGTTCTTACCCTCGTTCATCGCGGGCAGCGGTTGGCCGATGAGGAGTACGCGGCGACCTATCCCGGGTTGCTCACCGCCGGCCTTGAGAGCGAGAACGACTACCGATACAAAGGCATCATCGCCGACGTTTTGACGGGGCTTGACTGGCTCATGGGCCGGCCCGAGGTGGATGCAAGGAAAGTTGGCGTCGCTGGAAGTGAGGCCGGGCTGATGGCCGCGTCGATGCGGTCCGATGCCGTGAAGGCTGTGTTGCTATCCGGCCCGTTGACCCTGCGGGGAGCGTCCGGCAGGAACCACTGGGAGGACCACTACCCGCTGGAGGAGCTGAATGACTACGTAAACTCCCATCCGGATAGCGTAACGGATGTATCGCACACGCTTGCCTACTTCGATCCGATCCGGTTTGCTCCCGCCTACAGCGGGGACGTGCTGGTGGCCTGTCCCGCGTCGGACAAGAATATCGCTTCACCCCTTGTGTCCAGTTTCGGCGGAAACGGAGAGTTGTACGTGAATACCGGGCGAGGCCACCTGGATCACGTGCACACGGAAGGCTGGCTGGGCGAGCGGCTTACGGGCTGATCCTCCCAAATACGTTCAACCGCAGATCATCGGGCAAAGCATCCAGCGAGAGCCCCTGTGCAAGGAGCCAACCGGCGGGCAGTTCCAGCGCCCGGGCATAATCGCGCTCCGGCCCGTAACCCTGGGACTCGTCAAGGCAGCGATCGCGCCACTCGCCTTCAGACTCTCCGTCGTCAAGCGGGCAGGGGGTCATCGCTGCCGCCCCGGCGACGCTTCCTGACTGATCGAAATAGATAATGTCCAGCGGGACATGGGTGTTGAACATCCAGAACGATCCCGACGTCAGGCCGCCGAATTCAAAGAGCATTCCGGTATCCCCGGGCACGTCGGCCCGGCACATCAGGCCGCGCGATCGTGATCCCTCGTCATCGGCCACCTCGGCGGTGATCAAAGTGGCGATCCCGCCGGTGACAAGTCCGACCCTCGCCTCCCGGAGGGGTTCCTCGGCCAGGCGCTCAGCGATGGCCTCGCATTCCGGCGTATTGACGAAACCGGATACCCCTCCGCTTGAGCAAGCCGCGATGGTCAACACGGCAAACATCAGAAATCGAGTCACCGTCGTGCCCCGGTGCTACATTTGTGCGCCAACCGTCGTTGCGCGTTCTGCCGGTGTAAGTCCGGGAGGGCGGGTAGTCGATCATCCGGGTGATTCATAAGAGGAGAACGCATGGCCGAACCGAAAAAGGTCCTCATAACCGGCGGGGCCGGCCTAATAGGAGAGGTGCTTCGGGAGCGTCTTTCGGATCGATACAGCTTATCTTCGCTCGACCTGAAAGAGGCGGCAGACGTTCCTTCTTTTGTGGCAGACCTCTCGGACCTTGACGCCATAACACCGGCCTTCGAAGGCCAGCACACGGTCGTCCACCTGGCGGCCGATCGCCGGGCTTACAGCGACTGGTCGTCTACGCTCGATAACAACATCGTGGCGACCTATAACGTATTCGAGGCAGCGAAACGGACAGGCGTGAAACGGGTGGTGTTTGCCAGTTCAAACCATTCCCAGGGCGGCTTTTACCTGGACACGCCATGGAAGGATGTCGCCGAGGGAAGATTCGATCAACTGGAACCGGGATACCGGCTGGTGAACGAAGACGATCGGATTCGCCCGGACGGCTACTACGGTGTGTCGAAGGCGTTCGGCGAGGCGCTGGGAAGCTACTACAACGATTACCACGGAGTGAACTCGATCCACCTGCGGATCGGCTGGGTGATCTCCGACGACGACCCGACCTTCTCCCCGTTCGCTCTATCGCTCTGGCTGAGTCATCGCGACACCGCCCAGGCCGTCTCAAAAGCGATCGACGCTCCGGATTCACTGAGATACGCGGTGACCTACGTGACCTCGGACAATCAATGGAAGATCTTTTCGATCGCCCGGGCCCGAGAGGTGCTTGGATATGCGCCCGAAGACGCAGCGGGCGGGGAATGGGAGGACCGGGACCCGCCTACCAGGGACCAGTAGTGGCGCATTTAGAGAGAGGTTCGGCCTGATTTTCCCGCCCAGCGGCGGATCTCGTCTTCGTCAAACTCCAGTCCGAGTCCGGGGCCGGTAGGAACGGCGATATGGCCGTCCACGACGCCGAACGGGGATTTAAGGATAGGCCGTTCATCTCGGATCGAAACCGGCTCGATGTTGTACTCCTGGGCGTAGGGCACGTCGTTACGCGTCGCAATCCAGTGCAGGTGCGCCGCGGTCGAAATGATGGGCTGGGTGTTGTGGACCGTCATCGGCACGCCAAAGGTATTGACCAGGTCGCCGACTTTGATCAACTCCGATATCCCGCCGATCTTGACTACGTCCGGTTGCAGGATGTCCGGCCTGCCGTTGACGATCAGATCACGAAACATCCAGCGGGTGTAGGCGTTTTCTCCCGAGGCGATCGGTATGGTCAGTGCGTCCGCCACCCTCGCCAGTCCCGCCAGGTCATGAAGTGCGACCGGCTCTTCGAAGTGAAACACCCCGGCATCTTCGAGCTGTTTGCCGATCTCGATCGCGTGATGCACGGAGTACGCGCTGTTCACGTCAACGAGGATCTCGAAATCATCCCCCGTTGCCGCACGCATCTCCCGAACGGACTCCACGGTCTGATCTCCCGGATGGTCCACGGCTCCCGGTACGGCCGAGTGCATCTTGTACCCGGTGAATCCCTGTTCCCGGAATCCTGCTGCTCGTTTTGCCTCGTCGACCGGTGACATGTCACGAACCAGCGAGCTGGCGTAAACGCGTACCTTCTCTCGGCCCGGCCTCATCCCGCCGAGAAGTTCGTATATCGGCACGCCCAGTGCTTTGCCCTTTATGTCCCACAGGGCGATATCTATCCCGGAGGCCGCCGTTAACAGCGCGCCGGGCGGACCGCTGACCGCTCCCGCCTTCAACATCAGGTCGAAAATCGCTTCAGTCTGGAACGGGTCTTTGCCTATCACCAGCGGCCGGAAAACCGTATCGATCGCCGCACGTGACACCTCGGGTGACCGCCGGAAACACTCTCCGTAGCCCGTTAACCCTTCATCTGTGCTGACGATGACGAAGGGATAATCTCCGTCCAGGACGAGGCACTCAACATCGGTGATCTTCACTCGAAACTCCTGCGGGATATGCCGGAACGCGGTTGGGGTTGAGCGATGCTCCGGTTAACTCAAGTAGCCCATGAGCTTGATCGCCGGGGCGGCGTTGCGTCACGCATGTCGGGCGGAAGCGTGAATTCGATGTCCTCGCTGGCGAGCCCGAGATGCGTCACCTCATCCGGTTCCAGGGCATCGCAAACAGCCTGCACGAGTGATTCGGGCGTGGAGGCGCCGCTGCTGACGCCGACGCGTGTTACGTCTTCAAACCACGTCCGGTCCAGTTCATTGGGTCCATTGATGAGGAACGCCGGGACGCCGGCCCGCTCGGCGACCTCACGCAGCCGCCGGCAGTTTGAACTGGTCTGCGAACCCACTACAAGGACCACCTCTACCAGGGTGGCGAGTTCTTTTACGGCGGACTGCCGGTTTGTGGTGGCGTAGCAGATGTCGTTCCGGACGGTCACGTTGCTGAACGCGGAATTTATGCGATCCACCATCGCCGCCGTGTCGTCCACCGAAAGGGTTGTCTGTGTCAGCACCGCGACTTCTGTATCTGGATCCCACTCCGGTGGCCGGGGATCTTCCTGATCATCCATCAGAGACATCTCGCCCTGGCCGGTCGTCCCCTTGACCTCCTGGTGACCACGGTGACCAACGAGGATCAGTTTCTTGCCCTCTCTCTGGAACTTCTTGGCTTCATTGTGGACGCGGGTCACGAGCGGACAGGTGGCATCGATCACCCGCAGGAACCGTTTTGCCGCTGCCTCAAAATCTGAAGGGGGAGAGCCATGTGCGGAGAAGACCACGATGGCGCCCTCCGGTATCTGATCAACCGTCTCGACGGTGACGGCCCCCTGCGCCTCAAGGTCCGCAACTACGTGTGGGTTGTGGACTATCTCGTGTTTCACGTACACAGGCGCTCCGTAACGTTCGAGCGCGATCTCGACTATGTCGACGGCGCGCACGACCCCGGCGCAAAAGCCCCTCGGAGCGGCCAGAAATACCTGCAATTTACGAGTCCGTGTTGGTCCAGCGGGATTTTAAACGGTTCAGTTCGATGAATTATACGTAGGGACCGAGCCGGCGCCGCTCGCTAACGCGGACTGGCGCCTGAGCGCGCGCGACAAGCCGATCCCTGCTTGTCTCAACGGGTATACGGACAGGACTAAAAGGGAGACGATGCCGATTATCAGAGCGTCGTAACCCAGGTTTTCTGAGTGTCGGTTCAGCGCATCAATCCCGAATCCTGCAAGCTGAGCCAGACCCGTACCAGCCAACGTCGAAAAAGCGGTGAGGCCCAAAACTCGTCCGGCGCCTTTTGACGGCACCAGTTCGGTTATCAAAGCCCAACCGCCGCTGAGGAACATCCCGGCGCCGGTGCCGATGAAGAAACCGAGAATGACGACCGGGCCGATAGAACTCACGAAAAGCATCGACAACGCGGACACCCCGATCAACGCCGCGGCCCCGTACAACACCCTCATCCGGCCGAATCGGTCTGAAATGGCGCCGGCGGGATAAACAGCTATCGCTGCACCGATCAATATCGTCGCTGTCAACATCGCGGCTCCGCGGGTCGGATTATCAAGACCGACTTTGTCGGTAAGAAAGAACAAAGCGTAAATCTGCATCGCGGTCATGGCCCCGACCATCATCGCCATGGCTATCAGATACCAGTAGTAGCCCTTCATATCGTGTGAGTCGACTCCCGGCGGCGAATGGTCAACCGTGACGTGTGGGACCTCGCTATCGGCCCCAACTCCATCCAGCGTCTTCCCGGTTTTCGTCCGCAGAGCGCCAAAGGTCCACATGGTTGTGAGGGCCAGAATGGTCATGACCAGCGCGATCGACATCCAGTACCACACGTTCGGTCCCTCACCGGCTACTGATCGACTCATTAGCAACATGACTGCGACCAGAGTGGCGCCACCACCAATCACACGTGAAAGGTTCAACGCTCCTGCTCCGGATCCTCTTTTGCCGGGGGGCACGTGATCAATCAAGAGCGCGTTGGCTGGACCCTGCGAGACGTGTATGAACAGCTGAATCAGGGCTATCACGAACATCAAAGACCATACGGAGTTCGCGATGCCAAGAAACGGGACGGTGATCAGGAGAGCCACGTTGCCGCCGACCACATAAGGGACACGCTTTCCCCAACGTGAACTCGTTCGGTCACTCAGTGCACCCATCGCGGGTTGGGAGAGGGCCGCTACGATCAACCCGACAAGCGCAATGATCCCCAGGATGCCATTCTTTTCATCTTCATCTGCAATGTCTAAAACGCGTAATTGCAGGAGAATCGTGTTTATCGGTATCCAGAGTGACGCAAGTCCGAAACCGTAAACGCTGAGATTCGTGAGACTGTCAGGCCCGCGTCCGTAGACGATCCACGCAGACCGGGGAAAGCTCCAGATCCTTGCGATGGCCAGAGACGAGGCTGTTAAAGGGGTTCTTGAGTTTGGCACTGTGCGATGCTATTGGAACTTCAAGCGACGTATTACGGGACCGGGCATCAGTCGATAGTTCGTGAACCTATGATGCCAACCCGAGGCGGTAAGGATAATTCGATGTCGGTAAAAGTTCGTTTTTATCACTGGACACGCTGAAGCACCTGTAAAAAAGCGGGGGCGTCGCTCTCGCAGGCAGGAGTGGAACTGGAGCAGCGGGACTTTTTCAAAGACCCCCTTTCCCGGGAAGAGCTAGAGAATCTGGCATCTATCGTCACGATGGACGAGTTGTTTTCGTGGCGAAGTCCCAGCGCAAAGAAATACCGGGACAGACGGGATGATCTGAGCGATTCGGATTTGATCGACCTGATGATCGAAGAGCCGCGCTTGATTCGAAGGCCGATAGCGATAAGAACGGACGATCCCGGCCGCCACGTGCTGGGCGGCCGGAAAGCGGATCTTGAATCATTAGCCCTGGAATGATCCCCGCAAGCATCCGGGGCAGACATCAAAGGTCCGGGCTTTGAGGGCAGGCACCCACGAAGGTTTTCGTGTTTCTCGGGTATTAAACTCGCATTTGTCTCCGCAGACTCTCGCCTAACGCGCGTATGCGGCGGTATGCGTTATCCGAGGAGCAACGAGATGCTGTTATTCAAGTCATGCCCCAAATGTAACGGGGACGTGGAACTCGGGTCCGACATGGACGGGGACTTCGTGAAGTGCCTCATGTGCGGGTTTTCCCGGTACATGCCAGAAGCGTCGAGGACTGCTTCCCGCCACGTCCGAACGGCCGAACGAGCAATCGAGTTGCCGCGGGCGAGTTAGAGTCCTGAGCGATTTGTGGGAACGGCCACCGGCCGCGAAGCGCTGATGAACGCGGTTTCGGGCGGGACGTTGGCACAGGATTTCCTTTCCCCGGTGCTACAATCCAGCTAGCCGCCAAACGGCGGCGGCACGAAAGTCTGGCGCCGATCTCCGGTTACCTGTGCGTGGTCCCTGTCCACCGCTCCGGTCTCCCGGACCGCGAACTGCCTGCTGCCTGTGTGGGATTTCCCTGCGGGTGTCGATTGCGCGTTATGACACCGTGTCCGACTGATCTCGCATTCAGTGCCGCATCGGGACAGATCGCAATTTGAACTCTACTTACTCGCTCGGCGACATGGCCGTATTCTCGGTCGGGGCCCATCCAGAACTCTCGGCGGCTATCTGTGAGTACCTCCACATCCCGGTGGGGCAGATGGAGGTCAAGAAGTTCAGCAACGAGAACACCTTCGTCCGGATACTGGAAAACGTCCGCTCCAGGGACGTTTTTTTCATCCAGCCGACCGCCGCGCCGGTGAACGACAACATAATGGAGTTGTTGATCACGATAGATGCGGCAAAACGGGCATCTGCGGGGCGCATCACCGTGGTCATCCCGTATTACGGGTACGGACGCACGGATAAGAAAGATCAGCCTCGCGTGCCGATCACCGGGCGCCTGGTCGCCGACCTGTTGACGACCGCCGGGGCTGACCGGGTGGTCACGGTCGATCTCCACGCCGGTCAGATCCAGGGCTTCTTCAACATCCCGGTGGACGAGTTGACCGTCGTTCCGATCCTTGTCGATTATTTCCTGAACAAGAAGATCCCGGACCTTGTGGTGGCGGCGACGGATGTCGGCATTTCAAAGGCGGCGCGCAACGTGGCGCAGCGCTTGAACGCCCCGCTGGCGATCGTCGAGAAGCGGCGCGTCGGGAACAACGACAACACCGAAGTTCTTTCCCTCATCGGAGACGTAAAGGGAAGACCAGTCCTGACGTTTGATGACGAGATCGATACCGGAGGGTCACTCGTATCTGCCTTCGGCGCCCTGATGGATGCGGGAGCGACGGAACTCTACGCCACCGCAAGTCACGGGATCTTTTCGAACGGGGCCACTGACAGGATCTGTGCCGTGGAGGACCTGGTAGAACTTGTCGTGACGGATACGGTTCCCATCAGCGAAGAGAAGACCCACCCCAAGTTGACGGTTCTTCAATCGTGCGATCTTCTGGGTGAAGCTATATACAGAATTCACAACGGCCATTCGGTCGGAGAGATGTTCACTTACTAGACCTGATCCGGGGCGGGAACCCGCCGCCGGAGTAACGAATCACATGCCCTTCTTAAAGAAAATAACCTCATTCCTTGGCGACTCCAATGACAAGGCGCTCAAGGTTTACGACGATCGCCTTGGCGATGTGAATGAACTGGAGGCGGAGGTATCCGCGCTCTCCGATGAAGAGCTCCGGGGCATGACGGACGAGTTCCGAACCCGCCTCGACGAGGGAGACACGCTGGACGACCTGCTTCCCGAGGCATTCGCGGTCGTCCGTGAGGCGGCACGGCGCGTCCTTTCGATGCGCCATTTTGACGTCCAGATCATCGGCGGAATCGTCCTCCACGAGGGCAAGGTTGCCGAAATGCGAACGGGTGAGGGTAAAACCCTTGTCGCAACTCTGCCCGCGTACCTGAACGCATTGGACGGTCCGGTCCACGTCATCACCGTGAACGATTACCTGGCGAAACGTGACGCGGGGTGGATGGGGCAGATCCATCACTTCCTCGGCCTCACCGTGGGGTGCCTTCAGAACCAGTTCTCCTGGCGTTTTGAACCGGATCGCGACGGCAGGGAGCCTGACGACGATCCCTTCATCTCCGCGACCAAGCAAGATGCCTATGCGGCGGATGTCGTGTACGGCACGAATAACGAATTCGGGTTCGACTACCTTCGGGACAACATGGTCGATAAGGCGGAATCGCTGGTCCAGCGTTCGCTCAGTTACGCCATCGTCGACGAGGTAGACAACATCCTGATCGACGAAGCCCGGACGCCCCTGATCATCAGTGGTCCGGCCCGCGACTCGTCCCAGGAATACCAGCGATTCGCGCAACTCGCCCGTCGGTTAACGCCTGAAGAACATTTCACGATCGACGATAGGTCCCGTGCCATCAGCCTTACGGAAGATGGGATCGAGCTGGTCGAACGCCAGTTAAACGTCGACAACCTTTACGATCCGTCCAATTACGAGTTGACTCATTTCGTAGAGAACGCGCTCCGTGCCGAGTTCGTGTATTTGAGGGACCGGGAGTACGTGGTACGGGAGAACGAGGTTTTGATCGTCGACGAGAACACCGGCCGATTGATGATAGGCCGCCGTTACTCCGACGGTCTTCACCAGGCTCTTGAAGCGAAGGAAGGCGTCCGCGTGCAACGGGAGAGCATTACCTACGCAACCGTCACCCTCCAGAACTACTTCCGCATGTACGGGAAGCTGGCGGGGATGACAGGCACGGCAGCCACCGAGGCGGAAGAGCTGCACAAGATCTACAAGCTGGACGTCGTCGCGATCCCGACGAACATGCCATCGATGCGCTTTGACCAGGCTGATCTCGTGTACAAGACCGAGTCCGCCAAGATGCGGGCTGTCGTCGAAGAGATCGAACAGGAGTCCAAGAACGGACGACCGATCCTTGTGGGCACCACCAGTGTGGAACGCTCGGAGGCCCTGACGGACATGCTGGTGCGCCGAGGCATCCAACTGGAGGTTCTCAACGCGAAGAACCACGCCCGGGAAGCGACGATCATCGCGCAGGCCGGACGCCCCGGCGCCGTTACCGTGTCCACCAACATGGCCGGACGCGGCACCGACATTATCCTGGGGGGAAACCAGGATCAGTTGAACATCTCCGACGATGATTGGAAGCGGGATCACGAACGGGTGATCGACCTCGGCGGTCTTTACGTGATCGGCACATCCAGGCACGAGTCACGCCGGATTGACAATCAGCTTCGCGGCCGTTCGGGCCGGCAGGGAGACCCCGGCGAGACCCGCTTCTTCACGTCCACAGAAGACGACATGGTCAAGCGTTTCGGCGGAGACCGCATCAAGGGGATCATGAACATGGTCGGCCTGGACGACGATGTGCCGATCGAAAATCGGATGATCACCAAGGCGATGAGTGGCGCTCAGAGTAAGGTCGAGGGTTACCACTTCGAGGTGCGGAAAAACCTCGTCGACTATGACGACGTGGTCAATTCACAGCGCAACGAAATTTACCGTATGCGCCGCAACGCCCTGGCGGGGGAAGGCCTGAGAGAGGCCGTGCTGCTCCGAGTGGCAAACGAGGTTCAATCGATCATCTCGATGGGGCTTTCTGGCGATTCCGCGGACTGGGATGTGGACGTGTTGGCGGGAGAACTACGGAGTATGTTTGAGCTGCCGCCCGAACTATCGGAACCGGACGATTTCTTTGATTTCGACCCCGAAGAAATCGAAGACCTCCTTCTCAATCACATCGAATCGCTCTGGGATCAGAGAGTCGAGACGCTTGGAGAGGAGGTGACCACGAAACTGGCGCAGGCCGTCGTGCTACGGGCGGTGGATTCCCAGTGGGTGGAACACCTGACCGAGATGGACAACATGCGGCAGGGAATCGGATTGCAGGCGGTGGGCCAGCGAGACCCTCTCGTGCAGTACCGTCGCCGCTCATTCGAGATGTTCCAGGAATTGAACGCGGGCATAGATCGCCAGATCACGCACACGTTTTTCAACGCCGTCGTTCAGGAAACGCCGGCCGTGCAACCGGTCACACGGGGCAAGTTGACGCTTAGCGGCCCGGACGCCGATGCACCGTCAGAGACTTCCGGGCCCGTATCGAGCCAGGCTGCGAACTCGCGTGCCGGCCGTTCCGCCTCGGCGGTCCTGAACAGGAGCAGCGTTATGTCCGCCGTGAACAGGGGTCATGGCGAAGACTCTGCACTGAATCGCAAGATCGGCCGTAACGAAGCGTGTCCGTGCGGCAGTGGCAAGAAATACAAGCGCTGTCACGGCAGGGCGGCCTGACCGGCCCGGACTAAGCGGTAAAATGTACGGTCATGCCGGATTCTGGATCAGAAACGTCCGCCGGACCTTCGGGTAAACCCGCGCACATCGATAACCTGGAAGTTGCGCAGGTGTTCGCTGATATAGCGACCCTGATGCAGCTCAAGGGCGAATCTGTGTTCAAAATCCGGGCATACAGCCGGGCAGCCGAGGTGTTTGAGCATCTTCCCGGCCAGGTCGCTCTGCTCGCCCGGGACGAAGACCTCCTGAAAGAAATCCCTGGAATTGGCGACGCTATCGCGTCCAAAACGCGTGAGCTGGTCACTACCGGCAAGATGGAGTTCTTTGAAAAGCTCCGCGGGGAGTTCGCCCCCGGATTGCTCGAAATCATGACCGTCCCCGAATTGGGGCCAAAAACGGCGATGCGGGCCGCCGAAGACCTGGGTATCGAATCGATAGAAGATCTTGAAGCGGCGATACGAGACGGTTCATTCGCCAGCCTCCCACGGGTCGGCGAAAAGAAGGCACAGAACATCCTCAGGCACCTGGAGGCGCGGCTGAGCCAGGCTGACCGCATGCCGCTCGGGGTGGCCTTGCCGATCGCAGAACAGGCGATTGCCGCCCTTTACGAAACGGATTCCGGGGTTCGCAGGCTCACGGTCGCGGGAAGCGCCCGGCGCTGGCGCGATACGGCGGGCGATATCGACCTGCTCGGTGTTTCGGATGATCCGGAAACCGTGACGGCCGCTTTTGCCGCACTGCCCATGGTCGTGGATGTACTGGGGCAGGGCGGAACGAAAGCAAGTGTGATCGTGTCCGGAGGCGCCCAGATCGATCTCCGGGTGTCTGACGAGCGCCATTTCGGCGCGCTCCTGCTGTATTTCTCCGGCAGCAGGCAACACGGCATCAGGCTTCGCGAGCGCGCCCGGAGAGCGGGCTTGTCTCTCAACGAGTACGGGCTGACCGACCAGGAAAGCGGCGAGTTAGAGACTTTCGACACCGAGACCGGTGTGTACGAGGCGCTGGGTCTGCCCTACATCCCGCCCGAGTTGCGTGAAGACCTGGGAGAGATCTCCGCAGCGGAGGCGGGCGATCTTCCGGACCTGGTTGATTTAGCGGAGATCCGTGGCGATCTCCATGTGCACAGCGACTGGTCTGACGGACGAGTCTCGATGGAACAGATGGTGCGCGAGGCCGCGTCCCGTGGCCTTGAATATGTGGCTATGACCGATCACTCATCCGGCCGGGGAATCGCTAACGGCCTCTCGCTGGAGCGCCTTGCCGCGCACAACCTGGAGGTCGCAGACGTCCAGATAGCGGTCGGCGGCATCCGAGTTTTCAAGGGCTCCGAAGTAGACATTCGCGCCGACGGGACGCTGGATTACACCGATGACGTGCTGGCGAATCTGGATATCGTGATCGCATCGGTTCATTCAGGTATGTCCCAACCGTCCGATGTCATGACAGCACGAATCATCAAGGCGATCGAAAATCCATACGTGACCGCCATCGGTCATCTGACGACCCGTTTCGTGCTTGAGAGACCATCGATAGAGGCCGATTTCGACGCCGTTTTCCGCGCCGCCGCCGCCAACGGCACGGCGATGGAGATCAATGCGTCTCCAAAACGGATGGATCTGAAGGATTCTCACGTCCGACGGGCTCGTGAACTGGGCGTGCGCTTCCTGATAAACACGGATGCACATGAGCCCGGCAACCTGGACCAGTTGCGTTACGGAATAGGAACGGCGCGACGTGGATGGGCCGAAAAACGGGACGTACTGAACACCCTTCCGGTCGCCGACTTCGAACGATTCCTGGCTACTCCGAAACCCGAACGAGCTTCTTTCATCGCCAGGCAGGCGGTTCTCGAATGACTCCGAATTCATCTATGGGCGGACCGCTGGAACCGGAGGAGCTCCAACCTGTCGAGCCCGGGGAAGCGATAACCGCCGAGGGAGCGGCGACGGATCCCGAAGAACTCCTTGAGCAGTTCCGTGTCGCTGCGTCCGATCCGGATGGCGACTGGCAGCTCGCGCTTATCGAGACGATGGCCCTGTGGCCGCTGGCGTCTGAACGCATCGATGGCCGTAACCTCGTCTACCTCCTCGCCGGCGAAGCATTCGACTGGCGGACGCTTGCCGAGCGAATTCTCGGGGCACCGGACATCCCGATCCCGGAGGAGGAACGGGAAGAATTACTGCTGAACTGGGCCCTCCCGGCGGGTCTCAAAGAAGAAGAATTCCGGCGTTTGATCGGTTTCGCGAAAGGTGCTGGATTCCTCAACTACTTCTATGGTGTGACAGTTGAGCAGGCCATCCTGCTTGCGGTCGAGGAGGAGGTCAGGAAACGGCGTTATGCGCGCGGGTTCGCACCGGACGACGTCGGAGTGGAAGTTGCGTATGAGATCCTCTACGGCGCCACTCGTGATGAGCTGATCACGGAGTTTGGCGGAGAGACTGGCGGCCGCGTGAGCCGCCAATCCCGCGGCCCGGAACGCGCTGCCGGCAACCTGGGCAACATCGACCATTTCACGTACTGGCTATTTCAGCGCCGCTTCAAGAACGCCGACCCGGCTCGGATCGCCAGCGATACGCGAAAAGGGTTGGAATTGCTGGAACGGATGCGACTGGCGCAGGCGCGCAAGAACAGCGACGAGACGTTCGCCAGGCCCTTTATTGACCTTGGCGATTTGCACACGTACAAGGCGCCGCCACGATACGCTCGTCGGGTGCGCCGCCGGCCTGTCAGAACGTGATCGGCTGTGTCCGACCCCGCTCAATCAGCCGAGAGGATCTCGTCCAGGTCTGAGACCGTGGAATCCGCCAGTTCTACGCATTTTTCGTCCGGGTAGGGCGCCTGGTTGGTGATGGGGAGGCCGGCTCCCCAGTCAGCATTTGAAATCTGGGCACAGGCGAGACCGCTGTGGTCCCGGCGGACCCTTTCCTCGAAACGCCGCCTGAATTCATTGAGTTTTGAGTTACCCCGGGCGAGTTGAGACCCGGGGGCGCCATCCGGGACGAATGTCTCAAGCAAGTCGTTGTAAGGAAGGTCGTTGCCGGATTCGGACTCGTTCTGTTCGGCTATCACGAGCAGACCGGCCACCAGCAGCGAACACGTCCCGGCTCGTCCTGCGGAAAGGCCCTTAACGGAGCGAAGCAGCACATCGCTAGCGGGAGATCTGGGCCAATCCGAGGCAATAAGAAGGCATTCTCCGCAGGTGCGCCCTGCCTCGAACAACTTCCGGGTCGGGGAATCCGTCGTCTTCGACTCGCTGTCGAGTTGCATTTCGTCCTCCCGTTTATGGCCGATCATGGAGTGACATACCGGCACTCCACGGCGGATGGGGGATGTCTTCCCATCAACCGTTAGCAGGCGTGCGATTTGTCCCTACTGGACCGCAAATGACACGGATTGCGGGCCTCGCGGGCAGACACAGGCCTGCTGGGCCTGTGGGTCACTGCCTTCAAGCGCGAGCCCCATCGCCAGTGCAGCAGGGCGGCATACTGACCTGTTCAGGCGTCCTGATTCGTTGATTTCCCAGGTAGCCCCGGCATCCAACCCGAGCGGGCAGACACCGGACGTGGAGGTGATCTTCAGAATCTTTCGATCTCCCCTGTACTGCACCCGTCGCGTGAGGCTTATCCCTATCGCCCTGGCGTTGCGCGCTATCGCTTCAGCGCCCCTGACGAGTGCGGCCGGCGCGGCGATCCGCTCAGAGAAATACACCCCGAGGAAAAGGACATAAGCGATCGCAATAATCGCGATCAAACTCGCGGGCGGCCCGCCCGCCTGGAGCGCCAAAACGGCAAGCACCGCAGGAATGATCCCGGGGATCACGAAGGTAAGGAAACGTGGGCGTCCCATGAAAACCTCCTCGTTCGTGGAGATCGCCTGTCGGCTATTTCCAACGCCATATGCACGCTACGGGGATAGACATGAGGGAATCGTGAGGATTCAACGACGTTCGTGAGACCGCCGTGAGTCAGGGATATCATCGGCCTGCCGATTTTCCCGCGTGATTTTCAAGATCGGATCGTCTTCATGCCTTCCTCACGGCAGGCAACGGAGACTTACTGGATCGGTCCGGGAGGATCGCCTCGATACGGCGAACCGTTAAGCATGTGATGGCGGAACGCGCCGACTCACATAAGGAGAACCACGTATTGGTGACGACGACGCCGGTAACGCTTCCTGCAGAAGTCCGTTGGCACGGGCGCGGGGGGCAGGGAGTGGTGACGGCCAGCCGCTTGCTGGCCACCGCCGCCCTGGAGGGCGGCTACTATCCGCAGTCACTGCCGGATTTCGGCGCAGAACGATCCGGCGCGCCGGTCGGCGCTTACACGCGTATCGACGACAGGCCGCCGACGATGCGCGGTCCGGTCGATAACCCTGGCCTTGTGCTGGTGTTGGACCCCTCTTTGATCGGAAACGTGGATGTCCTTGAGGGTATGGCGCCCGGTTCGGCCGTCGTCGTGAACTCGATCCGGTCTCCGGAGGAAGAGCGGGAACGCCTGATTCGGGACGATATCGTTATTTGCACGGTGGACGCCACCGCCATAGCGTTGGAGCTTATCGGGCGTCCGTTGCCCAACACCCCGATGCTGGGCGCGCTCCTCCAGGTCTTCCCGATGGTGCCGCTGGACACGATGGTAGAGGCGGTACGCAAGCAATTAAGTGAGATCTTCCCGGAGAGGGTCGTGAGCGGGAACACTGCCGCGCTCAACCGGGGATTCGAATCGGCCCGGTCTATCGGTCAGGGAGTTGTTTGATGACACAACCGGGAAACGAATCATGGGCGGATGTGTCTATCGGCGGGACGGTTCTCCTGCCGGGGAGCACGGAACGTAACCTGACCGGCTCCTGGCGGACGAAACTTCCGGTCATTGATTTCGATGCCTGTACGCACTGTATGATCTGCTGGGTGATGTGTCCGGACAGTTGTTTCAAGACCGCCGAGGGAACGCTTCAATCCGTCGATCTGGATCACTGCAAGGGATGTGGCATCTGTGCATCCGAGTGCCCGGTGAAATGCATCGAAATGGTCGAGGAGGAGCGTGACTGAGCCCGCCAACGCCGTCGGCACGTCCATTGCCTGAGGATATGGAGAACTCTTGGTAGACACACAGGAACGCCCGGCAAGTGGCGACATCGACGCACCGGCCGCGTCTACGGCTATCGCCGTCAACGGCGGCGAGGCCGTTGCCTACGCACTCCGGCAGATTGAGCCGGAAGTGGTGGCCGCGTATCCGATAACACCGCAAACACTCATCATCGAGAAGTTCGCCGAATACTGCGCCGACGGACTCGTCCGAACCGAGTACATCAACGTAGAGAGCGAGCACGCCGCGCTCAGTGCCTGTGTGGGCGCCAGCGCCGCCGGTGCACGTGCCGTTACGGCGACCGCAGGACCCGGCCTGGCGCTCATGTTCGAGATGCTGGGCGTGGCTTCCGGAATGCGATTGCCGATCGTGATGCACCTGTGCACGAGGGCGCTGTCCGCACCGCTGAACATCCTGGGCGACCACTCCGACGCGATGGCGATGCGCGAGACCGGATGGGTGATGCTGTCCGGGAGCAGCCCGCAGGAGGCTTATGACCTCGCCCTGGTGGCGCAGACTATCGCCGAGCACCCGGATGTGCAGTTGCCGTGCGCGAACCTTGTCGACGGCTTCATGGTCACGCATGCCGTTGAGCGCGTAGACGTATTGCCGGACGATGTAGTGCGTGAATTCGTGGGCGAATATGAACCCGAGACATCGCTGCTGGCAGAGGGATCGACCGCCACGTACGGGGCTCTGGATTTCCGGGACTACTACTTTGAACACAGGCGCCAGCAGGAAGCGGCGCTGTACCGATCCCAGCCGGTTGTCGAAGAAGCGCTGAGGCGTTTCGGAGAGATTTCGGGCCGAAATCACAAGATCCTCGAGCCGTACATGATGGACGACGCCGAGGTCGTTCTCGTTTTGATGGGATCGGCCGAAGGCCAGGCGCACGCCGCCGTGGACGCCGCCCGGGCAGCCGGGCTGAAGGCCGGAGCGCTGCGTATCCGCCTTCTCCGGCCCTTCCCGACACAGGCGGTCGCCGAGGCACTGTCCGGCGCACGCGTCATCGGCGTGATGGATCGTGCCATCGGGTTCGGGTCCGTGGACAACCCTCTGCTCTCGGACGTCAAATCCGCGTTGTGGGGGCAATCCAACAGGCCGTTAACCAAAGGATTCGTCTACGGACTCGGCGGCAGGGTTGTGACCCTGGGCCAGTTCAACCAGGCTTTTGACGAACTGAGGACAGTCCTGGAAACCGGCGAAGCGCCCGGAGATCCGACGTATCTGGGCCTGCGCGAAGACGGGGAGGTACCGGCTCAATGACTCTGAAACTACGTGACCTGACATTGCTGGATGACGGATTCGAGTCCGGGCACGGTCTGTGTGCCGGGTGTTCAGAGTCCGTCATTGTCCGGCAGGTGCTGCTGGCGCTCGCGAATGAGCCGGTGGTCGCCCTTGCAACCGGCTGCCTGGAGGTTTCGAGTACCCGGTTCCCGGACACGGCGTGGAAGGTCCCGCTGATCCACAGCGCTTTCGAGAACGCAGCCACGAGCGCATCTGGCATCGAAGCGGCCTACAAGGCGCTGGTCCGGAAAGGTCGTATGGCTGACCGGCCGATGACCTTCGTCGTATTCGGCGGCGACGGCGCAACTTACGACATCGGGTTCCAGTGGCTTTCGGGGGCGTTGGAGCGCGGTCACAAGTTCATGTATATCTGCCTGAATAACGAGGGCTACATGAACACGGGCATCCAGCGCAGCGGGGCGACGATGCTCGGCGCATGGACCACGACCACGCCCGCAGGCGATCTTGTCCCGGGCAAACCGCAATGGCGCAAAGACATGACGGGCATCGTTGCCGCCCACGGCATCCCGTACGTGGCCCAGGCGGCCGTACACCACTGGAAAGACCTCATGACCAAGGTCCGGAAGGCAGAAGCCGCCGAAGGTCCATCGTTCCTGAACGTGTTCGCACCCTGTGATCGCGGCTGGCGCTATGAGCCTGAAGACACGATGGCCGTATCCCGGCTGGCGGTTGAGACGGCGTTGTGGCCGATTTATGAAATCGTAGACGGCGAATACAAGCTGAACGGACCGCGCCACAAGTCGAAGCCGATAATCGACTACCTGGAGTCGCAGGGCCGTTTCAGGCACCTGTTGCGTGACAAAGAGCCGGGTGTGCTTGAAGAGATCCAGGCCAATGTCGATCGCGAGTGGGCCAGGTTGCGGGCTCTATGCGGGCTGGAGCCCGAGGTGGTCAAAGAAGCGGACCCGGTCGTAGCTTCAGCAGATTGACCACGAACGACGCGTCGTGCTAGCGTCGAAACCGTTCATGACGTAAAACGCAGTGAAGGGAAGTAGTACCGCGTAGCGGGCGTTAGAGAGCCGGGGGTGGTGTGATCCCGGCGCCGTAAGCCACGCGAGAAGTCATCCCGGAGTGGTTAGCCTGAACTCCCGTAGGGGACCAGGGCTGAACGGCAGCTACCGTTAACAGCATTGAGAGGTTCTGGCCGGTTCCAGTAATGGTTACCCGCCCGGGACAACGAAGGTGGTACCGCGAGGCGAAATGCCCCGTCCTTTGAGGGACGGGGTTTTTTATTGGCTGCCGATTTGGTGCGGCAAAAGTTCAACAGCAGGGCGAAAAATGGCTACAACGGAAAGAAGATGGGTGCAGCCGGTCGACGTGTCGGCTCTACCGCGACGATTCGAGCCGGAAGAGGCGGAGCCGCGCTGGCGCGCCCTCTGGGATGACTGGGGTATTCACAGTTACGACCCCGGACGCCCCCGGGAAGAGACCTTCGTGGTAGACACGCCGCCGCCGACGGCCAGCGGCTCTTTGCACGTTGGACACGTGTTCTCGTACACGCACCAGGATCTCATCGTTCGCTACCAGCGGATGAGGGGCCGGAACATCTTTTATCCGATGGGCTGGGACGACAACGGTCTGCCCACGGAACGACGCGTCCAGAACGTGTTCAACGTCCGGTCGGACCCGTTCATGGCTTACGACCCGGACCTGGAGGTGGAACGCGTAGACCCGGATACGAAACCGCGTGACCTCCCGCGCCCGACCGTGATCTCACGCCGGAACTTCATCGATCTGTGTCACGTAGTCACAGCGGAGGACGAGGTCGCCTTCAAAGACCTGTGGAAGATGCTTGGCCTGTCGGTGGACTGGAACGAGGAGTACGCCACCATCGATGACCGCTCACGCGGCATCGCCCAGCTCAGCTTCCTGGACCTGTATGAGAAGGGACATATCTACCAGGTTGAAGCGCCGACGATGTGGGACATCGATTTCGCAACCGCAGTCGCACAGGCGGAGGTCGAAGACCGGGAGCGCGATGGCGCGTTCCACGACATCGAGTTCGGCACCGAAGACGGCGGCAACTTTGTGATCTCCACCACGCGGCCGGAGTTACTCGCCGCGTGCGTCGGGATCGCCGCCCACCCGGATGATGAACGCTACAAGGCGCTGTTCGGGAAAAGGGCGATCTCCCCGGTCTATCGCGTCCCCGTACCTGTTTTCCCGACTGAGCTTGCCGATCCCGAAAAAGGCACCGGCGTGTTGATGGTCTGCACCTTTGGCGACCAGACAGACGTGCAATGGTGGCGCGACGAGTCGTTACCGTTGCGGCAGGTCCTCGGGCGCGACGGCCTCATTGTTGAACGCCGGTACGGATCCGAGGGCTGGGAGAGCAACGACCCGGACCTGGCCAATGCCAATTACGCGGAGATCATTGGCAAGCGGGTCAATCAAGCGCGCCGCATCGTCGTCGAGCAGTTACGGGAAGAGTCCAACTCTGCGCTGGAGGGCGGTGGAACGCCGCTCCAGGGCGAGCCAAGTCCACTCAAGCACGCGGTCCGATTCTACGAAAAGGGCGATAGCCCGCTTGAATATCTGACCAACCGACAGTGGTTCGTTCGTCTGCTGGACAAGAAGGACGAACTGATAGAACGCGGTCGACAGATCACCTGGCATCCCGCCTACATGGGCAAGCGTTACGAGGACTGGACCGCCAATCTCGGGTTGGACTGGGGGATCAGCCGTCAGCGATATTTCGGCGTGCAGATCCCGGCCTGGTATCGGCTGGACGACCAGGGTAATCCTGATTACTCCGACCCGATCCTCCCGACGCGTGACCTGCTTCCGATGGACCCGATGTCGTCCACCGCGCCGGGCTTTGAAGAATCGCAGCGCGGACAGCCCGGTGGGTTCGCCGGAGAGCCGGATGTGTTTGACACATGGTTCACCAGCTCACTTTCGCCGCAGATCGGCGCCCGCTGGGACCAGAACGGCGACAAGATGGGCGAGTTGTTTCCGATGGACGTTCGGCCGCAGGCGCATGACATCATCCGGACCTGGGCGTTCTACACCATCGCCAAAGCCCATCTCCACCACGACGACGTGCCGTGGCACAACGTCGTACTCAGCGGATGGATCCTGGATCCGGACCGCAAGAAGATGAGCAAGAGCCGCGGCAACGTCGTGACCCCGGTCGGGATGCTGGAGGAATACGGCGCAGATGCCGTCCGGTACTGGGCCGGAAGCGCACGCCTGGGCGCTGATACCGCTTTTGACGAGCAGGTGTTCAGGGTCGGCAAACGCCTCGTCACCAAGATCTATAACGCCGGCAAGTTCGTGCTCTCCCAGGAAGGGCCAGAAGGTGATATCACTGACGAACTGGATCGCG
Source organism: uncultured Dehalococcoidales bacterium (assembly GCA_964474025.1). Lineage (GTDB taxonomy): Bacteria > Chloroflexota > Dehalococcoidia > Lucifugimonadales > Lucifugimonadaceae. The sequence continues at coordinate 50,676 of CAYYRD010000020.1, read as the reverse complement.
CCTTCATCGCCGAGTTGAGATCGCTGGTCGAGCGCACGACGGCAGCGTTCGAGGAGTACGAGTATTCCCGTGCATTGGAGGAGACGGAGACCTTCTTCTGGAGCGCGTTTACCGATAATTACCTTGAGCTGGTGAAGAAGCGGACCCGCACAGAGGACGATCCGGAGGGACGTGCATCGGCTATCGCCACTCTCCGCACCGGACTGAGTGTAACGATGCGCCTGTTCGCCCCGTTTGTCCCGACGATCACCGACGAGGTGTGGTCGTGGACCTTCGCAGAGCATACGGGCAGGCAGTCCATCCACGTGGCGGACTGGCCGTCCATTGAAGAGCTAGGGGGCGTACCGGCTCCGGACGGCGAGGACTCATTCTCCGTGGCCTGTGACGCGATCGCTGCGGTTCGTAAGGCGAAGACGGACCTGGGATTGGGAATGGGCCGGCCCCTGGCGTCACTGGAACTGACCGGTAAGGCCTACGATTTGAAGGTGCTCTCCGGTGTGATTGGTGATGTGGGAGACGGGGCTAACGTCGCTGGAGTGGGTGTCGCCGAGGGGGATGTCGAAGGAGAGCGCTTCGCCGCCACCATAGAGCCAGAGGAACTTTCAGAGAAGTAGGCGGCGCGGCGAAAGATCGGGATTGCCGACCTAAACCATCAGGTCTCCGCCGCTGATGTCCAGCGCCTGTCCCGTGATGTATGCGGCGCGGTCGGACGCCAGGAAGGCGACGAGTTCGGCTACCTCTGATGGTTCACCCAGGCGGGCGATGGGGAAGCTGTTGGCGTACGCCGCCCTGCGTTGCTGGTCGACCTCTACCTGCACCATCTCGGTGTCGATCAAGCCCGGGCAGACGGCGTTGACTGTAATGCCGTACGAGGCCTCTTCCATGGCGAGGTGGCGTGTGAGTCCCAGGACGGCGTGCTTGGAGGCCGTGTAGGCGGCACTGCCGAGGGTACTGGTGGTTTTGCCGGCCGTCGACGAGAAGTTGACGATTCGTCCCCAACCAGCTTCACGCATCGCCGGGAGAACGGCGCGGGAGGGCAGGAAGGTGCCCTTCAGGTTCACTCCGATCACGAAGTCCCACTCGTCTTCGTCCATATCGAAGACGGCGGTTCTGCGGAGTACGCCCGCCGCGTTAACGAGTATGTGGAGCCCGCCGAGTTCTGAGACGGTTCGGTCCACCAGTTCGGAGACATCGGAAGCGCTGGTGACGTTGCCGCTAACGGCTACCGCTTCGCCGCCAGCGTCCCGAATCACGGCGGCCGTCTTGTCCGCAGCATCGACCGCAATATCGTTAACCGCAATCGATGCCCCGGCGGCGGCAAGCCGCAGCGCTGTAGATCGTCCCATGCCGCTACCCGCGCCTGTGACGACGGCAACCTTCCGCGCGAGTTCACCTGGTACCGCGCCCGGGATCTGCGGGGGATCCAAGTTAGAAGCTGAGAAGCTCAAATCACACCCAACTCAGCACCGACATCCTTGAACGCGTCCAGCGCCTCGTCCAGTTCTGATCGGTCGTGTGCGGCCGACATCTGTACCCTGATGCGGGCCTCTCCCCTCGGGACCACGGGATAGCTAAACCCTACGACGAAGATCCCGCGCCGGTTCATCGCCGCCGCCATCTCTACCGTCTTGATCTCGTCTCGCAGCATCACGGGTACGATCGGGTGGTCGCCCGGAATCAGCTCGAATCCAAACTCCGTCATTCGCTGACGGAAGTAACGGGTGTTCTCCCACAACTTCTCGCGTAGCTCGGGTTGCTGTTCCACCAGTTCAAGCGCCTTCAACGCTCCTGTGACGACAAGCGGGGGAAGGGTGTTCGAGAACAGGTATGGGCGGGAGCGCTGGCGGAGGTACGACACGATTTCCGAATGTCCGGTTGTGAACCCTCCCGATGCGCCTCCGAGGGCCTTGCCGAGCGTGCTGGTGATGATGTCCACACGATCCTCAACGCCCAGCTCTGCCGGCGTCCCGCGTCCGTTCGGGCCGACGAACCCCGTTGAGTGGGAGTCATCCACCATCACCAGTGCGTCGTACATGTCAGCCAGGTCGCAGATCTCCTCCAGCTTTGCGAGGTCGCCCTGCATGCTGAACACGCCATCCGTGGCGATTAGCCGGAACCGGGCGCTTGCCGTTTCCTTCAGCTTCGCCTCAAGGTCAGCCATGTCGCTGTGCTTGTAGCGTTTCCGGTCCGCACGACACAGCCGTATGCCGTCGATGATTGAGGCGTGATTGAGTTCGTCGCTGATCACGGCGTCTTCGTGACCGAGCAAGGTCTCGAACAGACCCGTGTTGGCGTCGAAACAGGAGCTGTAGAGGATCGTGTCCTCCGTGCCCAGGAATCGGCTGATCCGGGCTTCCAGCTCCTTGTGGATATCCTGGGTGCCGCAGATGAACCGTACAGACGCCATGCCGTAGCCGTGGCTCTGGAGTCCGGAAGCCACGGCTTCCAGGATCTCCGGGTTGTCGGCAAGTCCGAGGTAGTTGTTTGCGCAGAAGTTGATGCGCGGCCCGGCGTTTGTTGTGACCCGGGCGCCCTGGGGCGTCTCGATCACCTGCTCATCTTTGAACAACCCGGCGGAACGAATTTCGTCCAGCCCGGTGTCGAGCCAGGTCTTGATAGCTGTGTAGGCCAATTCCGCTTCTCCTGGCTCTAACCGGCTGCCTGGTATCTGTTGCCGGATTATTCCGCCCTGACGATATCCGGCTCTACAACGAGGTCCTCCCGGACGAACTCACGCCACGGCTGGAACTGGAGCACAAACTCTTTTCCCTCATCGATCGAACCGAGGCCTTTCACAGCGCGCCCCGGATCGTACCCGCGGGTGGCGGCTATCGCCTGGATACCGCGTTTCAGCGAACGAACGCCGCCCAGGTTGATCTCTTCCCCGGTGTCCATGAGAAGGGCCAGATCCAACCCTTTGGGGTGCTCTTTCCAGTACATGCGCATGTCGTTACGTAACTCCTACGTCGTGAAGCCTTGATTGAGCAAGGGCAGCGCCCGGTCCAGCAGGGCATTGCCGACATCCAGTTTGTCCATGAGGGGCATCGGTTCCGGGTCTCGCTCCGGAAAGATAAATGTCACGGCGTTGGTGTCTGTGCCGAATCCGGAATCGGCGGCCGACACGTCGTTTGCCACGACCATATCCACGCCTTTGGACAGCAATTTAGCATCGGCGTTCACGATCACGTCGTTGGTCTCGGCGGCGAACGCCACCTTGACCAGCCGCTCGCCGTTCACCCCGGCGATGATGTCCGGGTTCTGGATCAGGTCGATGCTCAACGAGTCATCACCGGTCTTTTTGATTTTCTCATCGGCGGGATTCGCAGGACGGTAATCGCTAACCGCTGCCGCCATCACCAGCAGATCAGCATCGGAGCAGGCGGACTGCACTGCGTCACGCATCTCGATCGCTGAAGCGACTCCAACGACGTTTACGCAGGGCGGAGGCGGGAGGAAGGCCGGCGCCGTGACAAGCGTGACAACCGCGCCGCGATCCCTGGCGGCTTCGGCGACGGCGTATCCCATCTTGCCCGTGGACCGGTTGGTCAGCACTCTCACCGGGTCGATCGCCTCTTCGGTGCCGCCGGCGGACACGACAACCCGGCGTCCGGCGAGATCTCCGTTCCTTCCAAGGAGCGCACGAACGTGCCCGATGATTTCCGGGACCTCCGCCAGGCGGCCCCTGCCGACAAGACCCGAGGCCAGCCGTCCCGACTTCGGGCCGATGAAATGGGCGCCGCGCTCCCGCAGCGTTTCGACATTCGATTGCGTCGCCGCATTCCCGTACATATCTGCGTCCATCGCGGGAGCGATAGCGAGCGGCTGCGACCCGGCGAGGATCGTCGCCGTCAAGACATCGTCGGCCACACCGTGGGCGAGCTTGGCCAGGAAGTTTGCCGTTGCGGGAGCTAGCAGTATCAGATCGGCCCGGCGTGCCAACGCCACGTGGTCGATCCCCAACTCGGAGTTCGACTCGTACAGGCCGGTCGATACGGTCCTCTGCGTAAGACCGGCAAATGTGGCGACGCCGATAAACTCCTGTGCGGAGCGGGTCAACACCACGTCCACGGATGCCCCGGCCTGGGTCAATTTGCTGGCCAGATCGGCCGCTTTGAACGCGGCGATGCTCCCGGTGACACCGAGGACGATTGACTTTCCGTTGAGGATTGTCGGCACTGCTATTCCCCGCTGTTCAACTCGTGGAGCAAGCGAAGACCGATAAGTGTCAGGTCTTCGTTCACGTCCTGGAGAACGCCTGACTGCGCCGCCACGACTCTCGCGGCCCCCCCGGTGCCTATGACCCGGCACGCGGAAGGGTCATCCGGACTGAGTTCGGCGGCGAATCTCCGGACCATGCCTTCCACCAGCCCAACGTAACCGAACACCAATCCCGAGCGCATGGCATCGGTCGTGTTGCGGCCTATGGCGTTATCTGGCGCCTGTAGATCGACACGTCGCAACTGGGATGTCCCTCTGTACAACGCCTCCGCCGCCAGGGTCATGCCGGGAGCGATTGCACCCCCCAGGTACTCGGCGTCTCCGCTGATGGCGTCAAAAACGGTAGCAGTGCCGATGTCCACGATGATGCAAGGACCGCCGTACAACCGGTACGCTGCCACGGCATCGGCGATCCGATCGGTGCCAACGTCCTGGGGCCGGTTGTAGTTGACCTTTATGCCGGTGCGAGTGCCGGGACCGATGACCATGGGTGGCGCGCCGAGCATGTCCGTCAATGCGGTCTGGATGGCGCCGGTGAGAGGAGGTACGACGGAGCACATCACCGCCGCCGAAAATTCTGACGGATCCACGTCCTTGGAACGCAGCATTCCCTGGAGCAGGAGGTTGTGTTCGTCCGCGGTCCGACGGGCATCGGTGGCGAAACGCCAGGTTGCGATAAGCCTGTCGGCTTCGAAAGCGCCTATGGTGACGTTTGAGTTGCCGACGTCGACGGCGAGCAGTTTTCCCACGATCTGCCGATGATATCAGCGCAGACAGGGATACTCGCGCTCAGTTCGCTAGCTGTTTGAGCGCCGGTGGGAGCGACGACAGTACGTCGCCCGCCAACAACGCGACCTCTCCGACCGCCCGCCTGGCGATATTACCGGCCAGCCCGTGTACGTACACGCCCAGGGATGCGGCGTCGAAGGGTTCCATGCCCTGTGCCAGGAACCCGGTGATCAATCCTGCGAGGACGTCTCCCGTGCCGCCCGTCGCCATGCCTGGATTGACCCAGGGGCTGATCGCCGTCCGTCCATCCGGGTGCGCCACGACGGTGCAAGCGCCTTTCAATACGACGATGTGGCGCCATGTTTCGGCGGCGGACTTTGCGCTGTGAACGCGATCGCGCTCGACGTCGGGGACGGTCGAGCCGCGCAGCCGCGCCATCTCACCCGGATGCGGCGTCAGTATCGCCGGACCGCGGACTCGCCCCTGCCAGTCGTCGACAGGGACCAACGCGTTGAGCGCATCCGCATCGATAACAAGTCGAGGACCCTCACGACGGTCCAGGAGCACCGAGCGAACGAACTCGATCGCCGACGGAGTCTGGCCAAGCCCCGGTCCGATCAACATAGCTGAAGCCACACGTGACGCATCGGTAACCTGTACGGCGGCAAATCCGGAATCGATTACGTTCCGGCCGTGCTCGACCAGGGGAATGTACGTCGCCTCCGCCAGGCGTGAGGCGATGAGGGGATATATCGTGTCGGGCAACGCCAGGGTTACGAGTCCCGCGCCGGCACGGCCCGCGCCAGCGCCGGACAGATAAGCCGCGCCGACGTAATTCTCTGAACCGGCGACGATGAGCGCACGGCCAAACGTCCCTTTATTTGAGCGCGCCGGGCGGGAAGGCACGATGCGGCCCATCGAACCGGTTGTCATCAGTTCTGTCGGAACCTGAATGTCCAGACCGTCCGGTATGCCGATGTCCAGGCATCTCCAGGTGGCGCCGGTGGGTTCCAGGAAATGGCCGATCTTGGGGCGTCCGAGGACGAGGGTCTCGCTGGCTGCCAGCCCGTTGGGGTCCATGTGTCCGGTATCGGTCGCCATCCCCGTAGCGACATCGACCGCAACTATCGGAGCGTGTGCGTTGTCCCTGACAATCCGCAAAAGGTCAGAAAGCGGTGGTTCTATGGGGCGACCGCGCCCGGTCCCGAGGACTGCGTCCAGGATTACGGTCGCTTCTGCAGTGGCCGCGACCAGCTTTGAATGATCCTCATCTTCGAACGCGTGGACGATCACCGCGCCGGCGTCGATGGCGAGGTCCCGTTTTTCATCGACGGCCGCACGGGGCGTGAGCAGGTAGGCCGTGACGGCTACGCCCCGGGCCGCGAGATGGCGTGCGGCCACGAGCCCGTCCGCGCCGTTGTTGCCCGGCCCCACGAGCACGAGAGCGGGGCCACTTCCAGGGGACGGCAACCGATCCCGAAGCGCCTCGGCGACCGCCAACCCGGCGTTCTCCATCAGTGTGTCAAGAGAAACGCCGGCTCTCACCGACGCCTGTTCCAGTTCCCGCATCTGTCGGGTCGTAACTATTTTCACTCCGGCATCGCCCTTCCGTCTGTTTCCGCCACGACGCTCGCGACGGCGAAATCGCGGGAATGCGAAAGACTGACAGCGATCCGCACGATTCCCATTCTTTCCGCACGCGCCCTGGCACGGTCATGTAAAACGATCTCGGGCGCCCGTCCTCGTTTGCGCTGGACTTCTATGTCGCGCCATCCCACTCCACGAACGCCGGTGCCGAGCGCCTTCATCACCGCCTCTTTGGCGGCGAACCGGCTTGCGAGCTGGGGCGCACGGCCGCGGCAGTAAGCCTGCTCTCCGGGCGTGTAGATCTTCTCCAGGAATCGGCGGGGATACCGAGAGAACGTGCGCTCTATGCGCTCGATCTCGATTATGTCGACGCCGACGTACAAGCTGTGTCCCTCCGGTTCCGGTAACGAGAACCGCCCTATCGAATCGCTCTCGCCGGAATGTAACGACCTGTAGCGAATCGACGGGCCGATTATATGGGGCGCAAGGTCTGTCCCCGCGGGGGGACTCTACGCATTGGGGGATGGCATCACTCATATCGGCCGGACCGGTGCTAACCTTCAATTTGGCAAACATGTTCACGGGTGCGTTTGATCCCCTCGTAACACCCGCGCGTCCACAGCGCGATGAACACAGCCGTGAAACGGCCCGAGGAGAGTTCCCATTCGCGCGAAACGAATCGACGGCAAGGCGGTGGCCGAAAAGGTCCGTTCAGAAGTCGCGCGGGAGGTCAAGGACTGGGTTGCTGGCGGTCATCCGCAGCCGGGCCTGGCAGTGGTCCTGGTGGGGGACGATCCGGCCTCGGCGACTTACGTCATGGGCAAAGAACGAGCGTCTTTAGAAGTCGGGATGCATTCCGAGACCCGGAAACTCCCGGCCGATGTGACGCAGGATCAACTGCTCGGGGTGATCGGGGAGTTGAACGCGGACGATCGGATCACGGGCTTCCTCGTGCAGTTGCCGCTGCCCGATCACATCGATGACGATACGGTTCTGCACGCCATCGACCCGGGAAAAGATGTCGATGGCATACACCCGTTCAACATGGGACTGCTGCTCGGCGGCGCCCCGCGGCTTGCCCCGGCGACGGCCACAGGTGTTTTGAGGTTGCTCGCCGAAGAAGGCGTCGATATCAGCGGGAAACACGTGGTGATTTGCGGGCGCAGCAACATAGTCGGGCGCCCCCTAGCAGGGTTGCTGCTCAAGCGCGGCGAGGGCGGAGACGCAACTGTGACCGTGTGCCACTCCCGTACCAGGGACCTGGGATCGTTCACCAGACAGGCGGATATCCTGGTTGCGGCGATTGGCGTGCCGGGATTGATAACGAAGGACATGGTCAAGCCGGGAGCGGTGGTGATAGATGTCGGCACGGTACGGGTCGAAGATCCGTCCCGTGAACGTGGCTGGAGGCTCGCCGGAGACATTGCGCTGGACGTCAGGGACGTGGCCTCGATGCGCACGCCGGTTCCGGGTGGTGTTGGTCCCATGACTATCGCCATGTTGCTCAAAAACGTGATGCGGGCCGCCCGTATCTCCGCCGGTCGCGCCCCTGAATAGCGACCAGAATCAAACATGCATAATCCCTGTGGCCGTTCGGGAAATTTCGGGGCCGTATAGTAAGATATTCGCCGCCGCGATCCCATCGACGTTGAGATCGATCGGCGTCTCTAAAGAACAACCCGCTCATGCTCTGGAGCAAGCGGGTCTGTTGAGTTCCGGCCGGGAGGTCGAAAGATCGTTCAAAGCAAAGAAAAAGCGTCTTCCCAATCAGATGAGGAGGGAAACGCACGGAAGCAGGAACTCGCCGATCTTTATCGGCAGATGTACCTGATTCGTCAATTTGAAGAAGTGTGCGGGGAGATGTACACCCGCGGTCTGATCCGTGGGTTTCTGCACCTTTACATCGGAGAAGAAGCGATCGCCGTCGGCGCGATCTCCCAACTTCAACCCCACGATTACATCGTGACCCATTACCGGGACCACGGCCACGCACTGGCGCGGGGCATCGACCCGGATCGCACCATGGCCGAATTGTTTGGCCGCATCGGAGGCCTGAGCAAGGGCAAAGGTGGCTCGATGCACCTGTTCGACGCCGAGAAGGGTTTTATCGGCGGCCACGCGATAGTCGGCGGACAGTTCCCGCTCGCAGCAGGTCTTGCCCTTTCACACCAGTACCGGAAGACAGACGGTGTGTGCGTCGTCTTTTTTGGCGACGGTTCCACCAATCAGGGTACCTATCACGAAGTGATGAACCTGGCCTCGGTCTGGAAACTACCCATCCTGTTCTTCCTTGAGAACAACCTGTACGGCATGGGCTCAAGGTTTGATCGTGTACGGGCGGGTGGCGAGGATTTCTACCCGGGCGCCGCCACGTACGGGATCGACCAGGCCGCCGTGGTGGACGGCATGGATGTACTCGCAGTACAGGAAGCTACGAAGCTGGCACTTGAGAGCATCCGGGCCGGGAACGGTCCGGCGTTCATCGAGGCCAAGACGTTCCGCTTCCAGGGCCACTCCATGGCGGACCCGGTCAAGTACCGTGACCACTCGGAAACGGCGTCCTGGGAGGCGCGTGACCCGGTCACAACCTTCCCCGGGCAACTGCTGGAGCAGGGACTTGTGACGGAGGCGGAGCTGGACGAAATCCGGAAGAGCGCCGACGCCAAAGTGGCTGCCGCGGTCAAGTTTGCCGAAGACAGCCCTTTCCCTCCAGATGAAGAACTTTTCACCGATATCTACGCTTGATGACGTCGCCTTTCGCGGACACGGAATCACGGACGGCGAGATTGATGCATGACTGAAATTACGTTCAGACAGGCTCTCCAGCGGGGACTGCGGGAAGCGCTCGACGCTGACCCGGATGTGTTCCTCATGGGCGAAGACATCGGGAAGTACGATGGCGCGTACGCGGTTACGCAGGGACTTCTCGATGCGTACGGGCCGGACCGCATTCGTGACACCCCGATTTCCGAGGCCGCGTTTGTCGGCGCCGGTGTCGGGGCCGCGGTGGCGGGGCTCCGGCCGGTGGTGGAACTCATGTCTATGAGTTTCTCGCTCGTAGCATCGGACCAGATCGTCAACATGGCGGCCAAGATCAGGTATATGTCCGGCGGCCAGGTGAAGGTGCCGATGGTGCTGCGCGCCCCGACAGGCGGCGGCGTGCAGCTCGGGGCGACTCACTCGCAATCGTTCGAAAACTGGTACGCGTCGACTCCCGGCCTGAAAGTTGTAACTCCTTCCAACCCGTACGACGCGCTGGGCCTTCTCAGGAGCTCGATAGAAGACGACAACCCGGTCGTATTCGCAGAAAATGCCTTGCTGTACGGAACTCGGGGAGAGGTGCCGGACGACGAATATCGCGTACCCATCGGCGTCGCCGACGTGAAGCGGGACGGGACCGATATCACGCTGGTGGGGTGGGCGCATGGCGTGGTCACGCTGCTGGACGCGGCGGAGAAACTCGCCGAGACGGGCGTTAGCGCCGAGGTGATCGATCTCAGGACATTGCGACCGCTGGACATGGACACCGTGATCGATTCCGTCGAAAAGACGAGCAGGGCACTGGTGTTGGACGAGAACTGGCGGACGGCGGGTTTCGGAGCCGAGATAGCGGCAGAGATTGGTTACAGGAGCTCGGATTACCTTGACGGCCCGGTGGCTCGCGTTGGCGGCGCGGACGCCCCGGCGCCTTACACACGCCCACTTGAGCAACTGGGAATCCCCCAGACACAATGGGTGATAGATGAAATCGAAAAAACCTACGGGCTCTAAGCGCAACAGATGGGCGGCTTGAGAATCTGAGCGCCCAGCCAACGGACCGAGCGTACCCCCGCACCTAAACACCAGGAAAGGGTCCCGGATTGATTACCGAAGTCGTAATGCCGGCCATGGGCGCCGACATGACCGAAGGCACAGTCGTCAAGTGGCTCAAGTCCGAGGGCGATGAAGTATCCCGCGGGGATATCCTCGCCGAAATCGAGACGGACAAAACGGTCGTTGAGATGGAGGCGTACGGGTCTGGACTGCTGCGCAAGATCGTCATCGGCGAAGGCGTAAAAGTACCCGTTGGCGACCTGATCGCCTACCTGGGAGACGCGGACGACGTTGTGCCGGACGTAAACGGCAGTCCGGCGCCAGCCCCGGCGGCAGAGACAGTCGCTACAGCTCCGGCGATTCCCGCGCCTGTAGCGACACCCGCGCCCGCTACGACGGTGTCCACCGGACGGGTCAAAGCGTCTCCCGTGGCCCGAAAGATCGCCGCAGAGCGCGGGATAGACCTGGCGACGCTGGCAGGGACCGGCCCCGGCGGCCGAATCACCCGTGCCGATGTCGAAAGCCCCTCGGCTGCGCCAGTTTCGCCGGCTGCCGTCCAGGCTCCGGCCGCCGTTCTCGCCTCTCCGGTATCGCCGGTCACGCTCAGCGGCGAGGACATCCCGCTTTCGACCATGCGACAGGCGATCGCGCGCGTGACCGTGCGGAGCAAGACTGAAAACCCGCATTACTACATTGACCTTTCGATCGACATGACCCAGGCGATGTCGATGCGCCAGAGCCTGAACGAGGAGATCGGCGACGCCGGTCCCAGGATCAGCGTCAACGACATGATCGTCCGGGCCTGCGTAAAGGCGATCACGAAATACCCCAAGCTGAACACCACATTCGCAGGCGATCACCTGATCAGCCACGCGGACATCAACATCGGCATCGCGATAGCGCTGGAGGTCGGCTTGATGGTTCCCGCCATCCTCCGGACGCAGAACATGAGCCTGCTCGATATCTCCGCAGCCACCAAGGACCTGGCGGGCCGGGTGCGTGGCGAAGGCGGCACCCTGACCCAGGAGGAGAACACGGCGGGAACCTTCTCCATCTCCAATATGGGGATGCTCGGCGTCGACAACTTCCAGGCGATCATCGTGCCTCCGCAATCGGCGATCCTCGCCGTGGGCGCCGTTTCACAGCAACCGGTCGTACGAGACGGCGAGATAGTAGTGCGGCAGATGATGAAGGCAAGCCTGTCCGCCGATCACCGCGTGACCGACGGCGCAGAGGGCGGGGTGTTCCTCGGGGAGATACGCCGCTTGCTGGAGAACCCGGTCAGCCTGATGGTGTGATGTGGGTCCGCACTGACCTGATGTAGAGGCCCGTCGTCCCGACGGGCCTTTGCGCGTCCGACAGGAAATGGTGTCTCCCGGGGCGGGGCATGCCTACAATAGCGGCGTGTACTTTGAAGAGCCGTTCTCGCCCGATGAGCGCTCCGTGTTGGAGCGTTTTTTTACGAACACGGATGGGCCGGTATTTGGCCTCATCAATCTCCCGGAAGTCGTAAAGGGCGCGTTGTTCGCGCGCTATTCCCGATCGCATAAGTCCTTGCGACGGTTGTTCCTGGATGAGTTTCATAACGAGCCGGAACTCGGCATCACCGCCGTGTCCAACGCCATTGCGGACGACGACCCCAATGTGAGGCTCAACAGGGCTGAGAGCCTGTACGACCGCGTTTTCGGTGAATACGGCGATGACTCGGTGGCGCAGCTCGGTGGCGCACATCTGGCGTGCGAACAGGCGTCAAACCTGCTTACCAAGGCGCTCGAATGGGGACGGATCGCTGCCTACCTTGAGCAGAGCACCAGGTACATCTATTACGACCGACCGCTCGGCGAACACTACCGTTACCACGTTCCGCCGGAGGTCGCCGGTTCGCCACTGGAGGGCGAATACCGGGCGACGATGGACGCGCTTTTCGACCAGTACTCGTCGCTCGTGCATGAACTTGCGCCATATTTCGAGAGCCAGTTCCCGCACACCGAGGGAACCTCAAACCGGGCCTACAACGCTACGATTCGGGCGAAGGCGTGTGACGCGGCGCGCGGGCTCTTGCCGGCGGCGACGACATCGAACGTCGGTGTGTATGGCAGCGGCCAGGCGTATGAAGCGCTGTTGATTCGCTTGCAGGCGCATCCATTGGCCGAGGCGCGTGACTACGGGAAGATGATGCTTTCCGAGCTTCGCCACGTGATCCCGTCATTCGTGAAGCGGGTCGACCTTCCGGACCGCGGACGTGCCTGGAGTGACTACTTCTCGAATACGGCGCAACGCATGAACGAACTGGCGGCCACCCTTGATTCCGAACCCGTCGAGGGTCCGGAGGTAACCCTGGTGGACTGGGATCCGGAAGCCGAGGTCAAGGTTGCCGCATCTGCGCTGTACGCCTACTCGGATCTGTCGGACGAACAGCTACTGGTTGCGGCGCGTCGCATGGGGTCGGAAGAGCGTGCCGGGATCATCCGGGCGTACTCGGGAGATCGTATTAATCGGCGGCACAAGCCGGGTCGCGGTATGGAGCGCATCGACTACCGGTTCGACATCAAGTGCGATTTCGGGAGCTTCCGTGACCTGCAGCGGCACAGAATGCTGACCCTTGAATGGCAGAGACTCGGCACGAAACACGGATACACGACGCCGGACGTGCTCAACGACATCGGACGCGTGTCTGCGTGGGACGCCGCCATGGACCGCGCCGGCGGTCTGCACACAAAGTTGATGGACCGGTTCGGTGGCGATGTCGCTCAGTACGCCGTCCCGTTCGGCCACCGGATTCGATTCGTCATGCAGATGAATGCCCGTGAGGCGTTCCACCTCCTTGAGTTGCGCACCGCCCGTGCCGGTCACCCGGACTACCGGAGGGTGTGCCAGGAGATGCACCGCCTTATAGGCGACAAAGCCGGACATCGTGCCATCGCCGATGCCATGAAGTTCGTGGACTATGAAGAGTACGACCTGGAACGGATTGACTCAGAACGGCGAATAGACGACCGAAACAAAGGCAGCCAGTAGATTCAGGAATCGGCGCGCCCGCGGCTCATTAACCAGGCGGGGATGATGCCAAGCAGGGCCACGACCGCCGCCGACAGGAAGAACCCCCGGAAAACGGCCAGGCCGTCGTTGACTATCTCCCCCATCCCCTCGGTGCTCAGTGGGGCGTCGCCCGCCAGGTTTTCGAACCTGGCCGTTCCCCACGCAGCGATTGCGGCTAGCCCGATGGTCATGCCCACCATCCGGGACACGGTGATGAGCGCCGACGCCGTCCCTCGTTCACCGGCTCTCGCCTGCAGCATGCCCGAGGCGTGTATCGGCGCAATCAAAAGACCGAACCCGAGCCCGGCAACAGCCAGGTGCAGGGTCATCTCCGGATCGGCGATATCCAGATCCCACCGGGACATTGCGGCGAGGCCGATGGCCGCCAGGGCGAAACCCGTTATCGAGGGCCATCGGGTGCCCCATTTCTGAACCCAGATACCGCCCGCAATCGCCCCGAACGGGATCGCCACTGTCATCCGGAGAAGCATCAAGCCTCCATCTAGCGGGGAGAGGCCGAGGACGGTGTTGGCCATTAGAGGCACCGTGACCATCGCCGTTATCAAGGAGATGCCCACGGCCAGATGAGCGATGTTAGACGCCGAGAACTTGAGCGTCTTGATCAGCCGGACGGGCAGCAGAGGATCATCCACCCTGCGGTGCCACCAGACGGTTGCGAGCAGGGCGGCGACCGCAGCGGCGAGCAAAACGGCGAATACGGCATCGGGGCTGCCCGTTCTGGATAACGCCGCTGTGAGCAGTGCCAGGGCCGCGACGAACAGGGCGCCGCCAACGAAGTCGATCCTGGCCGGGTTCCTGACGCCCGCCGGTGAGAATTTCAGGGCGGCGATTACGGCAAACCCCAGCGGGATGTTGATCCAGAACACCCATTCCCATGAGCTGACGTCGGTGATGAGCCCCGCCCACAGGGGTCCGATTACACCGCCACCTTCCGCGCTTGCGCCGATGATCCCAAACGCCATCGCGTGCCTGGCACGCGGCAGAACGTCTCCCACGGATGCGATAGCCACGGGAATCATTGCGCCCCCGCCGATCGCCTGGAAGATCCGTGCTCCGATCATCCAGTTCAAGTCCGGCCGGTCGCGCCCGATCAACTTCGGGAGATCGGGGCTGACGGCCACCAGCGCCGAGCCCAGCATGAATATGGACAGCGCCCCGATGAAGACCGCCCGATGTCCGTACCGATCAGACACGCGGCCCATGATCGGCATAGCGGCCGTGTAGCCGATCAGGTATCCGGTCACGGTCCAGGAGGCGTGATCGAGTTCTCCGGGTCCGATACGGAAATCCGGGAGCAACTCGGGCAGCACGACCACGATGGACGTCTGGTCGTCTGCCGCTATGAATACGCCGGCACAGACCGGAATGATGACGGCGTAAGCGCGAAGGTCCCTCAGCCAGTTGATCACGCGTTCATGTCCGGTTTAAATCGGTGGTTCGACAGCTATTTCGGAGTTGAATTCAAACAACCGGACCGTCCGCACTAGATCTCCAGATTCGGCTGATGTCGCCCTTCCCGTAATTCGCGCTTCTACGGGAAAGAGCGATGTGCCGTCTACCGTCACTAGAACGTCGAGCGGTGGCGCTGTCTCGTCCACGCCGCCGGTGAGCGCCACGAGGGCGGCTGCAGGTAGCTTACCGCCGATTACGTACACGTCCCGCTGTGCTGAGTTGGGCGGCGGTGGAGTGAGATCTCGCACCTGTCCAAGGATGCTGGCTACCAGCGACACGGGGTCAAACGTCCGGAACGGACTCACTTCGGGCTCCAGTAGTTGCCATCTGTGTGTAACAGGGTGGGTCATATAAGAGTCCTGATCTATCACCACAACCTTGCTGTGCACGAAAAACCCCGCCACCAGGGTGTCAGCATCAAGCGTGTAACTGTCCGGCGCCACCGCCATTCCCGATGCCTGCTGGACCTCGATGCCGTTCGTGAGGATTGTGTTTCCCCCATCGTGGGATAACGCGAAGCGGAATGTCGTTATGCCGGCGAGGGCGTCGGAAGACCTGGAGATTATCTCCGGGGGCGATAAGGGATCGAGGGTAATGGACGGGTCCGATGGATCGTCTGAAGAGCAGCCGAAGATCAAGGTGATCGTCAGCGCCGCGACCAGCCCCTTCCAGGTCAAAATTTGAGGGAATCGTTTACGGGTCAGAGCAGTCACGCATGAATCCACAGACCGTGCACCGTAACTTGCAGTGCAGGTCCAACATCTCGGTCCCACAGCGATCACAAATGTAGACCGGCGTGGAGGGGACTGGTGGAGATTTGGTAAGGTCCATCACGGCGTCTCTGAACGTAATCCGACGGCGACGGAAGTATATCAAGCAGCGTTCAGGCGAAAGGCGTCCATGATGCGCCCCGGGACCCGTGGACGGCCACTCGACCATCGTTTAAGGGCGTTTGTTTACTGGCCAGTGCCTTCCAGCACGACGAGGCCGGAAGGTATCTGGGACCCGCCCGAGGGTTCGACCGTGACCGAAGCGCCTACGTACTCGGTAGCATCGCCCAGCAGATCGAGGGTGACCACCGCGTATCCGTTGCGGTCAACGGTGAAGGTGCTGCCGGGAATCACGCTGCCTTCATAAATCAGCCAGACCTGATAAACGGATCCGGCCGGCGCCGGCGCGAGACCGTTGATTATGAGACGTGCCTCTTCGCCGCTGGAATGTGTGATCAGCATTCCCTGCGGGGCCTGTGGCTGCAAACCTCCAGAGAAGAATGACGGGGTACTCCACGCGCCGGTGGATGTCACGTATTGAAGCCATCGCAGATCATTCAACTGCTGCTCCAGCGTGTCCGCGGATTCCTGTAGCAGGGAAACCTGTTGGACTTCGCTCAGCGCTTGCTTCGCGTCCTGTTCCATCGTCCCGAGGGATGCCGAAATGCCGTTGATGTTGCTGTTTTGAATCGCGACCTGCGTCGAAAGGTCATCAACCCGGTCGTTCAGCCTGATACCGATTACCGTCGCCACGACCACCACGGCCGCGAACGATGCCGCAAGTCCGGTCGACACGCCCCATGCTAGTCGCGGGCTCGTGTACCAGGGGATCCGGCTCCGGGGCGCGAGCGAGATATCCCGGGCAGGCATTTCCCGGTCAGATTCGATCACCCCGGTGGACAGCCGAGCATCGGCGTCGATTGCGGCACCGATGCGTTCTCCCAGGCGCTCGGGAGGCGCTACCGTCGGCACCGCAAATGCCAGGCTGGCTGCGCCCTCCATCAACTCTTCCAGCTCCGAAGTGCATTCCACGCATGTGGCCAGGTGCTCTTCGACCAGTGCACGCGCATCGTCTTCAAGCGCGTCCAGCGCGTATCCGGCGAGATCGGGCGAAATGGCTTCGTGATTACGTGGGTCGATCATAGTTCCGGCGCTCTCAATGTTGAGGCCAGCGCGGCGCGGAGTTTCTTCAAACCCAGTCGCATGCGGGTCTTCACCGTGCCAAGCGGTTGATCGAGCTTCTCTGCGATTTCGGCTTGCGTGAATCCACCGAAGTAGGACATTTCGATCACGGCGCGCTGTGCGTCAGGGAGGTCCAGTAACGCGTCACGCACGGTCGCGTACTCCGAGTTGGCCACCGCCGCATCCGCGGGCTGGATATCGGCCGATTCCAGGTTCAAAAAATCGTCCACGTTCTCGACGCTGCGTTGTTTGCCGCGCGTCCGTTTCCGAAGTTCGTCGATCGTCCTGTGATGGGCGATACCGAATAACCACGTGGTGAACTTGCCTCGTCCGGGCTTGTAACTTGTGGCTCGACGCCAGACGTTCAGGAAGACATCCTGCGTCACCTCTTCGGACGCTCCCTGGTCTGAGAGCATCCTGTATGAGAGCGAGAACACCCTCGTGCTGTAACGTTGATACAGGCACTCAAGCGCCAGTCTGTCTTGTTCGACGATCTGGGCGAGCAGCGCCTCGTCCGTAAACTCTGTGTATTCCAAGCGGGCCACCTCGTGCAGCGGATCGGTCCGCGGGGTCACCGTCCCGGGCCGTGTGCGCGCTGCATCCGGTCCATCGTGGTGTCCACCGCAATGGGATACGGCTGCGGCCACGCTCCCGGATTCACTTTTTCATGGAAAAGCATGATCGGCGCCCGGCTGTTGTGCTGTATCCCTGAAACCGTACCCCCTCGGATGTTCGCGGATTCCCCGAAGGAGGACGGGTTACTGGTTACGCGGTGATTCCCCGATAGGTCCGCCCGCGCCCGCAGCGTCCGCCTCGGGATCAGAGTCACGCCCGTTGAGCACCCGGTTTCGCAGGTGGGACAGGGCAGCGCGTGCGGAATCAAGGTCATGACCACGCGGAGCGCGTTTCAGATAAGAAGACAGTGTCTCTGCGGCGGCATTGAAGCTGCCGAGTTCTGTCTGGATGTGCGCCAGGTCGGCGAGGTTATGCCACGAAGCCGGCTCGACGATCCGTATGCCTTCCGCAGCCCGGAGGGCGCGGGGGTAGTCCTCTTTATCGAGATAGATCTGTTTAAGGTTGCTGAGCGTGCGGCGCAAGATGCTGCGTTTGCCGTTCGGACGCATGAATGGCGCCGCCTCTTCCAGACTCATCGGAACGGATCCGCGGCCCGGCCTTCCGACGGCCCGCTGTACGATGGCGACGCATTCACGCCGGCTAAGCAAACCGCCGGCGTCATAAGGATCTATGTAGATCGACTCAGAGCCCTCGCCGGCGCCGACGATGAAGTGTCCCGGCAGGCCGATACCGTGGAACCGATAACCGGTTCGGCGACCGATCTCCATGTACAGGATGGAAAGCGTGATCGGGTTTCCCAGCCCACGATCCAGCACGTCCGGTATGTAGCTGTTGCGCGGGTCGTAATAGCGCTTTTTGTCGCACCGAATCCCGAGATCGTTGAACAGGACATCGTTCACGGCGTGTATGGCGTCGTACAGGTCATGCCTGCGCGGCAGGCGCTCGCGAACACGTTCAGCCAGGAGGGCGACCCGCCCCCGCTCGGCGATGAGATCCAGTTGAGGGTACTCGCCGGCTGCGATCAGCAGGGATGCGGACAGGAGATCTATCTGAGACGCCGGAACCGATACGACGCGCTGGAACGCCCCGTCCGAGTTGCCGAACGCATTACTCACGTTAATCGACGCCCTCTGAGCTGGATGTCCAAAGGTATGGCGTGAGGTCAGTAATCCCGATTGCTCCTGGCGTGGCCATCCGTTTTCGGAGTTTTCCGGCCCGGGCACGTGTTTCGAAGGTCTGGATTTCCACGAAGCCGCTGTCCCCGATTCTAATGACGCGCGCCGAGGTCCGCAATCCTGGCCTGGCTTCAGGTCATCACCGGAGTGATCCAGCCCGGAACATGCTCCAAATTTCTTGACACTCCAAGCTGCCGAACCTAAACTCCGCGCAGTGCGACTCCGAATATGGAATCTGTCCACGAGGTCGATTCCGGTGATTGCACGTCCCCCCGGGGGAGCTTGGAGAGCCAGGCTGAGAGGGTAGCCCTGAATGCTGCCGACCCCTGAACCTGATCTGGGTAATTCCAGCGGAGGGAGTGAGTTTGGACAATACGGGTTCGACGCACCATGACTACACGCGTCCTTCCGCTCCGGCCGAGACCTTACTGTCGGTTGATAGCGCCTCGTTAGATCTTCCTGCAGCGGATGGAAGTCAGCTTCCCGTGTTGAGGAACGTCTCCCTGACGGTCAAAAGTGGCGAATTCGTCTCCATCATCGGACCGAGCGGTTGCGGCAAGAGCAGCCTCCTGAACATCGTCAGTGGCCTCCTGGGCCCGAACACGGGGATCGTGGCGTTGAACGGCGATCCGTCTTCATCACGGTTGGGAGATGTCGCCTACATGCAGCAACGTGATTTGCTAATGCCATGGCGCGACGTCCTGGACAATGCGGCGCTCGGGCTGGAGTTGAACGGTGTGTCGCGGCGTGAGAGTCGGGCGCGGGCGTTGGATGCTCTTCCGGTATTCGGACTCGAAGGTTTCGGGCATGCCTACCCCTCACAGTTGTCCGGAGGCATGAGACAACGCGTCGCTTTGATGAGGACGACCCTCCTTCAGCGTGGCCTCCTGCTTTTAGATGAGCCTTTTGGCGCCCTGGACGCCATGACGCGGGCGGATTTGCAGAGATGGCTCGTCGACCTGTTCGAACGCTCGGGTATGGGCGTCCTTCTCGTTACGCACGATGTGGAAGAGGCGCTGATCCTGTCCGACCGCGTAATCGTGATGTCCGGGAGGCCGGGCAGTAATGCCGGGGAGTTGGTGGTAGATCTTCCCCGGCCCCGGGTGGAGACGGATGTCACCGATATTCGATTCGTTGCTCTAAAACGCGAGTTGCTTGAGATGCTCGCCATCGAGAGTGCTGCGGCATGACCGAAAGAGGCCCGACGCCCGTCGGGACCGGGACCGCCCCGGCATCCCCGCCGGCACTTGACCCGGAGCCCGCCAAAACCCCGGCGCAGCTTTTGCTCGATCCCATAATCGAGTGGATGCCGTCTCTGGTACTGGCCGCTGCGTTGTTCGGCATCTGGGAAACGCTCGTTCGTGTTATGGACGTACAACGCTGGCTACTTCCGGCGCCCAGCGGCATAGGCCGGGAGATGTGGAACTCGCGCTCAAAACTCTGGGACAACGCCGTGGTGACCGGCGAAGAAGTTCTGATCGGCTACGGGATAGCGATCGTTGTGGGGGTGGCGTTGGCGGTAGCGATCAGCTACTCACGTTTGCTTGAGCGTGCCGTTTACCCGTTTGTGATCGCATCCCAGACAATCCCGATCATCGCACTGGCGCCGCTACTGCTGGTCTGGGTCGGCCCCGAACAGACGTCCAAAGTCATCATCGTGGCGCTCATCACCTTCTTCCCGATCGTGGTCAATCTTGTTGATGGGTTGCGAGCAGCTGATCGTGCGTCGATCGACATGTTCCGCACTCTCGGCGCCAGCCGGTGGCAGATATTCCGGAAGCTGCAGGTGCCGTCTGCACTTCCTTTCTTTTTTTCCGGTCTCAAGATCAGTGCGGTTTTCGCGGTGATCGGGGCCGTGATTGGCGAGTGGGTAGGTGGAGAGGCCGGTCTCGGCTGGCTAATGCAGGTCGTCCGACCGCTTTTCAAAACGGAACTCGTGTTCGCATCGATTTTCGTCCTGTCGGCAATGGCGATCCTTTTGTTCGTAACGGTTGTTTTGATTGAAAAATGGGCGTTGCGGCACTACCCACATGGAAAACAGGATTGAACGCGGGCACGATTGCCCATCCGAAACCAGATGTTCAACCCGGTAGAAAACGGAGCAACAAGATGGAGGAATCCCACTCATGCGGATGAAATGGTTGATAGGCGTGCTTTCCCTGGTGGCGATAGCCGCTATTGCTTGCGGAAGCGACGAAGAGGAGCTCACGGAATTAACTTTCGCTCTCGACTGGTTCCCGAACTCGAACCATGCGGGAATTTACGAAGCCGTCGAGCGCGGATTCTTTGAGGACGAGGGACTCGACGTCAACGTCTACGTTCCGGCTGACCCGTCCGTGGTCCTCTCGACCATCGGCGCCGGGCAGGACGATTTCGGCGTCAGCTATCAGTCGGTACTTTTGCAAGCGCGCTCTGAGGGCGTTCCAGTGAAATCGGTCCTCGGCATCGTTCAGCACCCGCTGAACTCAGTTATGGCGCTCAAGTCATCGGCTATCGAACGTCCCGGCGACCTCGAAGGCAAAAAGGTCGGATACCCCGGAATCACCACGGATGAGGGTCTTCTTGCGGCCATGCTCGCCGTGGACGAACTGACGTTAGAGGATGTCGAGATGGTGAACGTCGGGTATGACCTGACGACTTCTCTGGCTTCGGGGGCGGTCGACGCCATCGTCGGCGCCTACTGGACTCACGAGTCGATCCTCCTGGAGTTGGAGGGCCTTCCGGTCAGCATCATGCGGATGGAAGAGTGGGGGGTTCCGGATTTCTACGAACTCGTTATCGCGGCAAGCGACGACACCGTCGCGAATCGGCCCGAGGTCGTGAAGGCTTTCGTGAAGGCGATCCAGAAGGGCCACGAGGCCGCGATCGCGGACCCGCAGGGCTCAATCACGAACTTGATGAAGCACAACCCGGAGTCGATCGTCGAAGACCTCGAGCGCGAGGGGATAGAGCTAGTCAAGCCGATGTGGACGGACGGGGTGTCTGAATTCGGCTGGCAGACAACGGAGCGCTGGGAAGCGTTCACGGCGTGGATGAAAGAGCAGGGCCTGGTCAACGAAGAACTTGACGGGTCAGCTGCGTTCACCAACGAGTTTGTCGCGGACTAGGAGATTTGTAGGCCGCTCGGGTCACACTACCGGGCGGCCTTTTAATCCTGAATTGACCACCCTCTGGACGATTCCAGTTCCATACGTGATGAACAGCTCGTCGTGATCTGGACCGGCGAGGAGGCAGTTCGTCGGCATGTCTGACGGAGTCCGGTGCGTTTCCAGCACCCGGCCATCCGTGGCGAAAACGTAGATCATCGGACCCGGCCCGTAACGATGGCTGCCGGCGGTGGCAACGATGTTGCCGTCTGCGTCCCAGCACATGCCGTCGATGCCGCGCCCCCATCCAAAATCATGCACGGTGGCCTGTTCACCGAGCGATGCGTCGGCATTGATGGGGTAGGAGACCAGTTTCGGGTGAGCCTTCTCTCCGCCTGGAGAGTCGGCCACAAAAAGCCGATCCTCTGAGGGCGAAATCAATATCCCGTTTGGTCTCCGCATGTCCTCGGTGACACGAACAACCGAGTAGCTGCCATCCGACCGGGGATCGGCGCGATACACCTGCTCAGTAGGAATGCTCAAGGGCCGGCCACCGTAGTTGGGGTCGGTAAACCAGATTCGGCCACGCGAATCGACGGCCAGGTCGTTGGGTTCGTTGAAAGGAAGTCCCTCGAAATTGTCCACTATGACTCGTGTCGGTTCCCCCGCCACGTACTCAGCAATTCGTCGATTCTTCCCCTCGCAGACGAACAGTCGTCCCTTGCCGTCGAAGACCATGCCGTTGGCGGCCCCTGTGTCTTCGCGCCAAACGGAATTTTCCCCTGCGCCCGGATCCCAGCGCAGCGTCAGATCGGCCGCGCAGTGGGAGTACAGGAGCCCATCGCCGTCCCATGCCGGGCCTTCGGTGAGGGAATCCCGTTCGGCGATGGTCTGGAAGGTCCAGTTGTCTACGAGGTCTGGCATCGGGATATCCTCACGGGTAGAGCAGGTGGCCGGTCATGCCGGTGTCTTTTGCGACGAGGAGATGCCCCTCGATGCTGGTGACGTACAGGTCTTCGCCGACGAATGTGCAGTTGGTCGGGCGTATGGCCGGCGTCGGATGAGTCGCCACGATACGGCCGTCGGGTTCGAAAACGGTGATCATCCCGCCCGGTCCGGAGACTTCCCACCCGGTGCAGGCGACGATGTGACCATCGGAAGACAGGGTCATTCCGTCAATGCCGCGATGGGGTCCGAAGTCGTGCAGAAGCTCGTAATCGCCGAGGGATCCATCGTCGTTGACGGGGTATCCTCGAAGCTGCCGAAACCGTCCCGCCGCGTAATCGCTCTCGGCGACGTAAAGGATCTTGTAATCGAGGGAGAACAGGAGCCCGTTTGGCATCGTGGAGTCGAACGTGCGTTGCGCCGCGACGTAGCTGCCGTCCGGCTGAGGGTCTGCGGAGATAATTGCAGAAAACTCGATACCCATGTCGGACGATACGTCGTTAATCCGGTCGGAAAAGTAGATCCGCCCCTGTGGATCGATCGCCAGGTCGTTCGGCCCGTTGAGGCGTTTGCCATTGAGACGGTCCACAACCGTAACGCCGGGCAAGCCGTGCTCGTATCGGGCGATTCGACGGCCCCGGCCCTCGCACGCGAACAGCCGACCATCAACGTCAAAGTTGAGGCCGTTTGCGCCGTTCGTGTCGGATCGTTCCGTCACCACGGTGCCGGTCGCCGGGTCGTACGCCAGGACCCTGTTCATAGCGATGTTGGTGAACAGCAGCCTGTTGCCGTCCCAGGCGTTGCCCTCGGTGATCGAACCAATAACGGGCAGGGCGTCTTCGAAAATCCATTCTCGGGGCATGTGCGCCTCCGCTCCATCAGTCACGGATCGTTTGCGGGTCGCCCGGGATTATCAGGGTCGGATGGATTGGCCGCAACGCACACGAAACTCGGGCAGCCAGCCCGCACTTAGAATCGAACTACAGGGGCAACTTCAAAGAGGGTCTCATCGTTGACGAATATATCTCGACTCAAGACGGAACACGCTGAACTTTGGCGGTCCGCAACGCATCACCCGTTCATCGAGGAACTCGGGGACGGATCGCTGCCCATCGAAAAGTTTCGCCGATATTTCGTGCAGGACTACGTGTTCGTAAACGATCTGTCGAAGACACTCGGCGTAGCCGAAGCGAAGGCGCCGGACATCGCCGCAGCACGTCCGATGGCGGAGTTCCAGGCCGCATTAATGGGTGCGGAAGACGCCCTTTTCCTGCGGGCGTTTGAAGGCCTCGGGGTCGAAGAAGATGAATGGCGGTCTGCGACGCCACTGCCGACAACGGCCGCCTTCGGAGATTTCCTGGTACGGACCGGATACGAGCACGGTTACCCGGGCGTGTGTGTCGCGTTTGCCGTAACGGAAGGCGTGTACATGGACTGGGGGCAGCGGTTGACGGACGCCGGGGCCGCACCGGGTAACGACTTTTACAGGGAGTGGATCAGGCTGCACACGCAAGAGGTACTCGGTCCATTCGTTGAATACGTAGAAGCCGTGGTGAACGCGGCGTCGGACGACGTGGCTGATCGACTCTCGACCGTGTTCGAGCGATGCTTACGCTACGAAGTCAAGTTCTGGGACATGGCCTTCGAAGGAGAATCCTGGTGAATACCACCGAAACCATGACGCCACCCCGCGCCATGACCATTGCCGGTTCTGACTCTGGAGGCGGAGCGGGTATTCAGGCAGATCTCAAGACATTCGCTGCGTTCGGCGTATACGGCACGTCTGCCGTGACGGCGATCACTGCTCAGAACACGAAAGGCGTCGCCGCCGTACAGGCCGTGGATCTTCCCGTTATCGGTGAACAGATCGACGCCATCGTGAGCGACATCGGAACCGACGCGGTCAAGATCGGGATGCTGGCGAGTTCCGAAATCGTCGAGCTGGTAGCTGAGAAGCTACGGGAACACCAACTCTCCAACGTAGTGGTTGATCCGGTGATGGTGGCGACGAGTGGTGACCGTCTCCTGAAAGACGGCGCGGTCGAGTCGATCAGGACCGCCCTCATCCCGCTGGCCAGCGTCGTGACTCCGAATCTGGACGAGGCGATGGTTCTGACCGACCTCCAGATCGAGAATATGGACGACATGAAGGAATCGGCACGGCGCATCCACGCGATGGGTCCTGCGACAGTCCTCGTAAAGGGCGGGCACTCCAGCGCCGATGAGGGTGATGGCCGGATGCGAGACGTGCTGTACGACGGGGAGTCGTTCACCATCTTCGCCGATGCCCGGATCGACACCACGAGCACGCACGGCACAGGATGCACCCTCTCGTCAGCCATCGCTGCCGGACTGGCACACGGGGCGTCCATACCGGATGCTATCGCCGACGCGAAGGCGTACCTTACAGAGGCTTTGAGTCTCGCCTTTCCTGTTGGAGACGGGCACGGCCCCGTGAACCACATGTTTGGATGGTGGAACGGGGCCGGAGGGGCCAGGAAAGGCGGGGCGACGCACTCCGTTGCCCGAGAACACGAATAGTCGGTACTGGCAGACTCCCGGAACTCCGGACCAGTGCCAGCAAAGAGGAACGATCTCGATGACCCTGCACCTCACGGAAGCTCAAGTCGGCGAAATCCTCACGATGGAACTGGCGCTCGACGCCGTTGACGAGGTGTTTGACGCGCGCGGACGCGGCGAAGTGATAAACCACCCGCGCAGCCGTATAGCGCTCGGACGCGGCTCTTACAACCTGATGTCGGCAGGCTGGCCGGACAAAGGGATCGTCGGCTCGAAATCTTACGTAGGCGGCGCTGGCGGGATCTCGTTCCAGGTCATGATTTATGGAGCGTCTGGTGAAGGTCTGCTCGGGATCCTGGACGCCAACCTGATGGGCCAGATTCGTACCGGAGCAGCCAGCGGAGTCGCCACCCGTCACATGGCGCGCTGGTGCGAAACCAGCAAGGTCGCGGTGATCGGTTCCGGTTATCAAGCTCGCACACAGCTGGAAGCCGTGGCCGGGGTCAGGGAGATCGAAACTGCCTCCGTCTACAGCCGGACCGTCGAGAACCGGGACGGGTTTGCGACGGCCATGACGGAAAAGCTAGAGATGCCGGTGAGTGCGGCAACATCGGTAGAAGAATGTCTTGAAGGCGCCGATGTCATTATCGTCATCACGAACGCGCGTGAGCCGGTGCTGCTGGGTGAATCTGTCCGGTCCGGCGTTCATATCAACGCCGCCGGGGCCAACGGGTGGCAGAGGCGGGAACTGGACACACGCGCCGTCGTGAAATCAGACGTGATTGCGACCGACGATGTCGATCAGGCGAAGATCGAGTGCGCGGACCTGATGGCCGCCGCCGACTCCGGGCGTATCCGCTGGGAACAGGTGGTGAACCTGGGCGATATCGTCGCAGGGAACCATCCCGGTCGCACCGACGATTCCCAGGTCACGCTGTTTGAGTCACAGGGAGTTGCGATGGAGGACATCGCCGTGGGGAAACGCGTCCTCGACATAGCGTTGGAACGAGGGATCGGCACCCAGCTATCCGGCGGCGGCATGGAGGCGGGGAGTCTTTAAGCCGGTCTTTTCATCGCCCCGAATCCGGTATTGAGTACGGGGCAGGCTCTCTCCCCTTGGGAGCGTGGCACAACTCGGGATGCTGGCAGATCAGCACTCGAAACAGCTGGCGCCGGTTGGACCTCCCTCACCCAGGCCCTCTCCCACCGGGAGAGGGGGGCAAAGCCTATCCCTTCCAGCTCTCCTGACCCGGGATGAGACCCCTGATGTAAGCGGCCTGTCCGACGTGCTGGGAGCATTCCACTGAAATCCGGGCCAGAACAAATGCGAACGTCGGGGCGGGACGCGGGTGAAACGGATTCCGGTCCGGGTTCGTGGTTTCAAGATCGCCCGATGACATGTCGCGGATAACGCTATGCGCGCTTTCGAGCACATCTGCCCGGTAACCGGCGACGATCTTCGCCGGTACGTCCGGGAAGGCTCCCACCTCCTCCGTGGTATCTCCAAAACCCCATTTATCTTTGGTCGACATTCCAAACTTCTCTGCCCAGCCCCGGGTCTTCCACATCTCGCCGTTGTCACTCAGGTACCAGTTGAGCCAACCGTCCTGGACCCGGGTCAGATGCCACACAGTCCACAAGATGTGGTTGGCGGTGGGCGTTGGCCGCCACCGCCATTGTTCGGGTGTGAGGCCCTCTAGCGCCGCATCCAGTTGTGCGCTGAAATCGTCGATGGCCTGCAGCGTTACGTCCCGAAAATCCATATCAACCTCACTGAATCGGTAGGGGATCAGCCCACATCGATATAACGGCCGCGCCGCAGGCGGAGCATCATCGGGACCATCTGTGCGCGCGCCATGACTGCCACGGCGGGAGCCATGACAACCCAGAGAATCAACGTAACGTACATGGAGGTCACGTATCCAAAATCGTTGATACCGAGGTCACCGCTCACCGAACCGAGCCCTATTTTGAGTATGAATGCGCTGAAGAAGAAGCCCAATCCGGCGGCGGGCAAAGCTAGAATCGACCGGCAAGCCATGAATTATCTCCTCCTGTTTACAGGTAATACCCGCTCGTCCGTAATCCGCGTGTGGACGGGATGCTACGCGTTCGGCCACATTATCCGCGAGCGACCCCTTGAGTAACGGGATTGAACCGGTCTCGGCAGACGTTCCTAGCGCGGGCGCCGAAATTCCGCACTTGCTTGAAGTGCGTGGGCTGGCAACGAGGTTTTCAACCGCCGAGGGGTACGTGCAGGCGGTAGATGGTGTCTCATTCCACATCGATCAGGGAGAGACTCTCGGGCTCGTTGGCGAATCAGGATGCGGCAAATCCGTGACCTCTCTCTCGGTAATGCGACTCATCCCGAATCCACCCGGTGAGATTACAGCGGGAAACGTGTTGTTTGAGGGCCGGGATCTGCAGGGTATTTCCGAGCGAGAGATGCGACGGGTTAGAGGCGGCAGCATCGGCATGATTTTCCAGGAGCCGATGACGTCTCTGAACCCCGTTCTCACGATCGGGAGGCAGATTACCGAGGCGCTAGAGTTGCACCTTGGCTTGAAGGGAAGGGCGGCGCGTGAACGCGCTGTCGAGATCCTGTCGAGGGTTGGACTGCCGGACCCTTCACAGCGATTTGATGATTATCCTCATCACCTGAGCGGCGGGCAGCGCCAGCGAGCGATGATCGCAATGGCGATCAGTTGCAGCCCGAGACTGCTGATCGCAGACGAGGCGACCACGGCGCTTGATGTGACCATCCAGGCGCAAATCCTGGAACTGCTGCAGTCGCTCTGTGAAGAGTTCAGGATGGCGCTCCTGATCATCACCCACAACCTGGGAGTGGTAGCCCGGTATGCGCAACGGGTCGCCGTGATGTACGCCGGTAAGATCATCGAATCAGGCACGGCGGATGAAATATATTCCGGTCCACGGCACCCGTACACAAAGGGACTGCTCAGCTCGGTTCCTCGTCTGGACGCGGCCGCGAGTACAAGACTGTCATCAATTGAAGGCGAAATCCCGGACCTGACGCATTTGCCAGAAGGTTGCGCGTTTGCGCCGAGATGCCGTTGGGCCGTTGATCGTTGTCGCGTTGAGCCACCGGCCCTGGTTTCCTCGAACGGCGGCCACATGGTCGCCTGTTGGGAACAAGACAGGATCTCAGAAGACCATTCACAAGATTGGGATCGATCTTGACCTCGGAAACCCTGGGCACCGGGGTGGAACCGGGCGCGCCCACCGAGACTGATGGGCCAACGCTGTCGGTGCGTGACCTGCGGGTCCATTTTCCCCTCACCTCGGGATTCCTGGTAAGACGCCAGACCGGCGCCGTGAAGGCCGTGGACGGCGTTTCCTTCGACATCGCTCCCGGCGAGACGCTCGGGCTGGTTGGGGAAAGCGGCTCCGGTAAGACGACCACCGGCCGGGCGATCCTCCAGCTTCAACGGCCTACCGCGGGATCGGTCGAGTTCGGGGGCGTGGACCTGACGGAGTTGTCTGCGAAGAAGATGCGCCCGTTCCGTTCCGAAATGCAGATCATCTTCCAGGATCCTTACGGGTCTTTAAACCCGCGTATGAGCGCCGGGCGAATCATCGGGGAGCCGCTCACCGTTCACGGACTCGCCGGTGACAAAGACCAGCGCCGAAACCGGGTCGCCGAGCTACTTGAACGCGTGGGATTGAACCCGGCGATGATGGACCGGTACCCGCACGAATTTTCCGGCGGCCAGCGTCAGCGAATCGGGATCGCAAGGGCGTTGGCCGGAGAGCCGTCATTCATCGTGTGCGACGAGCCGGTCTCGGCGCTGGACGTGTCTATCCAGGCTCAAATCCTGAATTTACTCTCGGACCTGCAGGCCGAGTTCAACATCTCATATCTTTTCATAGCGCATGACCTTTCGGTCGTCCGGCACATCAGTGATCGCGTCGCCGTTATGTACCTCGGCAAGATCATGGAACTCGCGCCGAGTACGGAGCTGTACGAATACCCCACACATCCGTACACGCGCGCTTTGATGTCAGCGGTGCCGATTCCAGACCCGATTATTGAGCGGCAAAGGGAGAGGATTGTGCTTGCCGGTGATATGCCCAGCCCTATCAATCCGCCCTCGGGCTGCGTCTTTCGGACGCGCTGCCCGATCGCTACAGACGAATGCGCGGACGTCGTGCCGGAATTGAGCGATCACGGCAGCGGACACCGGGTGGCCTGTATTAAGGTCTGAGACGGTCCCCGGGCGATGCGGATCAGCCGAGCGACCAGGCAACGATTCCGAAGATGAGCGCGCCGAGCAGGCTCACGGGCACAAGCACGACCGTCGCCCACTCGATGGGCCGTCGCCACGGTGAGTCGTCGCTGAACGATGACGCCGCCGTGTCCTCGCCCCGGCCCATCAGCTCAGCAAATAGAAGCAGAGAAACGATCGCGTGGGTCACGGCGATCGACAGGGCCACCATGGAAAAGAATGCGGCCACTTCCGTGATCTGCCCGTCTTCTCCGAACAAGATGGCTTCGAAGAGGGCAACCGTCACGGCGATCAACGCGGCCGTGGCTGCGCCAAACCGCCATTGAAGACCCACGGCGACGGTCCACCGTGATCGGTCGTCCGGCGAGTCGGAGCGTATCGACACCAGGGTGAATAAGTTCCACGTCAGCAGCACCAGCACGAGAAGTGCATTGCCGACCAGGAATGCTGTCAAAGACATTTCGTAATTTGTTCCGGGCGTGTCACGGCCTCCCCGTTATCCGGGGTTGCGTAGATTCTGTCCGAATCTTTCACGCGAATCCTCGGCCGCACTGCCCGGGCCCCCTAAACTTCAATTCTGACTATTTGTTGTTGCACTTCGCCAGTGACCTCCGGTCCGTGTTCTCCAAGAAACACGTCAATTTCAGACCGAATACCAAATTCCGGCAGGTAAATTCCCGGTTCAACCGATACAGCGATGCCCGGGATCAATTTTCGTGTGTCGTGTGTCTCCCAGTCATCCAGATTAACGCCATTGCTGTGGACTTCAAAACCGATGCTGTGACCGAGGCGGTGCACAAAGTAGTCCGAATATCCACCTTTTGCGATCACATCGCGTGCCGTTCGGTCTACTTCCCAGCCCTCAAGTTCACGTCCTTCAGCGAACGCGTCCTGCATGAAAGTTACCGCCGTGTCCCGTGCTTCCGCCACGGCCCTGAACACTTCTTCATGCCTCGGACCGGGCTCTCCCGTGAAGCCGGTCCATGTGATGTCGCCGAAAACCGATCCGGGTTCGGCGGAAACCGCCCATAGATCGATCAGAACCAGGCTGTTCTTTCTGACGATGGCCGATGTGTCCGGCCCGGGATCGTAATGCGGATCGGAAGCATGCGCGTCCACGGCGACGATCGGCCCGTCCGGCGCCACAAGGCCCAGCCTCTCGAAGCGGCCCCTGATGAACTCCGCTACGTCGTGTTCGGTGAGCTTCCAGTTGATGTTCTCGCCTATGAAAGCGAACGCGTCATGGACCGTGCGGAC
The DNA here is from genome assembly GCA_964474025.1 of uncultured Dehalococcoidales bacterium. Taxonomy (GTDB): domain Bacteria; phylum Chloroflexota; class Dehalococcoidia; order Lucifugimonadales; family Lucifugimonadaceae. Next base: position 20,059 of record CAYYRD010000020.1, on the reverse strand, counting down.
CAGCCCTTCCATAGCGACCCGATGAGAATCTCTTTGCCCGGGAGTCCAGCGTTCGGTGGAATACTGGAGCACATCTCCGGAACTGACGACCTCGGCTCCCAGGGAACGAACGAGCTCGACGGTTCCGGCGTCAATCCTGCTCACCCGTGGAAGCGCCGCTTCGGGCGAGTACTCCATGGCGATCCGGCGCCGGCCGGACACAATTTCTCGAAGTTCTTCGATCATCTGGATGCGGCTGCCAAAGCGTCGCACCTGAATCTGCACGCCGTCTGTCCCTGCGGATTCGACCATCGGATCGAATCGTCCCACGTCTACCTCGTGTGCGAGAAGGATCGGATCGCCATCGGCCGGGACCATGAACCAGCACGGGCGGGTGATGTGCCTCACACCGCCGATCAGGTTCCAGAGGATCGGGTTGGAGCCCCGGTAATCTTCCAGGAGCCACCCGTCGATGCCGGTTTCGTTTAGATATTCACGCGCCCCGCAAAGGGCTTCTAAGATGGTCATTTTCAGGAGACCCTCGGGTCCGGGAACACGTCTCGGGCCGCGGCGGCCTCTTCCTGCGTGTTCATATCGAGCCGGGCGAGAGGTGTGCCGACGACGAGCCGGTTCACGGCATCGGCGTGCGCCCGCACGACTTCCCTGACGCCCTGTCCCTCCTCGGTGATAGCCCGGAGTTCATCAAACAGTGAACCGTCGAATACCAGTGGATGACCGCCGTGGTCGTCGTAAACGGGCGAACTGATGAGCGCACCGGTCGACCGGTGTGACTCCAGAACGTCCCTGATTAGCCATGAAGGACGGGGTTGATCTACAGCTAGCAAGACGATGGTGTCGGTGTCCGGGGGCAAGGCGGAAAGGCCGGCTATCACCGAGGTTGTCTTCCCCGTCAGGAAGGCCTCGTTTCGTACTGTGCGTACGTGGTTACTCTTCGGTATCCCTGACATCGCAGACCTGAGCACGGATTCGACGTCCTCGGCGCAGTTGCCGGTAACGGCGATTACTTCGTCGACACCGGCGTCCAGTAAGGCTTCGACCTGACGCTGGATCAAAGGAGCGCCGAACCACTCAAGCAAGGGCTTTGGCGTGCCCATCCGGCTGGACTCGCCGGCGGCGAGCAAAATTGCACAGATTGACAAAGTTCTGGCAGCCGCTCTTCAGTCGGCGGCGGTCGTTGCCGCCTCGGAGCGGGCATGCTCGGCCGCGATCTGGAGCAATTTCTCGTCCAGCTTCATGGGCAGGCCGGTGCCGCCGAGACGGAACATCAGGATCTCTGCCACGATGCTGATAGCGATCTCTTCGGGAGTGCGCGCCGTGATGTCCAGTCCGCTCGGAGCGCGGAGTTCCCGCACGCGCTCGATCGGAACACCGCGCCTGAGCAGTTCCTCGTAGATCATGATCGTCTTGCGCTTGCTGCCGAGCAGGGCGACGTAACGCGCGGGGGTGAGTGCGGCGGCTTCGAGAGCAGTATCGTCGTACCGGTGGCCGCGGGTAGCGATAACGATGAAGGTGTTGGCGTTGATCGGAAGATCCGCAATGCCGCTGACAAAATCCTGTGTCAGAACGATGTCCGCTTCCGGGAAGCGCTCAGCGTTTGCAAACTCAGGGCGGTCGTCGACGACAAACACTCGCATGCCGACAGAACGTGCGATCGGGGCCAGCGCCTTCGACACGTGGCCGCCACCGGCGAGCACCATCGTCGGCGGCGTGGTGAACGCCTCGATAAACACCTCCGCGCCGGTTTCTTCATCAATGACGTATTCCTGCTTGCCAAGCGCCATCAACCGGGCGGCTTTCATCGCTGAACGCTTGTCCAGCGTTGCATCACCCAGCGTGCCTTCAGTCTCCCCGTTCTCACGGATCAGAATCTTTGCGCCGACCGCGAACCCGGAAGACTCCGGCGCGACCATCAGGTTGGCGATAGCGACCGGCGGGCCGCCTTCATATGCGGCCACGACTTCTTCCGCGTGAACCTGGTAGTCCACCGGACGGCGGACCGGGTCGATCAAGAAATACATCGTCCCACCGCAGATGAGACCGTCCTCAGCGGCGAGCTCTTCGTTTAGCTCGTAAGAACGCATCTCTGCGCCCCCACCGCTCTTCAACAACTGCTGTGCGGCGAACCAGATATCGCCTTCTACACAACCGCCGCCGAGGGTGCCGACGCCGCTGCCATCGTCGCGAACAAGCAACTTTGCGCCGGGTTTCTGCGGGGTCGAACCGGAGGTCTTGACGACCGTCGCTACGACAACCTGTCGTTCATCATTTAACTGGGATACGGCTTCCCGGAATACGGGTTCCATGAGTGACCTTCCGAACCGTCATCGGGTTCATTTTTGAGCCGGGTGGCTGACAGCTCAGTTCGTGTCACGTTACCACAGGCCAAATGGCCCACGGACGCCAAATGGGGTTAAGGGCAATAGAACGGGTAAAAGCGCCCATGAACGAGGACGATTGGTTGGTCCCACACGTGTGCTAGCCGGTAAACGAATGTTTGCAGAAGACCAGGTGCCGTTCGCAGGTGACATTCCCCCCGACGAAAGCTCTCTCCGTCATTCCGGGCATACATGCCAGTTCCGAGACCGGCACGCGAGGAAAACCGCCGCTGCGTGGCGTCCACACGTCGGGCCATTTTGAGCCCTGCCGCCGGCGAGAACCCTGAGTCAAGCTCAGGACAGGCTCTTCGCTTCCACTGAGGATGACCTGTCGCGTCAGACGTCACTGTGTCATTCCTAAGCCCGCACGCGAGGAATCTCCCGGTTCGCGCTCCAACTGGCCCGTATTCCGCAATCCGAGCGGCCGTCGCGTGCTCCTCTGGGCTACCTGTATCTACCCGGGGGCGTATTGCCATGCGCCCCTACAGAACCGCGGATCGCGTGTTCCTCGGGGCGAGTACCTTGAGGGCGGAGGCGCGCTCCCATCGCCCCCACAGAGTCATCACGCGCTCAGGCTGAGGTTCTCGCGGTACGAGCGCGCACGGGGCAAGCCCCGCCCCTACGTGTGTGTCGCTGAGCCCTGGTTAACCCCGGAGCATGGCCGCCGCGTCTTCGACCGCCATCACGATCTTGTCGTACCCGGTGCAGCGGCAGAGATTGCCGGCCAGGCGAGTTCGGATCTCTTCTTCGGACGGATCGGGGTCACGTTGCAGCAGTGCTGTAGTGGAAATGATGAACCCGGGTGTGCAGAACCCGCACTGGAGCGCGCCGTCCTTGATGAACGCTTCCTGCACGGCGTTGAGTTTGCCCTGCGTTGCGATGCCTTCGATGGTGGTGATTTCGTTGCCGTCCATCTCGGCGGCAAGGACCAGGCAGGAGTTCGCCGTCCGCCCGTTGATCATCACGGTGCAGGCGCCGCAGTTGCCGTTGCTGCAACCCTCTTTGGTTCCTGTGAGTCGCAGGTGGTCGCGCAGCGTTTCCAGCAGCGTCCAGCTCGTTTCTACGAGCAGTTCGTGCTGGTCGCCGTTGATAGTCATTGAAATGTGCTTCACGTGCGGGGGTCCTTGATGCTTGAAATGTTTGGGATACTTGAAATCTCTGGAAGGTTATTTCCGGGGGGCCGGTGGCGGAAACGGGGAATTAACCGCTGATCCTGTCCCGGCAAATTCCGAGTGTGCGTCGCGTGAGGACTTTCACCAGTTCACGCCGGTACTCGGCCGAGCCGCGCACGTCTGAAATCGGTGTCGCCGAGCCAACGGCGGCCACCGCAGCGGTCTCGATCAGTTCGTCGCTCAATACGTTGCCTTCGAGGAGCTCTTCAGCCGCTCGGGCACGGACGGGGGTAGGCGCCACCGAAGCCAGAGCGATTCGAGCCTTCTGAACGGTATTGTCCGAGGGATTGAGTTGCAGGAAGCTGCCCACTCCAGCCACGGCGATGTCCATTTCGTTTCGGGGGATAAATCGCAGATAGGCGCTGGCGCTGTTGTCCGGGATTGGCGGGAGTACCAGTTCGACCAGGATTTCGCCCTTCTGCAGAACTGCCTGTCCGGGACCTGCAAAGAAATCGGAAAGCGCTATGTCGCGCCTGCCGGATGTGCTGGCGACTACGGCCGTGGCGTCATGTGAGAGAAGTGCCGGGATGGTGTCCCCGGACGGGGCGGCGTTGCAGACGTTTCCGCCGAGCCCGGCCCGATTCTGTATCTGCCACGACCCTACGAGCACGGAAGAGTCCGCGAGCCCCCGGTAATCGGATCGTACGGTCGAGAACTCACCGATGTCGGTCAGGGCACGCGCTGCGCCGATATGAAGGCCATCGTCCGCCATTTCCAGGCGCTGTAGCTCAGGAATCCGCTTCACGTCGACCACCATGTCGGCCTTCCTACGACCGGTCTTGAGCTGGTCAACTATGTCTGTCCCGCCCACGAGGGCCCGGACTTCGCCGTCGGCGGCGAACAGCGCCAGGGCTTCATCCAGTGAGGTAGGTTGGGCAAAATCAAAATCAGGCAACTGTCACTCCATATCTTCCCGAACGATGCCGCTCTCGTACACGCTGCACGCGCCGGGCGCACGCGTGGTGTCCCAGAGGGCGGAGCCGAGTATATTCCGGGTCTGATGCCGCCACAACTCGAAATCACAGATAGACGCAACGGTGGCGCAACGCGTGAAAACGCGGGAGGGCGGGCCGCGTTGTGAGTGAAGCGGATGGTGCGCCGCAAGCTTTGAATTCGGCAAGATCGGGAATACCGGAGACGCCCGGCCCTATCGAAGCGGGCGAACTGGAACTGGTGCGCATGACGCCGGAGTTCATGGAATTCATGATCGCCGGCCAGGGCCGCGATGGGCTTGAGTTTCAGGGCTTTCGGCTCTGGAACGATTGGAAGGCGGACACCAGCCCGTGGTTCGGGGTTCGATTGACGCAACTGCGCGCTATGCCGGAGCTGGCTCCATGGTTGATCTACGCGATTGTGCGGCGTGCGGACCTTCAGATGGTGGGACTCATCGGATTTCACAGTGCACCCGGGCCGGCATACCTGAGCGAAATAACTTCGGCCGGACTGGAGATCGGCTACTCGGTCTTCGTCCCGTTCCGGGGACGAGGTTACGCCACGCATGCGGCCTCGGCCCTGATCCGCTGGGCGCACGCCGAACACGGCGTGAACGAGTTCGTGGCGTCCATCGCCCGCGACAACGCGGCGTCGCAGCGCGTGGCTGAGAAAATCGGCTTCAAATTCTTACGGGAGTTCGAGCCGGATGATCCGGATCGCGAGGACATCTATCTGTTGCGAAGAGCGACAGACGGCACCTAACCTACCCGATACTTCGCCAGGAACTCCGAGTTGAGCTCGATTCCAAGCCCGGGACGGTCCGGCGCGTAGACGTAGCCGTCTTCAATCTTCAGGGTGTCCCTGAAGATGTTTCCGTGCATGGCGTCAAACGTGTCTGCGTAATACTCCAGGATCAGGCCGTTCGGGACCGCCGTGACAAGGTGGATGTGCACCTCTTGCTTCCCGTGTGGCGCGATATCGAGGTCGTTTGCCTGCGCCAGCGCGGCGATCTTCATGAACTCCGTGACGCCGCCCAGGACCAGGGCATCCGGCTGGAGGATGTCGACGGCCCGTGCGTTAATCATGTCCCGGAACCCGTAACGGGTGTATTCGTTCTCGCCAGCCGCGATCGGGATGCTGGTGGCACGGGTGATTTCTGCCTGGCCGATATAGTCGTCCGGTTCGACCGGCTCTTCGAACCAGAACAGGTCGTACTTCTCGGCTTTCCGTGCGAACTCGATCGCCTGGTAATGGCGGTAGGCGTTGTTGGCATCGACCATCAGCCGGACGTCCGGCCCGATAGCCTCGCGAGCTACACGCACGCGCTCGACGTCCACGTTGATGGGGGCGGCCCCGACCTTCATCTTGACGGCGCGCACGCCGAGATCAACGTTGTGCTCCATCTCCGCCGCCAGCTCTTTGAGGCCCTTGCCTTCCTCGTAATACCCGCCCGCGACGTAGGTGTCGATCTTGTTCGTGAACCCGCCGAGCAGCTTGTAGAGAGGCAGGTTGGCGACCTTGCCTTTAATGTCCCAGAGCGCCATGTCGATGCCGCCCAGCACGCGCGTCGTTATGCCGCGGCGACCGACGAGCTTGGGCCGCCACATCTCGTGCCAGTGGCGTTCGTTGTCGAGCGGGTCCTTGCCGATGAGGATTTCTTTGAAGTGCTCGACGATAGACACGGTGACTTCCGGTGAGACCTGGTCGCCTCCGGCAAGTCCTATCCCGGTGACGCCTTCATCGGTCTCGATGATCACCGGACGGATGCCGGAGTGCGTGTAGGTGTAGAGGCCGTTCGTGATCGGCTTCTCACGCGGCCAACTGTAGACCTCCATACGGACGTCGGTGATCTTCATGGACTGGAACTCCTGCGGGGTGCGTGAAAGGGTGGTCGGTGATAGGGCGGAGGGAGTTTACACCGGCGCGTTGTCTACCGACGCCAGCAGCCTGTTGCCTCATCGAATCCCTTTTCTGGTCGGAAGGGTGCTATCCCTCGGTTGGACAATCCATGGCCGGTGGCGGGATAGTTACCAGAAAACGTGGCCCCCGACGAAACCGACGCCGAATACGAGGTACGTGTAAAACGCACGCGCCCACTGGCGCTGGGGCAGAAGCCATCCCAGGACGAAAATGATCCCGATTGCCGGGAGCGTGTAGAGCCACGGCTCTTCGCGCATGATCTCCGTGAATTCCTGCCGGGTCGTGTTGTCCTGCAGGGCCTGGTATGCGGCGGAAAGCCGATCTCCGTAGGTCTCCCCGGGGAAGTAACTCGTGATCGCGAGGAAGGTCACTGCGCCCGTCGCCGCCACAAGGACGAGCGAGATGATCCATCGCTGCAGGCCGGTTTCCATGTAGGGACTCCGTGATCGAACCAGTGACTCGTTCGAGACCTTATCAGAGGGAGGCTACCGTTTCTTAACGGCGATGCCGTCCAACCTGTGGCACCCTCCGTTGAAGCCGGTTGCGGGCGCTCAAATGGAGCCGTCTGACGCTTGTGATTTCGGCATCCAGATTGGGTCTGCGGGTGCACGTTCGATATAGTGCCGGTAACTCATTTTGAGTTTGCCGGGAGGGCAACATGAGCAAATTTGTCGTGATTTACCACGCGACTCCAGACGCCATGGAGCAAACGATGAACATGTCCCCTGAGGACATGAAAAAGGGGATGGACGCCTGGTTCGCATGGGCGGAAGAGGCCGGGGATGCGCTAGTTGACTTCGGGTCGCCGCTTATGGGTGGCGCAAAACTCTCGCCATCGGGCAGCTCCCCGAGCGATCACGGAGTGATGGGCTACTCGATTCTTGAGGCAGAGGACATGGAAGCCGCGCAGGCGGTCCTGGCCGGACATCCGCACCTGGGGTGGGCCGAAGGCTGCGAGCTCGAAGTGCATGAAGCCATGCCGATGCCGACGCCGGAATAAAGCTGGACTGCTTTCAGATCGCACGCCGACCGGTATCCCGCCGGTTGCCGTCCCGCTAAACTGTTCGACACAGCGGTATCGTCACGCGTGTCGCGACTGCGCGGTTGGTTGCACGGTGCTATTTGCACAAAACCGCTGTTGGTGACTTTGCGCCAGGGTCCGTAGCTCAGTGGTTAGAGCAGTCGGCTCATAACCGATCGGTCGCAGGTTCGATCCCTGCCGGACCCACCATCGCTCAAGTGTTGGCGCTCAGTCTATGAAATCGCATCTCTGATCTATCCACTGCAGTTGATCCCGGATGTCGTGACGTCTTTTCACATCGTCTCCCCGGGAACCGATCTGCGATCTCACGCGTGGGTAGTGTTGAACCAGGAGATCATTTACCCTCACGCTCCAGCGAGATCAAGGGTAACGAGCCCGGCCGGTTTCACCATGTGGAGTTCATCCGGCATTGCGGTCTCTGACGCGTTAAGTGATGCAGGAGGCCCGGTCAGTGTCATACGCCGCCCGATTCATAGTCGAAACCCACGCCCACATCTCCACGCTGTACAAGCCCGTCCCCGCGAAGAACTCGAACTGGCCGGGAGTGGCGGAAGTGTTCGATAACTCGGAGATGTGCCTGTATGACATGGATCGCTACGGGATCGACATCTGCTTTATGAAGCCGCCCAGCCAGCTGGGTCCGAGCAACGACTTCCACGCCGCGATGGTGGCGAAGCACCCGGATAAGTTCCGGGCGTTTTGCCTGGACCAGGACACCAAGCTGAAGGTCGCTCACGGCGAGGCGGAGTGGGACATCGGAGCCAGCGCTGCCGAGGTGGAAGAGGCGTTGGACACCGGCAACTTCATCGGCATCGGTGAGTTTGTGCCGCGGGACTGGGATCGCCGGAAGGTGTATTCACTCGAAGAGCGTCTGGGTGAGTGGCGCGTGTTCATGGAACTGGCACGTAAATACGGAGTCACTATCGACTATCACGAGTTCTCAAACGGCTACGAGTGGGATCACTGGAAGCTCCTGGGCCGGCTTGCCGGGGAATACCCGGACGTTCCCATCATCGTCTGTCACGCAGGGCATTCCGTTGGCGCGTATAACGATGGCGACCTGGATCTGCCCAGGGTGCTCAGGGTTGTCGGAGGCAACTGGCGAGGCGGCAAGAACAACATCTACCTGGAGACCGGAAGCTGGCCTGCCGAGTACTTCAAAATTGCCTTGCAGGACCCCAACGTCGGGGTTACGCAACTGATCTGGGGTGGGGACTATGGATCACGCCAGTACATGCTCAGGCCGTTGGACCGCAACGGTCCCGCGTACGCGACCTTCATGCCAAAGTGGAAGATGGAGGCGCCGTACCAGGTGGACTGGTGGGGGACGTCATTGCACCGGATCGACCAGGTTAAAGATTTCACTACACAGGATGAGATCAACCTGATCCTGGGCGGGAACGCTGCCCGGGTCTGGAACCTCCCGACTCCGTTGCCTCACGACCGAATGTTCATGAACGGCCGCCCTGATGTCTGGGGCATCCGCTGGGAAGACTCGATGGCGGACTGACCGGAAGAATTCCAGATGAACCGTGCCTCACAAGGGCCAGGACACAAGACGTTCTCGATACCGATGGGGGTCTCGCATGACACCGAGCACGTCGGTCCGTTCTCCCGATGGCGTGACGATCTGCTACGACTCCCACGGCAGCGGTTCGACCACGTTGGTGTTTGTCCACGGCTGGGCCTGCAATCGGTCCCACTGGCGTAACCAGGTCGCGGCATTATCGGACCGTTACCGGACTATCGCCATCGACCTCGGCGGGCACGGGGAGTCCGGCACGGGACGGACCGAGTGGAGCAGGGCTGCGTTCGCCGGCGATGTTGTGGCCGTGCTGGGTCAGGAGGAGGTCGACAGGGCGGTACTCATCGGTCACTCCATGGGGGGAGGGGTGATCCTGAAAGCGACACAGACGCTTGGTAAGAGGGTGGTCGGACTGGTCGGTGCGGACACCTTCATGAACATGCATGTCGATCCCAAGCGCAGCGCGTTTGTGGGTCGTATTCGGATGATGGAAGAGGACTACCTTCCCGCGGCCGCCGCATGGATCGGCGGTATGTTCTCCGTCGGTAGTCCTGCGGAACTGCGAGACAGGGTTGCGCACGGGATGCTGTCCACGCCGAGAAAGTCAGGAATGGGCGCGCTCATGGCGATGCTCAACGGCGGGTCGGTCATCGGTATGGCTGGCGACATCGGCGTTCCCTGGGTGACGATCAACTCTCGGAATTCGCCGATCAACGTTGAGGAATCTAAGAAGCTCGGCCTTGAAGTGAAGCGGGTAACCACGTCCGGCCACTTCGTGATGGTCGAAGACCCGGAGACCTTCAATCTGCGGCTGGATGACGCGCTCGAAACCATGCGCTGAGCCGTGCTTTAATCCGGCTCAACAACCTTGCAACGGGCGATGATTTCGGACGTCGAGATACCCTGTGTGTAGCTCACGGTGCGGAAAATGCCCATCTCGATCGGGGCCTTGTAACAGAGCTCTTTTAGCTCTTCGTTGAAATCGTCGCCGTGGACCACGAGGTCAATCCCATGCATTGCGATCCATTCACGCGTGACCGAAAGGGGGGCGTTGCCGATCACCTCGTCCACGTAGCGGCAGCCCTCGACCGCTCCTATGCGTTCTGCCATCGAGAGGACGGGGGTGCGTTTATAACCCCGGACGATTTCGTCCGAGTGGATTCCGACCTTCAGGTAGTCACCCTGCTCCCGGGCGGCACGCAGGAAGTTCACGTGGCCGTAATGGAACAGGTCGGCCACCATGTCCACGTAGACGGTGGTCATGGCTGGTCCCCGCTGGCCAGGTCATCTGCCGCCTGTTTGTACGTTGCCAGCACGTTCATCCGGCCAGCGGGAACCTCTGGATCAGGCTTGTAAACATAATCTGTGTCCGTCTCGAGTTTCTCGAGAAACAACACTTCCTCGTGATCGTCGTGACGGATCTCAAGAACGTAGTAACCCGCGTTGGGAAGATTCAGCGGTGTTTTCCCGTCGGGGCCGGTGGTCGACCGGACAAGTCCGGAGAGCACGGTGGTTGAACCGACGACCACTTCTGCGCCTCCGACAGGCTCTCCATCAAAACCTAGGACTTGAAGACTTCCGGGTCTGAGGCCGCCGTCGGAATCCCCCGGAACGCTGTCAGGCGCGTCCGGCATCAGGTCCAGGACATCACGTTCGTAACCGAACCGCTTGGGCGTCTTCCACTCGGGCCCGTACTTGAGGACGAGGTAATCCTCGGGCGGATTGGGTACGTTGAACTGTTCGCCAAGGAACGGGATCGATTTCAGACTGGTATGAAGAGCGACGGGAATCTTGAGCACCGGCCACTGGTAGATGCTGTCGTCGATGATGCGGTAGCAGGTCCAGTCGAGCGCGATGCCGTTCTTGTGGAACTCCAGGCTGACGTGGAGGTCCGCCGTCGTAAGTTCCGTCTCGAAACCGCGCTGTCGGAACACGTCTGCGACGGGCGCTATTGCACTCTCGGTCAGGCCGTGAAGTCCGATTATCGACGCTATGTCGACGTCGTCGTCCCACTCGATCAAAGCGCCATCGCGGACCGCGCCGAGACAGGTTCCGTGTCGCAGGAAGAAAACGATCCCAAACCCGTCGAGTATCCCTTTGGCCTCTTTGAGGATCGCTTCGGCTACGGGCATGTCCATTGGTTCAAAGACCGAGGGTTTTATATCCACAGGCTCCCCGTGCGTGTCGTCAGGCATAGCTAACTCGTTTCGTTGGAGATGGTACCGCAGAGACCACCCGGTCACTGCCCGTCAGGGCTACGCAGGGACATTTCCGCTTTCAGTTATAGCGACCCACGGGCGGGCCATATCCGTTATGGTTCCGTCTCCCTTATGGCAGTTCATGGAGTTCATTAATGCCCGTTCGACAGATCTCTACCGGGATCTTGATATCCGCGTTCGCTGTCCTGTTCATCGCATGCGGGTCGGAAGCCGGTTCGGATACCGGCCCTGCGGCGCAGTCTGATGGCGCCAAAACGAGCGCGCCGAGTGACGTGGAAGCGACTACAAATGCGACATCCCAACCCGCCGGCGACGCCGAGCCGTTGGATCTGTTTTCCTGCGCCGGTGTCCTTGGGGAAGCCACTCAGGGATACGACCTCGACACACGAGACGCTACGGCAGAAGCAAGCTCCGGAAACCCTTCTATAGAAAGCATGTGCACGGCTTCTTGGAGTAGCTCGGCAGCGGATAGCGAGTTCCTGACTGCTTCAGTCATAACGTTCACGACCAATTCAGCGGCCGCGGACCATTTCAACCTCGTCTCCAGCGAGTTTGATGAGGCGCCCAGGCCAACGACCGACTCCGTCGGTTCCGGCCCTGAAATACTCGGAACAGTGATTAATCAGGGCGGGATCGGCAGCATGGTGTTCAGTCGAGATCAACGCGTGATGGTGACCGCCCACAGTGGACCGTCGACCACCGATGAATCCATCTGGAATGTCGATTTCTTGCTCGATATGGCGGCCTCGATAATGGAACGGACCCCGGACAGCCTGAGAGCTGAATGATCGCCCGGCGCCCGGAGTAATCGACCAGCGCACACCTGAGCGGGCACGGTTTCACTGCTCTCCATGCCCCGCCGAAAAAGGTCATAATCTCCGCCGGGCCCGGGAGATTGGCGCCTAAATCCCGACATACAAGGAGCAAATGTTGGAATTCGGATACTCGATGGAGTCGCATGCACGCGGCGTCAGCGCAGCGGAGCATCACGACGCGTTCAAAGAATTCTTCCGCCAGGTTCAGATCTGTGAAGACGGCGGGATGGATTTCGTCTGGCTATCCGAACACCATTTCACCCCACAGAGGTCGTTTGGCTCCGCGTCAATGGTCGTGGCCGGAGCGATAGCGGCCGCGACCGAGCGGGTCAAAATCGGCTCGGCAGTCGTTGTTCTCCCCACCCACAATCCCCTCCACGTCGCTGAGGAAGTGTCCGTGCTGGACCACCTGACAAGCGGCCGGTTTGAGTTCGGCGTCGGACGAAGCGGTGGTGTCGGGGCATACCGCGGATTCAACATGGACTACGGCGAGAGCCAGGCGCGTTTTGCCGAGTGCCTTGAAGTCGTCAAACGCGCCCTCGGGAACGAACGGTTCTCGTACGAAGGCGAGTATTACAAGTTTGATGACGTTCTCATGGCGCCGCGACCGTTCACACATCCGTACCCGAAGATGAGATGGGCCGTTAACTCCTCGCCGACCTTTGCCATGGCCGGCGAGATGGATATGCCCATCTTCGTCGGGGTCCTCCAGCTGGACGTTCAACGGCTTCACGGATTACTGGCCTCGTACGATGAAGCGAAAAAGAACGCCGGATTCAGCAGTCCCCGCGACGCTCATCTGCGCATCCCGATTTACGTCTCAGACACGATGGACGACGCTCTTACGACTCCTGAAGATGGTTTCTTGAATCGCTACGAATCAGCGAGGCGGACCCTCGTTCGGATGGTCGATTCAGGGCAGGCCAACTACCTGGATGAACGGGCCGAGCGTATCGACACGCTCGACGAGTTGACCTGGGAGTCGATCCATAAATCCGAGAAAGCGATCGTCGGCACCCCCGACCTCGTGATCGCCAAGATCCAGACGATCATCGAAGCGCTCAATCTCAGTGGAATGGTCCTCGAGTTCAACGCCGGCGAACGCATGCCGGAGGACAAGATCAACCGTTCTCTTGAGTTGTTCCTTGAGAGGGTGGCTCCGGCGTTCCGGCCTGCCGAGCCGGAGGGCCTGATGACCCTCCCGGAAGGCGCGCACGCGGGGCATGACTCCCACGCCGGGCATGACCACGGTGAGGGACACGAAGGCCATAACCACCCGTAGGCCCGGGCATCAACCGGATGAACGCCCGGAAGGGCTATTTTTCGATCGGGAAACCAACGATGGAACCCCACTCGGTCCAAGATCCATCGTAGATACGGACGTGGTTCCAGCCGAGGATCTGAGTGGCGGCGACCCACGCCAGTGTGGCGCGATGGCTGAGACGGCAGTAACTCACGACCTCCGAGACCTGTTCCGGGCCGGCTCCTACACCGGCAAACTTCCCTCGCAGCTCGTCGGGCGAGAGGAAGGTGTCGTCATCGTTTAGCAGCTCCTGGTAGAACAGGTGGACCGCTCCCGGGATGCGGCCTTTGCGTTCAGCGCCGTGGTCGAAACCGGGCGGCGGCATGACACGTTTGCCCGAGTATTCCTCGGGCGAACGCACGTCGAGGAGCAGGCGGTTTGTGCTCTCGAGGTTGTCCAGCACGTCATCCCGTCCAACACACGAAGTTGTGTCGGGGGTAGGCGGTTCGTACGGCACGCCGCCAAAGACCGGGACAACCTGGCTGACCGGCCGACCCTCAGAGATCCATTTTGTGCGGCTGCCGTCTAGCAATCTCAGGTCTCTATGTCCGGCCATCGTCAACGCCCAGAACGCATACGTGCCGTACTGCACGCGATCCGAATAGATGACGAGCGTGGTATCCGGCCTGACTCCGATGGAACCGAGCCTGTGGGCCATTTCCACCGGAGTGACGAACACCCGATCACTCTCGTGCCAGCACAGGTCTTTCCAGAAGAAGCGAATGGCGCCCGGCACATGGCCCGAACGGTAATCCTCGTCCGTATCTGTCGCCCCTATTTCGAGAACGCGCACCGACGGGTCGTCGAGGTGATCGTTGAGCCAGTCGGTTGTGACGAGTACGTCAGGCATGTTGTTGTTGAGCCTCCCGAATGACCGTCAGATTGGCGTCGTCGGATTACGCGTCAGACCGGCATATTACAGCGAAGACGGTCCGCGTCGTGGGGCATCAGCCATCGGCAGAGTTCGCCTGAAATTCCTCGATAACTTCCAGGATCGCTCTTCCGAACCGGTCCCGCTTAGCGGCTCCAATTCCGAAGACGGTGAACAGCTCGTCCATGTTCCTCGGCCGGGCTGACGCCAGGGCCGCGAGCGTACGGTCCCCGAACACCACGAAGGCCGGGACGCCTTCTTCTTGCGCTCGCGTTTTTCTCCACTCACGGAGCACTTCGAACAGGGGCATGTCTGCGTTTTCCGGGCGGCGTGACTGAGTGGCCTTTGTCTTGCCAGCGGCACCGACGTGCGCTCGCGGAGCGGCGTCCGGATGCTCCGTTTCCCAACCGCGGACCTCGGCCAGCAACTCATTTCCGAAGCGGCGCGCACGTACAGGCCCGATGCCCCAGCACTCCAGGAGTTCCGTCTCGGTTCTAGGCCGGGAGTCGGCGATCGCCCGAGCCGTCCGGTCCTCGAACACGTCGACCGGGTCCATACGATACTTTCGGGCCAGTTCTGATCGTAGCCGGATGAGGTGTTCAACCAGTCCCGACCCGTCTGCGCCGATGGCGTTCTGACAGTTGTCGCAACTGCCGCAGGAGTCGATCGGCTTCTCGCCGAAATATTCAAGAATGTAGGAACGGCGGCAGCCCAGCGCCTGGGCATACCCGAGCATCCGCTCAAGCATTTCGAACTCGTGTTCCCGGTGCCGGTCCACCACCGACGAGTTGATGGGAGCGTCCGGATCGCCCGACAGCAGCAGGTCGGCCGACTCGTCAAGCAGTGCGGATTCCTGGAACGCACGGATCGCCATCACCTCGCCGTCAATGTTCCCCAATCCCGATTCCGGCATACGGGAATCGGGTCCGGCCCTGGCGCACAGTTGTCTCCACGCCATCCGCAGCTCGGATGCGGGCGGATGATCCCTGTCGATAAACCGGCGAGGTCCATTGGCCGAGTACGGGGTGTAGATCAGGACACACTCGGACGGCTCACCGTCGCGACCCGCTCGACCGGACTCCTGGTAGTAGGCCTCGAGCCGGGCGGGCATGTCGTAATGCAGTATGAAACGAACGTCAGGCTTGTCCACGCCGAGGCCGAAGGCGCTCGTGGCGACCATCACGTCGACCTGGTCTGTCATGAACCGCCGCTGCACTCCAGTTCTAACCTTCGCGCCCATTCCGGCGTGATAGTGCGCGGCATTGAGGCCAGCTCCCGAGAGCAGCTCAGCCAGTTCCTCGGTCCGCTTGCGCGACCCCACGTAAACGATGCCGCTCTTGCCGCGATTCTTCGTAACGTAGTCGATCAAGAAGTCTTGCTTCGCCGCGTTGCCTCCGCCGAAGTTGACCGTGAACGTCAAGTTGGGGCGGTCCACCGAGTGCACCACTCGCACGGCATGATCCAGTCCGAGACGCCGGGCGATGTCATTACGCGCCTTATCCGTGGCCGTCGCGGTCAGCGCGATAGTGCGTGGAGCGCCAAGCTGCTTTCGGACCGAATCGAGTCTCAGGTAGTCGGGGCGAAACGTGTGACCCCATTCCGAGACGCAGTGCGCCTCGTCGATGGCGAGCAGGTTTATCCCGGCCCGCGCAAGACCGCTGACGAAGCGTTGATTGGCCAGCGATTCAGGCGACGTGAATAGCAGGTCGAGTCCACCGTCCCGGAAGTCGATGTAGGTGTCGCGCTTCTGGGCATTCGTCAGGTTGGAGTTAATAAAGGCGGCTCGGACGCCGTTGGAGAGGAGGCTTTCGACCTGGTCCTGCATCAAGGCGATGTGCGGCGATACGACCAGCACCCGGCCGGAGACGAGCGCAGGAAGGACGTACGCCATGCTCTTGCCACTACCGGTCGGAAGCACGGCGAGCACGTCCGATGAGTCCAGGCCCGAAAGGGCTTCGGACTGCCCGGGACGCAACCCGGGATAACCGAACTTCTCGGAGAGCAGGGCGGTGTACGTGTCATAGTTGTCGGGAAGGCCGGCGTCGGAAGGGCCGACGCCACCGGGGATCTCTTTAATCAGGGTCGTACCCAACCGAAACGGCTTGTGGAACGCTGTGCGCAGGCCTGGATCATAGCGGTGACATCGAACAAACCCCGGGGGAATGTCACAGTCGCCTCAAACGGGGAGAACTGCCGGCCGGATCCGAGGCCGGGTATTGTCGCATCCGAGATGTCGCTGATCCCGCGTTAGCGGCTCGCCGGCCCGAACCGCTCGGTGTGAATCCGTTCGGGGGTCACCCCGGCATCGACGAGTGCGCTCGCGACCGTTTCCACGAACCCCTCTGGACCGCACACATACGCCCGTCCGACCGCTCCCAGGCGGTCAAACACGTCCGAGATCATCCGGGCGTCAACGCGCCGCGCGAACCCGCCCCAACCCTCGGGCGCTTTTCGCGTGAAATCGTGGGCGATTTGCAGCCCGTTTCCGGCCTCCGCAAGGGCGTCCAGCTCATCGCCGTAGATGACATCGTCGGGAGAACGTGAGCTGTAAAGCAACATCGTTTGAACATGGCGAGCGGTGCTTTCGCGATGCCGGAGCATCGACATCAACGGGACGACACCGGAGCCGGCCGCTATGAGCAACAACGGTCCGCCCATCGAAGCCGTCCAGGTGAAAGCGCCGCCTATCGGTCCTCGCAATTCGATCCGGTCGCCAACTATCAACTCGTCGTGAAAGTAGGGCGATACCTCGCCATCTTCGATCTTCTCGACCGTGAGGTCGATCACACCGCGGGCCTCGGGAGCGGTGGCGATCGAGTAGCTCCGCTGCGCCTGGTAGCCGTCCGGTGCGGTCAACCGGACGTCGTAGTGCATGCCGGGACGGAAAGACTCCCATGACGGCAGCCGCAGTCGGAAAGTTTTGACGCGATAGGTCTCGACCGTGATGGATTCCACGGTGGCGACCTGCCAGGTCAGGCGCTCCGGCTGGCGGCCGTCTCTGTCTTCAGGGCTGGGCCGTTTGGGATCTTGCATCGTTATTGGTTCGGGATTCTCTGATCGGGATACCGCCGCTTGAAAAATGTCTCTGATTGTTCAGCCTTCTCCCTCACCCATTGTGAATCGGGCCCTCTCCTGCCGGGAGAGGGAATCAGCGGCGCTGCGCGTCTCAGTCGCCCCAGTAGCGTTGCTCTTTCCAGGGATCGCCGTACATGTGGTACCCGTTCGCCTCCCAGAACCCGGGCGCGTCCTCGTCCATGAAACGGATACTCTCCACCCACTTGGCGGACTTCCAGAAGTAGAGATGCGGAACGATCATGCGAACCGGTCCGCCGTGCTCCTGCGCGATCGGCTCGCCATCGAACTCGTGGACGAGATACGCTTTCCCACCGCGGACATCGGCGACCGGCAGGTTGGTCGTGTAACCGCCGAACGAACGGACCATCAGGTAGTCTTCCGCTATATCGGGTCCCAGCCCGGCGTCCTCGAAAAAGACATCAAGGTCGACGCCCTTCCAGTCACTGTCGAGCATCGACCATTTCGTAACGCAGTGGATGTCCGTGTGGATATCGGTCTGAGGCAAGGCCATCAGATCGTCCCAGTTCCAGGACTTGAATCCCGCCTCCCCGAGATCGATCGTGAACTTCCAGTCGGCCCGAGAAACCCGTTCCGTGGGCCCGTACGTGAGCACCGGAAACCCGGTCTCGTAGTACTGGCCCGAGGGGATCTCCCGGGGAGGGCTGGGACGGCGGAATCCAGAGAATCCTCGACTGAGCACGGCAGCGTTCCTTCAGATCTTGTGGTTCAACTCCGGAAGCCTCTCCGGAATGGCCCGGGCGCTCTTTCACAGCGAAGCGGCACGGTGCGAAAGGTATGGGATGCCCGATTGTATCCCGACCCTCATCACGGCCGTCCCGGGAACAAGGCGCGTCTATACTCCGGCGCACGTTCATTTATTCGCTTAATCACAGGTTAAATACTTGAGGAGAAATTCGAATGAGGCTTGAGGGCAAAACGGCCATCGTTACCGGAGCAGGGAACGGAATTGGCCGCGCTATTGCAGGGCTGTTCGCCGAAGAGGGCGCACGGGTGCTGGTGGCGGATATCGAAGACGACGCCGGGCAGTCTGTAGTCGATGAGATCAACCAGGCGGGCGGCGAAGCGGTCTTCCACCACACAGACGTCTCTGATGAGGACTCGGCTGAATCGGCGGTGAAAGCGGCAGTGGATGCTTTTGGTGGTATCAACATCCTGGTCAACAACGCCGCCGCTTTCGTGTTCGGCGAGATCGAAGACGTGACCCGGGACGACTGGCACCGTGTATTTGGCGTTAACGTGATAGGTCAGGCGAATTGCGTACGCGCTGCGCTCCCGGCGCTTCGAGAGGCCGGAGGGGGAGCGATCGTCAACCTGGCATCGGTGAGCGGTTTCATCGCCCAGCCAGCCTTCATTCCGTACAACTCGTCCAAGGGCGCCGTATTGCAACTCACACGCTGCCTCGCGTGGGACCTCGCCGTGGACAATATCCGGGTCAACGCAATCTGCCCGGGCACGATACATACGCGTGCTACGGAGACGCACATCAATGCGCTCGGTCTGGATCGAGAACGGGCGTTGAAAGACTTCGGCCAGGACTCGCCGATGAAACGCGTCGGGGCTCCGCGAGAGGTTGCACAGGGGGTACTCTTCCTGGCATCCGACGAAGCGTCTTTTATCACGGGCGAGCATCTCGTGATAGACGGCGGGGCGACGATCGATTAGGCCGTCGGATCCCGGCTCCCCGGAATCCATTCGGAAGCTGCTACGGGGATAGCGTACGGCTGCTTGCGTGACGCAGGTGATCGTCCGAGTGGTCGTTTGCCCCCACGGCGGACCCGCGGTTTCGCGTGCCAGTGAAAAGGGCATTACGCTCACCCGGTCCGACGACTGTCCCGCACGACTCCGCTCCTGTGCGCTCTTAATCTGGAGATGTGGGTAGACCACCGCCCGGTGGGGCGTGTACCGCCATCCAGCCCGAATCGCCGAGATCGTTCACACGAGCGGCGTCTCGAAAACTCAGGGCCCTGAAGGGTCCTGTCTTCTCGCGCCCGCGTCGCGCGGACGCGAGCGGACATTCGAGCGCGTTTGCCCGCGCACGTGAGGGGCAGCTCGGCATCTCCGGGATTGAGACGGCGATCATTATGATCGCGTTCGTCGTTGTGGCCTCCGTGTTCGCCATGACCACACTCCAGACCGGGGTGTTCTCCGCAGAACAGGGCCAGCAGGTGGCCTACTCCGGGCTGGACCAGGCGACCGGCAGCCTCCAGCTTCGGGGATCTGTACGGGCGATCCGTGGCGACGTGGACGTGGACGCAAACGACACGATCCTCCTGAGCGGCGTCGACGATCAGGCGGTCGTGAAGGTCGTCTTCTCCGTAACCGGCATGCTCGGCGGGGTGCTGACCGATCTGACGCCGCCAAACACGGCGAACGACACTGCTACCGATCCCGACGCCAGCGGGCTGACAAGCCGCACGAGCATCGCGATCCAGACCGATAACCTGCTCATAAACGACGTCGCGTGGACGGTCACATTCCCCGGCTCAGACAACGGCGACTACATGCTGGATGAGGATGAGAGGGCGGAGATCACGGTCTGGTTGCAGGCCTACGACAACGTGAACGTGCTGTACGACCTCGGCGCAGGGACCGGCGACCCGTATGTCGACGCCGCGTCCGATTTGCTGGGCGTTAGCGATGAGTTCACGATCCAGGTTCACCCGGGAAAGGGCAACACGCTGAATATCCAGCGCGTCATCCCGGTCGTTTTGAGGCCCCAGATGGATTTGAGGTGATGGATTTGAGGTGATGGATTTGAGGTGATGGATTTGAGGTGATGGATTTGAGG
>CAYYRD010000019.1:0-73775 GCA_964474025.1 uncultured Dehalococcoidales bacterium | reverse complement strand
AACGTCCAGTCTCTAACTTATTGACTGGTACCGTTTCAGGGGGTCAGGTCACCGGGACGCCTTCGCGCGCGCCCTGTCCATCGCCGAGCGTGAAGGGGATGCCGCATTAGAAATGCGTATCCTGGTGGCGTCCGCTGACGTAGACATATACAACAGCAACTGGGATGGGTTACTGGAAAAAGGGCTGAGAGCGGTCAAACTGGCGTCCAATGTCGATGACCCCCTCGCCGAGAGTAGCGCCTACTTCGACGTGAGCACGGGCCGCATGTTCCACGGGGAACCGGAACTGGCCGAGAGCGCTGCGGCGGCATCAGTAGCCGCGGCGGAGCGGTTACGGCACCATTTCTACCTGGCCCGTGCCCTGTTCGTTCGGGGAACCCTGGCCCGTCTCAGAGGGGACTGGGAGGCAGCGCGCGGCTTCAGTGAGCGCGCTCTGGCGACTTCACCGGACGAACCTCGCAACCTGTACCAACGCCTTATTGAAGAGTACGAATTAGGCAACTTTGCTGACGGAGGGGCTCTGCTCAGGCGCCTTCTGGATGTTCAACGGCTCACGGGGCCTGGTCCGACCCTTGAACATGGTTTTCTATCCTGGGCCAGGCCCTGGATCGCTCTCACTACCGGCGAGACCGGGGGGTTAGACGCCGCCGCCGACACTGCCGATACCATCCTGTCCGCGCCGTCGGTAACCCCTACCATCGCCGAGTGTGCCAGGCGTGGCCAGGGACTGCTGGCAGTGGTGCGGGGCGATGCCGCAGCAGCTGAAGAAATTTACACAGGCTTCGATCGAACCGGGCTCGGCCTGCTGCTGGAATGCGGAGATGACCGGTTCCTGGGATTGCTGGCGGGCATCATGGGCAGGTTCGATGACGCCGCGACCCATTTTGAGGACGAACTGGCGGTCTGCCGCAGGCTGGGTTACCGGCCACAACTGGCCTGGACCTGCTCCGACTACGCGGAGATGCTTCTTGATCGTACTTTGCAGGGTTCAACACAGGCTCGAGAAGGCGACCGCGAGAGGGCCATCGAGTTGCAGGACGAGGCTCTGGCCATCGCGCGGGAACTGGGAATGCGGCCGCTGACCGAGCGCATCCTGGCGCGACGGGATATATTGCGGGCCTAGCCCCTCCGGGTAATTCTTGCCGCCGCGAACAACAGCCGTACATGAGCCTGCCGCTCATGTAAGTGGGGCCGAGTTTCGATCTCGGTTTGACCCGCCCCCCGTAACCGCGCCATCTTCAGGGTTAAATTCCGGGCTCCTGACCTGCCCCCCGAAATCGCACCATCCGCAGGATCAGGTTCCGTGTGCAGGCCACTCAGCGATGCCGATCAATTGTTTGAAGCGGCTATGGAAAACGCCCGGGCGATTTCTGCGTTCGGACGCCGCAGCACTGTGGTGTTCACATGGAGTACGGGTATCGGCCAGTTGTCGTTTGGCCAGGGGATCACGATCCCGAGGTCACGCAGCTTCCCGACGAACTGGTCCGTATCGATCTCAGGGTCGATCACGAGCTCAAAAATATTGGAGCCATGCTCGAACTGGCGGACTCTGACGCCGGGCAGATTATTGATGTCTGCGAACAGCGACGTGGCCTTTTCGAACGCTTCTTTGTAACGTTCCTCGAACCCGTCAATCCCGTCCAGCGCAAGCCCGGCAATCAGGTAGGAAGAGGCCAGGCCTCCCCCGAACATCCGCCGGTCATGAAACATGCCGGATATGAATTCACTGCTGCCGGCGAGCACCGCGCCGAAGGGTGACCTGAAGTACTTGTACATCGAGACGTAAACACTGTCGAACAGGTCCGCGTACTCCGCTATACCCCTGCCGGTGGCGGCCGACATCATGTAGAGCCTCGCCCCGTCCAGGTGCACCGGAATGGCCTGCTCGCGGCACAACCGAGTGATCGCCCCCATCTCGTCCCACGGGACCACCTGGCCTGCCTGGCGCCTCACCGGGCTCTCGACCGAAACGACACCAATCGGGTTCAGCACGCGGCCTGCTACAGATTGATCCAGCGCCGTCTGGAGTTCATCGGCGGTGAAGTAATGCCTGTCACGTGCGAGAGGAACTACGGTCAGCCCGCTAAGTCTTGCGAGTGTGTCGCCTTCGTCGTGATAGATGTGGCTCTGTTCCTGTAAAACCACTCTAGAGTTGACCCCACAGTGACGGCGGAGAGCGAGGTGGTTCGCCAGCGTTCCGGTCGGCATCCAGATAGCGGCTTCCTTGCCGAGGTCCCTGGCGACGCGCTCTTCTAGCGCTTCCACCGTGCCACCCAGCGACTCGCTATCCCGCTGGAGAGTGCCTTTTGATAGCAGGACTCCGAGGCGTTCCACGATCGATTGCGGACTCTGCGGTTCCCCATCGCTTGCGAACACGATCGTATCGGGGCCGTAATCCTGTACGACTCGATGATTAGCTGAGTCGGGTATTGCTTGTTTGCTCACCATCGGGCTTCACTTTGTCTATGCGCCGGGTCGTTAACTTCGCGGCCGAGTGTATTCCTCTTGTGGCCCGGTATCGCGGGTCCGGGCATGGATCCTGCCTCACAACCGTTCGTTGCAGATCGGGGTTTCCGCCACACCATGGCCTATTGTTTGCACCGCCGTCCCGCACTGTTCGATACAAACGTCAATCCGAAGCGGGCGCGATGGGTCCCACAGGTCGTCTCGCCCATGAGGGCTCCAGACGGCCGCTCCTTCCCACTCCGTACGGTGGCGTGCTCTCGATCATCACATCGCGTCCAACCGCAACCGTGTAGACCCGGTGTTAGCGCGCAGAACAGGTGCCGGGAGTTTCTTCCTTCCCCCGATGGCGAGTTTCTTGCCCAACGGTATGGTCAGAGCATGATTTTCGCATCGACAACGTCCGCTTACCGATCCCCAGGAAAACGATTCGCCGTTCATGCAGCGCTTCTGGCCACGGCCGTCCTCGGGATCGCTCTGATCAGTGGTTGTAGCTCTGGCGCGGACGCACCCTCTCCCGCGTCACCCGCGGGAGATCCGGTGGTCACGCCGACGAGTGGAGTGTCTGGCGGAAGCCTCTCAAAAACGGGGACGACCGCCGATTCCGATGGAAGCGCCGCGCAACCGGATCCGGGCGTTGGTCCCGGTTCGGACACGGAATCCAGCGACGAACAGACAAAATCGACCGGCAAATCAGACGACGCCGATGAGGGGGCAAAAGTACCGCGCAATCCAACGCGGGCGATAACGCCGGTTCGGATACGGGCTCCGGGAACGGACAGCTAGATTCGGACAGCAAATCGGACGGCGAAGACGAGACCGGAGAGAGCGCCCCGCAAACAGACCCGGGCGATGACTCCGATTCGGGCATGGACCCCGGCGCATCGGAAATTGAATCGGACGGCGCGTCGGACGACGTTGGCGAGACCGGTGAAAGCGCCACACAATCAGACCCGGCCGATGACCCCGAGCCAGGCACGGACTCCGACGCATCACAGATCGATTCGGGCGGTGGGTCAGACAGCGCCGACGAGGCCGTTGCGCCCCTGGATTATGCGCTGCGGCTGGATGGCGGCGATTACGGTCTGTTTGAATCCATCTACCTGCGCGCCGCCTGGACCCAGATCCTCGAGGCGGCGCTGGAGCCTTCTGAGTGCCCTGCGACCCCGCCCGTGGAGTACCCGAGCGGCTACTACACCGGTCCGTTGATCGAGACTCACTTCCACATGCCTCCGCTCTCCGACGATTTTGACACCGGTGGCGATGATGGCTCTGACGATGGTGACGGTGGTGGCGGGGTCGATTCCGAGCTATACGACGCTATCGCCGAGAACGATCGCCCGCTTCTCGGCGCGACGACCACCATCGACGAAATCGCCTGCGCGCTTACGCAAGAAGGCACCACTACGGCTTTCACGTTCTTCCCGGTGTACAACGATGCCCCGGCGGCCCTCATCGACCTGGCGTATAACACCGTTGAACGGCATGGCATTTTGTTCGTCCCGTTCATCCAGTCAACGAGCAGTGAGATCTCCACGGTGGAGGCGGAAGTCCTCGAGGAGATGCTGGGGCTGAGGCCGGACCTGTTCGTTGGCTTTGGTGAGGTCGGCGATTCGCCAACCGAACCGATCAATCTCCCGCCGGATGCCCCGATCTACGTGGGCGACTTTGAGGTCGCCCAATCGCACGAACTCCTGGTCTATTTCCATCCTGGTGTGGGCGATCACGAGAACCTGGACCGGGCGCTCAAGATGTTCCCGGACGTCACTTTCCTGGTCCACGGCGACTTCGTCCGTCCGTATATCGGGGACCTCATGGCCGGCAATCCGAACGTGTACTACACGTTCAACGACATTTTCGACGAGGTCACCCCGATGTTCCGGTTTGGCGACAAGCAGGATTTCATCGACGCGATGGAACGGGACTGGGAGCAGCTCCTCGACCAGGCGATGGTCCATTACGAGGATCTGATCAACCAGTACCCGGACCGGTTCATGTGGGGCACCGACCGCGCGGATATCGTGTGGAATTACCACGCCGACATCGGTCAACTGCTGGTGAAGTTCGGCAGGGACTTCATCGGCCGCCTGGACCCGGCGGTGCAGGACAAGGTCGGGTACCTGAACGCAGAAAGCCTGTTGCAGTAGGCGTGTAGCGGGCAGATGGTCCCCGGTGACTGGTGGACCACGCCAGCGCCGCGGGCTACGTCCCGGACTGCAGAAGATGTCGCGCCGCGTGGCGCCGGGTACCGCTGTGCCCGCGATCCGCGGGTACGAGCGCGCGATCGGCTACTTGAATCTTTCCAGCATCGGGGCCATCATGCGCCCCGTACTGGTCAACATCACTCCTCTGGACGTCGCCTGGCGTTCATGGTTTGAAAAGTAAAGGTTCAAAGTTACGTGAACGCTGTAAAAGATCTTATTAAATCCGGGAAGACCATCGTCGGAACGGCTGGTTCCCCGCACCCCGAAGTTTCGGCCGTCCTGGCCGACGCGGGATTCGACTTTCTGCTCTTCGATACCCAGCACTCCCCGTACCACATGAAGGACCTGGCGGCCGGGATCCAGGCGACCAACGGCAAGAAGGCCGCGCCTTTCGCCCGGGTGGACTCGATCCGTGCAGAGCAGATCCTCTTCGCCCTGGACGCCGGCGCACGGGGAATTATCGTGCCCATGGTCAACACCAGGGCAGAAGCTGAATACATCGTGGAGTCCTGCCGGTACTACCCGGCAGGCAAGCGCTCCAACGGTGGCATGCGTGGCGATTGGGGCCAGGGCGAGAACTACCAGGAATACATGGACACGGTGAACCGGGACCTGGTGATCATCCCGATGATCGAGACCAACCAAGCGATCAGCAACATCGACGACATCCTCAGCGTCGACGGCATCGATGTCGCACTCATCGGCCCATCGGATTATTCGATCGAACTAGGGGTCACACTGGATTACACGTCGGAGACGTACGAGGCCGGTCTGGACAGGCTCGCGGAGGCGGCCAAGAGGAACGGCGTCGTTCCGGGCATGTACTTCATTCCACCCGGAATGGACCCCAACTGGTTCGTCGCGAAGGGCTTCAAGATGTTCACGTTGCCCTGGGCTCCGATGGCCTCAGCCGGCATCCAGAGCGCCATAGACGGCATTAACAGGGACTAGTTTTCTCTCCGGATCGGCGGATATTCGCCGGTCTTGAACGTTGAGATTTAGAAGGCCCGCCTCACGGCGGGCCTTCTTTATAGTGACCGCCATATGAAGATCGAATCCATTGAAATCTCTGTGTTTGAGCTTCCGATGTATCCGTCCGTGACGCGGGTCGTGGAGTTCGGCTCGTCTTCGGAGCCTCGCTGGAAGCAGGCTTTTCCGGCAGGCGGGGATGTGCCGGTACAGGTCATCAGGGTGGTCACGGATGACGGCATCGAGGGCGTCTGCACCGTGGGCGACTGGCGGTTCACGGAACTGAACTGGCAGCAGGTAGCAACGCTGCGCGAACTTGCGGCCGGCGAGGACCCGCTAGACCGGGATAGGCTGTGGTCGAAGTTGAGCGCTGCGTCACGGTTCTTGAACCCTGTCTGGTGGGGCGGGTTCGACAACTGCCTCTGGGACATCGCCGGGAAGGCTGCGGGCCAACCGGTTGCCCAGCTGCTGGGTGGGGCACGGAAGAGTGCTACCGCGTACTACAACACCGCCGGGCGCACGATCGAAGAGTTCATCAAGGACGGCGAAGGGGGGCTTGCCGCCGGGTTCACGACCCTCAAGGACCACCTGGCGTTTTCGTATGAAGAGAACATAAAGGCGTTTGAGAGCTTCAGAGACTTCTTCGGTCCAGCCGTCGGACTGATGCACGATGCGGCGCTCGCCAGCTACAACTTCGACGAGGCGCTGACTGTAGGCAAAGCGTTAGAAGCAACCGGCTTCATCTGGTTCG
This sequence comes from uncultured Dehalococcoidales bacterium, assembly GCA_964474025.1. GTDB lineage: Bacteria > Chloroflexota > Dehalococcoidia > Lucifugimonadales > Lucifugimonadaceae. Next base: position 67,388 of record CAYYRD010000019.1, on the reverse strand, counting down.
AGGGGCCGATTGACGACCGCCTCCACGAACAATACATAAAGCTGTGCGAACTCCTAAACATCCCTATCGCGGGCGCCGAGACGTTGATGCATGATCCTGCACTGGGCGAGCTCTGGCTGAAGAGCGGCGCGGTGGATCTGCTTCGCGTACATGGGCGACACGGCACATCCGCCGTACAGCGCCTCGCAAGGATCGCGTCAGATCTCGGCACGAACGTGGAGCCGAACGCGTACGGGCCGCTCTTCGGGCTCGTTCACGCACACATCGCTTGTGGCATCCAGAACATCGACTGGTTCGAGACCGCACCGCCGGCCAACGGCGCGGCAATGGGCGAAGCAATCGGCCTGATGAATCCGGTCGTGCCGGTCAACGGGACTGTCACCTACCCGGCAACCCCCGGATGGGGCGCCGAGTGGGACTGGAAGCAGTTCGAGAGAAAGCGCGTGGTCGTCCTGTAGCTACCCGAGCTAGTCCGAAACGCTCAGGACGATGCGGCCGCGGCCGTGTGTCGTCTCACTTAGCTCATGCGCCTGCTTTGCCTGATCCAGCGGGAAAACCTTCTGCACCAGCGGTTTCGCGCCGCCGGATGCAAACAGCTTGTTCACGGTGTCGAAGATCTCGATCGAATCGGCCGGCCGTCCAACCCGTATCGCCGTCACGCCGTGCTTTTCCGCCTGTGCCTGATCCGGGTCTCCAACAATGGTGACCAGCGTGCCGCCTGTTTTCAGCGTCTGCCATGACTGGTCTTGCACCACGCCGCCTACCGTGTCCAGCACGAAGTCCACGTCTCTAGCCACCGTTTCGATGGCCGTCGTCGTGTAGTCAACGGCGACATCCACGCCCAGCGAGTTGATGAAATCAATATTCTCACTCGACGCGGTTCCGATTACGGTCGCGCCCTTCCACTTCGCAAGCTGCACGCCCCACATCCCGACTCCACCCGCTGCGCCCTGCACCAGTGTGGTTTGCCCCGACTCCAGGCTCGCTGACTCAAACAATGCCACCCAGGCGGTCCGGACACCAACCCCGAATGAAGCTCCCTCTTCGAAGGACATGTCCGGGGGTTTCGGCACAAGACTGTTGGCGGGCGCGATCGCGTACTCGGCATAGGAGCCCTGCCCGGTGCCCCATACCTCCTGGCCAGCCTCAAACCCGGTCACACCCGGGCCAATTTTCTCTACGGTTCCGGAGAGGTCGATACCGGGGATCGCCGGCAGGTTCGGATTCATGCCACGGCGTTGTTTCCAGTCGACGGGATTAACGCCGGCCGTCCGTACTCGTACAAGAACCTCATCCGATCCCGGCTCGGGAACCGCAATCTCCTCAAGTTTCAGCACGTCGGCGGTACCGTGTTCGTGATATCGAATTGCTCGCATGATGTCCTGACCTCCAGAACCAGTACGACGGACCTGCCATCGCTCCCGGAACAGGGAGTGTAACTCTCACGGTTATTCGTAATCGTGGCTGGCCCTGGATTGCCTGATTCAATCGGCGCGGCATGCCCCACGATGAACGAACTCCCGGTCGATCCGGAACTCGGTGTCCCGATGGTCCTTTGCTGGCAGTCGGGCTACACTTGCGCCCGGTCCTGCCCCCCTACCGGTAGCCCGACCCGAGAGGCGTCGGCGCATGACCTGGGATCCCGCTCAATACCTCAAGTTCGGTGATCACCGACTGCGTCCCGCGATAGACCTGATCAATCGGATCGATCTTGAGTCCCCGGGGGCGGACCTCGAACGGGGCAGCAGGTCGCGAGCCGGTTGTTCGGGTCACACGGGTCCGCGGATCAAGTTCCGGCCGTTCCCTGTATCATCCGCTCCATCATGACGAGCGAGAGGATGCAGCGGCGGGTCGAACGGCTGCTCGATCAAGCCGACGAAGCCTCGGACGCACTCGACTGGGAGCGCGTCGAGTCAATCGCGCGCTCCGTGTTGTCGCTCGACGCCTCGAATACGGACGCGCAAGAGTTCCTGGCGCTCGCGGCTCCCCACATCGTTGAGTCGAGCGAGACTCCACCGTCGGGGGACACGGCGGCGTCGACCAACGAGCGGCCATCGGCGTCAGAAACCCCCACTTCTTTCGCCAATGATCGCTACCGTGTCAGCGAGTTCCTGGGCGAGGGCGGCAAGAAGCGCGTCTACCTGGCGCATGACACCCTGTTGGATCGTGAAGTCGCGTTCGCTTTAATCAAGACCGAGGGCTATGACGAGACTGCTCGTTCCCGGATAACCCGCGAGGCGCAGGCCATGGGGCGCCTGGGCACCCATCCAAACATAGTCACGGTGTTTGACCTCGGTACCGAAGGCGACTCTCCATATATGGTCACCGAACTCATGGGTGGAGGCGACATAGAGAGTGTGCTCAAGGATTCTGACGAGAATCGGCTTTCCCTTGATCAGACTATCGAGATTGGCAAGGCCATCTGTGACGGGCTGGAGTTTGCCCATGCACGCGATATTGTGCACCGGGACCTGAAGCCCGGGAACGTCTGGCTCACCGAGGACGGGATCGCCAAGATCGGCGACTTTGGCCTCGCAGTCATGACCGACCGCTCACGTCTCACCAATGAGGCGATGATGGTCGGCACCGTCTCCTACATGCCCCCGGAACAGGCCACCGGCGGCGAGATCACGGCGACGGCCGACCTGTATTCCCTTGGCGCGATGCTCTACGAGATGGTGACCGGCCGACCCCCGTTTCTTGGCGATGAAGATATCGCGATCATCGGTCAGCACATCAATACGCCTCCGGTTGCTCCAACCTGGCACAACGGCGAATGCCCACGGCCCTTAGAGGCGCTGATCATGCGTCTACTGTCCAAAGACGCCTCCGAGAGACCGGAGTCGGCGCAGGATGTCTTCAACGCTCTCGACGCTATAGACCTGACTACCCGGGGCGAGACCGTTGATCGTGAGGCCACGTCCCTTGATTCGCTGGCCGGAGGCGTTTTCGTTGGTCGCCACGCTGAAATGGATCAACTGAAGGCGGCGCTTGAGGACGTGCTCGGAGGCAGAGGCCGACTCATGACGCTGGTCGGCGAGCCGGGTATCGGCAAGACACGGACCTCGGAGGAGCTTGCAACATACGCCAGCTTGCGCGGCGGACGGGTGTTGTGGGGCCGTTGCTATGACGGCGGAGGAGCCCCGCCGTACTGGCCCTGGGTTCAGGCGATACGGAGTTATGTCAGGGAGGCAGACCCCGAACGGCTTCGCACCGAGATGGGCGCGGGCGCTGCGGATATCGCAGAGATCGTGTCAGATGTATCGACGACGCTCCCGGGCCTCCAGCCACCGCCACAACTGGGCAGTCCCGAGGAGGAGCGATTCCGTCTCTTTGACTCGATCACAACGTTCTTGAAAACGGCATCGCAAGACCGGCCCCTGGTGGTCATACTGGAAGACCTGCACTGGGCTGACCGCCCTTCTCTGACCCTTCTGGAATTCATAACGAGGGAGCTTCAGGGCGCCAGGATTCTGGCGATCGGCACCTACCGGGACATGGAGGTGAATCGGCGACACCCTCTTTCCGTCACCCTTGGGGAATTGACCCGGGAACGGCTTTTCGAGCGCGTCCTGCTGCGCGGATTGCAGCGGAGTGACGTGGCGCGGTTCGTCGAAGTGGCATCAGGATTTGCTCCACCGGATGCACTGGTAGATGCAGTATTCACCCAGACCGAGGGCAATCCGCTTTTCGTGACCGAGGTGGTACGTCTTCTCGTGCAGGAAGGTCTACTCACTTCCGAGAGCACGGCGGGACGGGACACGTGGAGCGTCCCAATTCCGGAAGGCATCAGGGACGTTATCGGCCGACGCCTGGATCGTCTCTCAGAGCGCTGTAACTCAACGCTGAGTGTGGGCGCGGTGATCGGGCGGGAGTTTGGATTGGATGAGCTGGACGTGCTGATCGAGGATGCTTCCCGTGAGCGGCTTGGGGATGTGCTGGAAGAGGCGCTCGCCGCCCGCGTGATCGAAGAGATTCCGACGACGGTCGGTAGGTACCAGTTCGCTCACGCACTCATCCAGGAAGCGCTGCTGGACGAGCTGTCTCTGAACAGGCTGGTGCGGCTGCACGCGGCCGTCGCCGATGCCCTCGAGCAGATATACGGAGATCAGGCTGACGATCACGCTCCGGAGCTTCTGCGCCACGTGCTGCAGGCGGAATCACTGGTCGGTGCTGAACGGGTTGTTCACTACTCTCTGGTCGCCGGGGAGAGTGCGCTGGTGGGCCACGCGTTTGACGAGGCCGAGGAGATCTTCAGCCGAGCGTTGGCGATCAAGGAATCCTCAGACGTTATCGAATCTGAGCAGATCGATACACGGCCGGCGGATGCCGATACGGCCGCGATCCTTTTTGGCCTGGGCCGCGCCCAGGCGGCCACGCTGCCGTTGTACCAGCTGCGGGAGGCCGTCGCCAGTCTGAGCCGTGCTTTTGACTTCTACAGCGATGCGGGCGAAGTCGAGCTCGCAGTGGCGGTAGCCGAGCATCCATTCCCAATATCGACCGGGCATATTACCGGCATGCCACAGCTTATTGCACAGGCCCTCTGGTGTTGGTGCCGCCGGACTCCATTCAGGCCGGCCGGCTGCTATCAAGTTACAGCAGATTTCTTGGACAGGAGGAAGGGGACTACGAAGGTTCCCAGGATGCGTTCAATCGAGCGATTGCGATTGCGGAACGAGAAGGCGATATCGGTCTTCAGATGCGGACACTGGTCGATGCCGCCGATGCGGACATCTACGCCACGAACTGGGAGAGAGCCCGAGAGAAAGGGGCTCAGGCGCTCGAGTTGATCGATCGTGTTGACGACCCCCGATCCGAATCGGCTGCACATTTCGCTGTGGGTATCGGCCACCTGATCCGGGGCGAACCGGATCTTGCTGACGGCCCGGCGGCGGGCTCGGTGGCCGCCGCGGAACGGTTGCGACACCACTTTTATATTGCCCGTTCCTCGTTTCTTTAGGCGATGCTGGCCACACTCAGAGGTGACTGGTCGGCTGCGAGTGATATCTGTGCACGCGCCCTGGAAGTTTCACCCCGGGGACCGCGAATACTGTTCCAACGAGTGTTGTCTGAATACGAGGCGGGGAACATCTCGGAGGGGGAGGTGATGCTTGGCCGGCTACAGGAGTTGACGCGTCTCTCCGAACCGGGCCCCACGCTCGAGTACGGTTTCACCGCCATGGCGTCACCTTGGGTCGCCCTTAATTTTGGCGAACAAACGGATCTAGACATTTCGGAATACGCCATCAGGACCGTCCTCGACGCGTCATCGGTAAACCCTCTTGTCGCTGGAGCCGCCAGAACAGGTCAGGCAATGCTCGCTGTGCACAGGAACGACGTAACGACTGCGAAGGAACTGTATGCCGAGTACGAGCGAGTCGGAGTTTCCGGGCTGTTTGGAGGGGTTCCGGCATTGTTCCCAATCGGAGAGGCCAAAACGCTGGGACTGTTGGCCCGCGCTCTGGGTCGAATTGATGATGCGGTGCGCCACTTCGAAGAAGAAATGACGTTGTGCCGCCGGGTTGGCTACCGACCGCGGTTCGCCTGGACATGTTCCGACTACGCCGAGTTGCTCCTCGACCGCGACGATGCTTCGAGAGCCTCAGCAGACGCGAGCGCTTCAGGGACCGGCGATCGCGAGAAGGCCATTGAGCTGCAGGACAAGGCGCTGACCATCACTCGCGAACTGGGGATGCGGCCGCTCACGGAGCGAATCCTGGCGCGGCGGGAGATTCTCCGGGCCTAGAGCAGCCTGTGAATTGCCTGCGGACAACTTGAAGCTTCGGGCCGCTCCGGAACCTTCAACGCCGTACCTTCCGTTACACAGGTCACGGGTCAACCTCTCGATCCCACAGGGCCGACGGATTCTCCTGCGACTACACTTGCCGCTGACCTCACTCCGCTCGCAACGTCCTCCACCGAAAGGCCTCGCCGAATGCCCTGGGATCCTGCCCAGTATCTCAAATTCTCCGATCACCGATTGCGTCCCGCGATAGACCTCATCAATCGGATCGATCTCGAGTCCCCGGAGGTTGTTTACGACCTGGGCGCGGGTACGGGCAATATCACCGAGATGCTGGCCGAGCGCTGGCCGGGAGCGAGAGTTATCGGCGTAGATAGTTCATCGGAAATGCTTGAGCGAGCGGAACGGATCGACAACCTGGAATGGCGGGCGGCCGACATCGGGTCGTGGCGACCGGATGAGCCGGCAGACCTGATCTTTTCGAACGCGGCGCTGCACTGGTTGACCGGCCACGAAAAGCTGTTCGGTGGCCTCATGTCCTCCGTTGCAAAGGGCGGTCTATTCGCGATCCAGATGCCGCGGAACTTCGGCGCTCCCTCCCACACATCGATCTCCAGGGCGGCTCTCGAAGGGCCGTGGCGGTCGACGCTGGAGCCGTTGCTTAATCCTGCTCCGGTTGAGCCGCCGGAATACTACGTGCGCATCCTCTCGCCGCTGGCGAGTTCGCTCGACGTATGGGAGACGGATTACATCCAGGTCCTCAGCGGGGACAACCCGGTGAAGGAATGGACGAAAGGCACCTGGCTCATGCCGCTGTTGAACGCACTGGAGGAGCCGGAGCGAAGCGAGTTCGAGTCGGCATATGCAGGTCTCGTCGAGGAGGCGTACCCGAAGGAAGCCGACGGTACGACGCTATTCCCGTTTAAACGAATGTTCATCGTCGCCCGAAAGGGTTAGATGCCCAACAGCCACGTCCGTCCTCCGGGGACGATCGCGTCGCCCGGGTGGCAGCGGGTCACCTACAGGCCGCGGGTATCCTCTTCTCCGAGTCCGAGGTAGTAGCGTCCCGCGGTCTCGTAGTTCGTGGCCCGCCCCTGGAACTGCTGCGCAACTACGTGCATGTCCTGCCACCGGCGCTGTATCGGGTTCCGGGTGAAGATCGCCTGAGAGCCAAACAGCTCGTACGCGGAATCCACGACCTTCGTCGCCTGCCTGATCGCGTGCGTCGAGGCCATCCTCACATCGATTCGCTCATCCATCGTCAGTTCGCCGCGCTCGCAGGCCGAGTGCCAGAGGGCCAGCCTGCTGTCACGCATGTAGGCGTCCGCGGACCTCAGGACCGCCTCCGTCTCCCCGATCTGCCGATGCACTGTCGAGAGATCGGCCATGGCGGTGGACATGGCGAACTGCATCTTCTTGCCGGCGAGTTCGATCGCATCGTCGAGGCAGGCTCGTGCCAGCGCCAGTGAAATCGTGGCGAATCCGGTCGAGAAGAAGGCGTTCTTTGGGATGAGGTACAGGGGTCCGGGGTCACGCGAAGCGTTGGACTCCAGGTAAGTGTGAGCCTCCGGGACGAAGAGGTCTTTGACCTCAAAGCTAAAGCTCGCCGTACCGCGCAAACCGTTTACCTGCCATGTGTCCAGCATGGTCGCCTCGGACTTTGGCACCATGAATGTCCGGACCTCACCGGGCCGGCCCTCTACGGGGCCGCGTGCCGCAAGCCACGTGGCGTGACTGCTGCCGCTGCTGAAATCCCAGTGGCCCGAGTGACGGTAGCCACCTTCCACGGGAACGGCAAGGGTATCGGGAGAAGGCGGGCCGTTCGTCACGATGCCGCGCTTGTCGCCCCAGATCACCCGAGCGGTCTCGACCGGCATGCGTGCCGAGTCCGTGGCGAAGATGTTGTTCTGGTTAACGCACCACGCGGTGCTGGCGTCTGCCCCTGCGAACAGGCGAACGATCTCGACGAACGCCGGATGATCGATCTCTACGCCGCCGAGTGACTCTGGTACCAGCAGCCGGAAAAGGCCAGCATCGGCCATCTCGCCGGCCAGATCGGCAGGGATCCGCCGCCCTTCGTCGATCTCGTCCGTACGCCGGGCAACTTTTTCCGCGAATCCCCGGGCTATGTCTATGTACTCTGCCGAGTCTGTGATGTTCAACTCCGGAGAATATCGATTGGTTCTTCGATTGATGCGGACAGTGCCCTCTGTCCCACAGATTCCTCTCGTGGGCGAAGGCGCCTGCGCCAACCATGGTCGGCTATCTTACGTTGAAAGGAATCTGCCCGAACCGATCCTGTTTCAGTCCGAGCGTAATGGTCGCGTAGCAATATACGCGACTCACATACCCAGAACGAACTTTGATCGGCGGTGCTAATATGGCCGAGGTGACGGCGGATTGAGTCGGGGTCTGTGACCTTGACCGGAGTGCCAGGAGATACGCGAATGGCCGTCCGAGAATATACATGCGACAAGTGCGGGTCGAAGAGGTACGACGCGGGCGAGCTCAGGACCACGGGGTCCGGGTTGTCGCGGTTCCTGAACCTGCAAAATCAGAAGTACGCCACCATCGCCTGCACCGAGTGCGGCTTCACGGAGCTGTACCGGATGGACGGGGGAGGCAGGGCCGCAGACGTGCTGGACATATTCACGAACTGATTCGCTGATGCCCGCCCGCGCTACTCCGGCAGGAAGGCCAGGTAGTGGGTTCCGGTTGCTACGTCTGACATGAGCAGGCCGCCGATGACCACGCTCATGATCCCGGCCAGCGTCGCTATGCCGCTGTTGACGTGGGTGAACCGGACGCTGAACGCGAGCGGGATGCTGAAGACGAGGGTGATGGCCATCATCGAGGCGATGGTCCCGATGCCAAACAGCAGCAGGTAGACGATTCCGGCCGCTATCGAGGGCGTTTCCGGCAGGAGCAGGAGCATGACGGCGGCGGTTCCCGCAAGGCCGTGGACCATACCGATCGCGTACGACTTAGGCCGGAACAGGTTTGCGTAGGAGCGGACCCTGTTGTGTGGCGTCGCAGCGGCGTGATGTGTGATTGCGGTCCCGTCGTGGGAGTGGACGTGAACGTGCGGGCTCTCACCATCGAAGTGCTGGTGTAGATGCAGCCGTCCCTGCTTCAAACGCCACAGGACCTGTACGCCCAGGAACACCAGCATCACGGCGACGCCGAACTCGAAGTACGACGCTATCTGTTCGTAGGCGGAGAGTACCGATCCCTTGAGGAGCAGGATCACGGTGCCGACTATCAGCAGCGGGGTCGAGTGCCCGAGCCCCCAGGAGGCGCCGATCCAGGCGCTCCGGAGCGCCTTTCCCTCAGCGGCGACGATGGTGGAGACGGCGACGACGTGGTCGGCGTCCGTGGCGTGGCGAAGCCCGAGCACGAGGCCCAGGAGAATCGCCGCTATGAATCCGCCTTCTGAGAGGTCCAAAGATAAGCCGATCTGACTTGTTGACGCGGTCGGGAGCGGTTTCCGTGGACGCGACTGCGTCGACCCGGAGCGCGACTTTAACGGGAGTCAGCCTCGATGTCACGAGACAAGTCACAATCTTGAACGAACAGGCGGCCAAAAGTCCGGCCTCAAGCTGTACGATCCCAATTCTCCTCAACCAACTGGACCGGCCGGTAGTTACTGGCCGATGGTCGCCGGTCAGCAAGGATTCGATTTGAAACATGCATTGATGGTCGTCGGCGGATGGGAAGGTCACACACCGGAAGCGAGCGCAGATGTTTTCACTCCCCTGCTTGAAGAGGCCGGGTTTGAAGTCAGGCGAGAACAATCACTGGATGTGTATCTCGATACGGACCTGCTCAACTCCCTGGACTTGATCGTCCCTGTATGGACGCAGGATCAGATCTCAAACGAGCAACTTGAGGGTCTGCAGGGCGCTATCCACTCTGGAGTGGGGCTGGCCGGCTGGCACGGCTGCATGGCCGACTCGTTCCGTCACAGTCCGCCCTACCAGTTCATGGTCGGCGGGCAATGGGTCGCACACCCGGGCGGCATCATCGATTACGAGGTCAACATCACCGACCACGATGATCCGATAACCGCGGGCCTGGACGATTTCAAAATCCACTCAGAGCAGTACTACATGCACGTCGATCCCTCGAACGAGGTGCTGGCGACGACGACGTTCAGCGGCGAGCACGCGGGCGCTTACTGGATCAAGGATGTGGTCATGCCCGTCTACTGGAAGCGGGCGTGGGGCGAAGGTCGAGTCTTTTACAGTTCGATAGGCCACACCGCGCCGGATTTCGATGTGTCCGAGGCGCGGGAGATCGTGAGGAGGGGCATGCTGTGGGCATCCCGATGAAAGTAGGGGTGATCGGCTGTGGGACGATCAGCGGAATCTACTTCCAGAACATGACGAAGTTGAGCGGGCTGGATGTCGTGGCCTGTGCCGACCTCGTCGATGAACGTTCCCGGGCCGTGCAGAGCAAGTACCCGGGCATCCAGGCGATGACGGCGGATGAACTCCTGGCCGATCCATCGATCGACATCGTGGTCAACCTGACGCAACCGGGAAATCATTTCGAAGTCATGAAAGCGGGGATCGCCGCCGGCAAGCACGTGTATGGCGAGAAACCGCTTTGCTCGTCGATTGAAGAGGCGGCGGATCTGCTATCGCTGGCCGATGCCGCCGGGTTGCGGGTAGGTGGAGCGCCGGACACCTTCCTGGGCGCCGGGATCCAGACGTGCCGGGAACTTATTGATGAAGGGGAGATCGGGGAGCCGGTGGCGGCGACGGCGTTCATGACCAACCATGGCCACGAGTCGTGGCACCCGGATCCGGCGTTCTACTACAAGCCGGGCGCCGGGCCGATGCTGGACATGGGCCCCTACTACCTGACGGCGCTTGTCAACCTCATGGGCCCGGCCGACTCGGTGTCGGGATCGGCTCGAATCACCTTCCCCGAACGCACGATCACGAGCGATCCGTTGAACGGCACGAAGATCGAGGTCGAGGTTCCGACCCACGTGGCCGGGACGGTGAACTTCCAGAATGGGGCGGTCGCCACGGTCATAACCAGCTTCGATGTGTGGGCAGCCAACCTGCCGCGGGTCGAAATCTACGGGACCGAAGGCTCGCTGTCCGTGCCGGATCCAAACACCTTCGGAGGGCCGATACGCGTTTGGCGGGGCGGTTCAGACGAGTGGACCGACATCCCTGTCACGAAGCCGTTCTCGGATAACTCTCGTGGTGTGGGAGTGGCGGACATGGCGGACGCTATCGCAAGCGGACGGCCAGCCAGCGCCAGCGGCGAGCTTGGCGCGCACGTGCTGGAGATCATGCACGCGTTTGGACGTAGCTCTGACTCGGGCAGGCGTATAGACCTGGCAACCACGTGTGAGAGGCCGCCCATGCTGTCGTTGCGGGAGTGATCGGGACCGGAATCCCGGGTCACATCACTCTCATGCCCGCCTCACACGCATGCGTCACGGGCATGATTAGCTGGTATGAAGCTGCCGCAATCACCCGGGTGATCAAGGACGCCTGAATCACGGGTGCGCCAGGTGCCGGGGCTACCGACGCCCTGAGTTTCTCAGCGTTTTCGGGAAGAGATGATGGCCGAGTCGCTTTTCTGCGGGTCATGCGGCTCCCGGATCCCTGCTGACGCAGGCTTCTGCGGTGCGTGCGGGATACGGCAAATCTCGCCTGGCAGCGTTGTCGACGTTGCCACGTCGCTTCGCTACGCCACCTTTGGATCACGCCTGGTGGCGGCCATCATCGACTGGATGGTCATATGGCTGATCTGGAGAGTGATCGGCATTGCGCTAGGCACTGCGGAGCCGGTGGTTGCTATCGACTACTACGCCACGCGATTCCTGATGCTGATACTCCCGTTCGGGTACCATTTCATTTCGACCGCTACGTGGGGACGCACGATCGGGAAATCGGCGTTGGGGCTGAGCGTGGTTTCCAGGGACGGGACGAAGCCGAGGGTGGAACAGGCGCTGATTCGTGAAACCATCGGCAAGTTTGCCTCGACTGTGGTCCTGTACATTGGTTTCATCTGGGCCGCCTTTGATCGGGAAGGCAAGACCTGGCATGACGGGATGGCGGGGACACGCGTGGTGTACACACCACGCTAAGGAGGCATCGGGTGCGTTGCTCCGCTTGCGGGCATGAGAACCGGGTTGGTAATCGTTTCTGCACCTCCTGCGGAACGCGTTTTTCGGCCCATGAAACCGGAGCGCGACCGGAGCGAACGGTGGGCGAGACGCGGGCATGGCTCGTAAGTGAGGTCGAACGTCTCAGGGCCGAGATAGAACGCCTCGCAAACGTAATAGAACGAGATGTGTCCGAACCGACCGAACAGGCGGAGGGCGTCCGGGCTTCTCCCCGGTTGCCGGAAACGGGCGCGAGGGATGTTCCGTTGATCCCGGAGGAACCGGGGATTCCGGGGGGAGAGCAATCTCCGCCGGCCGACGCACCCGAGGTCACCGCCTCCGCCTTCGCGGGCGGCGTTTCGACGGAGGACGGCGCCCGCCTCTTCGAGCCTTCTTACAACGCGTTCGAGTGGGAACCGCGTGTCGGGGCTCGCTGGCTGGCATGGGTCGGCGTGGTGGCATTAATCCTCGGAAGCGCCTTTTTCCTGCGGCTCGCCTACGACAACGGGTGGATCCAGGAAACAGGCCTGGTAGCCCTCGGCGTGGCATTCGGATTCGCGCTGGTCGGACTCGGCGAATACTGGCATGGTCGGTACCCCGGATACGCGGCCACCCTGGCCGGCGGCGGCACCGGCATCATTTACCTTTCATTCTTTGCGGCCCACACTCCATTCGATCTAATGCCGCTGGGCCTGGCGCTGCTTCTTTTGTTTCTCGTAAGCGCCTTGCTCGCCGTGCAAGCCGCTCGATACGAGCAGCTCTCGCTGGCCATCATCGCCATCGGCGGCGCTTACCTGGCGCCGCTGGCGCTGACCGGCCTGGACGCCGGCCTCACGGAAACCTCTTCCAACTCAGACGTAGCGTGGCCGATCGCCTACCTGATGATCGTCGGAATCGGCGTGGTGTATCTGTCTACTTTCCGTCAATGGCGTGGGATCGTACTCATCGGGTTGGCGGGTTCGATTGTCGGATACATGCGCTGGTACATCGAGGTAGAGGACGTGGTCAGCGCGGCGACCGCGCAGTCCTGGCTCACGGCCATCTTCCTCGTCTGGGTCGGAGCGACGGTTCTGCACCACCTGGTGCGCCGCTCGAGACCGAGAGGTTTCGACGTGTACATCGTCGTCGGCAATGCGGCGTTTTTCGCGCTCATGAGTTACGCGCTGCTGTGGAGCGATTTTCGGGGATGGATGGGGTTGTACACCCTGCTGCTTGGACTCTTCTACGGCGGGGTCGGCTACGCGTTGTACCGGCAGAGCGAAGATAACGCGCTGCTCGCGTATTCAATGGGCGTGATGGCGGTCGTGATCAGCGCTATCGCCGTACCGATTCAACTGTCCGGGCCGTGGGTGACGGCCGTCTGGTTTGCGGCGTCGCTCGCCTTCATGTCGGCCTCGGCCGCGCGCAGTTCAAGCGCCGGCCAGACCCGGTCGGCCGGTCTCGGGATACTGGGCCTCGCGACGGGCTGGCTGGTGATCTTCGACATCACGGCGGCACGTGATCTTGGGATCGACCCGATATTCAACCGTTACGTGCTTTCGTTCGCGGCCGGCGCGGTCGCGGCCTACGGAACCGCCGGGCTGGTCCGCCGGTTCCCGGATATCTCCCCCGAGCGCGGATTCGCGACCAGACCGGAGGTCATATCAGGCCTGGTGATGCTCGGTTCGGGATTCATCACCGTGGGAATCTGGACCCAGATCCCCGAGCGTTGGTTCGCCCTCGCGTGGGGGGCGGAAGCGATCGTGCTGATGGCGCTGTCTTTCGGCACCGGACTGCCGGAGATACGAAGGACCGTGTACGGGTTGCTGGCGATCGCCGCCGTTCGCGCCCTGGCTTTCGACAGCATCGTGGACAGAGAGGGCTACACAATCCTGTGGAACGACCGCTCTATTGCCTTCGTCCCGGTCATCGTCGCCGTAGCGCTGGGAGCCCTTGCCCTGCGCAAACAGCGTGAAAGAGCGTTTGGGTGGGAAGACCGATTCGTGGTCCCGGTGATGGTTGTCGTGTGCAACGGGTTAGCCCTCTGGTACCTGAGCGCCGAGGTGATCGGCGCTATCGCCAACGACGCCGTGTCGATCGTTTCGCGAGAGGAAGACAACGTCATCAGCCTGAGCCTGAGCGTGTTGTGGGCCGGGTACGCCGGAATAGCGCTCCTTCTTGGAGTGGTGAAGAGGTGGAAGCAGGTGCGGGCGGCGGCGCTTCTGCTTCTCGCCGTACCGGTCGTCAAACTGTTCGTGTTCGACACGTTCGCGCTCGACAGCGGTTACCGCGTGGCCGCCTTCATGTCGCTGGGCGTTCTGCTGGTCGCCGGCGGATACCTGTACCAGCGATACGAGGAGGCCGTTAAAGGGTTCCTTTTCGAGACGGGCGATGAGCAGCCGGCCGCGACGCCGGGCGACACTCCCGGAACCGTTTCGTCCTGATGCGCGGCGAAGCCTTGATGCGGCAACGGGCCGCATCCGGCGAAGCGGGCTCAGTTGACTGCGAAGACGGAAGGCAGTCGCATCGAGACCGTGAGGAGGGAGCGGAGCGGCAGCGCCCTGCGAATCTTGAGCATGCGGCCGGGCGCCTGGTGTAGCTCGGGGCATGGCGGGATGGCCAGCGAACCGAGGGTGATGGCGACGCCAAGGATCATCCATATCTGCTGGTCGATCTGTCGGATTGCTCGGTCCCGGGTGTTCATCGCTCTGGTCCCCCTGTATCCGGCGGTCCTATGACCTGCCGGTGTGCGTCTTGTGCACCAGATTAGGAGGGCTCTCTAGCGAAATCGTCACCCCGAGGGAGGGCGTGCCGTCCACCGAAAGGTTGAATTTACGGGGGTACTTCTGATGTACGCCGGGGTTGCCGGACCCTCCCTCAGGAGGTAGTGGCGGGCTTGCCCCGGGATTAGCCGCTGTCGCCGTCCGGCTGAACTATCCCGGCGTTGTAGGCGAAGATGACGGCCTGGGTACGGTCACGGACTTCCAGCTTGGACAGCATCCGCTTCACGTGAGTCTTGACCGTGCCTTCTGAGACCACGAGCTCGTCCGCGATCTCCTGGTTGGACATGCCGCGAGAGACGAGTTGCAGTACTTCCATCTCGCGTTCCGTGAGGGTCTCAACCACCCCCGAAGTATCGGCTCCGGCTGTTGGGGGGGAGCTGTTTGCGAACTCATTGATGAGGCGTCGTGTCACCGAAGGCGACAACAACGAGTCACCCTCGGCGATGACCTTGATACCGGCGATGAGATCATCCGCAGGGGTCCGCTTGAGCAGGAAGCCGCTGGCGCCTGCGCGCAGCGCCTGGAAGACGTACTCGTCCTGCTCAAACGTCGTGAGCACGAGCACCCGCGGGCCTTCATCGTCCGGAGTTTCTTCACCTATTTGCCGGGTCGCCTCGATGCCGTCCATTTCTGGCATCTGGATGTCCATGAGTATGACGTCCGGATTAAACCTTTCGGCCATGGTCACCGCCTCGGCGCCGTTTGACGCCTCGCCGACGATCTCAAAATCCGGCTCTGACTCGAGGATCATCTTGAGACCGGTGCGGACCAGGTCATCGTCGTCCGCCAGAAGAAGTCGTACCGTCACCTGGATACTCCAATCGGAAACGTTGCATAGACACGCCAACCGCCATCGTCCGTGCCGCCGGCCTGAAACTTCCCACCGAACAGCGCCGTGCGTTCTCGCATACCAACGATCCCGCGCCCGCCACCGGACCGGTCAGCGAGTTTGTCGACGCCCGTGCTGTCGTTCGTGATCGTCAGGCTCAGGAGGTTCTCCGAGTAGTCGATCTCTACGTGCGTGTCCGCCCCCGCAGCATGTGTGATCACGTTGGTGAGCGCCTCCTGCACGACCCGGTAGACCGAAAGATCGATGCTGGGCGCAAGGGTCACGGCGGTCCCGGAAACGGCCAGGCCGATCGGCTGGCCGGTGGCGCGGAGTTCTTCGATGAGAGAATCCAGGCGGGCCATCGATGGCCTGGCGTCGAGCGAGGGTGATCGGCCGCCGGCATCGTCCGGATCACGCAGAATCCCGAGCATCCTGTCGACGTCCGACAGCGCCTGGCGACTGGTTGATTCGATCGACTGCACCGCATCAAGCGCTTTGTCCGGGGCCGAGGCGAAAACCCGCTGGGCGACACCGGCCTGGATGACGACGAGGTTGAGCGTATGGCCCAGCACATCGTGGAGTTCGCGCGCTATGCGGGCGCGCTCGTCCCGGACGGCCTCGCGCATGAGCATCTCACGGTCCTCCGAAAGTTCCACTACGGTCAGCTCAGCGATCTCCAATCGGCCCCGTCGTGATCGCACGACGTTTCCGGCGATCCATACGGCGGCAAAGAGCAGCGTAAGGGCGACCGCCGAGTCCACGTCCTCCCGGATGATTCCGAATACCACGGCGATCACCCCGAAGGTGAGTGCCCCCGCGAAGAGCGACTGACGGTCATCGGTGGTGCTGGCCACCTGATACACCCCGATGAGCGTGGTGAATTGGGCGATCCACAGAATGGCGTAGTTGAAGGTTGAGTGAGTGACAAATGCCACAAATATCACCGCCAACGTAGCCAAAGGCGCCTTCCGCACAAACAGCAGTGGAAGCACCTGGGCCAGCGCGAGAAATACTCCGAAAACATCCTCTTGCTCGAAGCCACTTTCCGCCGTGGGCTCTGTCGCGAGGTCCAGCAACATGAATACCGTGAAGAACAGTGTCGCCAGGCCCGATGTCAGGTATGGATTCCGGTTGTCGAGAACCCTGTAGCGATCCCATAAGGACTTCATGGCGCGCGCCATGCTCCGGGGATCGCGACAAACGGCGAGGCGCCGCGCCGCGCTGAATCCCCGGATGTATCCGCGAGACGATCAAACATGCCCGCAGTCTATCCGGCGCTCGCCCATCACACGTCTCCCGTGCGAGGGATTACGCGTATCTCAAAAGAGGGTTACGCGCGTCGACGGCAAGCAACCGCTGAGTGGACGGCCCGGGCGTACGGCAGGTGTCTGCCTCGCCAGCCGGGGTCTTCCAGCTTGCGGTCTTCGGGGCCAACTCCGTACACGGCCTCTTCCCGTCCGTCGTAATCGTCGTTTCCAGGTTCGACCCGACGTCGTGTATGTGCCGCGGCTCACGTTCATAGCGCGCGTAGTGGTTCGCATCGGACCGAGGTAATCCGAGTGTCGCAGGCCATGTCGGCGGGCCGGTTGTTAGGAAAGTGTTAGGCGCCTGTGACGGCGAAGTAAATCATCGTGAAGGAAAGCGATAAGCGCCTGTAATCGCGAAGTAAATCATTGTTTCTCTGGCCTGTGGAAACTGATTGTGTAGTCGCAGAAAGGGTCCTGGGTCACGAGGTGACCGACGCATCAGGGGACAGGGACCGAGGGTTCTACGGCTAACACCGGAGAGGTGTAAGCGAGCAGGTCCGGCACGGGTGTATCAGTGGTCCGGACCCATAAAAGGGAGGGTGTCCTTATCAAAGCAAACTTTTGTTGGCGGCCACGACGGCGCCGACACGATCATCCGACTCCGTAACCAGAAATTTCATCTATCCAACGGTGAATAAAAAGGTGAATGACATGCAGGAATCCAAGAACACATCCAGGTCCCTCCGGCGCATCGCAGAAGCCGTTCTCTCGGCCTTCCACTGGGACGGTCCGTACCAGAAGCAGTCCCCGGAAATCCTGAGGCAAATCTCGGTCATTTCACGAGCTCACCTGGCGTACTAAGCGGGCTCGGAATCCAACCAGCAACCAGACAAACAACCCGTAACTCAATGAAAAAGGAACACAAGTCATGGTAGAAGCAACATACGCACCACAGACCATCGACCTGCCCCGGCTCCCCTCCGTTGCCGGCGACGTCAGCCGAGCAACCGAGCTGTTGAAAAGGGTCGTGGACGCCGTGATCACACGGGGACGCAACCCGGCGAAATTCCGGCACCTGAACGACGAGCAGATCCGGCAGGAGATGGTCGTCCCGAAGGCCTACCTTGCGATGTAGGCGCCCGGGTGTTCATGCCCGGCACCGTGGAGACGTGATTCTCTTCGGACGGCGCTTCGACATTCACGGAGAAGACGCCGACGTGAATTACGTCTCCACAACCACTCCCACTTCCTTCCCTTCGGGGCCTGCACAGCAGGTCTGGCGGGAAGGAAGTGGGATTTGTATTTTCAGCCGATCACCGGTTGGTGTGTGATCCGTCTCACCCGTCCCTACGAGGCGGTTCCCAGAGTTCGATCTTGTTGCCCTCGGGATCGTAAACCCAGGCAAATCGCCCGTACTCCGAGTCTTCACGCGATGGGTCGATCTCGACGCCTTCGGCCCCAAGTTGCACCAGCATGTGGTCCAGGTCATTAACCCGGAAGTTCAGCATGAACTGCTGGTCCGCTCTCCCGAAGTAGTCGGTATCGGCCGGGAACGGCGAGAACACGGTCGGTCCGGCCTGTTGCTCCCACACACCGGAATCCGAGACCCTCGAAACGCCGAGATGTTTCTCGTACCACTCGGCAAGGCCTTCCTGGTTCGCCGACCTGAAGAACACCCCGCCGATTCCCGCAACCTTGAGTTTTGGTCCGTCAGTTGTCATCACCGGACTCCTTGCGTTTTTCAGGGCCGCGGGCCTCACCAGTTGGTATGTGATCCGTCCCGCCGGTGCGGGTGCGGTGGTTCCCAGAACTTGAGCGGCTCGTTGAGTCTGCTCTCGTCTACCTCGATGCCAAGCCCCGGCCTGTCCGGAACGGTATAACCGTTGCCCTCAAAGATGATCTGCTCGGGAAAGATGTCGAAGTCCGGGTTGGCGGCTCGGTCAATGTTGACCTCGAGCCACGAGAAGTTCGGCACCGCGGCGCCGAGATGAACGGAGGCCGCTGTGCAGATGGGACCGAGCGGGTTGTGCGGCATGATATCGATGTAGTGGATCTCGGACCAACCGGCCACCTTCATTGCCTCCGTAAAACCGCCCACGTTACAGATGTCCACGCGAGCAAAGTTTGTGATGCCGCGCTCGATGTAAGGCAGGAACTGCCACTTGGAGGCGAACTCCTCTCCGATGGCGAACGGAACGTCCGTGAGTGCGCGCAGCGCTTCGTACGCTTCCGGAGTCTCGTCGCGGATCGGCTCTTCGATGAAGTCCAGCGTGTGGGACGGCATCATCTGGCAGAAGGAAGCGGTTTCGGCAACGTTGAGCCGGTGGTGGTAGTCGATGCCGATGACCGCGTGGTTGCCGAGCGCCTCGCGCGTCTTGATGAGCCACTCTGCGGAGTTGGCCATCGACTCCCGTGGCTCGAACACCCCGCTCGCCTCGATTTCCATCTTGTCATAAGACATCCGAAACGCCGTGATGCCGCGTGCCATGAACTCCCTGGCCTCTTCGATCATCCCGGGTCCGTACGGAGCCGAGGTTGTACCAAAGACGGGGATCTGATCCCGGTTCTTCCCGCCGAGCAGTTCGTAGACGGGGACGCCGAGCTTCTTGCCGACGATGTCGTGCAGCGCTATGTCGATCGCCGATATCGCGCCCGTCATAGTGCGTCCGCCCTCGAAATACTGGCTGCGGTACATCTCCTGCCAGAGCGCGCTTCTTCGCATGGGGTCGCGTCCCACCAGGAACTCCCGGTAATGCTCGACGATCCCCCTGACGCCCAGCTCTCGGCCCGAGAATCCCGACTCACCCCACCCGTAAATGCCCTCGTCGGTCTCTACTTTGACGAGCATCTGGTTCCGATGCCCGACCCACACGGCGTACGGCTTGATGTCGGTGATCTTCATGGGACGAACGGCTCCTGATATGTCGGATAGATGAACGAGGGTGGTGCCGGAGGGTGATGCTAACCCGTGCCACACAGGTTGGCTCCCGTCTCAAATCCCCGTTCCATGTATCATCCGCCCCACTATGACCAGCGAACGGGTGCAGAGGCGGATCGACCGGCTTCTCGATCAGGCGGAGGAAGCCGCGGACCGACGCGACTGGCCGCAGGTTGCCGAATCGGTGCAGATGGTGCTCGGGGTGGACCCTGAGAACGCTGACGCGCTGGCGTTCGAGGCGATGCTGGAGAACGCGGGGGTTGGAAGTGGCAATGCAACACCACCCGCGGGAAACCATCGTGTAGGGGCGGATAGCGATCCGCCCCCGAGCGGACCGCCGCCCGCCTCTACAACAATTACGTTGGAAGAGACCCCCACATCATTCGCCAATGATCGCTACCGGGTCTCCAGGTTCCTGGGCGAGGGCGGCAAGAAGCGTGTCTACCTGGCGCATGACACGTTGCTCGACCGTGAGGTCGCTTTCGGGCTGATAAAGACCGAGGGCTTTGACCAGACCTCCAAAGAACGCATCGCTCGCGAGGCGCAGGCCATGGGGCGACTTGGCGTACATCCCAACATCGTCTCCGTGCTCGACCTGGGCCAGGACGATGACGGCTCTCCCTACATGGTCACGGAGTTTATGTCCGGCGGTGATGTGGAAGGTCTGCTTGGGTCGCGCCCCACCTCCCAACCTCCTCCCTCCCGGGGAGGAGGCGACAAAGAGCCCTCTCCCTTGAAGGGAGAGGGTCTGGGTGTGGGTGGGAACGGTCTTCCCCTCCAACGCACCATCGAGATCGGAAAAGCTGTGTGCGAGGGACTTGAGTTCGCTCACGGCCGGGACATCATCCACCGGGATCTGAAGCCCGGGAACGTCTGGCTGACGGAGGACGGCACTGCCAAGATCGGCGATTTCGGACTTGCGATGATGACCGACCGATCACGCCTGACGCGTGAGGCGATGATGATCGGGACGCCGTTCTACATGCCGCCCGAGCAGGCAACGGGTGGCGACATGACGCCTCGCTCCGATCTCTACTCGCTGGGGGCGATGCTCTACGAGATGGTGACCGGCCGTCCCCCGTTCCTGGGCGACGAAGAGATCGCCATAATCGGCCAGCACATCAACACGCCGCCTGTCGCGCCGACATGGCACAACGGGAGCTGCCCGCGCCCGCTTGAGGCGCTAATCATGCGCTTGCTCGCCAAAGACCCCTCGGAGAGGCCGGAGTCTGCGCAGGACGTTTTTAATGCGCTTGACGCCATCGATCTGACGGCGCGTGGCGAGACCGTGGAACGCGATGCCAGTTCGCTCGAATCATTGGCAGGCGGCGTGTTCGTCGGTCGTCAAAACGAGATGGACCAGCTCAAGGCCGCGCTTGAAGACGTGCTTGGAGGAAGCGGCCGGCTGGTGACGTTGATGGGTGAGCCGGGTATCGGCAAGACGAGGACTTCAGAGGAGTTCGCTACCTACGCCGGGCTTCGCGGCGCGCAGACCCTGTGGGGACGTTGCTACGAAACGGGCGGGCAGCCGCCGTACTGGCCGTGGGTGCAGGCGATAAGAAGTTACGTGCGGGAGGTGGACGCCGAGGAGCTTCGCCGCCAGATGGGATCGTCGGCGTCGGTAATGGCCGAGGTCGTGACGGACATCAAGGACCGGCTGCCCGACGTGCAGCCGCCGCCACAGATCGACGACCCGGACAGCGCCCGTTTCAGGCTGTTCGACTCGATCGCAAGCTTCCTCAAGAGTGCCAGCCAGACCAGGCCGCTGGTCATCGTGCTGGATGACCTCCACTGGTCCGACCGTCCTTCCCTGCAGTTCCTGGAGTTCATGGCGCGCGAACTGGGTCAATCACGGGTGCTTTTGCTCTGTACCTACCGGGACATGGAGCTAAACCGTCGGCATCCGCTTACGGTGACGCTGGGCGACCTCGCCCGTGAGCGCCTGTACGAGCGCGTACTACTCCGAGGACTGGCCGAGAGCGATGTTGCGCGGTTCATCGAGATCGCAGCCGGAATTCAACCGCCGCCTGAGTTGTCGGCAACCGTCTATCGCCACACCGAGGGCAACCCGCTGTTCGTCACAGAAGTGGTGCGAGAGCTCGTCCAGTCTGGAGAGATGGCAGAGAACCGGGTGTCCGGAGATTCCACCTGGTCTGTACGCATCCCCGAGGGGGTTCGAGAGGTGATCGGCCGGCGGCTCGACCGGCTGTCCGAACGGGCAAACGAGTTGCTGACCACCGCGGCGGTAGTGGGACGAGATTTCACCCTGAACGTCTTGAAAGAACTGGCCGAAGACACGACCGAAAGCCAGTTGCTCGACGTGCTCGACGAGGCGTTGGATGCGAGGCTGATCGAAGAGTTAACGGACGAGGTCGGGCACTACCAGTTCACGCACGCCCTCATGCAGGAGACGCTGATGGGCGAGCTGTCCCTCACACGCCGTGTCCGGATTCACGCACGTATAGCGGAAACCCTGGAACGACTCTACGAGGACGAGGCGGAAGACCACGCAGCCAAGCTGGTCGTCCATTTCTCCGAGGCGGAAACGGTTCTCGGCACGGACCGGCTGGTGAAATATCTCATCGCAGCCGGTAACGCAGAGTTGGCGGCGTACGCGCACGACTCCGCCCTGGAGCTGTTCGAACGCGCTAAATCAGCAGCGGGTGATGACCGGATCGCCGGGGATTCTGGCCTGTCAGTTTCAATCCATACCGGTCTGGGACGAGCCCGTGCAGTCCGTGGCGCTGTAATTCAGCGTCAGGCCGCGTGGGACGACCTGCAAATTGCTTATCGACTTCATGTCGAACGAGGCGAACTTGAAGATGCAGTCCGTATTGCGACCAATCCTTTAACCCTGGGCGGACTCGTAGGCCCGACCGAGGTGATCCAAGAGGCATTGAGTTTCGTCCCTGAGGACAGCGTTGAGGCAGGATGGTTGTGGACGCGTTACGGGACCTGTCTGATGGATAACGAGCAGGACTTCCCGGCGGCTGATGAGGCGTTCGCGAAAGCTGAGATGATCGCCAGGGACACGGGTGAACCGGGAATCGAAGCTCGGGCGAATGCGCACATGTGCCAGATTTCGTTCCACCGCCTGGATTCGGATGCCGCGATTCACCACGGAGAGCTTGCCTGGCGTTTGGCAGACGAGGGTAACGATCCACCCAGCGCGCTCCGGTCGCAAATATTTTGCGCATCCGGGTATTTTCACAACGGTGATATCGAAAAGGCATTTGAAGTTCTCGACCGAAACATTGAGTTGGCACAGGCAACCGGAGGATCCGGCTGGTTAGTCGGATCGGTCTGGCACGGTGTCGGACTTGCGTTATGCACGGGGGATTGGGACCGCGCCCGAGCCTACTATGCAATTAACGTGCTGAATGACGAAGACGATGGTTTATATCAGCTGCCTCCTCTTTATAACTTGTTGTTGGAGACGTTACTCGGTGAGCGCCCCTTCGTCCCACAGGAGATAGCCGAAAACGTTGCCGCTCTGAACCCGGTCGGGGTTGATATTGATCTATCGTTTTTCAGTTGGGCTGGCAACGCCCCCATCGCCATTTTGTCGATGATGACCGGATCAGATCACATTGGACGCCATCTCAGTCCTAGCCGGTACTGGGCATACTCCGAGACCCACCGTTCGTGGCCCATTTCTGAACACATGGTCCAGGGGATCGTTGCCGCATCCGCCGGTGATGCATCTGCTTGCGATGAGATTTACGAAGCCATCAAGGGAGTCGACTGGGTGGTTGACGCCATGGCCATAGCGTCGCCCGAAAGGGTGAGAGCGCATCTGAAACTTGCGGTCGGCGACTCCGTCGCAGCTGAGGGACATTTCGCAAACGCCGTTGAACAGACCCGCAAAGCAGGTGCACGAGGTGAACTCGCGTGGAGTCTGTTGTATTTCAGCGAGATGCTTCTGGACCGGGACAAACCAGGCGACCGTGAACGAGCCGAGGAACTTCAGGATGAGGCGATCGCCCTCACACGAGAACTTGGGATGGTCCCACTCACCGAGCGCATCCTGGCGCGGCGTCAGATTCTTCGGGCTTAGCCGGGAGTTGGAGGCCGAGATTGCTGGTGGAGAAAACGCACGACACGGGCGACGTTGTTTTGAATTATCTGGAGGTCGGTGACGGTCCCCCGTTGGTGATCCTTCACGGCGGACCGGCCGATCGACGTGACTGGTCTGAAGAGATCGGCCTGTTGGCGCATCGGTGGCGCGTGCTCATTCCAGACCTCCGTGGACACGGCCGTTCTTCGTGGCCCGAAGATCGCGCCTATGGTTATGACCGATTCGTTGCCGATGCGAAATCGTTTATCGAGGCGATCGGCGAACCCGTCATATTGATTGGCCATTCCTGGGGAGGGATGGCGGCGATCGGAGTAGCGGGGTCGTATCCCGAGCTGGTCCGCGCGGTTGTGCTGGAAGACCCCGGCCACCTTTCTGACGCCGTCGGGGTCAACACCGACCCGTACTCAGACGTCCGCGATCTCCTGAGGAGCGGCGCCTCCCTAGAAGGGCTCATCGCAGAGTATTCCAAAGGTGCGTACAACATGGACGCCGTGACCGCTCGAGTGCGAGCGGTCCAGAGCCAGGCATTGGATCCCGAGTACCTGACCACGATTATTGAGTGGACCCAGTTTGATGAATTCGACCCGGAGTCCGTGGCTTCACAGATCACCGCTCCGGTACTTTTGATGCACGCCGATCCTGACCACGGCATGGTGGTGTTGCCGGACAGTGGGGCCGAACGACTTCGGGCCTCAATACCGGACTGCACGTATGTGCGTATGGTCGGCGCCGGGCACCAGATTCGCCGAACGACGCCAACACAGTTCCGCCGAGTGCTGTTCGACTTTCTGGATACCGTGTGAGTTCGAGCTAAAAAAGGAGCTACCCATGATCACCGGCCTTTTTCGGGTTCACGTCAAACCCGGCAAGCGTGATGAACTGGTTGAGTTCTTTCGCTGGGACAAGCAGGTCGCCGAGGAGTCTGAGCCGGGGACACTCCGGTTCGACTTCTATGACGATCCGGATACACCGGGCGCCATGTACCTGTATGAGTCCTACACGGACCAGGCGGCGTTCGACGAACACAAGGCCAACGCTCCGTTCAAGAAGTTCGCCGCCGAGGTCCGTCCAAACTGCATCGACTCGTTTGACCCATTGTTGGAATGGGTGGATGAGCTGGGCAGCACGGCGGATTGATTTCGGCCGTTTACCGCATCGTGAGGCGTAGCGCCATATTGCGGCCACAACCGAGCGGTGTTACAACGCCGTATACATGAACGTTAAGGCGTTCGAGAAATCGCACGTCAACGCTACCGACAGGTACTGACCGGCCCCCGCGACAGGAGATCAACATGGGCGCTACTTACAACATCCTGATCCTTGGCGCCTCGTACGGGTCGTTGCTCGGCGCCAAGATGGCGCTCGCCGGGCACAACGTCAAACTCGTCTGTCTGCCCGAAGAGGCCAGCCTTATTAATTCAGAGGGCGCACGTGTGCGCATGGCCGCACGTGGTGTCGAAGGCCTCGTCGAATTGGACACGTCAAAGATGCCCGGCACGGTGACGGCCGCCGGGCCAAACGAGGTCGACCCGTCCGAGTACGACCTCGTTGGATTGGCCATGCAGGAGCCGCAGTACGGCGTGCCAGTGCTCCACGATCTGCTGGACCGGATTGCGGCGGCGAATGTCCCTTGCATGTCGATCATGAACATGCCGCCGCTGACCTACCTGAGGCGCATTTCCGCCATCGACGCCAAGGCGATCGAGAGCAGCTATACAGACGCCTCGGTCTGGGACAACCTGGACCCGGCGCTTATGACGCTGTGCAGCCCCGACCCACAGGCGTTCCGGCCGCCGACCGAAAAGGTGAATGTGTTGCAGGTCGGGTTGCCAACCAATTTCAAGGCGGCCCGGTTTGATTCTGATGCCCACACCGGGATCCTGAACGAGCTCGAAGCCGGGATACAGGCGGTTCGGTTCAACCACGAGGGCAACGACGTCGAGCTACCGGTCAAGCTCCGGGTGCACGACTCCATCTTTGTTCCGCTGGCCAAGTGGGCCATGCTGATCGCCGGTAACTACCGCTGCGTTCAGAAGGACGAGATGCGGCCGATCAAGGAAGCCGTCCACTCGAATCTTGACGAGTCGAGGGCGGCCTACGAGTGGGTCGTGGAGCTTTGCGTCAAGATGGGCGCAGATGCGGGCGACCTGGTGCCGTTTGAGAAGTACGCCAACGCCGCTCTGTCGCTGGTGAACCCGTCGTCCGCCGCGAGGGCACTTGCGGGCGGCGCGCCGAACATCGAGCGCGTGGACAAGCTGGTGCAGACAATCGCAGCCGGAAACGGCATGCAGCTGGACTCGCTGGACCAGACGGTTGAGCTGGTCGACGGCTGGCTGGAGAAGAACCGGGCGTAGGATCGCTCCGACCTGAATTGGGGGGTAAGGATGACAGGTGTTATCAGGCCGGACGCGCCCAACAAACTAACGCTGCCGTTATTGATTCTGGTGGCGTCGTTCTCCATCCCGCACGTCAGCAGCATCGCACCGTTCCTCACCGAGATGTCGGAAGAGTTCGACGTTTCGGAAGGCCTTACCGGTCAACTCGGCACGATTTCATTTGTCGGAACTTTTCTGATCGCTGTCGGGTTGACCCCATTCGTGCAACGCATGTCTTTGCGGCAACTCCTGGTCATCGCCGTCTACATCGTCGGCATATCGACCGTCTTGACGGCCGTTTTCCCATCGTTCTGGGCTGTGATGGTGACCCGGTTGCTGGCGGGTATCGGCGCCGGGATCATTACATCCGGGGCTCTCGCCTCCGTCCCAAGGGCGTGGAGCGACCCTGCAGCGCGCGCCAAACGCACGGGCCTGATTGTCGCCGCGTTCGCAGGTGGGCCGGGTATCTGGTCTCCGGTGATGAAATTCATCGGTGATGGGGGCTCGTGGGAAGCGGCCGTCGTTACTTACGGGATCATCTCCGTGATCGTTGGTGTCATAGCGTTTGGCCTGCTTCCAGCCTTGCCGGGCGGCGGCGGCGCGACAGCCACCCTCACGCAGCGCATCAAGTCATCAACCCGCCTCATCTGGTACCCGGTCCTCGGACAGGTCTTCCTCAACAGAGCGATCGTAAGGTCGGGACTGGGCGCGATCACCACTTTCATCGCCGTTTTTACGATCCATTTCTACCCCGGGTCCGATGAGTGGATCGGCTTCATGCTGGCGGCGGTCGGACTCGGCTTCATCGCCGCGGCGACCGTCAGCGGGTACTTGATGTCGCACTTCCGCGGGCCCGCAGGGACCGCCGTCTACTTTGGGTTCGGGTTGGCGGCAACCACATCGTTGATTTCATGGGTAACACCTGATCCCGCTGTGACCACGGTGTTGTTGTTCTTGTTCGGTGGCTGTGCGGCGATGGTGATGACAGCAACTCAGCTACTGATTTTCCAGCACTCCGGAGAACACCAGGCTTCTGCCGTGTTCATGAGCGGCGCGATCGCTCCTCTTGGGAATGTGGTCGGAGCGATAGTCGCCGGGATTGCCGTCGACGCGTCAGCCGACCTGACGGCATTCAGGTGGCTGTTCACGGCCATCGGCATTGTGGTGGTGATTCCGGCGTTGCTTGCTGCCAGGCAGATCCGGGCACAGCGGGCTCTGGAACCCGTGACGGCGGATGATTGAAATGCCACAACCCGAAATTAATCCATCAGAGGTGATGCGAGAGTTTTTGCGGGAGGCGACTCACGCCACCGCGGAAATCGCCTCAAACGTGAAGACGGATCAACTGGACGGTCCGACTCCATGCTCTGGATTCACGGTCGGAGATCTTGTGAACCATCTAGCGGGAGACGACGGGGCTTCCGCTGTCGACAACCTGGCCATACTCGCCCGTGGCGAGTCTCCGCGCGGACCTAATCTCAACATCGATCTGTTCGAGATCGTTCTTCACGGCTGGGACCTCGCCGTAAGCACGGGAGCAACGCTTCAGGTGAGTGATGCCCTGGCCGAGGAGTTGCTCCAAATCACCCGGCGCGTTTGCATCGACGAAAGGCGCGGCGGAGGGAAACCCTTCGCCAACGAGGTCCGGGTTGTTGCCACCGCCCCGGCATTCGATAAAGCGCTGGGACTGAGCGGTCGTGATCCAGGCTGGTCAGCCTGAACAACCGCTCAACCGATCCCTACCTCAGCGTCAGGTCCGCTACGGCCTTTTCGTTTAGCTCGATGCCCAGGCCGGGCCTATCGCTCAGGATCATGTGGCCGTCCACCGGGATGACCCCGCCACCGTAGAGGTTTGCGACATCATCCAGCGGTCCCGAGAACTCCGTCGAGAACTCGTGCGGGCGTGTGCCGTTCTGGACTGTTGAGAACACGTGGAGCGAGGCCATGCTGTTGATCCCGGCCTGCGGGCTATGTGGCATGACCGGCTTGTCCAGCGTGGTCGCCATGTCAAAGATGCGCTTCACCTCTGACGGACCGCCGGCGCTCAGGATGTCCGGCTGCAGAATATCGGGATCGCCCAGCAAAATGAGGCTCTGGAACCACCACCTGAAGGCGTCCTGCTCGCCCGCTGACACGGCGACGTCCAGCGTGTCCGCGATCTGCTTCAGGCCGGGCAGGTCGTAGTTGGGAATTGGCTCCTCGAAGTGGTCGATGCCCAGTTCCTCGAACCGGCGTCCCTGCTGAATTGCGGTGGATACCGAGTAGCCGTTGTTGGCATCGAAACCCAGGTAGTTACCTTCCGACAGGAACTCCCGAACCGACTTGAATATCTGGAAGTCCTTCTCCGGGTTAGCGTCCTGTCTCCAGCCCTTCCAGTCCATGCGAATCTTGAAGGCCCGGAAGTTCATGTCCCAGCCTTCTTTTATGTGGCCGACCATCTCATCGGGCTGCATCATCCAGCCGGAGCCCACGGACCAGTAGAGCTCGATATCGGTCCGAGCTGCGCCGCCCATGAGCGTGTAAACCGGGAGACCGGTCTCCTTGCCGAGCAGGTCCCAGAGCGCGACATCTATCACGCCAACCACGTTCGCCGGAAGCTTGAACAGCTTCTCGTCTTTGCCGAGCGCCAGCGTCTCCCAGTGGCGGTCGATCTGAAGTGGATCTTCGCCAATCAACGTCGGCTTGATGATGCTCTCGAGGTAGGCCAGGAACACGGCGCCGTTTCGGCCCGGGACGCCCGGGTTGTATCCGGGAGCCTCGGCCCAGCCCTCAACTCCGGCGTCTGTCTGGATGCGGAGCAAGCCCTTGCCGGTTTTGAGCGGAGTGACAGTGATATCGGTGATCTTCATTTGTGATTCCTAAAATTTGGTTGCGCCGGGGCACTCTACTCCAAAAGAACGATGATCAACGGGCGGGCGGGCGGCGCATTACCTGGCCTGACCGGCAAAGCGGGAGATTGTCTCCTCAGCCACCCGCATGATGTCGTCCATGATCTCCTGGACCGTGGCAACACCATCGATCATCCCTGCACTCTGCCCCGCGCCTGGCATCAACTCGTACCCGCGCCCCGACCTCACCGCATCAATCAACTCCGCCTCGATCTCGCTCGCCCGCGACCTAGCTCCTGCGCGATCGGCGTTCCAGGTGTCGATGAACTCGGTTCGCAACGCTCGCAAAGTGGTCCCGTACCCGAGGACGCCGGGCACGGGGCTGAAGTCGTTCAGGGCGTCGAATTTAATCGCTTCCTCGGACCTGGCCTCGGCGATCAACTGCTTCCATTCCGGGGCTATCGTCGCCTCAGCCGATGCCAGGAATCGAGTTCCGAGACTGACTCCAGACGCACCGAGCATGAGCGCTGCGGCAAGTCCTCTCCCATCGGCGATGCCCCCGGAAGCGACGACCGGCACCGGGGCGACCGCATCGACCACCTGCGGGAGAAGCGGCATCAGTGCGACGTCGCCGCCGTACCCGCCTGCCTCGCTGCCCTGTGCAAAAACAACGTCCACGCCCGCTTCTGCGGCCTCAACCGCCTGCTCCACCGTCGTGACCTGGTGGGTCACCAGGCTCCCTGCGTCGTGGGACTGTTTCACAAGATCACCGGGAGCGCCCAGAGCGAGAGATACGACCGCGGGCCTCGCTTCCAGCGTGATGGAGAACGCTTCTTCGCTCAGGTCCGGCACGACGTGATTGATGGCGAAGGGCCTGTCCGTCACCTCTCGAATCATCTCGATCTGGGAAGGAAGGTTTTCAACCGGTCGCCTCCAACAGCCCAGAACGCCCAATCCACCCGCCTGCGAGACGGCGGCTACGAGCTCAGCCGAGGTAAACACGCTCATCCCGGCCTGGATAATCGGGACATCGATCCCGAGCAGATCGCACAACGTTGTTCGCATTACAAGACCTCCCATACAACTGGCCGCACTGTACAGGACGTGCTGAGGGCGGCAAGCCGCCCGTTTCCGCCGATCTGTTCGGAGTATGATCCGCCGCACTGTTTGAAATTGAGCCGGCAGGACCGGGACAGGCACGATCAGGAGATTACTTTGAAGGTAACGGGATTCGATACCAAAGTCGTTCGCAACGTGGAGCCCTTCGTGGGCGGCCGCTGGTGGTTGTTTATCGAGCTGCACACCGACGAGGGCATCACCGGCCTTGGTGAGCGCATCACCGGCGGGGCTTACTCGAACAGCCTCGACGACATGAAGACGCAAATCCACCTGATCAAGGAGCTGGTCGAGCAGTACGTGATCGGGCAGGACCCGTTTGACGGCGAGCGCATCTGGGACCGGATGTACGCGTCGCGCCACGACTTCCGCCACCCGAGCCTGTACGCGACCCCGGTGATCAGCGGCATCGACATGGCGCTGTGGGACATCCGCGGCAAGGCGACCAACCAGCCGGTTTACAACCTGCTCGGCGGCAGGTACCACGAGAAGCTCCGGGCCTATGCGTACGTGCCGGGACAGCGAGAAATCCAGGACGACCCGTCTCTGGCGGGCGCCGCTGCGGAGAAACTCATCGAAGAAGGCAATTCAGCCTGCAAGCTTGACCCGTTCATGCCGATGTACCCGATCCCCCGGGACATTCCGCTAAAGGAGATCAAGAATGCCGAGCTGATTTT
Source organism: uncultured Dehalococcoidales bacterium (assembly GCA_964474025.1). Taxonomy (GTDB): domain Bacteria; phylum Chloroflexota; class Dehalococcoidia; order Lucifugimonadales; family Lucifugimonadaceae. The sequence continues at coordinate 36,665 of CAYYRD010000019.1, read as the reverse complement.
GAAGAACATGCGTGACGCCGTTGGCGATGAACTTGAGATCGGCATCGGAACCCACGGGCAGCTTTCGACCTTCAGCGCCATCCGCGTGGCCCACATCCTTGAGCCATACAACCCGTACTGGTTTGAAGAGCCGGTCCCGCCGGAGAACATCGAGGAGATGGTCAGGGTCGCCAATTCCACGAGCATCCCGATCGCTACCGGGGAGCGACTCGTCACAAAGTATGAGTTCGCAAACCTGCTTGAGAAGGGCGCCGCCTCGATCATCCAGCTGGACGTCGGACAGTGCGGTGGTATCACCGAGTCGAAGAAGATCGCCGCCATCGCAGAAGCGCATTACGCAATGATCGCTCCGCACATGTATTGCGGACCGATCGCGTCGTCGGCCGCCATCCAGATCGACACCTGCTCCCCGAACTTCGTCATCCAGGAAGCCAACCAGGGCCCGCTGCACAAGACGATCTTCAAGGAGCCGCTCGTGCTGGACCACGGTTTCATCATCCCGCCGTCCGGTCCCGGGCTCGGAGTCGAGTTCGACGAAGACGTACTGGCAGCCCACATAGTCGAATAGCCTTTGGCAGGCGGCCTATTTACATGGACTGGTCCTTGCATCGGCGTCATCGCGGCGCTTTGACCTTGGGCGTTTCATGACGCCCTGAAAATAATCGTGCCGCCGGCACCACCACCATTGGAGAGATTGGTTTGGCAGACAAACTGCGCGTCGGGGTCATCGGCTGCGGTGATATGACCGTCAACCACGGCATGGGCTACATGAACTCGGGCAAGTTCGAGATCGTGGCGATCTCCGACCTGAGCGACCAGGCGATGAAGGACTACGACGAGCACTTCGCCGAGTGGGACGACTACAAGGCGGAGCACTTCAGCGAAGCGCGTGAGATGCTCGAAAGATCTGACCTGGACGTTGTTTCAGTAGGCGTGTGGGACATAGGTCACAGCCCCATGACGAGGCTCGCAGCGTCGTCCGGGATCAAGGGCGTGCTGTGCGAGAAGCCGATGGCCGACACGCTGGGCGCGGCGAACGACATGATGCTGGTGTGCCGGCGGAACGGCGTGAAACTGGCTATCGGGCACCAGCGCAGATGGTTGCCCGCTTACACGCTTGCGAAGGACCTGATCGCGGACGGCGAGATCGGCGACGTGAGCTTCATCAAGGTGTACGCGAGGGACGGTCTACCAAACTACTCGTCGCATCAAGCCGACCTGTTCCGCTACGTACTCAGCGACGCCGAATGCACCTGGGCCATGGGCAACGTGGAACGGGAGACGGACCGCTGGGCGCGCGCTATTCCTATCGAGGACAAGGCTCTGGCAGTTTTCGGTTTCGATACAGGGACCGAGGCGATGATCCTGTCGGGCCTCACGCCAAAACATGGCTGGGGCGCCGAGATATTTGGGACTGAGGGCATGATCGATCTCACGTTGCAAGATCTTCGGATCATGAGCGCCAGCACGAATGGTTGGGAACACCGGGTACCGCCGGGCAAGCACGCCTCACCCGGGGACAACAACTTCGAGGTGATCGAAGGCAGCATCGAGCAGGCTCATGCATTTGCGGACTGGGTGAACGGCACGTCAGATGAGAAGTACCGGTCCGATGGCGAGAGCGGCTACAAGGCGCTTGAGATGGTGCACGCCGTCTACGAGTCAGCACGGACTCACGTCCAGGTGCAACTGCCGGTGAAGACGATGGTCCACCCGCTCGGCGCGATGATCGATGACGGACATCTGCCGGTGCGCTACCCGGGCCGCTTTGACATCCGGAACCGTTCGCTGCGCGGCGACAACGTGACGCTGGATACGGATAACGTTTAAGACCGGAGCCTTGCCACTTCTTCCGGCGAGAGGCCGGGGTGAGGGAGGACTAAGGGGTCCGGCAGAACATGTTTGATTAGCTAGATACACATTTGGTGAAGATCCCTCGTCCTTCCGGTACCGGAAGGATCGGGATGACAATCGATTGTTCAAAACATCGCACGGGCGCATATCGATACGCCCTCCACCTGTACCGGAGAAGAGTTGTTGGCAGACAAAAGGAAAGTCCTCGTCACCGGCCTGAGTGGCGTGGTCGGAAAAGCGATGCGCCCGGCGCTGGAAGAGCGTTACGAGATCAGTTCACTGTCGCGTAGCGGCGTGGACGATCTGCCACCAGAGCGCAACTTCATCGGAAACGTCGCCGATATCGACTCCCTGCGCCCCGCCTTCGAGGGCAGCGATACCATCGTCAACCTGGCGGCGGCGGGTGGACAGGGCGACCCCGACGGCATGGACGGAAGCTGGGAAACGATGCTGAAGTACAACATCGTCGGCTGTTACAACGTGCTGGAAGTGGCGAAGCAAGCGGGCGTGAGGCGCGTCATCCTTGCCAGCTCCGGTGCGACGGCGAACGGGTACGAGTGGGAAGAGCCTTACAAAACGCTCGTTTCCAAAGATGACGTGCCGATGCCGGAGTCGTGGGAGATGGTGAGCGAGACGTCCGAGCCGAAACCGATCCATTTATACGGCGTGACCAAGCTGTTTGGTGAGGACCTGGGCCGCCTGTACGCAGCAACCACCGATCTGTCCGTGATCAACCTCAGGATCAGTAATACCACCCCGATAGATTCGCCGCAGCCCGGGCGCGGGATGGCCAACTGGCAGAGCTATCGAGACCTGCAGCAGCTAACGCTCAAGATCATCGAAGCGCCGGACGATCTCAAGTTCGATGTGTTCTGGGCGACCTCGGACAACAAGCGCAAGTTCCGGGACAACGCCCACGCCAGGGAAGTGCTCGGGTACGCGCCACAGGACGGAGCGGGGTGGTAACAGGTCGGGGTTGCGGTTCGGGTCGCCCCCATGACGGGGTGCGGGCGTGTTGACATACGCCGCCGCGTTTGCCGATCGGAAGGATCAAATTCCGGGCTGGTGACGGGCGCGGCTACGCCTTTCGCCAGAACGGCTCACGCTGGCGGGCAACGTTGAGGACGGATTCGTCCCACGGCGGCATCTCGTTGCCATCGGGTTGCGGGGCTCGGCCGTGCCAGTTCAGACGCCGGTGAACGCTCGGCTGCATGTAATAGATCGCGTAAACGACGTCCAACCACAGTTCAAACGCGTCCGGGTGACAAGACTCGACCCCGCTCAGTGCGTCGTCCTGCCCCTTGCCGTCAAGCGCCATGAAGTCATTCGGCGATGGCAGCGCGCTGAGCACGGCATCCAGCGCGTCATTAAACCGTGCATCCGCCCGGCACCGTGTAACCACTTCTTCCGCCAGGCCCAAGCCCCCGGCGCCCGGGAGATCATCCACGGGGGGCACGACGCGGTCCAACGCGGCCATAAGAAGACTGATATCCATATCGAGGGTCATCAGGACTTCAGATCCTTGCGCTCGTTCGCGATGTAGGCGCCGGTGCGCAATGCGAACGCCTGTATGGTCGGCGTCGGGTTCACGGCGCCACCGGTTACGAAGACACTTCCGTCCACGATGAAGAGGTTGTCGATGTCGTGAGATTGGCCATATCCGTCGACCACGGATCGTTCCGGGTCCTCGCCCATGCGCGCCGTCCCCATCAGGTGCCATCCGGCCTCTCTCGAGAGGGGATTGATCATGACCTCCGACGCCCCCGCCTCTTCCATCACGATCCGTCCCTTGGCGAGCGCATGGTCCAGGAGGGCGCGTGAGTTGTCGCTGACCCTGTACGTGATCTTCGGCGCCGGGAGGCCGGAGCTGTCTGTCAACCGGTCATCGAGCGTGACGGAGTTGTGTTCTTCGGGAAGATCATCGCCTATCACGCCGAGTGTCAGGGTGTTGCGGAACCGTCGCTCCATTACCCTGTGATGGTCCGCCCCCCAGGGCACTCGTTTGGGGCCGCTTCGCGCCGTTGCCCCCGGTCCCTGCCCCCGTCCCATCTGGTACGAATAGCCGCGCACGAACCCGCGGTCCGGGTCGGTTTCATAAAACTCCTGTGAAAGGATGATGTTCGCCGCCGGCCCCACCCACGGGTCCTCGTGGTCCGGAAAGATCCCGGAGACCCCGGCATACACGTGGAACATCAGGTTCTTTCCGACAAGCCCCGACGAGTTAGCCAGCCCATTCGGGTGTTTTTCGGAGTCGGAAAGTAGCAAAAGACGGGGCGTTCCGATGCCGTTGGCCGCCATCACAACCGCCCTCGCCGACCGATGGATGTCAACCCCCCCGGCGTCCAGGTAGTTCACGCCCGTGGCCCTGCCCGCCGTATCGGTTGTTATCTCCCTGACACGGGCGCCGGCCACGAGTTCGGCTCCCTGGGCGATCGCGCGCGGCCAGTACGTGAGGTCGGTCGAAGCCTTGGCGCGCTGGTAACAGCCCATCATGTTGTGGCCGCAGAAATTGCAGGTGCTCCGCCCGTCTCCATAAAGAGTCGAGTTGATGTAGTTGTCGGACGGCCACCAGTGCCAGCCCAGCCGATCGAATGCGGCGGCGATCATCTCCCCGTCCCTGCCGATTGGGACGGGCGGCATTGGTCGCCTGGATCGAGGCGGGTTGGCCGGGTCGCCGGCGATACCGGCGCAGCCCATGACCTGGTCGTTCAGGTCGTACCACGGCTCCAGGTCCTCGTACGAAATTGGCCAGTCGGCGGCGACACCGTCCAAAGTTTTGACCCGGAAATCGGACGGGTGAAGGCGCGGTGTGTGTGCCGCCCACATGATCGTGCTTCCGCCCACGCCGTTGAACATCACGGGTTCGACCGCCGAGTCTTCGACGTCTACCGGGTAGTCCTCCGGGAGGCGGCGCTTGTTCGGGTTTATCGACCACGAACTCATCGCCCGCAACTCCCAGTCGGGCTCCATCGTGGGGAACTTGAACGAGTCTTGCCAGTGACCCTGCTCGATGCAAACGACGTCGAAGCCAGTCTCGGAGAGTGATGCGGCGACCGCGGCTCCGGAAGCGCCGGCGCCGACGATCAAGACGTCGGCGGTGCGGTCGGGGTTATGGATGGGTTCGGTCATGGGCGCGGGCAAGGGTATCAGTACCGGTATGCTGAAGCACCGTGTTCCGGGGAGACCTGGCCCTCAACATATCGTCCTGAACTTGATTCAGGATCCGCTGATATTGCTCAGACGCACTCACGCGCAACCAGGGCGCGCGCTCTAACTTTCGGATCAGACGCCAGGCCACCCTCATCCTTCAGTCCGTTCCTGTGGTCCCGGTATCCAATCGGATCCTGGTTCAAGTCCAGGATGACATGGGCAGGCGGTGAGGAGGGTTTGTTCACGTCCCGGGATTCGCATGGAACAAACCGGGCCTCGCCGTCGTCTACATGACGGTGACATCTAAAAAGCACGGTAGTGGAGGCCATAAACGTGAGTACCGGTAGTCGACGATTGCTACTTCTAATACTGGCGACATTCGCCGTTGTCGCAGCCGCCTGTGGCAGCGAGGGGGGCGAGAATACCGCGCCAGCCTCGATCATCGATCCCGACGCCGCTACGGCGGTTGCCGCGGCGGCATCAAAGGCGCCGTTCGTGCCGATCAGGGCGGATATGGATAACGAACCGGCGGAGTTCCTCGATGCCATTCCGGACACGGAAAGCAAGTGCCTGGAAGAGATATGGGGCGCGGATCGCTACACGGCGATCCGTTCTGGCGAGGAGCGACTCAACGACGAAAGCCTCGATATTTTCAAGTGCATGTCCGGGGACACGTGGTCGCGCATCATGGCGGGCGGGTTGTTCAACGAAGTCGGCGAGTTGACCGTGGCCACCCAGGCATGTGTCGCTGAGAGACTGGCCGAGGGCAATGTTGCCGCCGTGGCCAACAGGATCAACGACCTGGAGGGCGAACCGACCCTGGAAGATTTCGCATCAATCTCGATCGATATGATCTCTGAAGTAATCCCGGTCTCGTTCTGCTTGAATGAGGACGAGCGGGCGGTCATAGACGGGCAAAACCAGTTCGGCGCCTCGATAGCAACCCTGGAATGCCTGTATGACGGCGCGAAGTCGGTTGGACTGGACTTCAGCTCCGTGTTCCAGATCGCCCCGTCCGGATTCGAGCCGCCCGCCGAGTACCTGCAGGTGGCCGAAGATTGCGGTCATCCCATCACGGTGATGCCGACTCCATCCGGGACCGACGGCCGTGATCGCAGCGATTCCTCGAATACTCCGGTGAGTCCGTCTCGGCGTCTCGGCACTCCCGGTCCGGAGACTGAGCTAATCCCGATTCCGGTCCAGCCGTAGGCGTGTCGTTCATGTAATCCCCTCTCCCGGTGGTATCGGGCCGGGGTGAGGGGAACCACAGATGTTGCTCGAACGATGTGTACCCGCGGGAAGGGCGCGCTGGTAAGGGTCCCCGGGCTACGCCCGGGATGACTGATGTGGACGCAGCCAGAACTCATTCCGGGTTTTCAACCCACCCTGAGGCTCTCGAAGGGCGCGGTCGAGCGACGACGATGCTTAGTTACCGGCGGCCACGCACAAGCTGAGTCGCCGTGCGTTTACTCGCCGTCAACCGGCCGCCCGGCACCGGGAACCCGAGTTGCCGACCGGCGTTTACGGCCAGCCGCTCCAGCTTCGTAAATCGCCGATCGAAAAACTCTGTGAACGATGGGCAGAAATACGGCAGCGTGCCGTCGGACGATCCGGCGGCGGTGATCCTGTAACGCGGGCACTCGCCGTAGCACAACGTCTTCCATCTGCATGACTGGCACCGTGCGTTTAGCTTGCTTTTCTGACCGCTGAACTCCCGGAACAAGTCGGAGTCAATCATCTTCGCGAGCGTGGTCTCGTGGACGTTGCCGAGCTGCCAGTCGGTCTCGACAAAGAAATCGCATGGATAGCAGTCGCCGTTATGTTCGAGAACCACGTACCCGCAGGCGGTGGTCATCTCGCACATCTCGGCCGGTTGGCCCCAGAGCATCTGGATCAGGTTGTCGAACCATCGAATCCGGATCTTCTCGATCCCGATATCCACCCAGGCGTCAAAGAGTCCCCTGAGGAACGGCCCGTACTGCTCCGGTGTGATCGATCCCGGACTGATCTGGCCCGTCTCGGCGACACTCAGGTGCGGGGGATCGGGCTCGGCGCAGGGGATGAATTGAAGGTTGTCGAAACCCTGTTCGAAGAGCCAGTTCAACACCTCGCGCGGGTGTTCTACGTTGGCGCTATTGACCACGATGAGCACGTTGAACGGCACGTCGTGGCTGCGGAGGTACTCCACCCCGTCCATTACCCGTTGATGCGTTGGCCGGCCCTTCCAGTCGACACGGTGAAAATCGTGCAATTCAGGAGGGCCGTCCAGGCTGACGCCGACCAGGAAATTGGAGTCTTTCAGGAAGCGACCCCAGTCGTCGTTGATCATCGTGGCGTTTGTCTGGATGGCGTTGGACATCGCGAACCGCGGGTGGAGCTTATTCTCCTCTGCCACCTGCTCCTGTAGCTCGACTGCGGAACGATAAAAATCCAGCCCCATGATCGTCGGCTCGCCGCCCTGCCAGGCAAAGTTGTAGAGCGGCGCGAACCCGTCCACGTACTGACGCAGGAACGATTCGTAAGTATCGAGCGTGAGCTTTGGGTGGTCTCCCCACGGGTACAGCTCCGCTTTGCGCAGGTAGAAGCAGTAACCGCAGTTGAGATTGCAACGGCTCGATGTTGGTTTCACCAACACGCTGAGAGGGTGTTTCATGCGCGCCGATCTGTGCCCGCGGGAGCGGGAGGTTCAACATTTCAGCACGGCAGCCAGTGGCAAGTTTAGTGGGGTGGCGCGTCGAGCGCACGCTGATGTGCTACTGCTGGGCGTTGAGCCGGTGATGTATGGGTGTTGGTGCGGGACGATAACGACCCCGAGCTCCCTCCTACATTAGGAGCGGGCCGTTGTTGCCTCCTCTCAGGGAGGAGGTGTGGAGGTGGGTCGCGTACTGTAATCGCTGCATCGAGACACGTTGACGCTTGTGTCGCACATTCGCTACTCGGGAATGACGGGTGTGTACGGACACCGCACCGGCTAGCGCTGAACGCGCCGCCCGGCTAGCATCCGGCCTTCTAGGGCGGCGCAGTAGGCCAGTACTCCAGGAGGACACATGCGACTCGACGGAAAGGTAGCGCTCATCACCGGCGCGGGCAGTGGTATCGGCGCGGCAAGCGCGCGATACATGGCGGAGCTCGGCGCGTCTGTCACGCTGGCCGGGATCCCGGCGGACGGTGTTGAGGAGGTTGCGGCAGAGCTCGCCGGCCGCGGCGCCAGGACGCTGGCGATCCCCGTGGATGTGACCGTTGATAGCCAGGTCAAGGCCGCTGTTGAACGCACGGTTGAGGTATTCGGCAGGCTGGACGTTGTTGTCGCCAACGCCGGAGTCCAGCGTCACAACACGGACGTCAACCTGTTTGAGATGGAAGAGGAGGAGTGGGAGCGCACGCAGGACGTGAACCTGCGTGGCGTCGTACGGACCTGCAAACACGGGCTCGCGCAGATGATCCGGCAGGGGGATGGCGGTTCGGTGGTGATCGTTAGCTCTATCACGGCGTTGCAGGGCCGGACGCCAAACGTCTCGTACATGACCGCCAAGACTGGCTTACTTGGCCTGAACCGGCACATCGCCGTCCATTACGGCGCCCAGGGAATTCGGTCCAACGCCGTGTGCCCGGGCGCCCTGGAACGGACACCGGACTGGGACGAGCATCCCGATCCGGGCGGACGGCGAGAGACGATGCTGTCGGCGACCCCGTTAGGACGGCTTGGGACACCGGAAGACATAGCGCCCTGGATAGCGTTCCTGGCCTCGGACGACGCCGGATTCGCCACCGGCGGCCACTACGTCGTAGACGGCGGGATTACTGTCGCCTGAGTTTCAGGTCTGACCGTATTCCGGCCTCAACTCAGCGATAACCGACCCGAGACGCTCGCTGCTCACTCCCGTCTGAAAAAGCGCTTTCACAAGCAGGTCGATACTTCCCGCCGGATCGCCCGCCTCCGTTTTCGCCACCCGTGACTGGCTGGACTTCATCCGCTTCGCCAGTTCCTGCTGGGTCAATGAAGCCTCGTTCCTGGACGTCTCGAGGAGGTCGTTCAGAGTCAGTTTGAGTTCGATGTAACTGGCCTCCTCCTCGGTGAGATCGAGGAAGTCCGAAACAGATCCGGCCTTCCAGCCGGCGGCTTCGGGTCGGGCATTTTTTGAGTGTCCATGTTCGTGTGTCTCAGGCGTTTGCGATGGCCCTGTCATACTGGCGAAATCGGCGGCGACTACTCTCGATCCCAGTTCCGGGTGTGGTGCGGGTGGTCTTCGGGAAAACGGTGCGGATGATCACGGCATCTTGACCTGGCCCGAAAGCCACACGATCGGCTTGGCCCGATCTCGCCGCATCACCTGCCCCAAATAGATGTCATATGTGACATATCATCAAGCCCCTGAGTCGTTCTCGTATTTCAATTGCGAGACTACGTGATCGGGTTGCGTACTCCGAATGCGATGGCACACTGTCGTTGATCGCGGCATCGAGTCAACTACGGACCCCAGACTCCAACCGGGGACTTCATGACCAACCTCCACGGCGACGACCCCCATCCAGCGTTTGTCGGGCTGCCGACCTATCTGCATCTACCCTTCGCCCGGGATGCCGAAGAGTTGAAGTCGTCTAAAGCTGATATCTCGATCCTGGGCGCGCCCGTCGATATGGGCGTTGTCTACCGGCCCGGCACCCGTTTCGGGCCGCGTGCAATCCGGGAGGCTTCCTACTTCACGGCCTCGAGAACGCTGTACCACCTCGGGCTGGACATCGACCCGCTCGAATTCCTGGAAGTGGTCGATTTCGGCGATGCAAACTGCCCGCCGTCCGATCTCCAGTTGAGCCATGATGCCGTTAAAGCGAAGGTCGCCGAGGCGCTGGACGCAGAAACCCTGCCGGTCGTGCTGGGCGGCGATCACTCGATCACCCTGCCATCCGCCACCGCGGTCGCCGACAAATACGGCCACGGGAACGTGGGGATCCTTCACTTCGACGCCCACGCGGATACCGGTGAGTCCGGCTACGGCGGCGTATTGATCGCCCACGGCAACCCGATGCGGCGTCTTATCGAATCGGGCGCTGTGCCCGGTAAAAACTTCGTCCAGGTTGGGCTTCGTGGCTACTGGCCGCCGAAAGACACTTTCGACTGGATGCAGGAACAGGGGATGCGCTGGCACCTGATGTCCGAGATCGAGACGCGCGGATTTGACGAAGTGATCGCGGAGGCCGTCTCACAGGCGCTGGACGGCGCGGACCACCTTTACCTGTCGGTCGATATCGATGTCGCCGATCCGGGATTCGCTCCCGGCACCGGCACGCCCGAACCCGGCGGCCTCTCGGGACGTGAGCTGCTGCGGGCCGTGCGCCGGATTACTGGCTCGGACGTTCATCTTGTGGCGATGGACGTGGTCGAGGTGTCGCCCCCCTACGATTCTGCTGACATCACGGCCCAACTGGCGCACCGCGTCGTGCTTGAGGCGATCAGCGCGCTCGCCGTGAAGAAGCGCGACGCCGGGTAGCTCTGCCGGTGCGACATTCTGGCTACGTCATCCTGAGCCTGATTCAGGATCCACTCGTATCCCATAGCGCGCCTGACGCCAGATTCGGGGCTTCCCGGAGCCGAGTTTCGGCTGTGACGGGCGATGCTGAGACACTGGCCGATCCCCAATCAAGATCAGGATGACGAAGAGAGGCGTTGGCAGCGACTGCCACTGTGTCCCACCCCGGGGCGGCGGTAGACTGCTCCATGGCGCAACTAATGATCGTATCCACCATATCCGGAGAACTGAATGTCGCCTCTGAAAGATAAGTACGATGTCGTCGTGGTCGGCGCCGGTAACGCCGCCTTGAGCGCCGCCATCGCCGCGCACCTGGGTGGTGCAGACGTACTCGTGCTTGAGAAAGCGCCGGAGGCGGCGCGCGGCGGCAATTCTTACTTCACCGGCGGGGCGGTTCGCTTTCCTTACGATGATCTGGACGACCTGATCCCGCTCCTTGGCGAGATATCGGACGCTGAGCGAGCCCAGATAGACGTCGGCTCATACCCGCGCAGCGCGTTTTACGACGACCTGATGCGGGTGACCGGCGGAAAGTCCGACCCGGAGCTGGCCGAAGTCCTCGTCAACAACGCCCACGGCACGGCGGTCTGGCTCCGGGAGCAGGGCGTCCGCTGGGGCCTCATGTACAGCCGCCAGTCGTTCAAGGTGGACGGGGTTTACAAGTTCTGGGGTGGACTCGCCTGCGAGACGGTAGGCGCCGGCAAGGGACTGGTTGATTCTCTGTTTGACCGCACCGTGGAGCTTGGAATCGACATCGCGTACGGGACGATGGGCGACCACCTCCTGATCGACCGGCAAGGCGGAATACGGGGAATAGCGTTACGCGGGCCGGACGGTCTTTCGGAGGTCGTCACCTCATCGGTTGTGCTCGCCTCCGGTGGCTTCGAGGCCAACGCCGAGATGCGTACCAGGTATCTCGGTCCCGGCTGGGACATGGCCAAGGTCCGTGGCACCCGGTACAACACCGGGGACGGCATCCGCATGGCGCTGGAGATCGGCGCGCGCTCTCACGGCCATTACAGCGGGTGTCATGCCGTGGCATGGGATGCCGGTGCGCCGGACGAGGGGGGTGATCGAAACATCGCCGATCTGTTCCAGAAGCACTCGTACCCGCTCGGCCTGATCGTCAACGTTGACGGCGAGCGCTTCGTGGACGAGGGCGCGGACTTCCGGAATTACACCTACGCCAAGTACGGCAAGGAGATCCTGAACCAGCCAAACCGGCTGGCGTTCCAGGTGTTCGACTCCCAGGTCACGGACATGCTTCGGGACGAATATCACATCCGGGATACGACCAAGTTCGAGGCGAACACAATCCGGGAGCTGGCCGTCGGGCTGGACATCGATGCCGATGCGTTGGAACGCACGGTTTCCGATTACAACGCCGCCGTGCAGGACACGCACTACAACCCGGCGGTCCTGGACGGGAAGACCACGGTCGGGCTGACGCCGGAGAAGACCAACTGGGCCTTGCGCCTGGATCGCCCCCCGTACGCCGGGTATGCCGTCACCTGCGGCATTACGTTCACGTTTGGCGGGCTCAAGATCGACACCACGGGCCGGGTCATCGACACGCAGGATCAGCCGATTCCCGGGCTGTACGCGGCGGGCGAGCTGGTCGGCGGGATATTTTATGAGAACTACCCGGGCGGCTCCGGTATCACGAACGGTTTCGTCTTCGGCAAGATCGCCGGGACGGGCGCGGCCGAGCACGCCACGGCATGAGCCAGGGGCCGGTCAGGGCTGCTCCCGTTCGTGCGGACCTGTTGCGCTGGCTGCCGGTTATCGCGATAACGGCGGCGATCGCGATCCTGGTCACCCTCGTCATCCGCAGCAATGAGTTGCTGGACGGCGAGAGGACGCTAACGCGCTGGTTCTCCGACCTTGACGTGGTCGGGATCAGGTCCTTCGTGGACGTTCTCGACTTCATATCTCGCGACGAAATCGCGCCGGTCGTATTCGTCGTGATCTTCCCGATCGCCTGGTGGGCATGGGGTCGTTACGCGGCGCTGACCTACTTCGCCACCGGCGGCATCACGGCGCTCACCCGAATCACGGACCTGGCGTCACGGCCGCGACCCACCGAGGACCTGCAGTGGACCGATGCGGTGTTCGGCGCCGGCGGCTACCCGAGCGGCCACGTGATATACGCGGTGCTGGTGTTCGGCATGCTCGCTTACCTGGCCGGTCGCTACATGACCCCGGGCCGGTCCCGGACGCTGCTTCGGGTACTCCTCGTCGTGATAGTGGTCACGATGGGGCCGGCACGGATCATCGAACTGGACCACTGGGCGGGGGATGTCATCGGCTCCTACCTGCTCGCCTTGCCGTTCTTGCTGACAGCGGTGTGGCTGCATCCCCGGCTACCGGGATGGTTGTCAGGGGTGCCGAGGCTCCGATCGTTGATCGGGGCTGACGAACCCCCTTCTCCCGGCGGGAGCAGGTTGGGATGAGGGAAGAGGTACGTTGTCGAAAGACGAGCGGATCCTGAATCAAGTTCAGGATGACCCCGGTCAAAGTCGCCATGGCTGCGGGCAAGATCAGGACGATAACAACATCGCCCTCTCACCCGCGCCTGAAACCGCCTAAACTCTCTTCCTCGCACCGCCCTAACGCCGCTCACCACATTCAGACAAGGACCGCACGTGACAGATCGTCGAAGTTTCTGGGCATGGGGCATGGAGTCCCAGGAACCGACACGCGCACGGCGTGAAGCCGCAGCGAAAGCGATGTCGGAACGCTTCGGCGTGTCGCTCAATTCCGTGCAACCGCGCTCCGTCGATCAGCTTGACCTGCGTCCGTCCCGCATCACTCCCCCGGCGACGCTGTCGGAGATAACGACCTCCGACACCTACGAACGCGCCTTCCACGCTTACGGGCACAGTTTTCGGGACCGCGTCCGGAAGTTCTCCGCCGACTTCCCGAACCCGCCTGATGTGGTGGCGTACCCGAGAAATGAAGCCGATGTGATTGCGCTGCTGGACTGGTGCGGCTCCGCCGGTTACACGGCCACGCCGTTCGGTGGCGGTTCGTCGGTAGTCGGTGGTGTGGAAGCGCCGGATGGTTACGACGGGATCGTCACGATAGACATGACGCGCATGGACCGGGTGCTCGAGGTTGATGGCACGTCGCGCGCCGTGCGGGTGGAGGGCGGCACGCTCGGCCCGAGGTTGGAGGCGCAACTGAAGCCGCACGGCTTCACGATGCGTCACTTCCCTCAGAGCTTCGAGTACTCGACCGTGGGCGGGTGGATCGTGACACGATCCGGCGGCCACTACGCCACCAACGAAACCCGTATCGATGAGTTTGTTGAGTCGGTCCGCATGGTGACGCCTTCCGGCACGTGGGAATCGTTCAGGCTGCCCGGGAGCGGCGCGGGTCCGAGCCCGGACCGGCTCGCGCTCGGCAGCGAGGGCATCCTTGGAGTCGTCACGGAGGCCTGGATGCGGATACAAGGCCGGCCACGATTCAGGGCATCCACGGGCGTCTCGTTCCCGTCCCTGGAGTCGGTGTCCGAGGCCGCTCGCGGCATCGCACAGGCCAAGCTCTGGCCCGCCAATCTGCGGGTTTTGGACCCGGGCGAGGGAGCGGCGATGGCGGGGTTGGACGGGAAAACCGCCATCCTGATCATCGGTTTCGAGTCGGCCGACGTTCCGCAGGACGCATTCATCCGCGAGGCCGTCTCCATCGCACGGGACGCGGGAGGGCAGGTGGAGGACGACGAGATCGTGGTCTCTCCGGCTCCCGACGGAGCAAGAACGAACAGCGATGCCGCCGGGCGGCAGGGCGCGGTTGGCGCCTGGCGCGAGGCCTTCATCAGCCTGCCTTACGATTGGAACGACATCACCGGCCTCGGGATCATCGCGGACACCTTCGAGACTTCGATCACGTGGGACCGATGGCCGCAGTTCGATCGCGCAGTTCGCGGCGCCGCACAGGACGCTATGGATCGCGTCTGCGGTGGCGGTTCCGTGACCGCCCGTTTCACGCACATCTACCCGGACGGTCCCGCCCCCTACTACTCGTTCACTGCGCTCGGGAAGCCCGGCTCGGAGCTGTCCCAGTGGGCGGAGATCAAGACGGCGGCGTCGGACGCCGTGATAGCGGCCGGGGGCACGATCACCCACCATCACGCCGTTGGACGCGATCACCGGCCCTGGTACGACAGGCAGCGGCCTGAACCGTTCGCGGCCGCGCTCAAGGCGGCGAAGAAAGCCGTCGACCCATCAAGTATCCTCAACCCCGGCGTCTTGATCGATCCGTAGACATTCACAGCGGCGTCACCTGATCCTGGATATTTAGGAGAACCACGAATGGCCATTTACTCGGTATCAGACATCACGGTCAAAGACCCCGAGGCGTACAAGGAGTACATGGCGCTGGCGGCGCCGCTCGTCGAGAAGTTCGGCGGCCGCTACCTTGTCCGGGGTGGCAAGGTGACGCCGGGCGAAGGCGGGTGGACACCAAACCGCGTGGTCATCCTGGAGTTTCCGGACGATGAGTCGATGGTGGCTTTCAGGACCTCCCCGGAGTACGCGCCGGTCGGCGAAATCAGGCACAGGGCCGCCGACACGAAATCGTTCAAAGTTGAAGGCGTTTAGCCAGACTCGGTCCGTGACTTCTGATCAACCAGGGAGGGGTACCGAATGTCCGTTTACATGATTGCCGATATCGAGATAAAGGACCCCGAAGCGTACAGGGAGTACCAGGCCCTGGTGCCGGCGACGATCGAGCTGTACGGGGGCAAATACCTCGTCCGCGGTGGAGAGGCGATGGTCGTCGAGGGCGACTGGAACCCGAACCGGGTCGTTGTTCTGGAGTTCCCGGATATCGAGGCGGCGCAGCGTTGGGCCGCGTCTCCGGAGTACGCGCCGGTGGCGGAGATCAGGCATCGGGCTGCCGACTCAAAGGCGATCATCGTAGAGGGCGTTCAGGTTTAACGAGGGGCGGCGCACCCTCCGCCCGGCTCTGCGGTAGCTTCCTTCCGATGAACATCTCGTTCAGGCCTTTGGCCCCTTCCGATCTCGATAACCTCGTGCGCTGGGCGCAGGAAGAGGAAGTCGCCTACTGGTGGCACGAAGCCGGCTCGTCTGAAGACCTGGTTCGCGCCAAATGGGAAGCGCGCACCCGGGGCGCGGATGAGAAGACGCGTATCTTCATCATCAACGTAGATTCCACGGACATCGGCCTGATCCAGACCTACCGACTTGCCGACTACCCGGATCATGCCGCCGAAGTCCAGCTTCCCGATTCATCGGGAATAGATGTCTTCATCGGGATACCTGGATGGCGAAATCGTGGAGTTGGCACCGCGCTGGTGCGCCAGTTCGTGGACGAGGTCGTTTTCGCAGAACCGTCGATTGAACGCTGCGCTATCGACCCTGAACCGGAGAATCGTCGTGCCATCCGCGCTTATGAAAAAGCGGGATTCCAACACGTCCGTTCGTATCGATCACAACTCAACGACGTGGACGTTTACCTGATGGCCATGGAACGAACGAGCTAGCGCGGGCGGCTGTGTGTCCGCCTCTCCCGGTGGGAGAGGTCTGCTTGCATCAAAGGTGAGGGAGAACGAAGGTTTCGGACGGAAGGTGATCTATTTGCGGGGGCGCGACCTGGTGAAGATCCCTCGTCCTTCCGGACCCGGAAGGATCGGGATGACCCCGCCTGCCCGGAGGGGTACTGATCCTATTCCCGGTCGAAATCCACGCTGCGTAAGTCTTGCGTTGGCCTGGCGAGCCGCCCTTCGATGACCGGCCCGCCTGCTCGTTTCTCCGCCTGCTGGTGGTCATAACGACGGCCTACCCATCCCAGGAACCGCGGGAGGCCCCACCGTATTAACGGGAAGAGGAGTAGCGGGATCAAGATGCGGATAAAAGTGCCCATCGATGGACCGTTTAAGGTTCCTGTGTCAATCGACCACGTGCCAAACGCGCACTAACTGTTCTTCAGATACGGATATCGAGACCGGCGGGTTCTAGTCCTTCATCCAGATTGAGCGCCATGCCCCCTGGCTGGAGCTATCTTAGCCCGGGAGCTGTTCGATCCGTTCTCGTGAGAACTGGTTGATGTCCCGGGCGATCTCCAGTGCACGCTCTGAATCGTACGGCTCGTACACCTCGGACGGGACACCGCCCGGCAGTCCGCCCGGGTAACGGGCGCCCATGTAGTGCCTGTCCAGGAGCGGACCGATCGACTTCATGAAATCAAACGATGGCTCTACCGCCATCGCGTCCTCGCACAGATCGGCGAGCGAGTGGCCCCACACCATCTCGGCGCCCCGGGCGAGCAGATAGCCGGTCACCGCCTTCTCAGCGGACTGGTGACACAGGAAGCAAGCCAGGGCGTGCCTGCCCGAGGCGGCTACGAACTCCGCATCCGCGAGATCTGTGGCCGATTGCGTCATCCATCTTTCGGCATTTTTGAGCGCTGCCGGGTCAGCCAATGATCACCTCTCCGTCGCGTTCGACAGCCATGAGCAGCGGGTCGGTCTCGACCAGCTCCTCGTACTCTTCCGGCGTGTAGACGATGAAATTCGTGTCGAGTCGGGGCCGCAGATGTGTGGTCCAAAAGTCGGCCCTTCGATGAAACTTTTCGTCGGTCATCTGGACGACCACGACGTCGAGCGATGTCTCGGGCGTGACGCGGCCGATGGCCAGGTCACCGGTCAGCGTAACGCGGATTGCGCCGAGCGGCGGCATCTCTATCTTGAGCCGTTCAAGCTCCGCCTCCAGCATTTGTTTTCGCTGCTGGGCGAAGCCATACATCATCGGCAAGTGGCCTGCCTCCAGTGCCCTTCATGTCCGTTAACCGGGCGATTTGTCGCCTGGTAAATCGAGAGGCGTCCCGAAAAGCCCGGGGCGCCTCTCAAATAACGTTCTGTCTTTTGGTGGCGCCTAGACCGTGTAAAGCGTCGGGTGGTTCGGCACCGGCGCAATTTCTTCCGGCGTCAGCGGGTAGGCCAGCTTGTTGTACACCTGGATCCGGTGGCTGCCGAAGTCAGGGATGTACATCCGGTTCTCGTTGTCAAATCGGACAGAGGCCGGTCCGCGAAGACGCTTTTGCTGTTCCGTGTTCGCCATCTCACGATTGCGAAGCACGGCCGGGTTGGCCCGGACGTAGATCTCCCCGCTCTTGGAGAGAATGGCGTCTCCGATGAACTTATCGAAGTACTTGCCTTCGGGGCTGAACTGCTGCACCCGGTTGTTACCGCGATCCACGACATAAATGTCGCCGTGGTGGTCGACTTCTACACCGGCCGGACGGCTGAACTCACCATCGCCCGTGCCGGAGGAACCAAACTCCGAGATGAACTCGCCGTCGGCCGTAAACCGTTGCACGCGATCGTTGCGCCAATCCGCCACGAGGATATCGCCCTCGCCCGTGAGTGCGATGCCCCACGGCATGTCGAACTCGCCCGGGCCGCTGCCCCTCGAGCCGAAGCTGGAGATGAACCTGCCATCCTTGTTGAACTTCTGGACCCGGTGATTAAGCGTGTCCACCACCAGCAGGTTCTCGTCGGCGTCGAATGCGATTCCTGACGGGCGGTTGAGCTGGCCTTCGTCCGAGCCCTGTTCACCCCATTCACCGGCATCGCTACCGTCCTGGTTCAACTTGATGATCTGGTGCGAGCCTTCATCCGAGACGAAAAGCGTCCCGGCGGCATCCCGGATCATCTGGACCGGCCAGAGCAATCGCCCGCCACCGATCGTATCCAGGTCGT
The DNA here is from genome assembly GCA_964474025.1 of uncultured Dehalococcoidales bacterium. Classification (GTDB taxonomy): domain Bacteria; phylum Chloroflexota; class Dehalococcoidia; order Lucifugimonadales; family Lucifugimonadaceae. The sequence goes on along the minus strand of CAYYRD010000019.1, from coordinate 18,410 downwards.
CATCGTTCCAGTTCGTTCGGCGGATGTTGCTGCCGCCGAGTCCCGGGCTGTCGGCCCGGCAGAGCACGTAGAGCTCGTCGTTATCGCCAAAAACGATGTCCATCGGGTAGGTGGTCACTCGCCGCATCCCAAGCGTCGTCAGGAACGGGAAGCCAGCCCGAAGCAGCGCGAATGGCGGGGTGCCCGGCTTTGTGGCGGATTGCAGGGTCATGGTTGATCTCCGGAGTTAAAAGGTGACTTCAACGCTGTGACTGCCGGTTACGCTGAGGCCGTCTCTTTGTACGGGTGAAGCTGCTCGAACTTGCCGCCGACGATCGGCTCGGGATCCACGTTCAGGTGCTGTTCAAGCATCGTCCCGTAAACGCCACGGAAGTCGAAGGTGTGGGCAAGGTCTTCGCCACGCTCCCAGTCGGCCTGATCAAGGGACGGGTACTCGGAGTACAGTCCGCCCTCGACGTTGTCGCCGATGATGAACGCGCCGCCGCCGGAGCCGTGGTCGGTCCCGGAGCCGTTGTCCTTGATGCGACGACCGAACTCGGTGAAGACGAGCATGGACACGTTGTCCGCGGCGTCGTGCTCTCTGAGGTCCTGCCAGAAGTCGCTAATGGCGCCGGTCAACTCCGCGAGTAGCCGGGCGTGGGTCGGAACTTCCTGGGCATGGTGATCGTAGCCGCCGTGCTGGGTGTAGAAGATCCGTGTGCCGAGACCCGCCGTGTGGACCCGGGCGACGTCCCTCAGGGACTTTGCGATCGGGTTGTCCCCGTACTCAATGGTGGAGGTGTACTGCTGCGGCGCGACCTTGATCATGTCTGCGCCGGAGAGGACGCTGTTGCCGGTGTCGCCGAAGTAGTCCATGACCAGGCCGGAACCGATCGCCGGGCGGTACATGCGCTTGAAGATGGCGAGGTCCTCTGCACGACGCTCCTCGGCTTCGATACTGGTCATCAGGCCGTAGTTGTCCAGGTCGTCTACCGATGTGGCAACCACGCCCGGCGCGGCCAGCGCACGCGGCAGCCCGCGGCCGAAGCTGACGGCTGTAAGTGGGTTTTCAGATTTCGGGTCGAACTGCCGGATGACTTTGGCGAGCCAGCCCTCTGTTGCGATGATTTCCGGCTCACAGGTGTGCCAGATGTCCATCGACCGGAAGTGGGAACGCGAAGCGTTCTTGTAGCCGATGCCCTGGACGATGGCGACCTTGCCGTCCTCAAACATGCCTTTGAGTGGCGCCGCGGACGGGTGGAACGCGAGCGTGTCGTTGATCGGGAGGGATTGGTCCTCCGGGATGCCAACGAGTGGCCGGTTGTCGTAGTACATCCCGGCCGTGTACGGGATGAGCGTATTCATAAAGTCGTTGCCGCCTGAGAGCTGCACGACAACGAGTACGGGATCTTTTTTCTTCCCGTTTGTTCCGTTTCCGTTGGTGGTCATCTTCCAGGGTCCTCCCTTGGTCTTAGGTCGTCCGGTTGTATTGTGAAACCGGACCGAAGTGCGAAGGAAATTCGGCCTCACTCCGATACAAGAGCGAGGGACGAAAACTAGGCGAACTGGTACTCCCGCGAAGCAACGGACAGCGCCAGCATTCTGGCGATCCGGTCTTCACTCCTGGTGCGTTCTGCGGCCGAACCGAAGGTGAGATCGCCATCGAGCTCTGCCAGCTCCAACAGCGTATCCCGGGTCTGGTCTTCGACCTCGATAGGCCCGGCCAGGTCAAGCACGCCGTCCACGAGTTCAGCCGGGCTGATCGGGTCACCTGACCCGGACAGGCGATCGATGATCGCCCTCGTGCCGGGTGTGTCCGGGTCCGAGACGCGGGCGGTGGCGAAGTTGATCCGCTCCGTGAGCGTCCCCCCGTCGATCCACTCCTTGCCCGTGTGCCAGCCTTCGACGGTCGGCGGGTCCATGAGTTTCTGGCCCATCACGATGCTTGCAGCGTCGAGTGTCGGCAGGCCGGGTTCGATCTCCCGGAACTCTCCCGAAAGCTTGATGGTGCCGGCGATGAACTCTGCCGGGCACTTGACTCGCTTGGAGCGGGCTGCCTTGAAGAAGTCAGACAGGAACAGCGTTTTCATCACCGAGCGGATGTCGGCATCCGAGTCCATGTAGGACTTCACAAGGATATCGATGGCTGCCTCATCCTGTGGCGGAGTGACGCTCCAGGCCGGGATCTGCGGCTCGTCTGCCACAAAGAAGTTGTATATGTGGCGGCAGATGAAGCGTGCGTTGGCTTCCTGCTTGACGATGATGTCGATTATGTCTGCGCCGTCCAGGTTGCCGGTGACGCCGAGGAAGGTTTTCTCGGTGTTGTCGTGATCTTCCGGGCGGAACTCGAAACTGGCGTTGTAGTGGCCGAACGGGTACAGCGGCAAGGGCTGTTCAAAAGTCCATCCGGTGAAGGCCCGCGCTGCGTCTTTCACATCCGGTTCGTCGTACGTCCCGATTCCCATGGAGAACAACTCAAGCAGTTCCCTGCCGTAATTCTCGTTTGGTGCGGTCCCGTGGTTCTCGGAGTTGTCCAACCAGAAGCTCATGGCCGGGTCTTTGGACAGCTCAAGAAGTAGCGTCCGGAAGTTGGCGAGGCCGTTCTTCCTGAGCATCTCGATGTGAACGACCATCGATGGCGTGTGCTCGCTCTTGGTCCAGCCGGTTGCGAACACGTGGTGCCAGAAGAGGGTCATCTTCTCTTCAAGCGGTCGCCGTGTATTGACCATCCTCCAGAACCAGCGGCCGTTCCACACGCCCGGGTTGTCCCTGTTGGAGAAGATATGGGGATAGAAGCGTTCGAGGGCGTCTTCATCCAGCGGTTCAAACCGTTCCGGGTTCACGAGGTCGTCGACCACGTCTTCGTAGGGCCGTGCCGCGTACTCTTCGAGTTCGTCACGTGAAGAGCCAAAGCCTGCACGCCGGAGCAGGTGGGCCATCGTCGTGAGCCGTTCATCCGCCATCGGATCCTCCTGAATTCGTCACGATTGCAACGTCGCTCGGCGGCGTCCGAAGACAGATACGAGGCCGATGCGAGTGTTAGTGGATTGGGGTGGAGCCAACTTTACCCCAAGCTTACGCGCCGCGAAAGACGTTCAAGTCCGCCTTGCGAGGTGTCCCGACAACGCGCCAAGGCCGGACACTAGTGGAAGAGGCCGGCCAGGCCGATGGGATTCCCAAATATGAAGGGGTTTACTGCCGGGCTGACCGACGAGAACAGATTGATCCCGGACGGCGGCCAGTAGCCGAACCAGACGCGTCCGACCACGTTTTCCGCCGGCAGCTGCCCCCAGGTGCGCGAGTCGTTAGACCGGCTCCGGTTGTCGCCCAGCATGAAAAACTTGTCTGCCTCCACCGTGAGCGGATACGTGCCGCCGTTCGATTTCGTGACCGGGAAGGTCTCGTCACGTGGTTCCCCGTTGACCCAGACCCGGCCGCCCCGGATATCGATCTCGTCGCCCGGGATCCCTATAACGCGTTTCACGAGGAAATCTGCGTCCGGTCCGGTGGGCGGTTTGAACACGATTACATCGTCCCGCTGGGGACCATGGAACAGATATGTCCGTCCCTGGTCTTCTCCCTTGATGGCGTGCAGGATGTCGGCAAAAATGCCGGCATCCGCGCTCGCGTAGACAAACTTGTTGACGAGGACATGCTGATTGTCGGCCATCGTCGGGTCCATGCTGTGGCCGTCCACGCGGAATGACTGGGTCGAAATCTGGAGGACCACGAAGATGAGCACCGCCGTTATGGCGGTCTCCGATATTTCACGAAGTGATTTCAAAGGGCCGGGGTAACTCCGGGTGGCTCCAGGTATCCCCCAAATGGCTCCCCAAATTGTTCCAGGAAAAGCCGGGGAATCTGGAGTTCGAGATATTTCGAATCCTGATTATATGTAGGAGTACGCCGTGACCGCCTTCGTGGCCGCACACGGCGCTTCCCCAGCCGGGCATACGATTACTGGCGGCAAAATCGCCAAAACCGAGTTTTTCACCCCGGACGCATAACGACGCTTGGAGCGTCAGCGATTTGTCCGAACACGGATCCGAAGACCAGGTTCTAATTACACGCAGCAGGCAGGGAGACCTGGATGCGTTCAATCAACTCGTCCTGACTTACCAGGACCTGGTCTTCAGCGTCATCCTGCGCATGGTGAGAAATCACGCCACCGCCGCGGACATAACGCAGGAAGCGTTTATCTCCGCGTTCAAGAGTATCGGACGGATGCGGGGCGTGAACTTCCGCGCCTGGATTTTGCGCATAGCGCGCAACGCAACCTACGATGCCATCCGGCGGACGAACCGACGGCCCGAGGATTCGATCGACGAGCAGATCGTCACGCTGGGCGAGACGCTGCCGTCCGGCGAGGAGTCGCCGGAAGATTACGCGCTCCGGAGTGACCTGGGGCGGAGCATTGATCGCGGCCTCGGGGAGCTTCAACCCGACCAGCGAATGGCCATCGTGATGGTCGATGTCGAGGGACTCACTTACGACGAGGCGGCCGAGGCAATGGAGGTCTCGATCGGGACGGTCAAGTCCCGATTGAACCGCGGACGGCGGCGCCTCAGGGAGTGGATCGTCGCCAATGTGGAACAGTTACCCCCTCAATTTCGTCTACATGATGAAGATCCATAGCGAAGCCGCTATTCGGGGGCAATGATCCATTTTGTACTGATACACACAATCAAGCCGAATTGAGCAGAGGAAACAGTTGATTTTCGGGATCTGGCGCAACCGGCGCCAGGAACAGGACGATGAGCTCCTGTCTGCGTACATAGATCGCAGACTTGGAGGTGAACCGGAAGTAGAGCTTCCGGAACGTCTCCGTGCCGATGTGGCGGGGCTCGCGGAAACCGCCGCACTGTTGCGGTCGGTGGAGCGCGTCCCGGCCCCGAGATCGTTCGCCCTGACACCGGAAATGGTTCAACTCCCGGATTCACCGTCGTTCAGCGAACGGACCGGATGGTCGCTCGCCCTCTTCCGGGCGCCGGCGATAGCCGCGGCCGCCGCCGCGTTCGCTCTCGGGCTGCTTGTCATCGGCAACATCGCAGGGGTTCTTGAACAGGACTCCCCCCGCAAATCCTCCGACGCCTCGCTCGCGGCGCCGCTCGCGCCGGCTGATTCAACCTCCGCCGGCATGGCGGCGCCCGCTCCAGCCGGAGCGGCCGAGGCAGCGGATCAAGATGACGTCGCGGCCGCCGGAGACACAGGTGATGCAGCAGTTCCCGCGGCTGCGGCGCCCGAGGCGCCGCCCGCTCCTTTCACGGCCGATGCCCCCGTGGAGTCCGCCGCTTCAGCCGCGTCCTCTGTCCCGCCACCTGGAGAAGATGTACCGCCACTTGCCGCGGGAGGGCAGGCGGTCGAGCCGGCGGCAGTCCCGGAAGACCCCGCGATGCTGGACCCTGCGGAGGGTTCAGACGAGGCGCCTGCGGACGCCGGATCGCCGGACGTGTCATCGTCTTCGGCCGCGCCGGAAGCACAGCCGGAAGGTCTGGATGCGGCAGCAAATGACACCGCGGTGTCTGAACAAGATGGTCCGCTGGCCGCGGGAGCAGCGGACGGCCCATCAATGGCCGCGGGAGCGCCCGAAGCGGAATTACGGGCGGCAGAATCGAATGTGGATGCGGATGCGGATGACTCCGCAGCGGCCGACCCAGCTGATCGTATGGAAGCGGGACTCTCGGGTGGAACTGATGCAGACCGGCTCCCCGAAGGGCTGGAGAAAGGCCTGGAGTCCCTGGAAACTGAGCCGGCAGACCTGCCGGCCCGCTCGGGCGGTGGCCTGCCATCGGCAAGCGACGCAGCGCTTCCCGCTGACGGCGAAAGTCCCGGGCTCGATTTTGGAATCGCCGAAGTATCCGATGATGACGGGCTCTCGCTCCCGCTCTGGCAGCTTGAAGTTGCGTTCGGCCTGCTTGCCCTCGTCCTCGGCGGCATCGCATTCGCAATGAAGCGGCGTTAGCGGCACACCACGTCGTTCAGGCGGGTCCATGCGATACGGACATCCGGTCGCCAGAGTGGCCCGGAAGCACCTGGTTTGCCGGGGCCCGGGGACTGACAAGACGGCGGGAACTTTTGTGGACCGCCGAGCGTCTCTCTTATGAAGGGCTGATTGAAGGCCATCAGCCCGCCATGAAACGCTCACAACAAGCCACCGCACGCGGTTGCCAGGAGAAAGAAATGTTAGAGAAGATTCGGAGCCGGAAGTCCGTCATCATCGGCGGCGCGGTCGCCCTGATGATGGTCGCGACCGTCGCATGCAGTTCTGATTCAGATGAAGACGCAGGATCGGCGACGGTAGCGCCGGTCGGATCGTTCGCCGGGTTCGACGCGGGAACCGTATTCGCTCCGTCGTCGGAAGCGATCCCCGTTGGGCTGAACGATTTTGCACGCGTTGCCGCAAGCCAGGTCAACGGAGGGTTCCAGCAGGTAGGGATCGCGGTATCCGGTAGCGGAACCGTGGCCGTGGACCCGGATATTGCGAACCTGAGTCTACGAGTTGAAGCCCGGGAGACCACCGTCAGCGAAGCCCGGCAGGTCGCTGCCGAAGCGATGGAGTCCGCGCGCGACGCCCTCAAAGGCGCCGACGTGGCGGATGAAGACATCGTCACACGTAACTTCAGCATCCAGCCGCAGTCCACGTACGTGGAGCGCGACTCGGCGATCGGCAAGTATGGTGAATCCGTCATCATCGGCTATATCGTCTCCAACTCCGTCGATGTCACCATCCGTGACCTGGACAACGTCGGGAACGTAATAGATCGCGTATCCGAAGCCGCGGGCGACGAAGTCCGGATCAACGGCATCAGCTTCGGTCTCGACAACCCGGCTGAGTTCGGCGACACGGCGCGGGACCTCGCGGCGCGGGACGCACACGACAAGGCCGAGCTTTACGCACGGATCCTCGGCGTTGATCTCGGACCGGTGGTGTTCCTCCAGGAGACCGGCGGCACCTCGCCAGCCCCGGCCATGGTGCAGGGCGAAATGGCGTTCGCGGCGGACAGCAGGGCGTTTGCGCCGACGCAGATCAGCTCGGGAGACGTGGACGTGACGGCCAGCGTATCGGCAGTTTTCGCCATCGTGATCCCTGCGGCCCAGTAGTTCGTACAACTTGATAAGTGGCACTTATGTGCCGCTACCCCTCCTGCCCTGTAGGCGCCCGTCGACGACGGGCGCCTACTTTTACATTTCGGGAGTTGTGAGCCTCGTCGTGAGTGATCTCAGAATCGGTCGTTGCACGAGTGGGCTTGCTCGACTCATCGCACGGACGCAGTCGGAGTTGTCGGTGCACTTTATCCCGGTCCAGTAGAATCCCGGATCGGGCCCTGCACGATCAAGGCGGCGCTCGATCACCCGATGGCAACAGATCCAGGAAGTTTCATGGTCCTGAGCGACCGTTCGATTAAGGAAGAACTTGCGGCCCGGCGGATCGTCATCGATCCGTTGAACGAGCGCGATATCCAGCCGGCCAGCATCGACCTGCACCTGGATAAAGCGATCCTGGTGTTCAGAAACTCGACAAAGCCATACATCGATGTCCGAGAAGACCTGTCTGATCTGACCGAGCGGCAGGAGATACCGGGGGACAAACCCTTCATCCTCCACCCGGGTGAGTTCGTCCTCGGGAGCACGATGGAGCATATCGAGCTGCCGAACGACATCGTGGCTCGGCTGGAGGGCAAGAGCTCGCTCGGGCGCGTCGGCCTCGTGATCCACTCCACGGCCGGTTACATCGATCCCGGCTGGAAGGGTAGCCTGACGCTTGAATTGACGAACGTGGCACGCCTCCCGATCACGCTTTACTCCGGCATGCGCATCGGCCAGATATCGTTCCAGCGAATGACCACAGAGGTGGACCGGCCATACGGGTCGAGCGAGCTTGGCAGCCGCTACCAGGGGCAGTCCGATCCCACGACAAGCCGTCTGCACATCGACTTCGACGAGCGCCGAGCGGGCCAGGAAGGCTGACCGTGCCAGACAACGTTCCCGCCGGCCCGGGAGGCCCTGACCACCGGCGGCACATGGAACGGGCCATCGAGCTCGGCCGCACGGGGTTGGGCGAGGTGTCGCCACGGCCCTCTGTGGGCGCGGTCGTCGTCCGGGATGGCGAAGCGGTCGGAGAGGGACGGACACAGGCGATACCCGGGCCGCACGCCGAAGTCGTGGCTATCCAGCAGGCCGGCGAACTGGCCCGCGGGGCCACCATCTACACCACGCTCGAACCGTGCTCGCACACCCATTACACCGGGCCGTGCACGGACGCCCTCATCGCCGCCGGAGTAGCGAGGGTGGTCTGCCCTGTCGGGGACCCTGACCCGCGCGTAGACGGACGGGGTTTTCGCAGATTGCGTGAGGCCGGGATCGAAGTCGTCATGCCGCTCGAGGGCGACCTGATCGAGAGTGCCATGGTTTCCGTGGAGGGGTTTCTCCACCATGTCACAACCGGCCGGCCGTTCCTGACCGTCAAGTTTGCCGCCAGCCTCGACGGGCGGATCGCGACAAGGACCGGCGACTCCCAGTGGATCACGTCCGAGGGGGCACGAACACGCGCTCACCTCATGCGTGCCCGGGCCGATGCGGTGGTTACGGGAATAGGCACGGTGCTGGCGGACGATCCCCGGCTGACGGCCCGCCTCGAGGGCATGGCCGGCCGCCCGCAGCTACGTGTGGTTGTGGACAGCGACGGCCGGATGCCACCGACCGCTGCGCTGCTCGGCGAGCCCGGCGATGTGCTCTGGGTCCGTGGCGAGGGGTGTGAATCGACCATCGACGCGCCCGGTCTGGAGACCATCGAACTCCCGCGGTCTGAAACGGGCGGAGTCGAATTCGCGACCCTGTTAGACCTCCTTGGCGAGCGTGGATGCCTGAACGCGATGCTCGAGGCGGGCACGGCGCTCACGGGTTCGGTCATTGATGCCGGGCTGGCTGGAAAGGTTGCCGCCTTCATCGCTCCCCTGGTCATCGGGGGCGCCGATGCGCTGCCCGCGGTCGGCGGGATCGGGGTGTCAGAGGTCGCGAGAGCGCTTAAACTTGAACGCGTCCGGGTGGAGCAGATCGGTCCGGACATTCTTATCACGGGTTACGCGCCGCAGTAGAGCGGATTCGGTCCGCCACCACAACACGCATCGCATGTTTACCGGAATAGTTGAAGAAGTGGGCGAGGTCATCTCTTTCGAGGGGATGAAACTCACGATCCACGCTCCAGAGGTCACGACGGGACTCCGGGAATCGGAGTCGATCTGCGTGGCCGGTGCCTGCCTGACGGTGATGGCGCGGGAAGAAGGTGAACTTTCGGTCGAAGTGATCCCCGAAACACTGAGCCGTACCAACCTGTCCGACCTGAAACCGGGCGGGCGCGTCAACCTTGAGCGTTCACTGGCTGAAGGCGGGCGCATCGGCGGCCACATGGTGCAGGGTCACGTGGACGGCATCGCGGAAGTGTCCGCGGTGGAGAAGGACGGGGACTCTATCGTTGTCCGATTCATCGCCGACGAATCTATAATGCGCTACGTGGTCTCGAAGGGATTTATCACGGTGGACGGCACAAGCCTGACCGTGGTGGACCGGGACGATGACGGTTTTTCCGTCGCGTTAATCCCGTATACCTACGAACACACGACTATCGAAGAGCGAACGGCGGGATCAAAGGTAAACATCGAGGTCGACATCACAGCGAAGTACGTCGAGCAGATGGCCCGCCCTTATCTGGAGAAGTTGCTTGCCGACCACGCCGGGAGCTGAACAGGGCGACAACCCGCCCGTCGCAGAGGAATCGACCAGCAGTGTTGAGGCCGCTATTCAGCGGTTCAAAGCCGGTCGGATGGCCATCATCGTGGACGATGAAGACCGCGAGAACGAAGGCGACTTCGCTATGGCGGCCGATTTCATCACGCCGGAAGCCATCAACTTCATGGCGACCGTCGGTCGCGGATTGATCTGTGTGCCGATGCTGGGCGAGGACCTGGACCGTTTGGACATCTCCCTGATGGTCAACCGCAACACGGCGTCCCTCGGCACCGCGTTCACCGTGTCCGTGGACGCCGCGGACGGCATTACGACCGGCATCTCCTCGGCTGACCGCTCGTACACCGTGCAGTTGCTCGCCAACCCGGAGTCCGCACCCTCAAACCTGGCGCGTCCCGGCCACATCTTCCCCCTCCGGTACGCCCCCGGCGGTGTACTGGTCCGGGCGGGACAGACGGAGGCCTCGGTAGACCTGGCCCGCATGGCGGGGCAGCGCGAAGCCGCCGTCATATGTGAAGTGATGAACGAGGACGGCACGATGGCCCGCCGTCCCGAACTTGAAGCGATCTCCAAAGAGTTCGACATCCCGATCGTCAGCGTCGCCGACATCATCGAATACCGCTTCCGGCACGAGAAGCTTGTGGAGCGCGTAGCCGAGACACGGCTTCCGACGCCGGAGGGCGAATTCACGGTCGTCGCCTACCGGAGTTTCGTCGACCACGACGAGCACGTCGCACTGGTGATGGGAGATGTCTCGAACGGCGAGCCGGTCCTCGGGCGAATCCACTCCGAATGCCTGACCGGTGACGTTTTCGGGAGCCTCCGCTGTGAATGTGGACAACAGGTAGAAATGGCCCGCCAGGCGATCGCAGCGGAGGGACGCGGCGTTTTGCTTTACATGAGGCAGGAAGGCCGCGGCATTGGCCTCCACAACAAGCTGAAGGCGTATCAGTTACAGGACGAGGGCTTCGACACCGTCGAAGCCAACGAACAACTCGGATTCGCTATGGACCTGCGTCACTACGGTGTCGGCGCCCAGATCCTGGTCGATCTCGGTGTTAAGAAGTTCAACCAGATGACCAACAACCCCCGGAAACTGGTCGGTTTGCAGGGCTACGGCCTTGAGATCAACCAGGTCGCGCTGGAAGCACCTGCAAATCCCGAAAATCGCCGTTACCTCCAGACGAAACGAGACCGGATGGGTCACACGCTGACCGGCGCGGGCCTGGATTAGTTTCGGGCGACATGCCAAGAGATTTGAACGGCCACATAGATGGGTCCGGTTTACGCATCGGCATCGCCGCGGCCCGCTTCAACAGCTACATCACGGATCGGATGCTGGAGTCGGCGCTGACCAGACTGGCCGAGCTGGGCGTGTCCGATTCCGAGATCACCGTCGCACACGTGCCCGGGGCGTTCGAACTCCCGGTGACGGCGGCGACCATGGCGCGCTCGGGCAGCTATGACGCCGTTATCTGCATAGGCGCCGTTATCGAGGGCGAGACGGCGCACTTTGAATACGTCTCTAAAGAATCTGCCGACGGCATCGCCCGCCTGTCTGTGGATACCGGCGTTCCGGTTATATTCGGCGTTCAGACCACCTACACAACAGACCAGGCCTTCGCCCGTATCGGTCACGCCGCCGGTTACGCGGAAGCGGCGGTCGAGATGGCAAACCTGCTGCGTTCTTTGAACGACGCCTGACGGCCGGGTCTCCGGCGCCGCGAGCCACGCGGAGCATGGCGGCTTGACCGCAGCGCGGGGCCGACCGTCAACGTATCCGGCGATCCATGATTTCACGAGCCCGCCACAGGAGCCGCTCCTTTGATCCGAAAGCCCGGCATCATCCTGGTGATTGCGTCGACGATGCTGGTCCTGGCGATGGCCTGCGCCAACACGGACACCAGTTTCCAGTTTGGGTGGACTTACGAGACGGATCGTATCGTCAACGTGTCCGGACAGGCGAATAAGCACGTCGCCGGCAAGCAAAGCTCGTTCAATATCGAGTTGAATAACCTGGACAGCGTCGCCTGGCAAACGCCTTACTGCATCGCCCTGGTTGACGAGGAGCGGCTGGTCTCGATCTTCTACGAGGGTCAAATTGACCTGGCGCCGGGGGAGAAGTCGAGCGTGACGGCTTCCGGAACTTTCCCGGAAGGCCCAAAGGGCAAGCGCTACGGGATCAGGTTTGTTGTCCCGGGAGAGGTGATCGCGGACCCGTCGTCCGTGTGGTCCGGCGGCAATGATCTTCACAGAAAAAGAGACTGGTTTGAAGTTGCGGACTGCGCGCCGCCCGGCTAGCGACAACTCGATTCAAACATGGGGGATCTGGACACGTGAGCTTGGTGCGCGAACGTGTCGGTGCTACGCTCATCTACAGTTACCCAAAGCTATTCAGACGCTCTGTCATCGTGCAGGAGGCCATCGGTGGCCGCCGAGCGGACCATCTTCCACGTCGATATCGACGCCTTCTTCGCCGCCGCTGAACGTTCGGTCAATCCGGACCTGATCGGGAAACTCCTGATCATCGGGGGCACCGGAGGACGGGGCGTTGTCGCCTGTGCTTCGTACGAGGTACGGCCTTTCGGCGTCCGATCCGCCATGCCGATGTCGCGCGCACTCCGGCTCTGTCCGGACGCACTCGTGATGAGCAGCAGCCACGGTCTCTACGGCAAGATCTCGAAATCTTTCATGGCGATACTGCGCGACTACACGCCTGACGTGCAGGTGATGAGCGTCGACGAGGCCTACATGGATATGACGGGCAGCGAGGGGTTGTTCGGGCCCCCGGAGAAAACGGCCATGGATATCAAACGCCGTGTGCGCGAGGAACTCAAACTGACGGCATCGATCGGCATCGCCCCGTCACGGCTGGTCGCCAAGATCGCCTCCGATGAACGAAAACCGGACGGCATATTTACCGTACCGCCGGGTGATGAAGCCGCATACCTGGCGCCGATGCCGGTCCGGAAACTGCCGGGGATCGGGCCGCGGGCTGCCGAAAAACTCGGCCGGCTGGGAATCCAGACGCTCGGCCAGCTTGCGGCCTTTCCTGAAGGACCTCTACGCCGTGAGATGGGCAACCTGTCCGCGCGGCTGATCGAGCGGGCGCAGGGGATCGACGACTCCGGCCTGTCATCGGAGAGCATATCGAAATCAATCTCGTCGGAGACGACGTTCCACGAGGACACGAAGGATCGCGCCTTCCTGGACAAGACGGTCGCCGGGCTCGCGGAAGGGGTTGGACGCCGGCTCAGGCGCACGGGACAGCACGCCCGCAGCGTGAGCCTGAAACTGCGCTACAGCGATTTCACGACCGTCACCAGGCACAACACCCCGCACGTGTCGTTCGATGGCGATGCCCGCATCGTCGAGATCGCTACAGCCTTGCTTGATACCACGTTGAGGCAACGCAACGCGCCGGTTCGCCTGGTGGGCGTGGGTGTGGAGAACCTGACAGAACCGGCCGCGCAACTCTCGTTACTTGATCCCGTCGTATCGGATGACTCGGTCATATCATCGACTCTCGATAAGATTCGAGATAGATTTGGTGAAGACTCGGTGAGCCGTGGACCCGGAATGACATGATCCGGGACGGATTTCTTGAACTGGTGGAATGCACGGTGCGCGTGGTTGACCGAGCCTGATAAAATCAGTTCGACGCTGGCGATTCGTTCAACGGTAGGACAGCGGACTCTGAATCCGTCAATCCAGGTTCGAATCCTGGATCGCCAGCCAAAAGGCCCCTTCGTCTAGCGGCCAAGGACACCGCCCTCTCAAGGCGGAGATCACGGGTTCGAATCCCGTAGGGGCTACCAGTTAACTTCGGGCTCCCGCTTTCGGGCGGGGGTCCTTTTTTTGTCCACCGGACTCTCGTTGCGGACGGCCCGTCACATGATTGACGCACGAAACCCGTTCACGGCCTGGAAGATCCAGGTCGTTCGCGGTTCCTGGTCATCGACTGGTTATGTGCCTGTTACTTTGCACACCGTTACGGGTGGGTCGGGACACACCCGATTGGGGGTGTCCGCTCCGGTGAACCCGAGGCAGAATCGAAAGTCCACGTAGCTTCCGCGAGAGTACGGAGCCGTGGGGATGTGTTGTCCAGCGTACGGGGGGTGAAACGTTTATCCCGTGTCGGGCAGGCGCGGGGTCGGGCGACGACGAGCCTGACGGTGGAACATTCCGTGACTGTTAGAGAAACCCGGCCGGGAGGAATAGACTCGGCCGACCTCGCAGACCGGCGCGCGCAAGAGGCAGAAGCCCTGGCGAAGATAGCGCGCACCGTAAGCGAAACAAAAAAGCTCGATGACCTGTACCGCCAGGTCGACGAGTGCGCGCGGGAGCTTGTCCCGGTCGATCGTGTCGTGGTCGTACTCGTCGATCACGAATCCGGTGAACTGCGCAATGACTTCAGTTCTGGTGTAGCCCCCGATCGGCCATACGTCGTGCCGGACCAGGGGGCCAAGCGTCGCATACTGGATGAAGTACGCGACACCGGCAAACCGGCGAGGGTTGATGACATCCCCGGAGTCGAGGATCGTTACCCCGGCCTCGAATTCCTCATAAAAGGGGGCTTCAGTTCTGGCATCTGGGCTCCGCTTACCGTACACGGTGACGTGATCGGCGTTATCGGCGCCGTTTCCCGGTCACTGGCTGCTTATACGGATGCCGACTTGGATCTGCTGGTGCGGATCGCAAACCAGATATCGGGGCCCGTCGCAAACGTTCAGACCCAGCGCCAGATGGAACGGGAAATCCAGGAGAGAGACCTCCTGGCCGAAATCGGCAGAGTCGCAAGTTCAACGCTGAACCTTGACGAAGCTTTCGATGGCGTATTCGAAAAACTGGGCGACGTGATTTCGGCCGACCGCGTAGCCATCATGGTGCGCCCTGGAACACGGGGTTTCGTGTACGACCGCGAATTCGTCTACGAACGTGGCGTGGAGATAGTCCTCAAGCCCGGGGATACTTCGGCGCACCATCCGTCTTCGGACGGCCTGCCAGCCCTAGTAGCGGGTGATGGGCGAAGCCGCCTCATCAATGACATTTCCGGCGTACTTGATGAGGCGCCCGGGGCCGTGCGGCTAATTAACTCTGGACTGCGCTCGGCCATACTTGCCGCGCTGATATCGGGCGGCGAGACCGTCGGCGTGCTCACGGTGACGGCGAGACACTCCGATGCATACACGATGCATGATTTGCGGTTGCTGGAACGGCTGGCACCGCCACTCACGAGCGCGATAGTGAACTCTCAGCTGCATGCAGCAGTTGAACGACAGGCGAGCCACGAGGCCTTGCTGGCGGAAATCGGGCGGGCCGCGACATCCGGTCCTGATATGCGAGCAGTTTTCGGGCGAATCGCTGAACTGCTTGCAACCGTGGTGGAGTTTGACCGCATGTCGTTATCGACGGTGGACGAAGACCGCGGTACGTTGACGATCCAGTTCACCACCGGCGGCGAGATACCGGGTTTTGAAGAAGGCCAGGAACGCCCGCTCGATGAGAGTCACACGGGCCAGGTATTGAAAAGCGGGACCGCCGTGATTCTCTCCGGCGCTGAACTGGAGGAGATCGGGGGGCTATTCCCGCACCTGGCCGAGTTTATTCAGGACAACGTTGTCCGGTCGCGGATGGTCGTACCCATCGTGCACGCCGGTGAGATGGTCGGGGCCTTGTCGGCCAACTCCGAGAATCCCGACGCCTACTCGGAAAGCGACCTTGCCCTGGTTGAACGCATTGCAGACCAGATTTCCGGGGCGCTTGCGAACGCCGAGCTGCGGACCGAACTTGCCCGCACCGCCGATGAGGAAGAGGCCCTGGCGGAAATCAGCAGAATCGTCACGTCATCGCCGGATTTCAGTGAAGTTTTCGATGCGGTGGCGGCATCAATTTCTCAGTTGATCGCGTTTGACCGCATCGCGATTACTAGCCTGGACGTGTCGGCCAATCGCGCCGAGACACGGTTTGTGGTGGGAACTCCGATCGAGGGTTTCACGCGCGGAATAACTCGCGAAATTTCCTCGCACATCCTGAACGAGGATCACGAACAAGGTGTTGGTGCGTCATTTGAAAGCCGTCAGGTCGTGCGGGAGTTCGGAGCAGGAATTGAGGGCCCGGCCTTTGCGGCGGGACTGGTGTCGGGCATGTCCACGAATCTGAGATCTCAGGGCATCCCGATCGGCAACTTGACTATCAGGTCGAAATCCGAGGCTGCTTACGGGCAGCGCGATCTGGACATATTGAACAGAGTTGCGGCCCAGTTGTCCGGCGCGTTCGCTAACTCCGAACTCCACGCTGAAGTGGAACAGCGGGCACGGGAGGAATCGATACTCGCCCGAATTGGCAGAGAAATCGGATCTCCGCTGAATACGGCAAACGCCCTGGAGAGGATCTTGTCCGACCTGACCGATCTGCTGCCGGCAGATCGCGCTACGATCGCGGTCACTCACGAGGACTCTGGAGAGCTCGAGTTCATGTACGTCTCGGGTGTCGCAGTGAGCACCGGGCGCGGCGAGCACAACATCAGCCCCCCTGTGAATGGTGTATCGGCGTGGGTGATGGAAACCGGCGAGGCTCAAGTGCTGAACGACATCTCCGGCTCCGGGGATCATCTGCCGGCGCTGAACAATTTGTTGGAAGTCGGATTGAACTCTTTCGTAGCGATGCCGCTCATCTGGGACGGCGCGACGACCGGCGTTCTCGGGGTGGCGTCGACAAGTCCAAACGCCTATGGCAAGCACCAGGTGGACCTGGCGAGACGGGTCGCCGAACAACTTGCCGGCTGGGTGGCGAATGCTCGTTTACTTGGAACCCTTGAGCACCAGGCACGGATTGACGCCACCATGGCCGATATCGGCCGCGATGTCGGATCATCACTGGATCTGGATCGCTCCCTCGCCAGCCTGTTTGATCACCTTGATGAATTACTTCCGACCGACCGGGTGATCGTCGCGATGAGAAATGAAAGTGACGAAAATTTACACCTGATCTACACCAGGGGTGTGCCTGTCCACACCGGTCATGGCGTAGACGGGATTTCATTGACGCCCAACGGGCTTGGGCAGCGGGTGTTCACGACCGGCGAGCCAGCCTTCAACAACGATGTCGAAGATCTGCTTGATGGTTTTCCAGGCTCCAGACACCTCATGGACGCCGGAATCTGGTCAAGAATCATAGTGCCACTGTCGTGGGAAGGAGAGATCGTCGGCATTCTTGGTATTGCCTCCGCGAAATTGGACGCCTACCGGACTGCCGATCTGTTTCTCGTCGAGCGCGTTGCGCAACACCTCGTTGGTGCGGTGATTAACTCGGAACTTCACGACCGAGTGGAGCGCCGTGCGGACGAGGCGGCCCTGCTGGCTGAGATTGGTCGCGTCGTCAACTCATCGGTGGACATGGACGACGTGTATGAGCAGTTCGCCAGCCTGGCTGTCCAACTGGTATCCGCAGACCGAATCCTGGTGTCCATCGTCGAGGAGAACGGTACGTTCAGTGAACGCCATCTGCACGGGCCAAGAATTCCCGGGCGCGTGCCCGGACTTCTACTCCCACTGGACGGGTCGCTGACGGGCTACATCGTCAAAACAGGATCCAGCCAGATATGGCCGGACGGCGCCGACGCCGACGACCTGCTGGCGAGCCTTCCCGTTTTACACGAGGTCACCGATGCGGGAATCAAGGCCTTTCTCACGGTCCCGCTGGCGGTACAGGGAGATGTGTTCGGGGCTCTCCACTTTACGAAGTTTTCGGGCTACCAGTACTCGCGACATGAACGCCAGCTGGCTGAATCGGTCGCGGACCAGATCGCCGGAAGCATCACGGGCATGCGCCTCAGGGAAGAGGCGTCGCGTCGCGCCATAGAAGAGTCGATGCTGGCGGACATATCGGAAGCCGTCAGTTCGTCGCTCGACCTGATCGACGTATTCCCGGGATTCGCCGAAAAACTTTCGCAGTTGCTCCCGGCCGACAAGGTCGTGGTGAACGGCATAAATTACGAGACCCGTGAATGGGCCGATGTGTGTGTGTGGCATAGCGAGCGAATGGCGGCCGAAGGGCTTCGGAGCGGGCCGATGCATGGATCGGCGACAGAAAAAGTTGTGGAATCGGGCGAAATCCTCACATTTGGAGATCCCGAACTGGGCCACCTGTCCTACCGTGACTACCCGGGAGTCGCTTACAACCATGAACTGGGTATCGAATCCTCAATCGTCGCCCCGCTGCTGGCCGGAGCGGATGTGATCGGGGGGTTGTATATCCACTCGGTTGATCCGTACGCCTACACGAAAGACCACATCGAACTATCAAGGCGCGTGGCATCAATGATGGCGAGCGCCGTTGCCAACGCGACGCTACTGGCGGGCGCCGAGAATAACGCCCGCGAGCGAGGCGTCCTGGCGGAGATCGGACGTCTGTTCAGTTCTTCACTCGAGATAGATGAACTGTGTCAGACGCTGGTGGAGCCTTTCCGGCAACTGGTGCCATACGACCGGCTCGCAATCGCCACGTACCACCCGGCGCGTGATGAGTGGGGCGTGAGGCACCTGGCCGGCGTTCAGCTCGATGATCCGGGGCCGGGCGAGCCGTCATCGCGTTACCCTCGGAAAACAACGAATTCCGTTCGCCGTATGGTGGAGAGAGGTGGTCCCGGAAAACTGGACAGTGTGATAAGTGGAATCGCTGCCTGC
>CAYYRD010000018.1:0-81881 GCA_964474025.1 uncultured Dehalococcoidales bacterium | reverse complement strand
TATTTCGAGTGGAGCGGAAGACGAGATTCGAACTCGCGACCCTCACCTTGGCAAGGTGATGCTCTACCACTGAGCCACTTCCGCTCGAAAATCCATGGTAGCGGGACACTTCAAATGTATATCGCACCAAGTGAAAGGGTCAAGGCGCCGGGTGCTGCCGTACGATGTCGCCCATGGCTCAATTACATCAAGTCCGCGTCGGAATCATCGGTTTCGGTTCATGGGCAATCAACGCCTACCTGCCAGCCCTGGCCCGGATCCCCGGGACGGAAGTAGTCGCTGCCGCAGGCCGAAGCGACGCCACACAGAACGCCGCCCGAGCATCATTAGGTCCGGAAGCGCTCGTAACGCCAGACTTCCCGGAACTTCTCGACCCGACCATGGTCGATGCCGTAATGATCGCCGTTACTGAAGAACAGCACGCTGCCGTCATCGGCGCGGCGCTGGATTCTGGACTGCCGGTGTTCTACGAACCGCCACTGTCTGACAGGCGCAGCCAGGTTCCTGACGAGATCGAACGACTTGCGTCAGCGACCCAGGTTACGCATGCCGATCTTGAACTGTCGTACCTTCCCGTCGTCGATCGTGCCGCTGCCCTTATATCGGAAAGGGCCATTGGCACACCCCGTAGTGCTTCGGTGGCGATGACTTCGGGCTGGGGACCGGTACCCGGGTCTGACGTCAGCCTGGCCCTGCAACTCATCCCCTGGTATGTCGATCCACTTAACCGGGTGCTTGACGACCGACCATCGCGCGTGCTCGTTCAGGAAGGATCAGGCGTACCCGGCAGGATGCAGTCTCAGACGCTTGTCCAGCTCGACTACAACGGCATCTGGGGGACCTTTGACGCCAATATTGAGTCAGTCGGCGAGCTCGGCGCATCCGTCACCGTTCACGGGAGCGCCGGCGATCTTGAGGCTGACCTGTTCCGGGGAGTGTTACGTGTTCGATCGCGACGGGAACCTGGATGGCGGACGGAGCAGCACCCGGCTGCTCAGCCCCATGCCGGTTGGCCCGGCATGCACGAGTCCGTAGCCGCGTTCATCGACGCCATAAACTGCGGCCGCCAATCGCGCACCGGTTCGGGAACGATGGCGGATCTACAACTGACCGGCCTGGCCGCCGAGGATTCGATCGAGTCGGGGGAATGGGCAAACGTGGAGTATGTGGAGTAGCGCGCCGGCTTGACTCCGCTGCCCGGGTCTGGCTTTATGCGCCGCACAGAGGCAAAAACAAACAACATCAGTGAACACGCGGGGAGAACAGCCAGTGATCTACGACATGCGCACCTACGACATCGCCGTTGGACAGGTTCCGAAATACCTGGAGGCGGTGCAGAAGGTCGGCCTCAAGGTTCGTGAGGACCACGGCATCAAGCTCGCCGGCTGGTACT
Source organism: uncultured Dehalococcoidales bacterium (assembly GCA_964474025.1). Lineage (GTDB taxonomy): Bacteria > Chloroflexota > Dehalococcoidia > Lucifugimonadales > Lucifugimonadaceae. The sequence goes on along the minus strand of CAYYRD010000018.1, from coordinate 80,488 downwards.
ACACCGACATCGGAACCTTGAACCGGGTCGTCCACATCTGGGCCTACGAAGACTACGCGCATTACGAAAAGGCACGGGCGGCATTCCGCGCCGATCCCCGCTGGGTCAACGAGTACCAGCCGATGACGAAGGGCCTGATCCTCAAGCAATCCACCCAGATGATGAACGCAGCCCCCTTTGCCCCGCAGCCGTGACCTGTAGGGGCGTATGGCAATACGCCCGAAACTAGCGAATACCGGACACATCCTGCCGCGCACATAGCGCGGTTGTTCTTCGACGGGAACGCGAAATTGAAGTACGACACCATCGTCATCGGCGCCGGTTCGGCCGGCGCCGCCATCGCGGCACGGCTTTCCGAAGACCCGGACCACTCGGTCCTCCTGCTTGAGGCCGGACCGGACTACCCGGACATCGAATCGCTGCCGGATGAGGTCAAGTTCGGCTACGCGACGGGCACCGAAATCACGACCAGCGAGCACAACTGGCAATTCACCGCGAGAGCGACCGATCAGGCCGAGATTCAGGTGCCCCGTGGCCGCGTCACGGGCGGCTCAAGTGCAATCAACGGCCAGATCTTCCTTCGAGGAATGCCGGAGGATTACGACGACTGGGCATCGTGGGGCAATGACGAATGGAGCTTCCAGAAGATGCTCCCTTTCTTCCGGAAGATCGAGACCGACACCACTTACCAGGACGATCCCGGTGACTTCCACGGCTCGGACGGGCCGATTATCTGCCACAGATTCAAACGCGACACATGGTTGCCGCCCAGCGTGGCCTTCGAGAAGGCCTGCCTCGCCGCCGGGTTCCCGGCCTGCGAAGATGCAAACGCCCCGGGCAGCACCGGCGTCGGACCTCTGGCTCTCAACAACCCCAACGGCATCCGCTGGTCCACCGCCATCGGATACCTGGGACCGTCACGGCACCGCCTCAACCTGACCATCCGGCCCAACGTACTCGTCCGGCGAATAGTGTTCGATGCGTCCGGAGCAAGGCCAAAAGCGACCGGAGTAGAGGTCGAATCCGGCGGTGAGACCTACGTCGTCGATGCCAGCGAGATCGTCATCAGCGCGGGAGCGGTGGGATCCCCCCAGATACTGATGCTCTCCGGAATAGGCCCGGCGGACCACCTTGCCGAGTACGGCATCGACTCCCTCCTCGAGCTTCCGGGAGTCGGCCAGAATCTGCGCGACCACCCCATGCTGTTCGTCAACTGGGCCACGAGGCCAGAAGTAGATCTCGACGCGATGGGGCCGCGTATCCAGCTGACGCTTCGATACACCGCCGAAGGATCGCCGCTCGACAACGACATGATCGTTTACATGATGACGGCGGCCAGCGAGCGCCCGGATCGTGGTGGCCTGCGGACCGAGGTCGATCGAATCCAGATGAACCTCTGCATCAACCTGGCGAAGGGCTCCGGGGAGGTCCGGCTTAACTCTGCCGACCCGGCGGACACCGTGTCCCTGGACTACAACTTCCTCCAGGAAGAAGAAGACCGCCGCCGATTCCGTGATGGCATACGTATGCTCGTGGAACTGGGAGAGAACGAGAACATGCAGGAGCTGATCGACCACCGCATCACACCACTGCCAGCAGACCTGGAATCCGACGAGGCGCTGGACGACTGGATGATGCGGGAGGTCATGACCGGACACCACATCTCCTGCACCGCGAAAATGGGCCCGGCGTCAGACCCGATGGCCGTCGTAGACCAGTTTGGAAACGTCCACGGCGCAGACGGCCTCAGGGTCGCCGACGCCTCCATCATGCCCGACTGCGTACGTGGCAACATCAACGCCACTGTAATTGCTCTTGGCGAACGAGTGGCGGACTTCATACGAGAGGGACATTAAAGCGGAAAGTAACTCCCTCCTAAAATCAGCAGGGAGCAAAAGAAAGCCTCCTCCCTCGAACGAAGGGAGGAGGTCGGGAGGTGGGTCGCGCAGCACGATAGCGCTTTCATTTTGTGCCGGGCACCTGAAAAGTCATCCCGATCCTTCCGTTATCGGAAGGACGAGGGACCTGCACCGCGCGACCCACCCGCTAGAACACCCGGTCTCCTGAAATCACTCCCACATAACCCCCCCTCCCGTCGGGAGAGAGCTGGGGTGTGGGGACCGTGGTCGGATAGCAATCCGATCACGAGCCAGTCGCGCGCTCCCGGTCCTTCGAGAGCCTCATGACACGGCCAATTCCTCGTACCGACACGCCCGCCCTACCCGTAGTTAGGTGCCAGAGCCTCGTTCACCTTCTCACTCAACCGGTGATTAGACCAGTGTGCGTTCACCCGCGCCCGCCGAGCTGGATAAAGGGCATAGGTCCCCGGGTCCGGAACCACAAACCTGTCCAGCATTAACTCATCCATCAAGCCGTGATTCGCCGGGTCGTTGCGCGCGTTCAGGAAGGCATCGCGCAGCCCCACGGAAGGCTCCCCGGAACATGCCAGCATCGGGATCGGAGTCTTCTCCGTTGTACCGACAACCCGTACTCGCTCGATAAGCTCTGGAGCATGTAATGCTAGGAGATCGAAACCGTAGCTGTCTATCGGCGCGAGATCGGCCCGGCCTTCCACTACGGCCTTCACGTTCTCAATCACCGTGACCGTCGGTCCCACCAGTTCCGAGTAAAGCGGCTCACGGCCCTCGAACCGCATGAGCGTGTGAAGGGCCGCGTAGTAGCCGGACTGCGACTCGTTCGTCGTGAGCGCCAGCCGACCGCCAAACGTGTCGGAGAGAGACCTGTGTTCCGAATCCGCCGGCACAACAAGGTAACTCCAGTACACCGGCTCACCGCTATACGCCTCCGGTGATGGAACCGGGGCCACCAGTATCGAGTCGTCCCGGTCGCTCAAACTCCAGGGCAGGCCGCACATGAATACCGCTGCCTTGTCATCGCGCGCCCACATCGGCCCCAGCGGCTGTGGCGGCGGGTAGTCGAGGATTTCGTGGTCTCCGCCGCTTGCCAGCACGACGTTGTCCAACATCTGTCGCCATAACTCACCGACGGCGGGCGTCACCGAGTACATCCTCGCGTTGACAATCATGCACGTAATTCTCAAGCGTGTTGCCGATGTGAATCAAACACCGTCCGCACCCGCTGCCCATCCTGGACTCGATTACGGGTCCCGGCCTACAACTGCGGCGCGATCGGCAACTCCTCGATCGTATTCCCCGTGGCGTCCCGTACGGCGTTAGCTATGGCTGCAGCAATAGGAACAATGCCCGGTTCGCCTGCGCCCGAAGAGAGCGTCTCGGGGTCGCCCGTGAACACCACTTCGATCTCCGGCGTATCCGCGATGCGCGGCACGCGATAGCGGCTTAACTTGCCGTTCAAAACGCGTCCGCCGTCGAACTCCACCGCCTCCCACAGCGCCGTTCCCATGCCCATGACGATCGAGCCCTCGATCTGGTTGCGGGCGCCGTCAGGGTTCACGACGAGGCCGCAATCGAAGCCCACGACCACGCGTTTCACATGCGCTTCCCCGTTTTCTACCGATACCTCGACGCACTGTGCCGTGAAACTCCCGACGTCGTACCCGATCGCGACGCCGAATCCGACGCCCGGGCCGGATCGCCGGGACTCCCAGTTGAACGCCTCGGCCGCTGCCGTCAGGGCCGGTCTCAGGCGCGGGTGAGACAGGTTCCGTAATCGGAACTCCAACGGATCGAGCCCCAGTCCCCGCGCGATCTCGTCCATGTGGACTTCGCGGGCGAAATGGTTCGTTGCGCTGCCAAGCGATCGATATGATCCTGCCTGCAGCGGTGACTCCGCCGCCGCCACCGCGATACGAACGTTCTCGACATCGTACGGCGTGTCCGCGCCGCGCTGTCCGCGGAACGCGTTCTCCCCCGCATGGATGGCCGTGTAATCCCACGCCACAATCGTGCCGTCGGCGGCAACTCCGCTCTTGATATCAAATGTTGCGGCCGGCCGCACGGTGCTCCACGCGAACTCCTCCTCCCGGTCGTATGCGACGCGCACCGGCGCGCCCACGGCCTTTGCCAGTCGCGCCGCCTCGTGTGAGACGGTGGGCGTCTTCGTGCCGAACGATCCGCCGACCTCCATCGAGATCACCCGGACCTGTTCCGGGTTCAGGCCAAGCGCCTCGACTAGTCCGTCCCGCTCGGTGAACGGGCCGCGATTGGCGCACCAGACCGTGAGATGTTCACCGTCCCACCGGGCGACTGACGCGCTCGGCTCCATCTGGGCGTTGGACACGTACGGCACGAAGTAACTGTTCTCGAATACCCGCTCCGCGGAATCGAACGCCGGGTCCAGCGACCCTTCATCCTGCAGGGTGACAAACTCCCCGGCCTTCTCCTTGAGCAATGCCGCCAGGTTCAGGTCGGAGGCCGCGTGCTGGCTCTCCTCCCAGCGTGCGCGGAGCGCCTCGATCGCGTACTCCGCGATATCCTCGCGCTCGGCCACCACGCCAACAAAATCGCCATCCCTTACGACCGACACGACCCCGGTGATGCGATCCGCTCGCGCCGTGTCGAGTTGCTGCAATTTTGCTCCGTATGACGGCGGTCGCAGGACCTTCCCGTACAACATCCCCGGAACGACCACGTCTTGCGCGTAGATCGCAGTTCCGGTAACGCGTGACACAGCGTCGATGCGTCGCGCGGGCCGGCCCATCAGGTGGAAATCCTCGACGCTTTTGGTCTCCACAACCTCCGGGATCTCCAGCGTCAGCGTGTGGCCCGATAACAGGTCGGCATATGAGACGGCGTCGGACCCACCGTCCGCAATCATGACCCGTCCGTCACGCGTCGCGAGCGATCCCGCATCCACCTCCAGGCGTGTCGCCGCCAGGTCGATAAGCGCCCCGCGAGCAATTGCCGCGGCGCGACGCAACTGGATACCCACGGTGCGGGTCGATGCGCTCCCGGTCGTGCCGCGATCGTGCGGCACCAGTGCTGTGTCGCCGAGGATTATGTTCACTGAATCGATCGGGACATCGAGCTCGTCGGCGATCTCCATGGCGAATCCGTTGCGGATTCCCTGGCCATACTCGACTTTGCCCGAGAACGCGGTCACGCCGCCATTGTTGTCGATCGTCAGGAGAGTCGCCGGATCTCCGGGCCCTCCGCGGGGATCGGGTTCGGGCGTCCACCGGGGCGTGCCGATGACAGACAGGGCGACGTTTTCTTGCAGCCGCGAGTCGGTCATCGAGCGCCACCCTCTCCATCGGTCTTCTCAGCGGCGGACTTCACGGCCTGAAGAATGCGGACGTATGCGCCGCACCTGCAGATGTGGCCGCTCAATGCGGAGCGGATCTCGTCCTCATCGGGCTCGGGATTCCGGTCGAGCAGGGCAGCGCTGGTCATGATGAAGCCCGACGTGCAGTAGGCGCACTGGAAGGCCGTGTGCTCCACGAACGCTTCCTGTACAGGATGTAGTTCGTCTCCGTTAGCAAGGCCCTCGATAGTTGTCACCTCGCGCCCGACCGCGGACGATACCGGCGTGTAGCAGGTTTGCGTCGGATTGCCGTCGATCAGCACCGTACACGCGCCGCAAGTTCCTTCCCCGCATCCGTATTTAGTGCCCGTCAGCCCCAGCTCATGCCGGAGCACGCCCAGCAACATCCTCTCCGCATCAACCGCGACCTCGTGCGATTCGCCGTTCACCCGCAGGTGCATTGCCCGTTACTCCTTACTTAATGAGGCGCATGATACGGGCGATCTCGACTTCGCGTGGAAATTGGCATGGTTCGCGGTCGCGTCCCGGGGCTTCCCGCGGCCGAGATTCTCGAAGGTTGCTATGAACCATTCGAATGTGGGCCAGCCCCGGCACGGCTCGCAACCAGGAACGCGATGCCGGTGACGATGATCGGCGCGCCCAGCGCCAGGGCGACCATGATCTCGTTGCGGCCTGCCGTGAAGAAAACGAAGATGCCCAGGACGATGCCTGAAACCAGGCAGGACACGCCGCCAGGTGTCTCCCATCTCCACCCGGCAAGCAGGCTTGCCGCCACGCCCATCGAGATAACTCCGACGCCCGCGCCGGTGGCCGTCAGCGGTTCGTGATCCGCTACTACACTCGCCACCGCATGCGCGATAAGCATGAACAGGGTGAAGGCGGCGATGATCGCTCCCAGGATGCGCGCGAACCAGCGCGCGATTCGACCGCGCGCGCCCGGCGCCGTCCCGGGCGGCCCGGAAACGGGCAGCTTCCAGTTTCGGTTTGACGCCATCCGCCATCCCGCCGGCACGCGCGTATCTGAGAACGATCCGCGTGCATATCCTTCCGTCCCATCGTCGCCGGTGGCCAGTGAAAGAAGCGTGAACGGTTGGCCGCGCTATGTGAGCAGCTCATGATTGACGGCGCGCTGCAACGCGTCGACGCGTCACTGTTTTCACGGCCGGAGTTGATTCCGCGGCTCCGGTGGTTGTTACGATGCAACGCGCGACGCGACCCGCGCCGCTGGAAATCCACACCGGGCAAGTGTCCCCAGCAGGTCTTCGCCCGGCCACAGGAGCCCGTTCGCACGTGAAATACCGACGACTCGGCAGTACCGGACTACTCGTTTCCACTATCGGTCTTGGCGCCAACAACTTCGGGCAGATGAGCCCGAGCCAGGTCGCGGGCGACAGCGTCGACCTCGAGACCACCACGGCGATCCTCGACGCCTGCCGGGAGAACGGGATCAACTTCATAGACACGTCCGACCTGTACTCGGAGGGCCAGTCCGAGGAGTTCATCGGCCAGGCGCTGAAGGGCCGCAGGCATGATTTCGTGATCGGCTCCAAGGCCGGCATGAAATGGGCGGGCGGTGTGAACCGTGAGGGCCTCACGGCGGCGCACCTGAAACGCTCGATCGACGACAGCCTGCGACGATTGCAGACCGACTACATCGACCTGTACCAGATGCATATCCAGGACCCGCTGACATCCATCGAAGAAACCCTGCGCGCGCTGGACGACATCGTCGCATCCGGGAAAGTGCGCTACGTTGGATGCTCCAACTTCCTCGCTTGGGAGGTGGTGGAGGCAATCCAGGTCGCACGACGTAACGGCTGGCCGGAGTTCGCGACCGTGGAAGCGGAGTTCTCGATGCTGGAGCGCGAGCCGGAGCGTGAGCTGGTCCATGCGGCCGCGAAGTACGAGACAGGCATCCTGCCGTACTACCCCCTCGCTTCAGGCTTCCTCACGGGCAAATACAAACGCGGTATGGACCTCCCGGCAGGAAGCCGTCTCGACCGCATCCAGTGGATCGCCGACCGGCATATCAACGATGCGAGCTTCGATCTGCTGGAGTCGCTGGAAAGCTTCACTTCGGAGCGAGGCCACACCCTGGTCGAACTGGCCTTCGCATGGCTGCTCGCCCATCCCGAAGTGTCGTCCGTCATCGCTGGCGCAACCCGGGTGGAGCAGATCGTGCAAAACGCCGGTGCGTCAGACTGGGAGCTGACGGCAGCCGACATGGCGGAGCTGGACCAGATCCTCCCCGGAACGCCGGGTCCCGGCACCGGCAACCTCCCGAGACGCCGGTCCCTGTAAAAAGTGGACATTCCGCGCACCATTGAACAAATCACTCCGGAGTGGCTGACCGGGGCGTTGCAGATCGGCGGTGTGCTCGGATCCGGCCGGGTCGCGTCCGTCCGTATCGAACCCATCGGCGAAGGAATGGGATTCGTCGGCCAGCTCGCCCGGATTGTCGTGGAGTACTCGGGGGACGCCGGAACGGCCCCATCGACGTTCGTGGCGAAGACCGCTATCTCGAATGACGAGGTCCGGGTATATGCGGCCGGTCTCGGGTTGTACGAAAGAGAAACCCGGATCTACGTGGAGCTGGGTGATGACCTCGGCGTCCGAATCCCGAAGCTCTATTACGGCAAGTCCGATCCCGATACCGGCGATTTCATCCTCCTGCTTGAAGACCTTTCGCGGCTGCGCGTTGGTGATGAGACAGAGGCCGGGTCGCTCGAAGACGCCCGGGCAGCGATACGAAATGCGGCACAACTTCACGCTCGATGGTGGAACGATCAGCGGCTCGGGCAATACGAATGGCTGGACCGGCCGCTGATTCCCGGGCATGCGCAAACTCGCCAGCGGCTCTACCTTGACGCCTGGAAAGCCGTATCCGGCCAATTACAAACGACCCTGCCGGTCGAGGTGTACGAGATCGGAGAACGGCTCGGCCCGAAGCTCGCTGAAGTGTGGTCGGGCGCCTCGCCAACGGCGCTCACCCTGAACCACGGCGACTACCGTCTCGCCAACCTGTTCTTCGATAACAACGACGTCATCACCTTTGACTGGCAGTACGCGCTACACGGACCGCCCGCCATCGACCTCGCCGACTTCTTTGCGTGGAGTCTCACGGAAGACCAGCGCCAAAAAAACGAAGAGCCATTGATCGATTTATACGTTGAGACGCTGATCACCCATGGCGTTCGGACCTACACAAGAGACCAGGCGTTGCGGGACTGCCGCCTCGGGATGCTCCGGAACCTTGAGAACTATGTTGTATCGATACCGTTCCTGGCCATGGACAGTGCTTCCGGACAGGCCTGGGTCGATGCGGTATCGCCGCGCATGGTCGCACCGGCGGAATGGGAATGTGGAGCGCTCATCCCTGGTTGACTACCGCCCCGTTCCGGCGCCTGGTTCGAGGCGCCGAGACCTCGTTCCCCGCTACTTGATCTCATCGCCCTCGTAAAGACCGTCCACGATCGAACCGTCAAACGCAGTTGAGACGTTCACCGCATCTTCAAGAACTTCGAACTCGATCAACACGTCCTCCAGCGCCGCCGACCGCGGCCGTGGCAGGCAGACCGGCACTTCGGCCGATACTCTGCCCGGCCTGCCGTTCATCACCACGACCCTGTCCGCGAGGTGAACGGCCTCGCGTATGGAGTGCGTGACGAACACAACAGAGGTCCGTTCCTGTTCCCACACCCGGATCAACTCGAGCCGCAGCTCTTCCCGTGACAGCTCATCTAGCGCACCGAACGGCTCATCCATCAGGAGCAGCCGAGGGCGATGGGCGAGCGCCCGTGCCAGGGCTACCCGCTGGCGCATCCAGTCCGATAGCTGGCCTGGGAAGTAACCGGCGAAACGGGCTATATCGACGCGCTCAAGCAGTTCCCGAACCCGATCGTCTCCCTCAACGTCGTCCCCGGTTATGTCCAGCGTCAATCGGACATTGGCGGCCACACTCAACCATGGCAGCAATCCCGGGTCCTGGGTCACCAGCCCAAGCGCATGGGAGCGTCTCGCAGAGCCGCTGTCCCCGCCGAGGACATCCACGCGACCCGACTCGGCGTCAGCAGGCCAGCGTTGGCGCGCAACAACGTGGTCTTGCCGCATCCGGATGGGCCGACCACGGCGACAAACTCACCCTCGGCGACGTTCAGATCGACCCCGGATAGCGCCATCGCCGATGCACCGTCCACCGGGTATCCATGGGACAGTCCGAACACCCGGACGGCCGGAACCAGGTTTATGTCTGGGCGCGATGAAATAGCGGTCAAGTTATCGGTGAGGCATCTCCGGCTCACTCAGCCGGCAGGTCGGATTCGGGAGAGGGACATTCTAGGGTGCGAGGGCCCGGTTAGAAACCGGCCCGGATCCACCGAGGTTCCCCGGCGGCTTCCCAGCCTTCTGTTACGCTCCGCCATAATCGAGCGATCCGCCTCCACCGGCGGTCCAACGCACTAGAGACACTTGATTGAGGGGGGAGCCTTGGAAAGCCTGAGTCTTCAGAAAATCAGCGGAATCAGTGCAATCCTCGCCGGAATCGTGGCGATCATCGGGATAGTCCTGGTGGTCACAACAGATGCGATAGACGCCGAAGAAGGCGCCGAAATGCTGACGGTCATAGATGCCGACAAAGACGTCATCGCCCCGGGTATGTGGCTGCTGACGCTGGCGCCTCTTCTCTTACTGGGCGCCCTCGCCGGCATTTACCAGAGATTGCGCAGCGCGGGAGACATCCTTCGAATCGCGTTGATCGCACTGGCAGTAGACGCGGTGTTCATCATCGTCAGCAACATAATCGGCCTCGGCGTCGTATACGAAATTGCGACCCCCTGGGTCGAAGGAGGCTCTGAAGCCGGTTCCGACCTGGTCACAACGGGCAACGCGCTGTTGACCATGAGCCTGCTGGCGAGACTGGTCGGCGACGCAATAGGACTCGGCATAGGCGTCCTGCTGTTCTCGATCGCCATCTTGAAAACCGGTCTCGCTCCAAAATGGATCGGCTGGGTCGGGCTGATCGCCGCACTGGGTGGATGGCTGGGGCTGTTCGTGTTCTCCGGCCTGCTGGGCATCATCGGGGCCATCGCCTTCTTCATATGGCTCATCGGCCTGGGAGCGACGATGGTCCGGTCTTCGGAGGCGTAAGCCAGAAGCGCACACCACTGAACGTTAAACGGCCCCGGGGTGCAGAGTGCTCGCCGGGGCCGTTGTCGTTGATGCTTCTTCGCAACGGGGCTACGGGAACCATTCCGTGATACGCCCGTCCCTGCGTGATACTTTTCTGAGCTTCTGGGCGAACTGAAGTCGATCGGGCCGATAACGATTTGCGGTCGTCGACCCGACTCCCGTGAACGTGGACCCGACGGAAATCGACTGCCGTCCCGATGCCACGGGAGCGGCTACACCGGGCTCGGTCAGGGGGATTCTGCGAACGCGACGCCGTGGCCGGGGTTGAAAGTGAATCCTCCGGAGCCCCCCAGTACGCGAATCCGGACGGCGAATGCGGAGGTGGACGGCGTCGGGGGGGATGCCGACGGTGTTGCGCCGTTGCTGAGCGACGCGAGCCATGACAAGCAGGCTCAGAACCAGGGCCGTCATGATTACGAACCTGCCGGTCACGCCAGGCTCGACGATTCAACTTGGAGCATTTCTGTCCCCCCGGGGCGTCCCGCCTGATCGACGGTGGACGGCACCGTTGAGGGTACAGCCGCCGCGTGCAGCGGCACGTTAGAGTCCCGTGAATTAGCTTGCCAGACGCGATTCGCAGCCAGATGTGGCCCTTACTACCCCAACTTTCCCCACTGAGAACGGTCCGCAACACGCGATGGACTGGAGGCTATTCGGCGTCAGGCCGCACGAAATCCCGGAGACAGGGTGAGATCCAGATCCACGGTTCGCCCACCAAGATCGCCCCGGTTTGACGGTCCCCCCGGGCGTCAATGACCGAGGACGCGAAACGGCCCCGGCAAACAGAACGCTCGCCGAGGCCGTCTTCTCTTAGGCCGGTGGTGCCGAGGGGCAGACTTGAACTGCCGACACACGGATTTTCAGTCCGTTGCTCTACCAACTGAGCTACCTCGGCACGGCGATCCATCGTCTCAGACAAGTCGCATCACTTCAACCGCGATATTGGGCGGCATGCGACCATTGTTCGTACTCGGCTGCCCGTCCTCAGACAAACCTCACGGCCTCGGCGGCCTGCGACGGGAGTGCGGGCCTTGAGACCGCTATAATTCCGGGCGGTCGCCCGCGCACACCTTCAGAGTTCGTGAGGCGTTCCGTATTCAGGCTCCCCCGGCCCGCTACAATTCCCAGATAAGGTCCAGGCAAGCCTGGGCCCCGCAAGGACCCCATGCCGACCCTCCTAGTCGTCTCCACCTCCCCCGGCGCTGGCAAAACCGCCTTCGCCTCCACCTATGCCGCTCGACTGCTGGCTGACGGCGCGACCGTCTCACTCGGCAAAGCATTCGGGGCCGTGGATGATCCAGATGTAGCGGCGATGAAGGGGTTGGTGGAAGGCGTGAACCCGATCGACCCGGTCGCCGTCACCGGAACTCCGTCGGAGGACCAGGTCAAACAGGCCGCACAGGCCGCCGGTGGCACTGACTCAAGCGCCATATCCGTCGTGGAAGGACTCTCGGGCAACCACGCCATTAACCGTTCGCTGGCTGACGACCTGGACGCCAGCGTTGTACTGGTATCGGGGCAGTCCGACTACCTGTCCGCCATCGAAGCCGCCCCGGCGTACGGCGACCGCCTCGCCGGCGTCGTCATCAACAACGCACCCCGGCATCGCGGCCACGACCTCGATTCAGAAGTCGTTCCCGCGCTCGAAACCGCCGGCCTGCCGTACATCGGCGCGGTCCCGGAGGACCGCCGGCTCATCGCCGTGACGGCACGGTCCTTGCACGAATGTCTCGGCGGCGAATGGCTCGAATGGGAAGAGCACTCGGACGAGCTCGTCGAAAACGTCCTCATCGGCGGGATTGTCCTGGACTGGGGTCCCATCTACTTCTCCTCGCAAGCAAACGCCGCCGTCCTTGTCCGTGGCGACCGCCCGGACCTCGCCATCGCCGCGCTTGCCACGCCCATCAAGGCCTTGATTCTGACCGGCGGCGTCAAGCCGGTCGAGTACGTCTATTACGAGGCCGACAAGCAACAGATCCCCGTAACGGTGGTCGATAAAGACACGCACGAGGCCGCAGCGGAGCTTGAGCGATTCCTCGAATACTCACACTTCGATCAACCGGCCAAGCTGGAACGATTCGCCGAGCTGGCCGCAGAACGCCTTGATCTGGACCGCATAGACGCCGCCATCGCCCACCCCGTCACCGGATAGCAGGGCTCCCACCTCGCCCGGTTGCGTGGTGGAGTGCAAGGCTTCTCCCTCGTCCTCACCTTCTCCCGCTGGGAGAAAGGATCTGGCGCCGCACATTGAATCCATACAGACCAGGAGAGGTGCCCCCTTGACACTCGACGATGCCACGGTCCAGCGTGTCCGATCAGAACTCAACTCGTCCGTTATCTGTGACACGATGGACTCGCTCGGATACCTCAACCAGGCCCTGGACCGCCACATCCGCCCGCTGGACGACTCCAAAACGCTGTTCGGACCGGCAAGAACGGCCCTGATAGAAAAGGTCGCCCCGGGCACGCCCCGGCCCGACAACCCGTACGAACTCACAATCAACGTGATGGACGATCTGAACCCCGGGGACGTCGTTGTGCGAGCCTGCGGTGACATCGGGCCCGCGGCAAGCTGGGGAGAACTTCTCACCGCGGCCGCAATGGGCCGCGGCGCAGCGGGTCTCGTCACTGACGGCCAGGTTCGAGACGTCCATTTGATCCGTGAAGTTGGCTTCCCGGTCTTCACAAACGGCGTTAGCCCGCTCGACGGTGGAGGTCGCCACGAGATGACCGCCGCCGATGTCGACGTTGTGTGCGGAGGCGTTCCAATTTCACCCGGCGACTACCTCTTCGCAGACGTCGATGGTGTCGTCGCAATCCCTGCAGCCATCCTCGAAGCCGCCATCAAGGGTGCGTTCGAGAAGACCGAGGGAGAGAACGCCACGAGAGATGAACTTCTGGCGGGCAATTCTCTCTCCGAGGTGTACGCGAAATACGGGATTCTGTAGGGCGAGCCGTATCTGGCGGCCCGGCGGAATCCCCGAGCCTCTTTCGCCCCGGAGTCATCCCGATCCTTCCGGGCCCGGAAGGACGAGGGACCTTCACCGGCACGTCGTTCAGCAAAAAAAGCTGATCGTCCGGCGACCTTAGACCTCCCTCACGCTTGATGCGATTGGCCTCTCTCACCGGGAGAGGGGACACGCAACCACCTGTTCCAACGTCTCTCACCGTTATCGCCCTGACTCCGATCGCTATTTGGGTCCTGTCACACACCGATGAACCTCTGGGCCGGACACTACGATGTCGATTGCGGTCCAGCCGGACGCGTTGCATGATGGCGCCGCCATGAAAATCACAAATGTCACTCCATTCATCCTCCACACCGGCTGGCGTAAAAACTGGATATTCGTCAAGGTCGAAACCGACGAAGGCATCACTGGATGGGGCGAGTCATACACCCAGTACGATCGCGACGTCTCAATCACCTCGCATATAGATGAATTAGCTCGTTATTTAGAGGGCCGTGACCCGTTCCACATCAAGCACTTCACGACCCACCTCGGGTATGACGACTACGCCCAGCGGCGCGGATCGATGGAGTTGTACAGTGCCCAGAGCGGCATCGAAATCGCCTGCTGGGACATCGTCGGAAAAGCGACCGGGCAGCCGATTTACAACCTGCTCGGCGGTCCGGTCCGCGACAGGATTCGTGTCTACGCCAACGGCTGGAGTTTCGGCGCAGAGGACCCGGACGACTACGCACGCGCCGCCGAGGGGGTGCTGGAGCTTGGTTTCACGGCGATGAAGCTGGAGCCGACCCCCGGGCCGTGGCGGACCCTCGTCCCAAAAGATCACATCCGGCACGCCGAAAAGGTCGTCAAGAAGATGCGGGAGACGGTCGGACCGGATATCGATATCCTGCTCGACGTTCACCGCCGTTTCGCCCCGATGCACGCCATCGAGATGGCGAACACGCTGGCCCCTTACGAGCCGTACTGGTTCGAGGAGCCGTGTCCCGCCGAGAACCTCGACACCATGGCCGAGATTCGGGGCCAGATATCGCTCCCGGTCGTTACCGGCGAGGCGATCTACAACAAGTCCGGCTTCCGGCCCGTGCTGGAGAAGCGGGCGGCCGACATCCTCAACCCGGATGTGTGCAGCGTCGGCGGCATCCTGGAGTTGAAGGAGATCGGTGCGATGGCCGAACCGAACTACGTTGCGATGTCGCCACACAACTACAACTCGACGGTGCTGGGCCTCGCCGCCACGGTGCAGGCCGCGGCCACGATGCCAAACTTCCTCATCACTGAATACTTCGTTCCGTACGAAGAACTGGGCATGAAGGTATCGAACCCGCTCGTCCAGTCAGGCGGCTATATCCAGCTTCCGACAGGCCCCGGCCTGGGCATCGAAATAGACGAAACAACCTTCGACCAGTTCGCCTACCAGCGCTTCCCAACACGCGCACTCCGGACGTGGAGAGATGAAGGCCCGTAGAGGAGAGAGCGTCTGCCCGCAGGCGCCGTTTCCCCCTCTCCCGATGGGAGAGGGCTGGGGTGAGGGAGGTTCAAGGTCCTGCCCGATACGTGTTTGGCTCCCTGAAGAGCCGCCGGTAAAGGTGCCTCGGCTACGCTCGGGATGACGGGCGATACCACCAACGACACTGTTCCTCTGAACCTGTAAACGCTTCCTGAGGCTCTCGAAGGATGCGCTCCGCAACAACACCAATCCATCCCCGCGGCGCGACGCCAGCGCCTAACTCGCGAACCTCGCAGCGACCTTTCTCACCGCCGCCACAACATCATCCAGGTCTGACCCCGTCATATCCGGGTACAACGGCAACAGCGTCAGCTCGCGCCGAACCCGGTCAGCCACCGGCAACACCGCGGGTGGGGACATCTCTCGGAACAAAGGGTGGGACGGCCCGAATTCGTCGTCGGCGATACGGACGTTCTGCACACCCTCGGCGTCCAGCGCGTCTGACAGCCGCCCCAGCGGCGCAGTGAAAGCGTCCTCATCAAACCGCACCGGAAAATACGACGGACCAACCTCGATATCCGGCCGTGGCAGATCTCCCTCCACAAGTCGTAGTCCGTCCACCCCGCGCAACCCCTCAACCATGTAATCAAGGTGCGCCCGCCGCCCCGCTAACATCTCCTCCGCCCGCCCAAGCTGCGCCAGCGCGAACGCCGCCTGCATCTCCGTGAGTCGATAGTTGTTGCCCACCCGCACGATCTCGTAACCGTCCAGCGCCGCGCCCGGTCCCTTGTCCTTGCCGTGATCGCACACCGAGCGCGCAACGGCTGCCAGTCCATCGTCGTCGGTCGTGAGCACTCCGCCTTCACCCGCCGCCGTCAGCACCTTCGACTGCTGCAAAGACCAGCAAGCCATCGCACCGATGGTTCCAGCCCTTCGGTCCCGGTATACCGTCCCGTAGGCGTGCGCGCAGTCCTCGATAACCGTCAACCCGTGGGTGCCTGAGACCGACCCCAACTCGTCCATCTCGACCGGGTAACCGAACCAGTGGACCGGAACCACTGCGCGCGTCCGGGGCGTCACTGCGCTCGCGACGCGTTCCGGGTCCAGGCAGATCGTGGCGTCATCCACATCGGCGAACACCGGCGTCGCCCCCGCCAGCAGCACCGTATACGCGGTAGAAGAGAACGTCAGCGGCGGCACGATCACCTCGTCGCCCGGGCCGACGCCCGCGGCGATCAGCGAAGCGTGCTGCGCCGTCGTCCCGGAACTGAACGCCACCGCATGACGCGCGCCTGCGAACTCGGCGAACGCCGCCTCAAACTCCAGGACCTTGTGCGCGTCAGGGTAGACCGATCCGAACACGCCACTCTCGAACACATCGATCACCCCGCGCAGCTCCGGATACCCGTAAGTCACCTTGAAGAAAGGAAGCCGATCACTCCGCACTGGGAGCCCGCCATCGATCGCCAGTTTCTCAGCCATGTTCAGATAACCTCCCCCGCCCGGGCTCCGGTGTGGCCTTGAGGCGAGACAGTCACCTCGCCGTTGACGACGACCCAGTCGATCCCGACCGGGTATTCCTGCGGCCGCTCGTAGTCGGCCTTCTCGATGACCGTCGATGGGTCGAAAACGACTACATCGGCCTTCAATCCTGGCCTCAGGATGCCGCGGTCCCACAGCCCGACTCGCGATGCGGGGATCGATGTCATCTTCTGTACCGCCGCCTCCCATGTGAGCACGCCGCGCTCCCTCACGTAGCGCCCGAGTACCCGCGGGAAGGTGCCGTACGAATTCGGCCGATCCTGGTAGGCGAGTGGACCGTCCGGCGAGAGGGCAAATGCGTCGGCGGTCGGCACGCCGAGCGGATGGGCCAGGAGGGTATCGATGTCCGTGTCGCACTTGATCGTCGGCGCGATCCAGAACCCGGCGTCGTCTTCCGCCAGCATCTTCATGGCGGCATCGACCGGTGGCTCGCCACGCTCCGCCGCTATTTCGCCAATGGTCCGCCCCATCCATCCACGATTCTCTGGCAGGTTGGCCCGGCACACCAGGTAATCGTCCCATTCAGGCTTCATCGAAGTGCCGTCGGTACCGGACTCAAGTTCAGCACCCGCTCGCACCCGGAGCTCGGGATCATTGAGCCGTTCAAGCGTGGCATCCAGGCCGCCCTCGCGCATCCATAACGGCAGGCTCTGAGCGAGCGGGCCGCCACCGCGCAACCACGGCGTCACGTCCCACGATGCATCGACGCCCCGCTCCCGGGCCTCTTCAACCAGTTCGATGGCGGCCCGAGCCTGCCCCCAGGCCTCGCGCCCGGCGGGGTAGAGGTGCGATATGACCAGCGGACAACCCGCCCGTTCGGCTATCGAGATCGCCTCCCGGACAGATTTCAAAAGATTGGCCGATTGGCCCCGCATGTGTGTGTGGTAGCCAAATCCGTAGCGTTTCAGCGGTTTCGCGGCCGCCACGATCTCGTCAGCGTCAGCAAACACGGTGTGCTGGTAGGTGAGCCCGGTGGAAAAGCCGCGGGCGCCCTGCTCAAGAGCCTCCTCGACCAGCCGTCCCATATGCGCACGTTCATCCGGCGACGCAGGCCGGCTCGCCGCCCCGGTCGCCAGCGCGCGCACCGGCTGGTGCCCGACCAGCGTGCCGACGTTTACCGAGGGCTGCGCCGAGCGCACGGCGTCCATGTACCCGGCCACGCTGTCCCATGACCACTCGTAACCGTCGAACCCGAATAACGGCGCTCCCCGACGGTATTCCTCCAACGTCTCGCCGGTAACGGGTGCTGCGGACATTCCGCATAGCCCGACTATGAGCGTGGTCACGCCCTGACGAACCATGCTCTGTGCGTGGGGGTCTACGAGGAACGTAACGTCTGAATGGGAGTGCTCGTCGATGAATCCAGGCGCGACGAAGCGCCCGGAGGCGTCGATTGCGGCGTCGGCCTCTCGTTCCGAAAGCGCGCCGATAGCGACGATCCACCCGTCCGTAACCGCCAGGTCCGCGTGGAACGCAGGTGACCCGGTTCCGTCCAGCAGACGGCCGCCGCGGATTAGCAGGTCATACGCCACGACGCTAACTCGATCTCGCTTCCAGCACGCGTCTGATTCCGGCGATCACGTCCGACTTGTCAGGTAGAACGTACGGGCTCAGGTGGGCGCTGTGCGGGACCGGCACGCCCGGGTTTGCGACCCGGACGATCGGAGCCTTCAACTGGTGGAAAGCGTCACTCTCGACGACCATCGCCGATACCTCCGCTCCAAATCCGCCTCGTCGCACCGCCTCGTGAACGATCACCAGGCACCCCGTTTTACGTACCGATCGCAAGACCGTCTCGATATCGAACGGAACCAGGCATCGCGCGTCGATCACCTCGACACCGATCCCTTCGGCTGCGAGTTCCTCTGTGGCCTCCAGCGCCACCGGGACCATGTTCAACCACGACACCACGGTCACGTCGTCGCCGCTGCGTTGCACCGATGCCTGTCCCAGCGGAATGGCGTCCGGCTCCTCAGCGACCGGTCCTTCGGAGTCATACAGTCCAGTGTGTTCCACGAACACGACCGGATCAGGGTCCCGGATAGATGTGATCAGAAGCCCTTTTGCGTCGGCGGGTGTCGAGGGTGCGACGACCTTGAGTCCGGGAACGTGCGCCACCCACGCCTCAAGCGCCTGCCCCGTGTACACGTTGCCGTTGCTCATGTTCACCGTGCGGACGACGAGCGGCGCCGAATAGCCGCCGTCCGATGCGTACCGCATCTTGGCCGCGCTATTGGCCAGCTGGTCGAGCGCGATCGTGATCGCACCGGTGAACTGGAGTTCGATAACCGGGCGTCTTCCCACCATCGCCGCGCCCACCGCAAGGCCCGTAAAGCCGGATTCCGAGATCGGCGTATCAAATACGCGGTCGGGGCCGAACTGCTCCCGCAGCCCCGTGGTGACGTTCTCAATGCCGCCGTACCCGGCCACGTCTTCGCCGAAGATGAAAACCCTTTCGTCGGCTTCCATCTCCTGGCGCAACGCTTCGTTGATGGCGGCGCGCATCGTCAGGTTTCTCATATCCCGCTCCCTCCCGCCGATTCGTCGTAAATGTTTGTCACGGCGCTGCCGGATTCCGGAGGGGCCGTCGCCTGCGCTTCCGTGACAGCCTCCTCCAACTCACGGTCCAGCGAATCCGATATTTGCGCGACCGTGTCCGGATCAAGCTGTCCCCCGGCAATCAGCCGATCCTCCAGGATCGTGATCGGATCCCGCGCCGTCCAGCGTTCGATCTCCTCGGCCGGGCGCGTCTCGCGCAGGAACGGGTAGTGCTTCTCGAATCGATACGTCTTGCACTCGATCAAGGTTGGTCCCTCGCCTCGCCTCGCCCGCTCCACCGCCTGCCGGGTTGCCTCGTTAACGGCGATCACGTCCTGTCCGTCCACCACCATCCCCGGGAACCCGTATCCCGCCGCGCGATCGGCGACATCATCGACAGCCATTCCCGCCGATGTTGGCGCCGTCTGGAAGTGCAGATTGTTCTCGCAGATGAAGACCACCGGCGCCTTTCGCACGGCGGCGAGGTTCAGCCCCTCGTGGAAGTCACCCCGGGCGGTAGCGCCATCACCGAAAAAGCACACCGTCACGTCGTCGCTTCCCGCCAGTTGCTGGCCAACGGCCGCGCCGACCGCGACGGGAATCTGTGATCCGACCATCGCGGTCGTGAGCAGGATGCCAAGTTCCGGGTAGCCGGTGTGGTGGAACGACTCCTTGCCGCCGGAAGGGCTGCCCGAGTTGCCGTACATGGCGTTCAGCATCTGGAGCATCGTGACGCCGCGGGTCCAGAACGCCTCGGTCGTTCGCAGCGCGGGGACGACGCGATCCCCATCGCGAAGTCCGTAACAGACGCCGACGCCAACGGCCTCCTGCCCGGCGCTCGGGTGCAGGCCGGTCGGCAGCCGGCCCTCGTCGTACAGCTTCAGCGCCCTGTGCGTGAACTTCCGGCCCAACACCATGAGCCGGTACATCTCGCGCAGATCATCGGGGGTCAAACTCGGCGATGCGGTATCGGTCATCTGTATCTCCCGTTCCAGTTCGCCGGGGAGCATACATCTCCCTGGAGCGTATCTTGTGCGTGTTACGTGAGGACTTTCAACCGTTGCTCATCCTGAAGCCCCCGAGACATACGTGTCCCAATTCGCGCACCCTTCGCGGGTCGCAAGCCTCGCTTCCCGAGGCTCTCGAAGGACTATGCGTTTCCGGGACTACGCGCGCCGTCCCACATACACCGTTATGCCCTGCATGAAGTGGAGATCCGGACGGTCGAAGACATACTCGATATCGTCCGGGTCGATCAGGCGTTTGAGGGCTGAACGATCCTTTTCTGAGAGGTAGCCCTCCCGACTTTCGTCCGTAGCCCAGCGCGTCAGCCCGCCTATCAGGAATCGCTGTTGTTCTTCACTGAACGGCGGCAGGAACTCGTGGATGAAGGTCCTGGCGGTGACATCGGTCATCCCCGCGTCCCGGAGCAGTTGGGTCCAGCCGTACGGGTAGGGAACCGCGTCGCCCTCGAAATGGACATGGCTAGCGAACCACTTCTCCATCGCAGCGGACAGTCGTTCATTCAGCCCCGTTCCGGTCAGGTCCATCGTCGTCGGCATGAACCGTGCGCCGACGCCGCCCTCGCGAATCGCCAGTCGGCCCCCCGGGGTGACGACCCGGGCCAACTCCCGGGCTCCTGAAAGCCGATCTGCCAGGTGGTGCAACGCGAGGCTGGTCCACACCAGGTCGAATGTTTCGTCCTCGAACGGCAGATCCTGGATTGGCGCCCCGTGAAACTGGATGCGCTTGCCGATCGGGTCGTTGGCAAAACGCGATCGGTTGTACTCAAGCAGATGTTCGCTTGTATCGGCCGCGTCCACGTGATCACCATCGCCGAGCGACTCCGCCAGCAATTGTGTGAACCCGGCCGTTCCGCATCCGGCATCCAGGATGCGATTCCCGGGCTCCGGCGACAGCCACCTGACCATCTCACGATGAGTTGACTCGTAAAACCGGTCGGACCGGCCGAGTCGTTCCTCTGAACCGGGGCCAAAGGTTGTCGGATCAGGCTCCTGGTGCTGATGGCCGCCATCGCCACCGTGTTGGTGCGTAATAGTGGTGTCCTTCTGTTCACGTGGATTCGGAGCGGTTACGTGTGGTGTGCAAGACCGGATCCGTGATTGGAACTTCTCCCTCACCCTAACCCTCTCCCCTGGGAGAGGTAAGTATCGGCACTGGCGCCTCCTGAAACCAGGAGAGGGGGGCGGGGTTGGTTACTCGGGCGACGACAGTTACATACGCAGAAGTAACACTCGATCGTCATCCTGGGTCCGCAGGCGAAGGATCTCCCGGCCTGCGCTCCTCCCGGAATGATCAGCTCGGAAACCGTAGATCAGGAACCGGCGATAACGCCCAGTAGCGCGCGGCGCACAACAAGTCATCCCGAGCCTTTCCCGGAAGGACAAGGGACGTTCATCGACACGCCGTCCATCAAATACACACGTTGCTCCGAAGACCCGAGTCTTCCCTCACCCCGGCCCTCTCCCACCGGGAGAGGGTGCCCGATAATGCCGGACATTTACGGGAGACGGCTACAATCGGGTTGTGACTACCCAGATCGACATATTTGCCGAGCTCAGCGGCCGACAAAAAGAAGCCGTGCAGCACGCCGAAGGCCCGCTTCTAATCGTGGCGGGTCCCGGCTCCGGCAAAACGCGCGTCATGGCGCACCGCATCGCCTACTTGACCTCCGTGCAGGGCGTTGCCCCGTGGCGCATCCTGGCGGTCACGTTCACCAACAAAGCGGCGCGAGAGCTTCGTGAGCGTGCTGAAGGACTTGTGGGTGGCGCCAACTCCGGCCTGCAGGTTCGGACGTTCCACTCCTTCTGCGCCTTCGTGCTCAGGCAGGACGGCGGACAGATCGGACTCGACTCGGCGTTCTCCATATACGACGGAGACGACCAGCAGCGGCTCGTGCGCAGCATCCTCGAAGAGCTTGAACTGGATCCCAAGCAGTTCGCGCCCCGCGCCATCCTGTCTGGTATTTCAGACGCCAAGAACAGGATGATCGACGACTCCCGTCTCTCGAAACTCTCCAAGAGCTACTTCGAAGAGGTCGTCGCGCGCGTGTATGTCCGCTATACGGAGCTGCTGGCGACCGCGAACGCCGTCGACTTCGATGACCTCCTGCTGCGCGCCCACACGCTCTTCGAGGACAACCCGGAGGTCCTGGAGAAGTACCAGGATCGTTACCGACACGTGCTGGTGGACGAGTTCCAGGACACAAACGCCATCCAGTTCTCGCTCGCCCGATTGCTGGCCGACAAGCACAAGAACATCTGCGTGGTGGGTGATCCCGACCAGTCGATCTACTCCTGGCGTCACGCCGATATCCGGAATCTGACTGACTTCCAGACCGTGTACTCGGATGCAACCACCGTCACGCTGGACCAGAGCTACCGCTCAACGCAGACCATTCTTGATGCTGCTTCGGGCGTAATCGCCAATAACGACGAGCGCCTGAAAAAGGATCTGTGGACGGATAACGCCAGGGGCAACCCTGTCACCGTCGGCGAAGCCTACGACGAGGACGAAGAGGCGCGGGTGGTGCTCCAGGAGATCAGCCGGCTGGTTGACGAAGACGACTTCGACCGCCATGAAATTGCCGTGATGTACCGCACAAACGCGCAGTCACGCGCGATGGAGGCGGCCTGCAACCGGCATGGCATTAGCTACCAGCTCGTCGGTGGAACCAAGTTCTACGAGCGCAAAGAGATCCGGGACACTGTCGCCTACCTGCGCCTCACCGTGAACCCATCGGACGATGCAGCGCTTGAGCGGATCGTGAACGTACCGGCGCGCGGCATAAGTCCCCGCAGCGTTGATGCCATACGCGCCGTCGCCCGCTCCCGCGGGACCTCGATGCTCAACGTCATCCTCCAGGTCGAAGACGAACAGCTGGGATTGTTTGAGGCGCTGAACCCGCGAGCCGTGAAGTCGGTCCGCGCCTTTGCCGATCTGATGGAACGTCTGATCGAGCAAAGCATCGTTCTCTCCGCGGTAGAACTTATCGACCTGACCCTTGAACGAAGCGGCTACAAACGGCTTGTTCAGGAAGACAAGGAGCGCGGCGAGGAACGGTGGGACAACATCCTCGAGCTGCGCGGTTCGGCCTCGAACTTTGAGGGGCCGGAGCCGCGCGAACGGCTGATCGAGTTCCTGGAGAATGTAGCGCTCGTATCGGACATCGATTCGCTGGAAGAGGGCGAAGACGCTATCACCCTCATCACCCTCCACCAGGCAAAGGGACTGGAGTACGACGCCGTCTTCATGATTGGCCTTGAAGAAGGACTGCTCCCGCACTCGCGATCTCTGGAGAAAACCGAAAACCTCGAGGAAGAACGACGGCTCTGCTACGTGGGAATGACCCGCGCACGCAGACGCCTCTACATGTTTCACGCGTTCCAACGGGGATTCCGGGGATCACGCGGTGCAATGATGCCGTCACGCTTCCTCGACGAGATCCCACTTACCTGTGTCGAGACCGTGTCGATACGCCGCAACTCGAACACCGTTCGGAGGGTCGCTCCAGGAGGAGCGCGTTCGTACGACCCGATTGATGTCAAACGACGGGCGGCGACCACGGCGGCCGTACGAGCCGCTCAGAGGGGCGATTTCCGGGTAGCGGATCGCGTGACCCACGAAACGTTCGGAGACGGCATCGTGATCGAGGCCGTCGAGACCGGCGGCGACACGGAAGTCACCGTTGCGTTCGGAAACGGCAACGGCCTCAAGAAGCTGATGGCGGCGTTCAGCGGCCTAAAGAAGGTCACTCCAAACGACTCCACAAAGGCCAAACGCGAGGACCCGGAACTCGGCGACGCGTTCCTTGACGCACCCTAGGCGCTCTCCTACACTCCGCCACACTTGAGATCAACGTAACGCGCCCTCGCTGAATCAGAGGGTACATGGAGTTAAACGCGTGCCTGACGAGTCCGTCATTACCGACGAGATGCGTTCGCATCTTGATGTGGAGTCCGATCCAATCACATACGACGTCGAAAAAGGCGCCGTGATCAAGTTCGCGCAGGCAATCGGGGACTCCAATCCTCTTTTCCAGGACGATGAGGCCGCCCGCAAAGGGCCGTACGGCGGGATCGTCGCTCCGCCGACCTTCCTTCGATCCCTCATTGCGGGAGAGGCGCAGAGCGAGTTTCCGAGGCCTTTCCCTAACAACCTGGACGGCGGCAGCGAGTACGAATTCTTCGAGCCGGTCAGGGTCGGCGACAGGATCACGGTCACCAGGGCCATCGTGGAACTTTCTGAGCGACAGGGCCGTCTCGGCACGATGCTGTTCACCACCGCCGAGACCCGGTACGTAAACCAGCTCGGCCAACTGGCCGCCACCCAGCGCACGACCGGCATCAGCTACGCATCGCCGTCGGAAGAGGAGTAGCCGTGGCACAGCTTTATTACGAGGACGTGAACGTCGGAGACGACGTAACACCACTCAAAAAGAACGCAAGCTCACAGCAGCTGGTCAAGTACGCCGGAGCCTCTGGCGACTACTACCAGATTCACTACGATGACGGATTCGCCCGGAACAACGGACTCCCGGGGATCATCATCCACGGCGCTCTGAAAAACGCATTCCTGGGACAGCTCGTGACCGACTGGATGGGACCTGAAGGCCGGCTCAAGAAACTGTCCGTTTCGTACCGGCAGATGGACCTGCCGAACGATGATCTCGTCTGCAAAGGCACCGTGATGGACAAGCGGGTCGAGGACGGCGCAGGGATCGTCGAGTGCGAGATCGCGCTGCACAACGGCGAAGGTAAAGTCACCACACCGGGCAAGGCAGTAGTGGCGCTGCCCATGCGAGGAAGCTAACTACGTCTAACCGCCCACGATCGGAGCACCAGGAACGTAAACCAGATCTCGTCCGGGGCCAGCGATCGCTGGGACCGCCGGACTCTGAGGAGAGAGCAATCTTGTTGCCAGATGACGAACGCGTATTAGAAGGCAAAGTTGCGGTGGTTACCGGCGCCGGACGTGGCATCGGCAAGGCCGTTGCGGAATCGCTCGCCGAACACGGCGCATCGGTGGTCGTTAACGACCTCGGCGTCAATGTAGACGGCACGACACCGGACGAGGGGCCAGCAGGTGAGGTCGCGGCGGGCATCAGGGCCGCAGGTGGGCAGGCGTCCGCCAACACCGATTCCGTCACCGAAATGGCCGGCGGTGAGCGGATGGTGCAGCAGGCGGTAGACGAGTTCGGCAGGCTGGACATCGTCGTGACCCCGGCGGGAATCCTTCGTGACCGCATGATCTTCAACATGACCGAGGACGAGTGGGACGCCGTCATTGACGTCCACCTCAAGGGAACCTTCACGGTCGTCAAGCACGCCGGCATCCTGTTCCGGCAGCAGCGATCAGGCCGCGTGATCACCTTCTCCTCCGGCAGTGGGCTGACCGGAAGCCCGGGCCAGGCGAACTACGGCGCGGCGAAGGCCGGCATCGCCGGCTTCACCAAAGTCGTCGCCCGGGATCTCGGTAGATATGGCGCAACCGCAAACGCCATCTCGCCCGCCGCCCAGACCCGTATGATCGCCACCATCCCGGACGCACGCCCTGACCGGGCATCCCTCAACCTGGGCATGGACAACCACCTCGCCAGGGGCGCAGGAGAGGCCGAGGACATAGCGCCCTTCGTCTCATACCTGGCCTCCGACTACGCGGCGGACGTCAACGGCCAGCACTTCTACGTGTCCGGTGGCACCATCGCCCTGTGGTCGCAGCCTAGGCCGGCGCGCACCATCTTCAACCCTGATGGTGAGTGGCAGACCGAGCAACTGCAGGATCTTGTCCCGAAGCACATCGCCCAGGGCCTCACCCTGGAACCTGCGCAGTTCTAAGCATCCAGACGATCTGATCACCTGAATTTCCCACGGACTTCCAGGGACTGTTAAGAGGAATCAAAACATGACAGAAGAAAACAACGCGAGGCTGGACGGCAAGGTCGCCATCGTCACCGGCGGCGGCCGTGGCATCGGACGCGGAGTCGTCCTGAAGCTTGCCAGCCTCGGCGCAAAGGTCGTGGTCAACGACATCGGCGCATCGCTTGACGGAGAAGGTCTCGACAACACGCCTGCCCAGCAGGTGGTCAACGAGGTCGGAGAGCGGGGCGGCGAGGCAGTCGCTAACTACGGCGACGTAACGAGGTTCGAGACCGGAGACGAGCTGGTCCAACAGGCGCTGGACACCTACGGCCGGTTGGACATCGTGGTCACACCGGCCGGCATCTTGCGGGACCGCATGGTGTTCAACATGACCGAAGAGGAATGGGACGCCGTAATAGCGGTCCACCTGAAGGGGACGTTCAACGTCGTCCGGCCGGCGAGCATCCTGTTCCGCCAGCAAAAGAGCGGACGCATCATCACCTTCAGCTCCGTGTCAGGTCTTTTCGGTTCGTCCGGCCAGGCGAACTACGGCGCTGCGAAGGACGGCCTCGCCGGGTTTACCCGTGTGGTCGCCCGTGACCTCGCCAAGTACGGCGTCACCGCGAACTCAATCTCCCCGGGCGGAGACACCCGGATGACGGCGAGCGTGCCGGATACGACGCGTGCGATGCGACAGGAAGGCAAGATGCAACCGCCGAGCGGAGTGCTGACCCGGGCGCCTGAGCACGTCGCGCCTATGGTGGCATGGCTCGCCTCGGACGCAGCCCAGCACGTCTCCGGACACGTCTTCCACTGCACGGGCAACATTATCAGCCTGTTCACAGACCCCTATCCGGTGAAGTCCATCCACAAGGACGGGCGCTGGTCGGTAAAAGAGATCGCGGCAGTCTTTCCGAGCACCCTCGGGATGGACCTGATCAACCCGCAACGGGCGACCCCGCCGAGGGACCGTTCGGCATCCTGATCCGAGTCCGGTAGTTAAAACGACGACGCCGCCGAATCTTATTCGGCGGCGTCGTTATTTGTCAGGACCCGACCGGGTCTAAGTAGGATCCGGCGCCTCTGTAGCGCTCGAAGTCTGCGTCTCGTCGGCGGTCAGTTTGGCCTCTTCAGCTTCTTCAGCGGGACCGCCGAATTCATCGAACCAGGCCTCGCTGAGGACCTCCATCTTCACGAAATCTCTTCGGTCGCGATGGACTGGCTCAAGATCCTCAAATCCGGCCTTTCTGAAAGACTTCTGGGCGCGTTCGTTGTAAGAAAGAGTGTGGAGGTAAACCCGTTCGAGCGCCGCTTCCTCGAAGATCGCCCGGAGCAAGGTCATCACGGCGTCAGTGCCGTACCCTCGCCCCCAGTATTCACGATTCCCGATCATGATCCCCAGTTCGCACTGGCTCTTGGACCGATCAATGTCGTAATACATCGCGTTACCGATGTGAGTCCCGTCGTGCGTCTCAATGGCGTATCTGACGGACCACGGGGACGGATAGTTGATCTCGTCCCGGTAATGGCGGCCGTACTCGTCTAGCGAGAGACGGATCGGCGTGGTCGCGTCCAGCTCAGCCAGTTCCGGATCGGAGCGCCATGAATAGTCGCGATCCACGTCGCTGAACTGCTTGGCCCGCAGCACGACCAACTCACCCTCAAGCCGTTCACTCGGGGGTCTGGCCGTGACGCTGCTCCTCCGCCATGGGAAGAGCTTTTTCCACGATTCGTGACTCATTTTTGAAAGTAAGCTGCTCGATCGCCTGGTCTACCGGAACCCACTCGACAAGGTCAAACTCCTTATCGTGGAGCCTCGTGTCGCCGCCGATGGCCGACATCAAGTAAAAGTAGACCACTTTCTCGTAAAGATAGCCGTCTCGCACGAAAGAGTACCGGGTTTCTGCCACGGATGGGCCGGATTCAACCTCCAATCCGGTTTCTTCCCTCACCTCGCGCCGCGCCGTTTCCTCCCGGGTTTCGTTTGGCTCTGGAGTTCCTTTCGGGAGCGCCCAGAGACCCTCAGATTCGCGAAAACACAAGACAACCTGGAGTCCGGACGAGGTATGCCTCAAGACCACCCCTCCTGCGGAGACGGCCTGCCTGACAACGGCTTTCCCCTGGAAATCTGGAGATTCTGGAGTAACGGGTCGTGTCCCCCTGTCGCCTGCCCCTGTACGGACGGCCGGGATAAACGATTCGTTTGTTCCCGGGTTTTTCAGGGGGATCAAGAAACGGGGCGTGAACGGTTGTCGTACAACACACGACCGGACACGTCGTCGATCCCCCGGTCTCTTCGTAGATGGCTCTCCGAGAAACATACACGTATCGAAGGACGGGTCAGTCCCATGATGGCGCCGCGGTCCAAAAACTTCGTGCCGTGTTTCACGTACTAAAAGGGGCTAAAATACCCTCGGTCGATTATCTTTGGCACCAATTATTTGGCAACGTTGATAAATGACGCCAACCGACTCACTCAGTCACGATGCTACTACGGAGACAATGGATCTAAGGTAGAGACTGTTGGCGGGCGGTTGCTTAGGCGCGTCTGGAAATAACCGCATTACGAAATTCGTAACCTGATATTCACCGGGCGGACATCCCGGAACGGCTGAAAATAACCACTCACAGAGGTAGATACCTCGCCGGCGTTCACTTCCGATCACTCGGACAGAGGTCGCCGTCACCTCGGACTCTTTGAACCGGGGACGATGGAGGAACCCTTGGGCAATCCCGATCTGGTCGTACGATTCGCCGGTGAAGCCGGCGTAGTGACCTCAGCTGAATCGCTAGCAGCTACGGCGGCGCAGGCTGGTTATCACGTCCAAACGTACGCCACGTTTCCCTCGCAGATCCTGGGCGGACCGGTCCACACGCAGGTCCACATTTCGACCTTCCCGACCCTGAGCGACGGCGACGACGTGGATGTCCTGGTGGCCTTCAGCGAAGAGGCGTTCAACAACCATAAGGACACTCTCGTCCCCGGTGGCGTGATCATCTACAACTCCGGCGAGTTCGATCCACCGGGAGACTCTGATAGCTTCGGCCTCCCCTTTGATGAAATCGCCAAAGAGGTCGGCAACGCACGCGCCTCCAACATGGTGGTACTGGGAGCGATTGCGCCCCTCGCCAACTTTCCGCTCGAAGCGCTCAAGGCATACGTCACGAAGCGCTTCACGCGTGGTCGCCCGGGTGACGAACAGATCGTGGAGGCCAACAGCCAGGCTCTCGAACGCGGCGCTGATGCGGCCCGCAAAAGCGGGTTCACGCTAACCGAGCTGGACCCGCCGGTACGTCCTGACTACGAACAGATCATGATCTCCGGCAACGCCGCCATCGCCATAGGGGCCGTCCAGGGCGGACTCGACTTTTACGCCGGGTACCCGATCTCACCGGCCACCACCATCCTCGTCTGGATGGAACAGAACCTCGTCGGCGAAGATCGCTTTGCCTACCAGGTCAGTTCCGAGATCGAGGCCATCGGCGCCATCATCGGAGCCGGCTACAACGGCCGGAAAGCCATGACCGCGACCTCGGGGCCGGGAGTCGCGCTGATGAGCGAGGGTCTCGGGTTTGCCTGGATGGCTGAGATTCCCTGCGTGGTCGTTGACGTGCAGCGCGGCGGACCGGCCACCGGACTCCCAACCAAGACAGAGCAATCCGACCTGTTTGCATGCATGCATCCAGCGCATGGAGACGCCAGGATGCCGGTAATCGCGCCCGGCACGGTTGAAGAGTGCTTCTACGCCGGAGCACTCGCCATCAACTGGGCTGAGCGATACCAGGGGCCGGTCATGCTGATGACCGAGATGCAACAGGCTGAGCGGTCCCAGAATATTCCGAAGCCCGACCTCTCCCGGGTCACAGCGACATCTCGGGAGGTGTACAGGGGTGAGTTGAACGGCTACCAGCGCTACGACGCCGCTGAACTCGGCCCAATGCCGCTTCCCGGCGGACCGGGGGCATACGTCGCTAACGCCAGCGAGCACGACGGCATGGGTGACTCGACACACCTGCCCATTCGGCACGTCCGCGGCATGGAGCGCAGGTTCGGCAAGTTGAAGTTGTTGAACGATGGCCCTTACGAGATCGAAAATCCGGATGCAGCCATAGCCGTGATGCCGTGGGGCGGTTCCAAAGGGGCCGTCCGCGAGGCCTTTCTCCAACTGCGGAATGAAGGCTTGGATATAGGCTGGCTCTACACCATGACCTTGCACCCGTTGCCGGAGGCGATCAGCAAAGAACTGGGCCGCAAGGAACTGGTGATCGTTCCGGAGCTCAACTTCCAGGGCCAGTGGAGCAGCCTGCTCCGCTCAGACGGATTCAAAGCCGTTTCCGTGACCCAGTACACCGGCCTTCCGTTCAAGGTGCGAGACGTTGTCTCGCAGATTAAACACGCTATCGAGGCCCATAAAGGCGGTAAGGTACTCGTATGACCACGCGCAATCCGGAATACGATTTCAAGTGGTGCCCAGGCTGTGGCGACTTCGGCGTGCGACGCGCGCTTGAGTGGGCCATGCAGGAGTACGCGGAGAAGACCGAAACTCCGATGTACAACAGCGTCATCGTCGCTGGAATTGGTTGCTCGGGGAATCTCGTACACCTCGTTGAAGGAGACCAGCCTTTTGGTGTGCACGGGATCCACGGACGGACTCTTCCGGTCGCTTTTGGCGTCAAACAGGCCCGTCCGGCGACTAACACCATCGTCGTGGCCGGTGACGGTGACTTTCTCAGCATCGGCGCCGAGCATATCGGCCCCGCGGCGCAGCGAAACCTGGACATCACGTGCGTCATCATGGACAACGGCGTTTACGGTCTGACGAAGGGCCAGGCGTCGCCGACGACTGAGTTTGGTGTAATGACCAGTTCCACACCGTTCGGCAAACTTGAGGCGGCAATAAAGCCGTTTGAGCAATACCTGGCCCACGGCGTATCGTTCATCGGCTCCCACTACTCAAGCAGACCGCGTGACCTCGCCAGGCTCATCGGAGAGGCGATGGACCACAGGGGTTTCTCGATCGTCCACGTACAGTCGCCATGCACGACTTACAACGACACGTTTGATCTGCTGAAGGGCAATAAGAAGGCCGGCATCGCGCCGCTTGTATATGCCGTACCGGAGGATCACGATCCGTCAGACAAGAGGGCGGCAGAGGAAATGGCGCGGGCACCCGGAGTGCCACTCGGAGTCATCTACAAAGAAGAGCGCCCGACGCTTGAAGATCTCCAGGAAGACCTGCGCAAGAAAGCCCGCTCCCGCACGGCGAGCGAGATGGTGGACACTTACTCCATCTGAGTGGCTCTGGCCTCGCGACCACTGGGTGTGGCGCCAATCGACATGAAAAAAAGAGGGACGGCCCCCGGGCCGTCCCTCTTTTCATTTCCTATTTGACTTGCGCTCAGCGGAACCGGTGAATCCGGGCACAGGGCCGGATGTCAACCGGATCGTTGCTTGACGTAGTCGTTGAGCATGTCCCGTAACGCCACACGGCCGCGATGCAGCCGAGCCTTCAACGCAGAGATAGAGATATCAAGGATCTCGGACGCCTCGGTGTTCGACATGCCCTGCACATCTCGGAGTACTACGGCGGTCCGCAGGTCTTCCGGCAGCAGGGCGATTTTGGATGTGATCTCCCGGCTTAACTCTGAGTTCAGGGCCGCCCTGTCCGGCGTTTCTTCCCAGTTTGCGACGTTGTGTTCCTGGTAGGAATCCTCTGGCGCGGTCATCTGTACGCGACGCTTTTCCTTGCGAATTCGCATGAGCGCGGCGTTGACCGTAATTCGGTACAGCCAGGTCGTCACCTGGGCGTCGCCGCGAAATCGGTCCTTTGCCCGATAGGCGGAGATGAACGCGTCCTGTACGACATCGTCTGCATCCTCCGGAGAGTTCATCATCCGGTAGGCGACGTTGTAAACGAAACTCGTGTAGTTTTCGACTACATCAGCAAATTGTTCTTCGTTCATGCGCCGGGCAACAACGTTTTCAAGTCTCTCGTAATCCGGTCAGACCGGCGATAACGGACCTCGTCAGGTAATTAGTATCCGTGAATGAGTTTAGCTTGCTGCGTCGGGGTTGTACCATGCTGGTGAATCTTTCTGATCGGTCGTAGCATCATATTGTCTATGCGGTCGGTCACGTCCCATGCAACCCTCGTTGGCCACTACTGGATGGGCGTGGAAGCCTGGTTGATTGGCCACGGCCGCATCCGGGCGAAAAATGAAATCACTCATGGAGAGAGCATTTCATAATGTCTAGCGGTTCCTGGTTCTCCCGGTTCCGTCGCAAGGGAAACGATTCTGACCCGGTCAGCGTGGTTCCCTGCGACGAGATCCGAGAGAACGGATCTGACTACATCGATGGCGACTGTGAAGAACAGGTTCAGTCGCAGATCATGCAACACCTGGGCTTGTGTACTGATTGTGACGGCTGGCTCAAATCGCTTGCGATGACGGTCGGACTACTGCGTGAGACGCCGGAGATCGAAGTCCCGGAATCCACGATGAAAAGAGTCCGGGGAATAGGGCGTCCCGAGTAACGGCGTGAAATAGACGCGGTAGCGACAGGCATGCCGCAGCGTGATGAATCCCTCGGTTAGACGGGAGCTTGAGGCCCCTGCGTCCGGGGGATTTGCGCGTCCGGGTGCTCACCATCCAGGACCTCGTCCAGGACCTCGATACGAACTGCGCCCGGCATTCGCCGATGGTACGCGTAACTGTGCAGGAGGATCGACGCCGCTATCAGTGTCATCCCCGCCACGGTAGCTCCGGTCATCCCGGTGTCTGTGACTGCTGCAAGGATGTTCAGTATCGCAAAACCCAGGATCCCTCCCCATGCGGACGGGTGAGCGAAGCGATGTTTGAAGGCCAGGGCGAAGGTAATTCCCGCCAGTATCGGTATGATCGTCCCGGTGGGAGAAATGGCAATCATCACGCCGACAGCGGTTATCACCCCGTCGCCACCGCGGAAGCGAGTCAAAGGCGAGTTCCAGTGACCCATGATCGCCGCGACTGCGGGCAGCAGTAGCCAGCTTCCCTCAAGTCCGGCCCACATTCCGACCATGATCGCCAGTGCGCCTTTGCTGGCGTCTACAAGTCCGACAATCAGCGCCGGACCGGGTCCGACCTCGCGGAACACATTTGTCGCACCCGCCTGGCGCGTCCCGACGGCAAAAATTCTGACCCCGCGCCATCGCGAAACCATCCAGGCGACTGGGATGGACCCGAGAAAGAAGGCAACGCCGGCCGCAAGGACCAGGTCAGCGAGTGTCAGATTTTCAGGCATGGGTTTGGAGTATATATAGCGCCGGGTGGTCCGTCACGGTGACGTGCTAGGCGGTTGCAGAAGGCGTTCGCGCTGCATCAAATACTAGGCGCCGGTCACAACCTGGTACGGCGCCGTGCCCGTGCCCCCCTCAAGTTCGTCGCGCTCGGCCTCTGTGAGGAACTTGGACGGGCATTTGATCACCAGGTGCTCTGTAACGAATACGCCCTCTTCAGAGTATCTGCCCTCAAGATCGATCACCGAGTGCGGGTTGAAGAAGACCTGCCCGATCTCCCCGGAATAGTCCACGTCGAGGACATCGCCCGCTTCGTCCCGGATCTCGAAGCGAGCGTCCAGACCGTTGGGCTGCCTGACAAAGGATTCCTCGACCAGCTTTCCTGAGAGACGGATGAACTTATCGGGTTCCGTAGGGCCGCCTGCCTCGATCTCCGAGACCGACATGTAATAGACGGTGGCGTTGTCGAAAGTCGTGAACACGAAGTATCCGAGCGCGCCCACGAACAGCGCCAGCGCGACCGCGATCTTCACGCGGGGCGTGAACAGGGTTGTCGCTGTTGCGGAGGGCTCTCGGGACCCCTCGTCCGGCTGGCCGTTCGAAATCGGGTCGTCGTACTTGTTCATCACTTGTAAAGCCGGCGCCTTCTAATTCGCTTGATCGGTTCAGCCTTGTGCTTCGAGTGCGTCCGAACCCGAGATCTGGTTCTTGAGGGCGCTGATCTCTCGTGCGAGATCGTTCTGCCGACGGGACACGATAAATATGTAGGCGAAGAACCCTGCCCAGGTAACAAGATATATGGCGAACAGATAGCCGAGGTTTCGTTCCAGGTCACCCTGCTCCCGGTCTACCACGGCGCTCGCCACACCGTCCCTGACCGTTACCGTGACCGGGGCAAACCGCTCCCTCTGTTCGGTGATACGGAGCAATGCTTCCGACGGGTCTGCGCCGAGCTTCGAAACCCAACGATCACCCGACGCGTTCTCGAGGCCGAAATTCGTGGAGTCGTCGACCGAGACCTCCACAAGTTCACCGTCCCCGGTGGACAGCACGAACCCGACCAGCTTGGTGTCCACGTCCACCTGAATGACGGTAATCACACCGCTGGTGTTGCCGTCGGCCGCCACTGCGGTCGTCGCAGCGGACTGCGCCATCGCAACTCCAGGGATGGCGACCGTGGTGAGCGCGACCAGGAGCGTGACGATGATTCTGTGCATTGAGTTAAGCGCCTCCTGACGGGGCGCTGCTGACCGGTTCAGGCGTCTTGCCATGTAATGAAGACGAAGAGACGGACCGAGACGGTCGAAGCGAGATGGCCCGGCGAAGCGCCGCCACCTCGTCTTCCTGTCTCCGCAGCCGGTATCTCTCGCCGGCCACGTAAACAAACAGAACCGAGAACGCAACGGTGGCCACCAGAAGCGTCAGGCCCACCGGCCCGTCCACACTGCTGTCGTTACTGGCATAAGGCCCGACAACTGCTGAAGGGTGAGCGCGCTCCCAGAGCTGTGCGCCGTAGTAAATGATCGGCGTGTCGATGGCGCCTATCAGACCGATGATCGCCGCCAGCCGCCGACGCTGCTCGCCGGGAGGAAAGTAGGCGCGGAACATGAGGTAAGCCACGTAGATGAAGAACAGAATCAGCGTCGTGGTCAACTTCGCCTCGCCGGTCCACCACACGCCCCACACCGGCTTCGCCCACACCATGCCCGTGACCAACATGAGCGCCGCAAAAACAACGCCGGTCTCTGCCCCGGCCACGGCAAGCCGGTCCCACTTCTCGTCGCGCGTTTTCAGGTACGCGACGCTGGCGAAGGCGACCAGGACAATAGCGACCATCGCCGTCCATGCGACCGGTACGTGGAAATAGAGGGATCGCTGGATGTTGCCTTGATTGATCTCGGTCGGCACCCAGAGGAAGACCATCCAGAGGGTTAGCGCCATGAGGGCTGCGGTTATCCCGAGCCAGATCAATCGTATTTTAGGGAGGGCAGCCATAGCGCGTTTTTGCTCCGCCCGCGCGTCGTCAAATAGTATGTGCAGTCTATCACGAACGCGGTCTCGCTCCATCGTAAAACCATGATTTTTCGACAGCCAGCCGGCATCTAACCGAGACCGCTCCTGACGTTCCTGGAGACTATCCAAATAGCCGCCCGGCAGGGCCCGCCCAGCCGGGCCAGGGTTATTCTTCGAGTACGAACTGGAACAGCACTGCGGATGCGATGACAAAGATCACGTCAAAAGCGATCGCCAGTTGCAGCCAGTCGCTGAAATCGGACCAGCTCCCCCCGTTCACCACCGCCGAAGTCGATTCCACCGCCGCCATGATGAGGGGCACTGAGGTCGGCAGGAACAGCAGCGGGAGCATGATCTCCCGCGATCGCACCCTGACGGAAACCGCAGCAAACGCGGTGCCGACGGCTGAGAAACCGATGCTGGCGAGCAGAGCGATGACGATCGTCTCCACCTGCAACACGCTGATGTTGAACAGCGCCTCGAACACCGGGAAGATCACGATCTCGGCGATGGTGATGAAGATGAAATTGCCGAGCAACTTGCCGAAGAAGATCAGCTCCCGGCTCACCGGCGTCAGCATCAACCCGTCCAGCGTGTCGCCCTCCGCCTCCACGGCAAAAGACCGGTTAAGCCCCAGCACCCCGGCGAACGCCACCGCGGCCCAGAGCACGCCCGGGCCGACATCCCGGGAACGAGACGGCGTCAGCTCGATGGCAAACGTGAATATGGCGATGACGAGTAGCGCGAAAACGATGATCGCAAGCACGATGTCACGCGACCGCAGCTCCAGCAGCAGGTCTTTGCGCGCCAGGGTCCAGACCGTCGCCAGCGATGCGCCCATCAGGCGTCACCCGGGTCCGAATACAGGTCTGTAACGTCGTCCGGTGTCACCCGTGACGAGGGCGCGTCCAGCGCAATGCGACCCCCTGCGAGAACGAACACGCGATCAGACTCAGCGATCCCTCTCTCAATGGAGTGTGTCGTCATCACAACCGCGTGACCCTCGGCCCTGTGCTCTGCGATCACGGCATCGAGCACCTGCCGTGCCGGTTCGTCCAGCCCGGTTTCGGCCTCGTCCAGCAGCAGAATCCGTGGTCGATGCAACATCGCCCGGGCCAGCGCAGTCCGCTTCTGGTAGCCGTGCGACAACTCTCGCGTCCGCTGCTCCATCCGGCGCTCCAGGCCCAGGCGGATGACCAACTCCTCGATGCGCTCACCCAGTTCAGGCACACGGAACATCTTGCCGAAGAAGGTCAGGTTCTCCTTCACCGTCATGTCGCCGTAAAGCATCGGTGAATGAAGAACCGCGCCCAGCGACAACCGGGCGGACTCGGCCTCTTTCGACAGATCGCGCCCGTAGACCGAGATAGAGCCATGATCTGGCCGGGTGAGCGTCGTCAGAACCCTGAGCAACGTGGACTTTCCAACACCGTTCGCGCCAAAAATGGTTACCGCCTCACCATCACGGACCTTCATATCGAGACCGCGCAATACGGCGGCGTTCCCGAACGATTTTTCGAGACCTATGGCCTCGACTGCTAGCACGGCAGAACCTGTGGTCCCGCTGGCCTGGATGGCAGATCCCTGTTGCGTTTCGGTGGTCATGCGTCGCGATGATGGTCGAGCAGATCGGGATGCGCGCCGTAAGTCGGCATGTGCCGCCGTCCGGCCCGCAGCGTCACGACCGGGGTAAACAGGCGATCCCCGATGCGCACGTCGCCCGGCGCATCCGTGAATTTATATTTGCCCTCCTCCAGCCGCATCACGCTCACATCCGCCTCGGCGCCCACCTTCAGCGTCCCGAACTGATCGCCGCGCCCCACTGCGCTCGCCGGGGCCGACGTGGCAAGCCGGACCACCTCGTCCAGCGACAGACCGAGGTGCAGGAACTTGGAAAGCGTCGTGGCGAGGTCGTACACGGGCCCGCGAACGTTGTAGCGGTGGACATCGCTGGAGACCGTGGCCGGAGAAAACCCGTGTTCCAGCGCCGCCTCGGCAACGCGGAAACCAAAGCTCCCCGCGCCGTGACCCACGTCGAAAACCACGCCACGTGCACGCGCCTCCAGCGCAGCCGGCACCACGGCTCCGGCGTCATTTATGATCCCCGGCGGATTCGCCGTAAAGCTGTGCGTGACGATATCGCCGCCACGCAGCTTGCCGAGAATCTCCTCGATATCGTGGCTCGTGCCGCCGATATGGATCATCACCGGCTTGCTCAAATATTCCGCGGCCTCGACAGCGCGATCCAGCGCTACCAGGTCGTTCTTACCGACGATGCTTTCTGTAAGCCGCACCTTCACGCCAACAATCACATCGGGGTGAAGCTTCGCCGCCTCGACAGCCCTGTCAACGCGCGCCCAGCGGATGTCTTCCAGCTCGCCGATCTCGTTATCGAGCTGCCCCATGCCTGAGATGTGCAGGAACGCCAGCGTCCGCGCGTCCACCCGGTCGATCACGTAACGCCGAAACCCGGCCAGCGTGTTCGCTCCTGCAGATCCGGCATCCACGATCGTCGTGGCGCCGCGGGACAGCGAGTGAGCGTCCGCCTCGATCGCGAGATGCGCCACGCCCCACCAGACGTGGACGTGAAGGTCCACCAGGCCCGGCAGCACCAGCAGACCATCCGCCTCGATCACGTCATGTGTGTCGTTATCGGAGACATGCTCTTCAACAGCGACAATTCGGCCGCCGGCGATGGCGACGTCACGTCGGCCATGCAGATCCTGCGAGGGATCGATCACCGTCCCGTTCTTGATTACTACGTCGTAGGTCAAAGCGCGCCTTTTGGCTGATCTGGATGGGAATAGCAGTCCGGTCGAGGACTAAGATACGGATCACCGCACTCCGCCAACAATCATCGGCCCGCTCGCCCATTGCGGCAACCGGGCTCTGCAAATGAACAGGAACCAACAATGGCAATGGTCATTAACGACGGCGAGGTCATCTTCATAGGCGAGAACTCTTTCATCCGGCTCAGTCGTGATGGAGGAGAGACGCTCTCCGAGCGAATCAGCCACTGGCGTTCACTCTGGACGCCCGCAGGTCCCGGTCACGTTCTGTTCCACGAAGGGGAAATAACGGGCGGGGAGATCCGCATTTACAGCGACAACATCGCGCTGGCCCGCTTCCTCCAGACCAACATCGAAGGCATCTTGCACGAGCCGAATGCCGACACCGCCATACCGGTCCGCGACGCCGAGTTCGATCGCGAAGGGGACGCGCGCTCTTACTCCACGGAACTGATCTCCAGCGACACCGAAGAGATCTCACTCACATGGACCGACCTCCAACCTGCGTTCCAGATGCACACACCGGGTGGCCACGAAGAAGGCGACCGGCCGATAAGCGTGTGGACCACCTTCACCGGCGCGAATGAGGCGCGAATTACCGTGGACGGAGAGTTCGCTGGTGGCCTGCCGTTCAGCATGGAACGCGCTGGACGATCCGTCAGCAGCTGTATCCTCGCCTGGGCCGAGACATGGGCGAACCTGCCGGAGTAATCCGGCCAATCGCGCCTAGCCGTCTTCTGAACGAACCACCCGGCCGGCCGTCACGCCGGTCGGCGTTCCGTTCTCCAGCGCAATCCGCCCGTTGACCACTACCGTGTCGATCCCGGTCGTGTACTGGTGTGGGTCGGTGAAAGTGGCAGTGTCCTGCACCGTTTCGGGATCGAACACCACCACGTCCGCAAAGCAGCCCGGCGCAACTCGGCCGCGCCGGGTCAACTGCAACCGAGAGGCGGGCAGGGCGCACATCTTCCGCACGGCTTCCTCAAGTGAGACAAGCCCCTTATCCCGTCGCATTTCGGAGAGAAATCGCGAGAACGTTCCGTATGAACGCGGGTGAGGCTTGCCGCCGGACAACGGTCCCTCAGATCGCACGGAGTTGCCATCCGAGGCCACAGAAATAAATGGGTCTCGCGCAATCAGATCCATATCGTCCTCGCGCAAAGAGAACTGGATGATCGACGCGTCCCCGCCCTCGTAAAGCTTGATCGCTGCTTCGGCGGGTTCGACTCCCATGTCATCGGCGATCGCGTCCAGGCGTTGCCCCTCACGCCCGCGGTCCGGTCCGTACGCAGCCATCAAAACGCGATCGGGCGAGCCCATGAAGCTCTTGATATTCCAGTCGATGCCTTCCCGTAATTTGGAACGCAGATCGGAATCGTCCATCACCTCTAACGTTGCGCTGCGCCCGCCCGCCAGCGCCCAGCGCGGGAACACCCCGCCAGTCAAGGACGTGCTCGAGGCGGTGTATGGATACTGATCGCCCGCCACATCAATCCCCTCGCGCCGCGCCCGCGCCTGCAACTCAAGGATCTCCTCGGCCCGGCCCCATGTCGTCGGCCCTTTCGCCTTCACGTGCGACATCTGGATACGCCCGCCGGTGCGACGCCCAACCTCGATCGCCTCGTTCACCGCCACGTGCAACCCCACGCTGTCGTTCGACTCAGACCGGATGTGGCTGGAATAGACCTTCCCGCGATCCGCCGCCTCCTGCGCAAGCTGCACCACCTCGTCCGTAAGCGAGTAACTCCCCGGCGCGTAGAACAGCCCCGTAGCAAATCCCATCGCTCCCGCCTCGAGACTCTCAGCGACCAGCCGCTTCATGTGCTCAAGTTCTTCAAGCGAAGGCGCGCGCGCGTCCATGCCAAGCACATTGGTCCGCACCGTTCCGTGCCCCACCTGGAACGCCTGGTTGATCACGCCCCCGGCTTTCTCCAACGCGTCCAGGTAACCGGCGAAATCCGTCCAGTCCGCGGTGAACTCGGCCCCGGCAGTGAAGAATCGACTCTCCAACGCCTCCGTTGCGGCCGGAGACTGCAGGGGAGCGCACGGACTCATCCCGCAGTTGCCGTTCAACTCCAGCGTCACGCCCTGCGTCAGCTTGGAGTCGGCTAGCGGATCGATCAGGAACGACATGTCGCTGTGGCAATGGAGATCGATAAAGCCCGGCGTAACAACGCGCCCGGTGGCATCAATATCCCTCTTTGCGTTCTGGGCCTCGCCGTCGAAACTTCCGACCACCGTGATCCTGTCGCCGGTTATGCCAACGTCAGCCGCATACGCAGGAGCGCCGGTTCCATCCACAACCGTTCCGTTCTTGATCAGCAGGTCAAACATTCCAACCAGTTCCTTGGATTTGTGTTGAAGGCTCGTTACGTAAGTGGCCGTTGTCGGCAATGTGAGCGACGACATCGAACGACGGCATACAACTCGTTTGAGCGGCCAGTCTAAGTCCGCCCGGTGGCGACGTAACAGCCGCCGAAGTACACTTGCGCCGCTTAATTACGCCCACCTGTAAACCGCGGCAACATAACAAACAATTGGTCCACTGGGCCCCTGGGAGAACTCGTATGAAATTTGTCAGGTACTCGGCCGGGGGCCACGCCAGCTACGGGATCCTTGACGGCGACACCGTGAACGAGATTTCCGGCCCGCCGACCGGACGATACACCGAGACGGGCGCCCGCGCGCCCCTGTCCTCAGTCCAACTGCTCGCCCCGATACTCCCGGGCGACGTGTACGCCATGGCCGTGAACTTCAAGTCGCACACAGGCGGGGCGCCGGCGCCGACGAAGCCTGAACCCTTCCTCAAGCCGGCCAGTTCGATCTGCGGCCCTGACAGCACAATCAAACTCCCGGTCAACGCCGGCAAAGTGGACGAAGAAGGCGAGATGGTTGTCGTCATCGGGCGACGCATGCGCAAGGTTTCCCCCGACGATGCCCTGAGCTACGTGCTCGGTTACACGATCGGCCACGACATCAGCGCACGTGAATGGCAGGCGGGTGACGCCTCTTGGTGGCGCGCCAAGGGATCCGATAGTTTCTCACCCATCGGTCCCTTCATCGAGACCGATTACGACCCGCACGGTAAGAACATCATGGTCACGGTCGATGGTGAAGAGGTTCAGAACTGCAACACGGATGAGATGATCTTCAACACGCAGGAATGCCTGTCTTTCATCTCGCAGACCAACACCCTGGAGCCGGGCGACATCGTCTTCACCGGCACTTCCGGTGTGACGTCCCGACTGCGCGCGGGTGACATCCTGGTCACGGCCATCGAGGGACTCGGCGAACTGCGGAACTCGGTTTCCGACTAACCCGAGAACCGTCCGGCAAGGACGGAATCAGCTATTCGCGAAAAGGCCGCGCCGGAACTGCCGGGGCGGCCTTTTTATGTGTGACCCGTTTCCGCCCACCCGGGTAATCAACGCAAGCCTGCATCATTCAGTCATCCTGAACTTGATTCAGGATCCGGTTGGGTGCACGAACGCGATGTTGTGCTGCACAGCAAACACCCCACTTGTCGGTTAAGAACCTTTGGCCGAAGTAGTTCCCGGCTATCGGATACGGCGTTGAAGCGGGATGGATCGATCCTGAATCAAGTTCAGGATGACCGCGATCGCACGCCTGACCGCGTTTGAACCCTTTTGCTCGACTAAGCGATCGCGTCAGCCAGGCCGCCTACCGTCAGCCAGTAGAAGACCAGGTAAGCGCCCGCAAGCAGCAGCAGTACCGCCGAAACAGGCTGCACATAGGGAATCGCTTTCCGGACCCACTTGATCATGGCGCCCTGGAAAAGGGCCACACTCAGGGTCAGCGCCGTGAACAGGAACGCCATGCCAAGCGCATATGAGACGAACTGCGAGGCGCCAAACAGGAAGCTGCCGGTAGCCGAGCTGGCGACCACCGCAAGGAACAACGGCAGCGTGCAGCCAAGCGACGCCACGGCGTAACTGATCCCGAACAGGAAATAGCCGATAAGGGTTGTGTCCCGGGGATCGCCGATCTTAGAGCCGGTGTTCTGGGCGAAGTTGCTGTACAACTTCCCGCCCGCAAGGACGTACGCAGCCGTACCACCCATGAGGATGCCGACGCCAAGTCCGATCCAGTCAAAGTACTGCACGATCGAGGATGTAACCGAGGTGATCACGACGCCGACGATGCTAAACAGGAGGATGAACCCCAGACCGACGGAGACGCTCACGGTCCCGGCCCGGGCCATCCTCCGGTCCAGGCGGACAGATTCGTCACCGCTGTCGGTACCGATGTACAAGCCCAGGTAGGCCGGGAGCATCACAAAGCCGCATGGATTGACGGTGGCGACCATTCCCACGGTGAACGCGACGCCCAGGGGCAGAAAACTGCTCAAGCTATCGACCTGGCCCTCGGACTGGCCCTGCAGGTTGAGCACGTTCGATGTGACAAATCCGCCATCCCGCCAGATGAATCCCGCGACGGCCGCGAGCCCGAGTACCGAGGCCGTGAGCAACACCGGCCAGAGGTAGCCTCTCAGGACGGATTGTTGATTGACTGCGGTCGCTTCCATTGCCTGTTCCAACTTGTATTCCATGCCGTGGAGCCTGCCGTTCAGGCTGCCTCACGTCATAAAGGCCATTTCTGATTCTACGTTTTCTACGTTGAGAACCGTGTAGCGGGATGCACGAAAAATGCGGGAAATCGCATAATCCGGACGATAGATTCGTGGACCCCGTGTTCAATCCGGGGTGCTCGCTCCGGCGTATCTGATCCGGTGGCTCCCGGCGTTCCTCTTATCTTTCGGATGCGGAAAAGATCGGAATCGACGCGCTTTGGATTCCTTCTGACTCAAGCAAATGGCGGTTACGAACAAGGTGCCTGCAAGGCGGACCGGTCAAGAAGCGCCCATGCTCCCGGGAATGCCCGCGCCCACAGGAACGGGCGGGGGCGGAGCGCACACGCTCATCCGGGCGCACCTTGCGCTCGACGCTGAACGCACCTGGGGCCTCTCCGCACATCTGCATGCCTGGTCCGTGGACCCCATCTGGCCCGTCGTGGCGGAAGAGATAGGCCACGACGAACCGGTCATCGCACGGGTCGGATCGCAATCCGATCGCGAAATCCCGTTCGACATGCTTCAGAGATCGGGTGCGAGATTGATCGCAATCGTCCCCGATGAAAGTGATGAATCGCTGGTCTCAGCGGCCGCAGCAGGGGCCTGGGCTGCCGTACCGGAAGAAGACGCTCACGTGGCGCTCGCCGATACCGTGCGTGCCGTCTCGGAAGGGCGTTGCCCCCTGCTTCAGACGGCCGCAAACCGTACCGGAGCGGCGTTCGCCATCCTCGCCATGTTGCGTGAGGCGTGGAGTCGGAACCCGGCTTCGAGCCCGCCAAGCCCCCTCAACGAGCGCGAGGTCCGCATGTTGAAAATGGTCTCGGAGGGCGTGACGAACCGTGAGATAGCGGAACGGCTCACGCTCTCAGAGCAAACCGTCAAAAATTACCTGTCAATGGTGTTCGAGAAGATGGGGACACGTAGCCGTGCGCAGGCCGCGACGATGGCGCTTGAATACGGCTGGCTGCGAGGAGACTGAAACACGGTCGTGCTTTAAGGCTCGCCTCACCGTGTCTCGTGCTATGATTTAGCACCACTTCCGGGAGCGGATTGCGAACGTAACCGCCCCGGTCTTTTGTGCGCGCCCGTTGGCGTTTCACAATTCCACAATCACTTCGGAGTAACAAGACTCAACGATGACGACCACACAGGCTCCGGCGGATCAGAGCCCGCCAATCACCCTGCGCGGGCTGCTTGAAGCCGGCGCCCACTTCGGCCACCCCACCAAGCGCTGGCACCCGAAGATGAAGCCGTACATTTTTACGGCCCGCAACAAAATTCACGTCTTCGACCTTGTGAAGACGATCCAGAGGCTTGAGACCGCCGCCGATTTCGTCGAGCAGACGGTCGCAGCTGGCGGGCAGGTAATGCTCGTCGGTACCAAGAAGCAAGCGCAGGAAGCAATTTCGGACGTAGGGCAGCGAACACACGCCCTCTACGTCAACCAGCGCTGGCTCGGTGGCATGTTGACCAACTTCCAGACCATCCAGAAACGGATTGAGTACGTTGTGCGCCTCGAGGAAGAGATCGCACACGGAACTCTCCAGGCCGCCACCAAGCGCGAGGCGCAAAAAGCGGCCACCGAAGTCACGCGTCTGAATAAGTTCCTGGGCG
Organism: uncultured Dehalococcoidales bacterium; assembly: GCA_964474025.1. Taxonomy (GTDB): domain Bacteria; phylum Chloroflexota; class Dehalococcoidia; order Lucifugimonadales; family Lucifugimonadaceae. The sequence goes on along the minus strand of CAYYRD010000018.1, from coordinate 36,432 downwards.
GTATCAAACAGATGACGACCCTGCCGCAGGTGTTGTTCATCGTCGACATCGGCAAAGAAAACATCGCCGTCGCCGAGGCTAAGAGACTCGGAATTCCGGTCGTCGCCGTGGTCGACACGAACTGTGACCCGACGGGCATCGACTACCCGATCCCCGCGAACGACGATGCCATCCGCAGCGTACGTCTAATCACTGAACGCATCGGCAAGGCCATAGTCGATGGCAATGAGGTGCGCCGGGAGCGTGCCGCAGCGCAAATGGCCCTCAACGCCGAGATTGAAGAGCAGGAAGAAGCCGCAAGGCGCGCCGCTCAGGCGGAAGCCGCGGCACGGCAAGCCATCGCAGAGGCGGCACGGCGTGAGGTAGAAGCCGCTGCCGCTGTTCCGGAAGCTGAAACGGTTGAGGCGGAACCCGAAACCGAGACCGCAACACCTGCGTCCGAGGCCCCTGAGGCTGCCGCTGTTCCGGAAGCTGAAACGGTTGAGGCGGAACCCGAAACCGAGACCGCAACACCTGCGTCCGAGGCCCCTGAGGCTGCCGCTGTTCCGGAAGTTGAAACGGTGGAGGCGGAACCCGAATCCGAGGCCGCGACACCTGCGTCCGAGGCCGCTGCTGAGGCAACTCCAGAGGCGTCAGACGCTCCGAGCGATGGATCAGATGAGTCTTCAGCCGACGCATCTGATGGCGCCGACGACGCGACCGTTGACAAGACGGCCGAATAAGTATCGATATCAACCCCGCGAGATCCGCAAGGGCTGGCGGGAACCTAAATAACTGGACACAGGGGACATAGGTCACTTGGACATCACAGCCGCAATGGTCAAATCGCTCCGGGATAAGACCGGGGCAGGGATCATGGACTCCAAGCGCGCGCTCGAAGAAGTAGACGGCGACGAGACCAAAGCCGTCGAGATCCTTCGTGAAAAGGGATTGGCTTCCGCCGCAAAACGTGCGGGACGGGCGACTTCTGAAGGCGTCATCGAGAGCTACATCCACAGCGGAAACCGCGTCGGCGCTCTCGTCCAACTCTCGTCGGAAACCGATTTCGTTGCTCGCACGGACGAGTTCGCCGACCTGGCGAAAGAACTCGCAATGCAGGTGGCGGCGATGAGCCCGAGATACATCGACCGGGATTCGGTCCCGGAAGACGCCGGGGAAGTCGCCAACGAAGAACTGTTGATGGAACAGGCCTACATCCGCGACCCGGGTCAAACCATCGGCGATCTCGTCAAGAACCTCGCCGCCAAAACCGGCGAGAACGTCCACGTGGGCCGGTTCGTCCGCTACGGACTCGGAGAGTAGAACCAGTTGGAACCCAGAAGAATCCGGTAAACGCCCGTCCGGGCGTGACCAGACGCAATCCCAAGACATCTCCGGGGGGAGTCAGTGACCACGTATAAACGTGTCCTGCTCAAACTGAGTGGCGAGTCACTTAAAGGGGGCCGTGAATTCGGCCTCGACCCGGATGCTCTCCGTTTCGTCGCCGAGCAGGTAACCGAAGCTGCCGATACCGGTCTCCAGATTGGCATCGTTGTCGGCGGCGGCAACATATGGCGCGGCGCTGACTACGAGGCCGTCGGCATGGACCGCGCCACAGCAGACAACGCCGGTATGCTTGCCACGATCATCAACGCACTGGCGGTACAGGACGCCCTGGAACGCAACGGTCTCGAGGTCCGCACACAGACCGCAATCAGCATGTCTGCCATAGCGGAGCCCTACATCAGGCGGCGCGCCATCCGGCACTTTGAAAAAGGCCGTCTCGTGATATTCGCCGGAGGCACCGGCAGCCCCTACATGTCCACCGATACGGCCGCGGCGCTCCGTGCGCTGGAGGTCGGCGCCGACGCGTTATGGATGGCCAAGAACAACATCGATGGCATCTACACGTCGGACCCCAACATCGACAAATCCGCTTCCAAGCTCGGCCACATGACCCACCTGGACGCACTGCAGCGTCGCGTCGGCGCGCTTGATGCGACAGCGCTCTCCATGTGCATGGACAACGGCCTACCCATAGTCGTATTCGATCTGTTCAACCCGGGGAATCTGTTGCGGATTTTGCGCGGGGAAGAGATCGGTACCCTGATTTCGGACGGTGTGACGGCATCCGTGAAGTAGGCGAAACCGTATCTAACTAGACCGGCGTCGCGCTTTTCTCGCGGACCAGAGAGACACCACGGAAACGACGGCAAACGAAGGGAACCCGGGATGACCACGGAGATACTTGAGGACGCACGCAGACGGATGCAGGGCGCGGTAGAAGCCCTTGACCGTGACCTCGCCGGGTATCGCACAAACCGGGCCTCTCCGGCACTTGTCGAGAACATCGTGGTGGACTATCAGGGCATGGAGATGCCGCTCAACCAGCTCGCGCAGATCACCGTCGGTGACGCCCGCCTGCTGGTCATACAACCCTGGGATCGTACCGCCGTACAGGCCGTTGAAAGGGCTTTGCAGGCCGCGGACCTGGGCATGAATCCCCAGATCGACGGCCACATCATCCGGCTCGTCCTCCCCGTGTTGACGGAGGAGCGCCGACGCGATCTCGTCCGCCAGATGGGACGTCGAGTCGAAGAGGGAAAAGTCGCGGCCCGAAATGTACGCCGCGACGCGCAAGAATCGCTGAGGAACATGGAGCGGGATGGCGAAGAATCGCAAGACGTGGTTCGTCGCGCGCTCGACACCCTCCAGGGACACACTGACGCGGCGGTGGAAGACATGGAACTGGCGAGCAAGAAGAAGGAGGAGGAGGTGATGGAGGTCTAATCCTTCATCACCGGGAACCTCCAGTGGCCGTTTACCCGCGATCGTCGACCGGCAACTCGTCGCCCCCGCCGGGCGATGATAGGACGACGCCCGAGCATGTCGCGATAATCATGGACGGTAACGGCCGCTGGGCATCGGAGCGCAGCCGCCCGCGCACGGACGGCCATCGTGCCGGTACAGAGAACGTCCGCTCCGTTATCTCCAGGCTCGTCGAGCGCGGCGTCGGCTATGCGACCCTGTTCGCCTTTTCCACCGAGAACTGGTCTCGCCCGGGCGATGAAATTTCGGCGCTGCTCGCAATCCTGCAAGAGGTCATCCGAACAGAAGCCGAGGAGCTGAACCGAAACGGCGTTCGCATCCTCCACATCGGCCGGCTCGACCGGCTCCCGGACGAGCTTAGCCAGGAGATCGTCGACGCGGTTGAGCTGACGAAAGGCAATGACCGGTTGACGCTCACAATCGCTTTCGATTACGGCGGCAGGGCGGACATCGTAGCTGCGATCAAAGCCATCGTCGCCGAGGGCGTATTACCGGAAGATATCGATGACGCGCTGATCGCCCGCCACCTGGCTACCGGGGACACGCCGGACCCGGACCTGGTCATTCGAACGGGCGGCGAGTTCCGGATCTCCAACTTCCTGCTCTGGCAATCCGCTTACGCCGAGTTCTACTCGACACCGGTGCAGTGGCCGGATTTCGATGGCGATCAGGTTGATCTGGCCCTCGACGCTTATCGGCGCCGGCAGCGACGTTTTGGCGGCGTCGACCCGGTAGCTTGAACCGCGCCCGCTTGCCGGTTACCCGATGACCCTGAGAATCATCACGGCCGCCGTTGCCATCCCGACGTTGCTCGGGATTATCTGGATCGGCACGCCGGCAGTCGCCGCCCTGGTACTTCTAGCGGCAGCAACGAGCGGCTGGGAGCTGGCGGACATGGTTCGGGCGCGCAGATCCGGCCCCCTGCGATGGGCCTATGTTGCGTGGCCGATATCGCTTGTGGTCGCCGGGTGGCTGATCGCCGAGAACCAGACCGGATGGTGGGTGATGGTGGTGGCCATAGGAGCGGGAACGCTCTTCGCCCTCTATTTTCTCGCAATCGGACGCCGGACCACATTCGTCTTCGCCATCGCCGCCGGTCCATACGCGGGAGTAGCACTCGCCCACGCGCCGATTATCCGGTCAGTGGATGACGGCGCTCAGTGGCTCCTCCTGGCCCTCATCGTGACCTTTGCGGCAGACACCGCCGCCATGCTCACCGGCGTCACATTTGGGCGTCACAAACTTATGCCCCGGGTTAGCCCCAACAAATCGTGGGAAGGGTTGATCGGCGCCCTGGTCGGGGGTGGTATCGCCGCTCTAGTCGTCGACATCGCCTTCGATCTCGAAATCGTCACGGCGACGGCCGTCGTACTTGGTATTGTGATGGCGATAGCTGGCACACTTGGAGACCTGGGTGAATCCGCATTCAAACGTCACGCCGGGGTCAAAGACTCTGGGTTCCTGATACCCGGCCACGGCGGCGTGCTTGACCGATTGGACTCACTATTGCCGAACCTCGTCATCGTATACTGGGTGTCCGAATGGAGCGCCACTTGAAACGGTCCCCCAAACGTGTCGTGTTGCTCGGATCGACCGGATCCGTCGGGACGCAGACACTTGACGTAATCCGCACCCTGCCTGACAGATTCCAGATCCTGGGTCTCGCCGCGGGTCGTAACGTCGATCTCCTCGCTTCTCAAATCGCTGAGTTCCGGCCGTACCGCTACTACGCCGCGGACGGACGCGAACCCGAGAACTGCACCGACTGTCGTCCCGCATCGCTCATGGAGCTGGCGACCCTGAACGATGTCGACCTTGTTGTCGCCGCCATGTCGGGTGGAGACGCGCTTGAACCGGCGATCGCAGCGCTTCGTGCGGGGATTCCGGTCGCACTGGCCAATAAAGAGCTGGTCGTCATGGCCGGCGAGCACCTCCGCGCGGCGGCGAAACACGGCAACACCGAAATCCTCCCGGTAGACAGCGAACCATCGGCCATCTGGCAGTGCATCCGGGGTGAGGTTGAGGAACCAAAACGACTCATCATCACGGCATCCGGCGGCGCATTTCGCGATCGTTCATGGGATGCGCTGAGATCCGTGTCCCCAGAAGAGGCGCTAGAGCATCCAACCTGGCAGATGGGCCGCAAAATCACGATCGACTCAGCGACCCTCATTAACAAGGCGCTCGAAGTGATTGAGGCGCACTGGCTATTTGATATCCCGTACGCAGGGATCGACGTGGTGATGCACAAACAGTCCATCATCCACTCGATGGTCGAGTTCCAGGATGGTTCCGTAAAAGCCCAGCTTGGGCCGCCCGACCTGCGATACCCGATCCAGTGCGCGCTCACGCACCCGGAGCGCGTAGAGAACAATTCCCTGCCCCGCTTCAACCCGATAGAGATCGGAAATCTGACATTTGAGGAGCTGGACGCCTCGCTCTACCCCTGCTTCGACCTCGCCCTGGAAGTTGCGAAACGAGGGGGCACGTGGCGCGCCGCGCTGGTAGGCGCTGATGAAGCCGCTGTCGAACTGTTCCTGGCAGGGAAGATCGGATTCACCGATATCGGACCGGTGATCGAACAGGGTCTCGCGGCGCATGAGCCGATAATGGAACCATCACTCCGCCAGATCACGGAGGCCGCGACCGAGACGGCGGCACGTGTACGCGCCGGCATCTCGGTACTAAAGGGCTGATACACGCCGGATAGGCGAGTTATCGTAATTTCATGATCCCCTCGACTCTTATATTCGGCGTCCTGACGTTCTTGCTCGTCCTGGGCCCGCTGATCATCCTCCACGAGTTGGGCCACTACTTCACGGCGAAGTTGACCCGTACCAAGGTCGTCGAGTTCGGCTTCGGATTCCCTCCCCGTGCCACGGGCGTGTGGACCGGCCAGACCGAGGTGGCGGTCAGTGAAGAGACAATCTTCGAAGGCTTTGAAGAGCACGAAAACGTAGATGTTCCGGTCCTCGCCAGCACGGGCGGCGACGATCTTCGAGACCAGCGACTCTCCGGTGCAGAGCCCAGGCTGGCCGCTCTCAAAGCAGGCCCGCAGGTAGAAGCCGTCGTCGAGAAACGAGCCGATGGTTCGTATCACGCCCTTCTGGTGCGTCCCAAAAACCGTCGTAACGCCCTGGCATCAGATGTCGGCGATGCGGTGGTGGGCGATGCGGTCAATGGCAAGCTGCGGGAGGTCGGCGCGCACAGCATCACCATCTCCGAGATGGTGTGGTCTATCAACTGGCTGCCCCTCGGCGGTTTCGTGAAGATGGTTGGCGAGGAAGACCCTGAGGCCGAGAACAGCCTCGCCAGCAAGTCAAAGCTGGCACGCACGTTCGTGCTCGCCTCCGGCGCCATCGTGAACGCCATCATCCCGATCATCCTCTTCACCTTCGTCCTGATGCTCCCCCAGACGCGACTGGCCGGTGACGTGACCATCACCGCCGTCTATCCGGACTCGCCCGCAGACCTGGCAGGTATGCGGGCCGGCGACAGGATTCTTGAGGTGGACGGGCGAGAAATCGACGATCTGACCGGCCTCCAACAGGCCATCACGCTCAAGCTTGGCGGCACGAGCAACTGGTTGTTGCGCCCCGGGATTCCGGACCCGTCGCCCATGCCGGGGGCGTCGTCGTTCCAGTACGTTGAAGGCCGGGACAAAGAGGTCTCGCTCAAACCACGATTCAACGTCCCGGAACGCGACGTGGTTTTCGAGGTCACTGACCCCGAAAATCAGCTTCTCCTCGCAGCGGCAAGACTGCTGGACATCACGGTCGGCGTGAACGACAGGCTTCGCGTTGTCCGCGAAGCGGTCGATACCAGCGAAGAAATTTCGATCGCCGACGCCCGTGAACTGGACACGCGTATCCAGGTGGGGGACGAACTTCGAGTAGTGTCCAGCGTGTCAGACCCGACCAGCGAGATATCGCTACCGGATGCGAGGCGTCACGACTTTTCGCTCGGCCTCGACACCTCGGTTACGGACGGTTCCGTTGGGATCCAGATCCGGACCGAGAACGCGGGGCCAAGGACCTATTCCGAGAACCCCTGGAACGCTTTCACGGGATCGTTCGGCGAGATCCGGGACCTGGTGCTCCTGACCAAGAACTCGGTTTCAGGACTGGTCCAGTCTTCAAATAATCCGCAGTTGAGCGGTCCGGCCACGGTCGGCCCGATCGGCATCGGTCAACTCACGGGCGAGATCGCAACGGCCGATGCCGCCGTCACCACGAAGTTGAGGACCTTCGCCGTCCTGGCTGCGACCATCAGCCTCTCGCTGGCCGTAATTAACATCCTCCCGCTGCCCGGACTGGACGGCGGCCGGCTGCTCTTTGTGATCATCGAGGCCTTCCGGCGCGGCAAGCGAATCTCGCCGGAGCGCGAGGCGATAGTTCACCTCGCCGGAATCCTCGTGTTGCTGGGCTTGATGGCGCTCATCAGCGTGCAGGACGTGATGCGTATCTTCCGCGGAGAGAGTTTCTTCTGATGGCCGTTGCTGAAGTGACCGACGCATGAAGCGCGCCACTCGCGAGATTTCGGTCGGCGGCGTCAAAATCGGCGGCCGCAACAACCCGATCGCCGTTCAGTCGATGACGACCTGCGACACCCGGGATGTCGAAACCACGGTCGCCGAGATCCTGGGCCTCGAAGAGGTCGGATGCGAGATCATCCGCGTGGCCGTGCCGGACATGGCCGCGGCCGAAGCCCTGGGCGAGATCAAGCGCCGAATCAACATCCCACTGGTAGCGGACATCCATTTCCACCACGAACTCGCACTTGAATCCATCCGCCAGGGCGTGGACATGCTCCGTCTCAACCCGGGCAACATCCGGGACGAGACCAAAGTCCGTGAAGTGGTGGCGGGGGCAAAAAGGGCGGCGATTCCCATTCGCGTGGGCGTCAACTTCGGCAGTCTTCCTCCCGTTGGCAAGATCGGTATGGCGCGCGGCGGCTCCCGCCTGCAGGACGGAGTGAACCGGCTCGCTAAATCCGGCGATGAAGAAGGCGACTATGCAGTCGCAGATCACATGGTCGCGACGGCACTCTGGGAGATCGGCATCCTCGAGGAGCTCGACTTCGAGGACATCAAGATCTCTCTGAAAGCGTTTGACGTCCCAACGACGCTCGACGCATATCGCAAGCTCGCACCGCTCGTCCCGTACCCCTTCCACCTCGGCATCACCGAAGCTGGCACCCCGTTTGCCGGCGGCATCCGCAGCGCCGTCGGACTGGGGATCCTCCTCTCCGAGGGCATCGGTGACACCATCCGGGTATCGCTCGCCGGTGATTCCCGGGAAGAGGTCAAAGTGGGCTTCGAGATCCTGAGATCGCTCAACCTCCGGTCCCATGGCCCGACCCTAATCGCCTGCCCGAGTTGTGGTCGTGCAGATGTAGACGTATTGAAATTGGCCGCCAACGTGGATGAAGCGCTGGAGGGCGTCAAAACAGACCTTAAAGTCGCCGTCATGGGCTGCGAGGTCAACGGACCGGGCGAGGCCAAAGACGCCGACATCGGCATCGCGGGCGGAAACGGCCGGGCCGTCATCTTCCGCAAGGGCGTAAAAGCGAGCATAGTGCCGGAATCCGAGATGCTCTCGGCCCTGATGGATGAGGTCCGCCGGACCCCCTGAACCTCGATAAGGGCATTATTTGGATCAGCCCGGTCGGCCCGACTGTCTTGTGGCGTACCCACATGCCGTACCGTGAAGTCGTCGCGCCGTTAAAATACCCGTTCTGACATCGCCATCGCGTTCCCGCACCCACACGAAAAGGCCGCCTCGATGCGCTTAAGCCGCTCCTTCGGAAAGACCCTGCGCGACGCGCCCGCCGATGCCGAAACAGCGTCGCATCAGTACCTGACGCGCGCCGGTTTTGTGCAACAGGTCGCCGCCGGAATCTACAGCTACATGCCGCTGGGCTGGCGCAGCCTGACCAGGATCTCCAACATCATTCGCGAGGAGATGGACCGGGCGGGCGCGCAGGAGATATCTATGCCGGTCGTGCAGCCCCGGGAGTTGTGGGAACAGTCGGGCCGGGCGGACACCTTTCAGCCGCCACTGGCCTCGCTCAAAGACCGCCGCGACCGGAACATGATCATCGCCCCGACCCACGAAGAGACGACCACGTTTATGGCCGCCGCCAACCTCGAAAGCTACCGGGACCTGCCCTTTAACCTGTACCAGATACAGACCAAATTCCGTGACGAGGCGCGCCCTCGCGCCGGTCTGCTTCGAGTACGCGAGTTCGAGATGAAAGACGCCTACTCCTTCGACAGGGACGAGGAGGGGCTTGATGTCAGTTTCCAGGCCATGGCGGCCGCATATCGACGCATCTTCAGCCGGGCCGGGATTGACGTCAGGATGGTCGAGGCCGACAGTGGACCCATCGGCGGCAAGGACTCGAACGAGTTCGTTCTGCTGGCCGAATCGGGCGAAGACACGATCTTCGTCTGCAGCGACGAGAACTGCTCGTACGCGGCAAACGCGGAGAAGGCTGAGTTCAAGAAACCCGCAGCGGCTCCCGAGAACCCGGGCGAGTTGGTAGAGGTCCATACCCCGGACATCAAGACAATCGAAGGACTGGCCGAGTACCTGGGCGTGCCGGTCAACAAGACCGTAAAAGCCGTCTTCTACGCCCCGGAATCATCGACCGGCGGGGAGATCGTGTTTGTTTCCATCCGGGGCGACCTTGAGGTCAACGAGACGAAACTCCGGAACGCTATGGGTGGGGTCGAACCACGACTCGCCACGCCGGACGAGGTAGCGGCAGCCGGACTCGTAGCGGGCTCCGCATCGGCGATCGGCCTGGACGCGGCGGACGGCCCGCGTTCCCGCGCAAAGATCACGAGCATCGTCGACGACTCGGTAGTCAACTCGCCAAACCTGGTCGCGGGCGCCAACAAGATCGACCACCACCTCAGAAACGGCAACTACGGCCGTGACTTTGAAGGCGATGTCGTCACCGACATCGCCATGGCGCAAGCGGGTGACGCCTGTCCCAACGACTGCGACGGACACCTCATTGAACACCGCGGCGTTGAGGTCGGCCACATCTTCAAACTGGGCACCGGATACTCGGAATCGATGGGCGCCACCTTCCTCGACGAAGACGGCAGGGAGAAACATGCTCTTATGGGTTGCTACGGCATCGGTGTCGGTCGCCTCCTCGCCGCGACCGTCGAGGCCAACCACGACGACAACGGGATGATCCTGCCACGAGCAATCGCGCCGTACGAGGTGTACCTGGCCGGACTCAACACTAACGACGAGACGGTCGTCGCAACCGCCACGGAGTTCTACGAAGACCTCCAGTCGGCCGGGATCGAAGTGCTATTCGACGACCGGGACGAGCCGCCCGGCGTCAAGTTCAACGACGCCGACCTGATCGGGCTTCCGTTACGCGTCGTGGTGAGCGCGCGCGGCTTGCGCAACGGCGAGATCGAGATGAAACGCCGCGACGCCAGCGAGGCGACTTTGGCCCCCCTTGTTGACGGTGTACAGGCGGTCAAAACAGCGCTGGAAGGTTGATTCCCGAACCCATTCTGTCCAACAGGTTCGGAAAATCCCGTCTCCCAGCCGGAGAGGCCCACGCACACCAGGGCTGAGGGAGAAGACCAATCCTCCAACACGATCGCATGCCGAATTCCCGGCTATTCCGGGGGAATCACAATGTGTGCGCATACGCGCGCTATGATTCGGCTGATGACTCTCCGACGTATCGAAGAACGACCCCCGGACTGGCCTGCCTGGGATGCCGATATGCTCAAGGTCGGCTCCGAGCCGGCCTGGCGGGCAAAGTACCGGCTGCTTCAGTCGTGGTATCGCCAGATGGTGCTCAAGGCGCCGGCCGGGCGGTTTCGCGGCCGCTATCGCGGTAACCATCTCTCGCCAGAGTGGGTGGCGAAATATCCGACCGCCAATTTTCTCACCGGCGAAGTCAGCGATTATGTGGATTCCCGGGTCCCGCAGGTGCTGGCGCAGGGCGGCGTGATCGAAGAGACCCGGCTCAGGGCCAACCTGCTTTCCTCTCAACCACTCTGCTTCAACCTGTTCGGCCATTTGAGGGCATATCCGGAACACGCGATAACCGTTCTCAACGCAACGTTTGATCTCGACATCGAAACCATCAAGGCCATCGAGGTCGAGTGGGCGCCTGATCCTGCATCGCATCTTGGAGACAAGACCGCGTTTGACGCCTACGTCGAGTACACGACCCCGGACGGCGAGCGCGGGTTCATCGGAGTAGAGACCAAGTACACCGAGCCTTTTACGTTGCAGGAATACGACCGGCCATCCTATCGACGTGTCACCGACGACCCATCAAGTGGATTCAAGCGCGGCGCGGCAGACCTGCTCAAAGGCAAATCGACCAACCAGCTCTGGCGTAACGCACTCCTGGTGGCAAGCATCAGGAAGGAAGAGGGTTTCGATCTCGGACACGTGGCCCTGCTCGCTTGCAAAGAAGACCGGGCGCTCACCGGTGCCGTGAAAAAGTTTGCCGAGCAGTTGATCGAGCCGCGATCCCTGTTGAGAGTCGCCAATTTCGAGGACCTGATCTCCGTGGCGGATAAGATCCCGGCCCTCGCCGATTGGGCCTCGGCGTTCCGCGGTAGATACCTGGACCTGACTCAGATCGCCTGAGCCTTAAGCCGCCCGATGCCCGGGGGATTTCTGGCAGAGCAGCGTGATTCCATCCGGGCCACCGCTTTCGAAACGCGTGCAACGTGGGATCTGTCCATGTTCCAGCGGTGGGATTCGGAATTGCCGCGACAGCCCTGATCCGCCGGTCCCGGTCCCGGCGAGCATGGGAATCCTCGGCGACCGGAACCGGCATTGCCCGAAATGGTGGTATTTCGTGCCGCGGCGTGATGGCGTAAGAGGCTGAAGAGGGAACACTGGACCGGCTTTCGTCGTCATTACTTGCGAAGATCAGCGCGGAGCGCTACGGATATTCCGGCCTTGAGAACGCCGGCATCGCAAGAAAGAAACACACCGTGAACACCGCAAGAATCGGGCTAATCACAGCCGCGTTGTTGATCGTCATGTTGATAACTTCAGCATGTGGCTCGGAGCCCGGTGACACATCGTCGGAGCCCGCAGCGCCATCCACTTCAAAATACGTGACGGCGCTGGTTGAGAGTGTCGAGATCGAGAAGGTCGCAGCGAAACCACCGAATTCGACGATGGTGGTCATGTCAGGGCTGTCCAACGGTTGCGAAACCTTTGATTCCTACAGTCTCGAGCGTGACGGCGACACCTTCAACCTGACCGTGACCAATCTGACAACGGCCGGTCCCGGCGTCGCGTGCGCGGCGGTCTACGGGACGGTCACCACCAGCATCCCGATCGATGACGGCGTCGATGCCTGTCACAACTACGCGGTCAAGGTAAACGGGGAGCCGCGCCAGGTCACCTCCAGTTGCCCCGCCATCGGCGCCGGACCGACCGACGAACCCGCCCGGCAAATGGTCAGAGTGCCCGCGCCTATCGACTCCGCCAGCATTTTGGTAGGGGAGTCCTTCCCGGAGCAGTACTTCCTGAGCGTGACATCCGGCCTGCCGAATGGCTGCGTGGAGTTCGATGGATACACCGTGGAACGTGGAAACCTGGAGTTCACGGTCACGGTAAATAATCGGGAGCCGGAGGACGGAAACGTCCCGTGTACAGATGATTACCGGACGGTCACGACCAGCATTCGGCTCGGGAGCGGGCACGATCTGGAACCGGACACCGAATACGCCGTACTGATACACGGCAGGGTTGTGAAGTTCACCACCGAACCCGGCGCATCGTCGATCGAACAGCCGGGTGACGCGACACCTCCAACACCCGTCGATCAGCCGTCCGAGGATCAGCCAGTGAAACTCTCAGAACCGCTTCGTCTTGAAATCGGCGACACGGCGGTTATCGAAGCGGGGGGCTTCGCCATCGTGATGGCCGAAGTCACCGAGGATTCTCGGTGCCCGGCAGACGTGACCTGCGTCTGGGCCGGGACTGCGAAAGTTCGGATCGAAGTGAGAAACCCCGGCGATAAATCCGAGTCCGGTATCGGTGATCTGATACTGCAATTGGGCAAGATCGATCCCGAGGTAGACAACGTGACCGGGCTGTCAGGCAACTACCTGTTTGAACTGGTCGAACTGGAACCCCGTCCACTATCAACCGTCCAGATCGATCCCTCGGAGTACATAGCGATTCTGACCGTTTCCAAACGCTAGACTCGCCGCTCCGGCGTCCTGTGACCCATAAGTCCCCGCCACGGTGTTCTGGCGGCGGGCGAAAACCAGTCACGTAACCACACGCGGTGGTGGCCCCGAACCAGCGTCAGGGCCAGCAGCAACGATATTCCCTCCCGCCGATAGAGCCTGTCGGGTATGCTCCGCGCGCCTCCTTTGAGGTTCCAACCATCTCGTCCCCAACGCCCTCGTTCATATGGAGCAGCACTTTGTACCTGATCAGGAGAATCTTCAACACCAAACCCGGCGAAGCTCGCAACGTGGCCGTCCTGTTGCAGAAACAGGCGCAGGCATACCGGGACGCCGGGCAGAGAAGCGAGTTCCGTGTTTCCTACAACGGCGCGACCCTCCCGGGCGACCAGAACGTCGTCGTGCTCGACTGGACGGACGACGCCATCATGTCTCCGACTCGCGAAGGCCACGTCCTGCCCCGGGCCGCTCTCGATCTCGGCGCGCAGATTCGCCCTTTGATCGAGAACCAGCGGATCGAGTTCCTGGAGCTCCTGTCCCCCGTGAAGGACTGAACAAGACAAGGTCAGAACCCGTCATTCAATCCCGGGTGTGGGTCCAAAGATTGGATACCCAGAATCCACGGAAAGAGCCCATGCCGACAACCGTCATCGCCAACACAACGATCGTCACCGGCGACGCGACGCACAGCGTCGTTCACGACGGCGCTATTGCGCTCACGGATGACGTCGTGTCCGCAGTCGGACCCGCTGTAGATGTTCTTGGATCACACCCGGGCGCTGACGTTATCGATGGCCGCGGGAAAGCCGTATTCCCGGGGCTGATCAACTGCCACGCCCACCTGCTCAACGTGCTGTCTCGCGGGATTACGGAAGACTTCGGCTTCCCGCCTGATCTACCGTTCCCGGTGGGTATCAACTCACTGGTGAGCGACGAAGAGCGAAATGCCCTGGCCACGCTCGGCGCTGTGGAGGCAATTCGTTCAGGTTCCACGACATTGCTGGAGATGGCGGCCGGTATCGATGTGTACGCCTCTTCGATAGTCGGTACGGGCATGCGCCTGGTCCTGGCCGAAAACACGGACGACGGGGTAGTGGGGCCAGCCTACCGACCGGGCCAGCCGCCCTCAGGATTCTCCGCCGAGCAGCGTGAGACAAAGCTGGGGCGAGCCGAGGACCTGTTTTCAAAGTGGCACGGCGCACGAAGCGGACGGGTGACCTGCTTCGCCTCGACCCAGCTCGTAGAAACAAGCTCGCCCGAGCTACTCGCCGCGGTCCGGGCGCTGGCCGAACGGCACGACACCGGATACACGATCCACCTCGCCCAGAGCCGCCTGGAAATCGAATCGATGCTCGCTTTGAGAGGCGCAAGGCCGTCCATTTACCTGGCCGACAACGATTTCCTGGGACCCCGGCTGGTCGCAGCGCACTGCCGATACGTGGACGAGACCGAGATCGCCGCGCTCGGCGCCGCACGAACGCACATCACCCACCAGCCTGCGATGGCGGCCTTGCGCGCCGTACACCCGCCCATACCGGCGCTCCGGGACGCCGGCTGCATCGTCGGGCTGGGGACAGACAACAACACGCAGGACATGTTTGAGGTCATGCGTACGGCGCTTCGGACGGAGCGAGTCGCCACCGAAAACGCAACCAGCCCGCAGCCCGAGGATGTCGTCGAGTGGGCCACGATGGGATCGGCCCGTGCCCTGCACATGGAAGACCGGACCGGGTCCTTGGAAGTCGGAAAAAAGGCGGACCTGTTTATGATCGACATGCGCCGCGCCCACCTCGTGCCGACAATGCGCATCGTGTCGTCTTGGATCCACAACGGCCAGCCGGGCGACATCGAGTCCGTGATGATCGACGGCGAATGGGTGATGCGAAACGGGCGTGTCCTCACCGTGGACGAGCCCGCCCTCATAGACGAGGTAGATCGAATCGGTCGACGGGCGTGGTCGCGCATGCTTGAAGAGCACCCGGACACCGGATTTCCGCTGAACCTGTCGCCCGCCCCCTGAGGGGGCCTTACCCGCTGCGGCGGGAACCCGGGAGCATGACCTTGAACGTCGCCGACTTTGTGACCGACGCGCTCAACACCGTGCGCGGCTCCGTCGCGCTCACGCTGAACGGCTTGTCGCCGGAACAGCTCATTCATCGGCCCGGCCCTGAGTCAAACCCGATCGGATGGCTGATCTGGCACATGGCGCGCATGCAGGACCGCGGCATCTCAGCCATCACCGGGAATGAACAGCTCTGGATTCGGGACGGCTGGCATGACCGCTACGGCATGGCGGCCGATCCAGAGGACACCGGTATGGGTCACGATGCGGCGCGCGTCTCAGCTTTCGCAGCGCCGGACGCCGCCACGTTGCTTGAGCATTACGACGCTGTCCTGGACAACACCCGGAACTACCTGTCAGCACTCACCCCGGACGACCTCGATCGCGTGGTCGAGACAGCGTCGTCTGCCCCTCCGGCCACGGTCGGAGAACGACTCATCGCGGTCGTAAACGGCAACCTGCAGCACGTCGGCCAGGCCGGCTACGTTCGCGGCCTGATAGAAGGCCGCCGCTGGCACCCACGCTAGAGCCCTGCCGGGCGGCTATTTAGACAACGTTCTGGACTTCGGTCGTCTCGCCACAACCAGGTCGCTGGGCTCAGGCCGTAACCAGCGCCTCCACGATCTCCAGGCACGCCCGCCCGCTCGCCGCCACGAGGTCGATGTCGCTCGCCCGGTCAATGGAGTCGTTCGGACTGTGAAAGAAAGTGTCGCCGCCGTTGTCCGGCGCCCCGCCCCGCAGCGATACGTATCGTCCCCCGGCCTCGGCGATGTTCTCCGCCTCTCCGCCGTGTTGATTCCACATCATCCAGCGCGTGGCTCCCGAAGATTCGAACGCGGACCTGGCGAGCGCTCCAAGCTCTTCGTCACTCGGCTCGATCTTGACTGATGTCGCCCGGCTGCCGATCAGCGCTCCAAGATGCAGCCACGCGATCGCCCGCGTCTCCAACCCCTTCCGGGCTCCCAGATACGCCCGGAGGCCGTAGTGATTTAACTCGTGTCCGCTTGAAGCCACCATGTGGACCGTGCGCCGTCGGGACGGCATCGCTGCGAGGGCGGCCGCGAGTCCCAGCCAGATGGCTATGCCACCGCCGCGCTCTGAAGCGCAAATGAACCAGCCGGAGCGCGGCGTCATGATCGCCAGGGGGGCCGCATCCGGGTCCGCGCCGGGCAGGGTCGCCACGACGTTCAACGCAGTCGCGGGCTCAAGAGCGGCGTCGACCGTGAGCACGGCGTTCTCTCCGCGTTCCGCCGCCCCGGTCAACCCCTGCGCGTCCAGACCCGCAATCTGGAGAACGGGCAGAGAAAGCGGCTGATCGATACGGTACGCGTTGAGGACATTTATGGCGCCGAGTGAGTCGCTACGGCGCAGCACAAGCCCCAACGCACCGGCGTCCTCCAACTCGGAGACACGTTCGTAAATCGGCCGTTGATCGAATTCCGGGTCGTTCTCCCCGGCAAGGACGAACTTGCCGCTTACATCAACCGCGCCGGGCGTCACAAGCTGGCCTGGCACCCCGTCCTTCCCCGTGCTACCGCAATCGTGGAGCGCAACACCATCCGCTTCACCTCCGTCCCATACCAGGCGGGCCGACTCGGACCGGAACATCGGAAACTCAAACTCTTCCAGCGAGGCATCAACGCCATCCGATTCCAGTTCTGCTCGCGCCCACTCGGCCGAACTCGTGTCTCCCGGCCATCCGGTGCGGTGAACGCCGAACAACTCGTATGCACGAATGCGCCGCGCCAGCGAGTCGGGCGACATACCGTTCGTCATCAAGTTCCTCTCCTGGGGATTAGTCCGGCCGGCGAACTCAACATTGTTCCGGCAGGCCCGATAGTCGACTCAAGCTCGCCAGATATTACCGCCGAAGGACGCCGGGCTGAGGGATGCCGGAATTCCGATCACGCTGAAAGCAGTGACGCCAGCTCACGCGCGACGTCACCGAAATCGCAAAACTCGCTGTGCGGAATTTCGCTCGCCACGCAGTGATCCTTCAGAGAGGACCGGGCGATGATGAAGTCTGCCTCCTCCTCCGCAATACAGAAATCAGAAATTCCATCGCCGACGAACACGATCTTGCGCCCGCCGGAACGCAACCTGCGGGCCCGGGCACACTTGCACAGCCCGGTCCGATCACAGGTCTCGATTCCATCGGGAAACTCGACCGCCGGCCCGGCATCGGTCCCGAGACCGGCAAAGGTCGGCATCGGGGCCACGAAAGCCAGGTCCGATAATCCCTCCCGCCCCAGGACCGCCTCGACGTAGAACAACATTCCGTTGGAGACCACCTCCACCGGCACATCGTTATCACGGCACAGTTCCAGCAACCCGGCCAGCCCGGGCCTCACATCGGCCTCGGCAAGCGCGTACTCGCGCATCTCTGCCGCCCGTCCGCCGGGCAGCCGGGCGAACTCCCACTCCATGAGCTGGCGTTGATCAAACTCTCCCGCCCGCCAAAGGCGCAGACCTTCGTCCCAGTCCGAACGGGCGAACTTCTTGACGATCTCGACGCCGATGTCGCTGGTGGTGATCGTTCCGTCGAAATCCAGGACCAGTGCGAGTTTCATGTTGACCGCCATCCTGCGCGAAACCGATAAGGGGAAATATTCAACAGTGACGCCGCTCCTTGAGCGACCATCGAACCAGGCGGCGTCGAATTTCGTAAAGAGTACCTGTCTCACGTACGGCGGACGCACCCGTAACGATTGCGAACGATCGTCGTGTGGACTATACTGTCCGTTGGATTTGATCGGGGTAACGATCGCTACTGACGAAGTGGGTTGCCCCCACTTTTTTTGTTTGTCAGGGCATTTTTGATTAAGACCGGAAGGTGCAACTGTGAAGAGTGACTTGCTCCTTGCAGTAACACAACTCGCAGCCGAAAGAGCTCTCCCGCATGGCGTCGTATTGAGCGCCATCCAGGAAGCTCTCGTCTCCGCGTACAAACGTGACGCCATCTCAGAAGGCCAGGATGTCACAGTCGTGCTCGACCCGGATACCGGAGAGATGGAGGTTCACACCGTCCGCACCGTGGTAGAAGACGGCGCGGAGATGGAAGAACCTGACGCAATGGTCTACTTGACCGACGCGAAAAAAATTGACGCATCTGCGACCATCGGACAGTACGTCGTTACCGGAACTATCTCGCAACACCCCGGCCGCATCGCCGCGCAGACCGCCAAACAGGTGGTAATGCAGCGATTGCGGGAGGCCGAACGCGAGATCGTTTTTGACGAATTTGAAGATAAGGCCGGCGAGGTCCTCACCGTTACCGTCCAGAGAGGCGACGCCCGGGGTGTCGTCCTTGATGTCGGTCGCGCAGAAGCGATCATGCCGCCCGCCGAACAGGTACCGGCTGAGAGGTACCGGCCGGGCTTCAAGGTCAAGGTCTACATCGTAGAAGTGGCCCGGACCGTTCGTGGCCCGGAAATCATCGCGTCACGCACACACCCGGATCTCATCCGGCGTTTGTTCGAGGCCGAAGTGCCTGAGATCTTCAACGGAATCGTGGAGATCAAGAACATCGCCCGGGAGCCCGGGGCGCGAAGTAAGGTCGCCGTTCTGTCGCATCAGCCGGGCGTTGATGCCGTCGGCGCCTGTGTCGGCCTACGAGGCGTGCGTATCCAGAACGTCGTCAGTGAACTCCACGGTGAGAAAATCGATGTCGTCGAGCACGCCGAGGATATCTCCACCTATATCGCCAATTCGCTGAGCCCGGCGCAGGTCGACAACGTGATCATCGACGAAGAGGAGAAATCCGCAGTCGTCGTCGTACCGGATCGCGCCCTGTCCCTGGCCATCGGCCGCGAGGGACAGAACGCCCGTCTGGCTGCCAAGTTAACCGACTGGCGTATCGACATTAAGTCGGCCTCGGAACACGCCGAGCCGGAAGAACCGGAAGTGGAAACCCCATCCGGGGCTCCGGAAATCGCCGACGCCGTGTCCGAGATCGTCGCCGCCGTCGAAGATGCGCCGGTTCCGGAAGGGGAGACCGCCGAGCCAGCAGAAATCGCTGCCGAAGTAATACCGACCGTCGAAGAGCCCGTGGTCGAAACGGTTGCCGCGGGAATCGCGCCTCCGGTCGAGACCCCGGCAGAACCGGAAATTGCCGTGGCCGCAGAGATCGCCGCCGAGCAAGAACCGGTCCTCGTTGACGAGCAACCCGCCGCTGTCCTTGAGACCGCGCCGGCAAGCGAGGCGCCTGCCACCCCCGCGGCACCGTCTCCCGAAGAAATTCTTGCTCTCCAGACGCTGGAAGAAGAACTTGAAGCTCTTGAAAAGCAGGAGAAGGAAGAAGCGGCGGCCGCTGCGGAAGCCGAACAGATCATCGATTTCTCCTCAGACGACATCTGGCAACTGCCTTCATCAGAGGACGATGACGAATCCGGTTCATTACGATTTGCCGAGGACATAATCGGATACCGAGACCAGGGCGGCTCCCGCCGTCGCGGGCGGGGACGTCGCGGTGGCGAAAACTTGAGTGCGAAAGCGCGTCGGGCGGTGGCTCGTAAAACTACTCAGCCACCGGCTTCAGGCGACAACGCGCGGACGTCAAATTGAAAGCTTCGTAATCGAAACAGAAACAAACGCCGGCCCGGCGACAGGAGGTGTCAGTGCGCGGTAATCATGTACCGCTCCGCACCTGTGTCGCATGCCGGACCAAAGGTCCCCAAAGGGCCTTTGTACGCGTCACGCGACGAGAGAATTTTGAACTCGTCGCCGGTACCTCGCGAGAGGTTGGTGGACGTGGGGCGTATCTGTGTAGGCGGTTGGAGTGCTTCGAGACCGGCCTTGAAGCGGGCGGACTTGAACGTTCTTTAAAGGGGCGGGGATCGGAAAATTCCCGAGCTGATCTCCTGGCGTGGGCCAGGGCGGAGTTTGCGAGCGCATCCACCGCTTGAACGGCGAGAACGCCAGCGAACCCGGTGACCGAGCAACCGGGGCGAGACGAAACCGGAAAGACGGAGATTCATGGCCAGACGACGCAGCGGATTTGCAGGTAGGCCCAGAGGGCGGGGACGCAGACGCTCCCGCCCCGGCGGCGCGTCGGCCGCGGTCGAAGAGCTCCAGATCCCAACGGAACCGATCGAGATTCCGGCGGTCCTGACCGTCGGGGAACTCGCCGAAAAGATCGGTACGGGCCCGGTTGAGACCATCAAACTGCTCATGCGCCGCGGCCTGATGATGACGGTGAATGATCCCGTGGACTTCGCAAACGCCGCGGCTGTTGCGGGCAGCATCGGTGTCAAGGTGCTGCGCCCTCAAGAAGAAGAGGAGAGCATCGCCGGAGACACGGTAGGGGTCGTTGAAGTTGAAGAGGAAGATCCGGAAGCGGTGTTGCGTCCGCCGGTCATCACCGTGCTCGGCCACGTGGACCATGGCAAAACCACCCTGCTCGACTCGATCCGCGGCTCAGCGGTGGTGGATCAGGAAGCCGGCGGCATCACGCAAAGCATCGGCGCTTACCAGGTGGACCGTGAGGGCCAGAAATTGACCTTCATAGACACCCCGGGTCACGAAGCGTTCACGATGATGCGTGCCCGGGGAGCCCAGGTGACGGACATCGCTGTCCTCGTAGTCGCCGCCGATGACGGCATCATGCCGCAAACCGAAGAAGCGATCGACCATGCACAGGCCGCGAATGTGCCGATGGTCGTCGCTATTAACAAGGTCGATCTCCCGGGAGCTGACTCGGAGCGCGTCAAACGCGAACTCTCGGAACGCAACATCCTCGTGGAAAGCTGGGGCGGTGACGTCGTATCGGTCGATGTCTCAGCCCTGAAGGGCGACGGGATCGACGAACTCCTGGAAAACCTGGCCCTCCTGGCGGAAGTCCAGGAACTGAAGGCCAATCCCACGACTCCGGGAATCGGCGTCTGCCTGGAAGCGCATGTCGATCCGTCCCGGGGTACGCTGGCGACCATCCTTGTCCGTTCGGGAACCATCAGCCTCGGGGACCAGATTGTGGTCGGCAAGTCACGTGGTCGTGTCAAGGGACTCGTCGATGGCTACGGCAATGCGGTCAAGACCGCTGGTCCGTCGGACGCCGTTGAAGTGATGGGCCTGGGATCAGTCCCGGACCCCGGAATCCGCCTCGATGTCGTCGCCAACGAGAAGGTTGCGCGTCAGATGGTGGAGGAACGTGAAAAGGCAGACCGCGGGGGAGACGGCCGTTCTCTGGCAACCCTCTCCGAGGTCATGCGAAGGCTCAACGCCGGGGACGCCGAGGAGCTCCCTGTCATCATCAAGACCGGCACACAGGGCAGCATCGACGCCGTCCGCCGGAGCGCCGAACGAATCTCCGATGATGAAGTCCAGGTCAACCTGATCCACACCGCCACCGGTCCTGTGAACGAGAGCGACGTCATGCTCGCCGCTGCTTCGGGCGCGCTCATCATGGCGTTCGAGACCGGAACTCAGGCCGGCGCGGAGAAGCAGGCCGGCATCCACGGGGTCGACATTCGGCAGTACAACATCATTTACAACCTGATCGACGACCTGGGATCCGCCGCACGCGGTCTCCTGGCGCCGATCGAAAACGAAGTTGTGCTAGGCCACGCCGTGGTCCAGGCGATCTTCCCCGCAGGGCGCAGATACCGCGTCGCAGGTGTGCGGGTGCTGGACGGCGAGATTTCACGCCAGTCAAGCATTCGCGTCCAGCGTGATGGAGAACCGGTTTACACGGGCCAGATAGCAAGTCTCCGGCACTTCAAGGACGACGTCCGCGAATTGAGTAACGGTATGGAGGGTGGGGTCGGCGTCGAGGGATTCATCGACTTCCGGGAAGGCGACATCCTGGAGGTATTCGAGATCCAGTTGGAATCCCGGGTCTGACCGCTCCCTAGTCACGACCGCCCACCTCGCTCGGGTCGGTCGGCGTTAGATCTGGCTCACCGTAATTGGGTGGGGACTCCCATATCTATGGCGCGCCCGAGCATCCCCGGGCGCCTCGATCAGCAATACGCTGACGCCATGTCTGGCGTCGCAACCACCTCGGAACGAAGAGTGCGGCCGGTATTCGATCACCGGTTGCCTTTCACAGGCCTCCCGCGCTCGCGCCGATGCCAGATGTCTAACGCACCCGGCGGAAAGCGATGACCGCCGTCACGGCGCGATCAGGCACTCGCGCCGCCTCCCGGTCCCGCCGTCGCACAGGCCCGCTGGACGGGGCCGTGAACGGTGCGTCCGTGCGTGCCTGGACCGGTCGGGGGATGGAAGCCGCCTGGCTTGTGGCGGCCATAGTCACGCCACTCATCATTCTGTCCGAGAGCGCATTTCTTTCCAAGACGGAACTGCCAAAAGTCGCCACGGTTCGACTGTCGGCCGGCATCGTGTTCCTGCTCCTGCTTACGGAAGCCGGGTTCGCTATATGGCGGAGAGGTTTCACGGTTCCACACCACCCGGCCGCTTTGCCGAGGCCGGTTCTTTCCACCGTTATTTCCGGGATCCGTGGCGATCACAGAACCCGGGTCATGATCGCCGTGGCGGGTGTCCTGGTGACCACGGCACTCGCCTCCGCATTCGCCCTCATGCCACGACTGAGCACATGGGGCGTTAATCCGGGACACGAAAGCAACTCGCTCTACACGACCGCCACATACGCCGTTCTCTTCTTGGCCGTCGCGACCCGGTTGCGCACACCATCCCAGGTTCGGCGGTTACTCGGTGCGATGGTTATCGCCGGAACACTGGCGGCACTGATCGGCATCGCGCAGCACCTGGGTCATGCGCCCCTGGGCATCCGATCCACCTCGGGATCGGCACGCGTCTCCGGTACCGCCGGCAACCCCATATTCTTCGCCACGATTCTCGTCATGACCATGACCCTTGCAATCGGCATGTCACTGTCGATCCGAGAACTGACCCGTGGCACGATCGGCTGGTTGTCCGTCCACGGCCTCGTGATCGCCATCCACATCACTGCGTTACTCGTGACTCTCAGTCGTGGGCCATGGCTAGGAGCCGCCGCCGGTCTCGTGGCGATCACAGCACTGGCGCTGATGCTGTTCGGCTGGCGTCGGATCGCCGTAACCGGCCTGGTGACCGGCTTCGCGCTGTTCGCCTCACTGGCGTTTCTTGCGGTCACATCGGACGCGGCCTCTTCACGTCTGGAAGGCGTGGATGCTACGCCCGCTGGCGGTATCGAACGAATATCCGTTGGCGACATCCAGGGCCGGGGCACGACCCTGACGGGCGTGTTTGACCCGCTCAACAACCCGCGTATCCCCCGTTGGGACGGCGCTCTGGACCTTGCGCTGAACCGTCCCGAACCGCCGGAGGGCGCACAACCCGGATTCCTCCTGCGGTCGCTGTTCGGTTACGGTCCAGATGCGTTCCCGGACGTGTTTACGATGGTGGCCCCGACGCGCATGTCAGGCGTCCGGACGACCGCCGCCCATAACGATCCGCTAAACCGCCTCGTGGAGACCGGGCTGGCCGGCCTGCTGGCATGGGTGGCATTGTGGTCATCGCTGGGTTTCTTCCTCCTGCGTAACCTGTGGATACATCGGCGCGACGCCGGCCCCGGGCAGATCGTCACGCTGGCCATCGGCGCCGCACTGACGGCATGGTTCGTGACCGGACTGACCGGCATTCCGAAGTCAGGCGACACGGTCCTCGTCTGGCTGTTGATGGGCCTCGCGGTAGCGACCCCGTTCATTTTTGACGCGAGAGAAGCCCGGGCGCCGACCCCCGCGCCATCAGGACCGATGGCTTCGGCAACCCTTCGAGCGGCGGCTGTAGTTGCGGTCGGTCTGATCGCAGTGGTGACGATATGGATCACATGGACCGAGACGGTCCAGCGCCTGTCGGCCGATGCAAGCGCGGCCTCCGCTGTTAGTTCTGACCCGGACAAATCGAACGTTTCGGGACGCTTGAACGACATCGACAGGGCCATCGCCCTGGCACCGGACCAACCCCGATATCACACCATCAGAAGCGAGATATTTGGCCGAATAGCCGTTGAATCCGGAGCGCCGGACTCCGTCTCAACCATGCGTGAAGCCGCCGCGAGTGCCGAACGCGCGCTGGCCCTCAACCCGCTGGATCGCGCCCTCAACTTCAACGCCGCGTTCCTGGACTGGGAGCTGGCACAACTTGGCGATGTGGACGCTGCGCTGCGGACATATGCCCTGTATGAGCGCCTTGCGGTACTTACGCCTCAGCACCAGAGCGTACTTCCTCGATTGGACGCAATCGGGGAAGCGTTAGGCCTCGCACCATGAGCGTTGGCACGTATGGCGGGCTGTGAATAACTCGGCTGACCGGGCCGGGGCCAGGCAAGAAACTGGTCGGCGAGCCCGACGGTGTACGTTCATCAATAACTAAGAT
Organism: uncultured Dehalococcoidales bacterium; assembly: GCA_964474025.1. Classification (GTDB taxonomy): domain Bacteria; phylum Chloroflexota; class Dehalococcoidia; order Lucifugimonadales; family Lucifugimonadaceae. The sequence goes on along the minus strand of CAYYRD010000018.1, from coordinate 12,022 downwards.
CGTTCCGGTCAAATCCGGATCTCCTCGCACCAACACCGGATCGAGTTCGCAAGAAAACCAGGAGGGCCGAGAGGGTTTGAACGCTGTCTATATCGCGCTGCCATTCGTGCAGGGCGTGGTGGCATTGTTCCTGGCCAGCCTGGCCGTGCTGAGTGATCCTCGCGACCGGTTGAACCTGATATTCGCCGGATTCCTGATCGCCATAGGGTTCTGGGGATTCCTGATCTTCGGGATGCGGGACGCCTTCCCGGATGCCGCCGTGGCCTTCTCGTGGGAACGGGCCGCACTGGTCGTCATCCCCTTCAGCGGGATCTTCTTCTATCACTTCGTGCACGGCCTGACCGGCGCGCGTCGCACACCGCTGATCCTGGGCGCATTCTACTTTCTCGGGCTTGCCGCGGCGGGCGCCACGCTGGTCGGGTGGACGGCGACCGGAGTAGAAGAGCGGTTTTACGGTTTCGCCCCTGAACTTGGCTGGGCCTTTCCGCTCATACTTTTAGCTACCTACCCGCCGGTGCTGATGTCGATCGTGGAACTGCAAAGAGCCATCCCGAACGCCAGTAATGAACGGGAACGCGCCCAGCTAAAGATGCTGCGCCTGGGCGTGCTCGTGTCCGTCCTCGGCGGGACGACCGATTTCATGCCCTCGCTTGGCCTCAGCATCTACCCCCTTGGCGTCGTCGGAAATATCGGATTCGCACTCATCACAACGCTCGCCGTAACGCGGCACCGCTTGATGAACTTGCGCCTGTTATTGCGGCGGGGATTGGCCTACACCCTCGTAAGTTCTTTCGTGTTTGCTTCTTACGGCGCATCGTTCGGTGTTGTGTTCGTCTTCACGCGCTCTCTGAGCCTTGAGGCGTGGATTCTGGCATCGGTCGGCACGATCCTCATGACGAGCGTTTTCATCCAGCCGGCCATCGACCGCGTGCAGGGTTTCATCGACAAGATCTTCCTGCGAGAGCGTTACGACCATCTACGAGCACTCGTTGCGATGAACGAAAACGCACGCGATATCTCAGAGCTCAATTCGCTGGCTGACGATACCGTCCAGATCGTCAGACGAGCTATGCAGAGTGACTGGGCTTCGATGGCACTGCCTGATCCGAGCGGCACGCGGTTCAGCGTCATCGCGGATACACGGGAGCAGAGACCGACCGTGGCGCTCTCCCGAACCGGCGCGGTCGCATCCTGGTTCGCACAGCACGGCGCCTCTCTGGATCTGCGTATCGTGGATGCGGATCCAATCCTCCAGGCCATGAGCGAGCAAGAAAAACGTGCGCTGGACCGGTTGGACGCCGAACTCCTCGTGCCGATGATCGCCGAGGACACGCTCACAGGCATTCTGGTTCTCGGCCCGCGCCTCATCGGCGGCGGCTATCCGGCAGATTCTCTGAGCTTCCTGGCCACCGCAGCGGACAGGATGGCCGTCACCGTCGAGAACGCCCGTCTGTACGCCGAGGCGCAACGGGAGGCCGACGAGCGGGCCGTCATCGCCGAGATCGGTCGTGTTATCAGCGCATCGCTGGACACGGAACTCGTATATCCCGCCTTCGTGGATCAAGTGAAGCTCCTGGTGCCGTTTGATCGCATCATGATCGCCGCCCTGGATGAAGAGCGGGACGCGCTTTCGCCGGCGTACGTTGCCGGCACGCCAATACCCGGCTGGCATCGTGGCTCAATCCACCCGGTTGATGGTTCGGACCTTGAAGAAGTTGTCCGAGAACGTGCGAGCCTGCTTCTCGGCGCATCACAGGTGCGCGGCCTGTATCGCTACGACTGTGGAGAGGTCGCCAGCCAGCCGCGCATCACCGCCGCAATGAGCGTTCCGCTCGTCTCGGACGACCATGTGATCGGCGTTATCGATCTCGCGACCACCGGCCCTCTCTTCTACACCCATCGAGATCAGGACCTTCTGTCTCGTATCGGCGCGCAGATCGCAGGCGCACTCGCGAACGCCCGCCTCTACGCACAGACCGTCAGGCTGGCCAGGGAGCGTGAACTCCGACAGAAACTTGACCAGGAAAAGCGTGAACTGGAGCGGGTCAACGAGGAGAAAAGCAAGTTCCTCTCCACGGTCTCCCACGAGCTGAAGACGCCGCTCGCCAGCATCATGGCCCTCGCAGAGGTTCTGAAGAAGAACCGCAAAGGAAACCTTGAGGGAAAACAGGTCGAGCACGTGGAGGTGATTCATCGCTCCGGCAGGCGACTGGCGGTCCTTATCGACGACCTGCTGGACATGTCCCGCATCGAGAGCGGCCAGTTGAACCTGGAACGGAAACCTTTCGATATGGTTGGCCTGCTCCGGGTGTTGAACCGGTCGTTCGAACCGATCATGCAGCCACGCGACCAATCTTTTGTCGAGAACTACTCGGCCGAAGAACTCTGGGTAGATGCAGACCCGGACCGCATCGAGCAGATCCTCACGAACCTGATCTCCAATGCTTCCAAATACTCCGGCAAAGGCAAGACCGTCGATGTCTCGGCGGAGGTGCAGGCAGGCCGTCTGTGGGTCTCAGTCACCGACCACGGCATAGGCATCTCATCAGAGGATCAGGAGAAACTGTTCACCTCCTTCTTCCGCGCCTCTAACAAGGAGACGCGCTCGGTTCCCGGCACCGGCCTTGGACTGGTGATCGCCCGCTCGCTGGTGGAGCTACATGATGGTGAGGTATTCGTCGAGAGCGAGATCGGTACGGGTACAACGGTGAAGTTCTTCCTGCCCGGGTTCATGGAGTCCCCGCCGGTGCGCTCACCTGAAGATGATCCGCCTCGTGAAGTGATCCCCTTCGACACCCGTTCGAACCCCCACGCTGCCTGATTCTTGAGCGCCGGATAAGCCGGTGCACAGGTAAGGCACAGGCAGCCGTGAGACGTTCCTTTGGGGGAGTCCCGTAAATCGCCTGACTCTCTTTGACGCGCCCCCGGACCGATTTCTGCATCGTATTTGTAGTGCCGTGCCTGAGGCACGCCAGAAAACAGCTTGGTCGGGGTCGTCCCGGCCATGAGAAGAACGAATGCCAGAAAAACGTACGACTGATGTACTGATCGCCGGACAGGGCGCCGCCGCTTTCGCAGCGGCCCTATACATCGCCCGATACCAGATCCACGGAATGATCGTGGGCGACCGCTTCGGCGGCGAGACCGCGATCGGCGGCGGAATCGAGAACTACCCGGGATACCCGGACATAAACGGGTTTGACCTGATGCTCAAGTTTCGAGAACAGGTCGACAAGTACGAAGTTCCGGTAATCGATGCCGCGGTGACAGCCGTGGAAAACGCCGGGGATCATTTCCTGGCGACCCTTTCTGATGGATCGGTCGTGAATGCCGGCGCGGTGATTTTCGCCATCGGGCGCGAGCGCCGAAAGCTCAATCTCGCCAACGAAGAAGCGTGGACGGGCAGAGGCGTGTCTTACTGCTCCACCTGCGACGCCCCGTTGTACCGGGGGAAGACCGCTGCGGTAATCGGTGGCGGCAGCGCCGCCGTCGAAGGTGCGATTCTGCTCGGCAAGTACGCGGATGAGGTCTACCTGATCTATCGGGGTGAGGGCTTCACCCGGCCCGAACCCGTGATGGTGGACCTGCTGAACAAGTCCCAGAACGTCCATGTGCTTTTCGAGACAGAGGTCGCGGAGTTGCTCGGAGATGACGCGGCAGGGCTGACCGGGATCAAGCTGAACAGGCCGCACGAGGGCAAGGATGAGTTGACCCTGGACGGGATCTTTATCGAGATCGGTGCCGATCCTCGCGTGGATATCCCGCGGAGCCTTGGCGTAGAGCTGAACCCGGAGACGAACGAGATACACGTCGACCGGAACATGAACACCAACGTCCCCGGGGTTTTCGCCGCGGGCGACATCACGGACGGTTCCGGCACGCTCAAGCAGACAATCACCGCCGCCGCGCAGGGCGCTGTGTCGGCGCTCGCCGCGTACCAGTTCATCTCGGAACAGGGCCGCGCTTGCTGTAACCACGAGGTGGGCTACGACCTGGACGCCAGCGCAGCTGACTAGTGGCGACGCCGGTTCGCGCTGGTGGGATTCCCTCACGAGGTATACGCGTTCATCGGCTTTGAGGCCGGGTAAATCGTGCCTAAGTTGGTGTGTATGGAACCGTTCCAGCGGTGATCACACACTCACCACGGCAGATTGGCACGCCCGCATTCAACTCGGATCGACGTGTCGCGAGCTTGATCTTGCGATCAGGCTTGCTCGGGCCGCGCCCGGGCCTGATCTGCATCATCTCGGCACTGGTCCTGTCGGGCCTGGTAATGACGGGAATCGTTTTTGGTGAGATCCTCGATCACGTCAGGGGCGACGGTTGGTTCGGGACCAACGTAGATCTCGCCCTTTCAAATTACGCGGTCGAGCATCGAACCGGGTGGTTCACGGGGTTCATGCGCCAGGTGACCGATCTTGGTTCGACCGCAGCGCTGACGTCGATAGCCGTTTCCACGATTGTCGGAACACTGATGCTCCGGCGATACAGGCTTGCGGCCGTCATGCTGATCGCATCGATTGGCTCTTCAACGCTGACGGCCTTGATGAAGACCATGATTGATCGGCCCCGCCCGTTCACAAACGGCGAGATTATCTTCGCCTCGGACTCGTCCTTCCCGTCCGGCCACACATTGGATTCCATGGCTGTTTACGGCGCCCTCGTTTTCATAGTCGGCTGCCTGCTCGATTCTCGCCGTGCAAGGCTCGGCGTCTGGGCCATAGGCGCGATGCTGGCGATCGGCATCGGCGCGTCTCGTGTCTATCTCGGTGTGCACTGGGCCTCAGATGTGGCTGCCGGCTGGATGCTCGGACTGTCGCTCCTCGCATGTGTAGCGGGAATGGTCTCGCTGGACGAGCGAGTAACGCGTTTCCTGACGGCAGATACTGGGAGGCGCGTGTCCCGACTTCAATCCCTGGGAGCGCGTGGCTCGCTAGCGGGCATCGTGGGACTGACCGTGCTCACGGCCTTCCTCATCGGGTTCCAGTTCAAGGTCTAATCGCGGACGGGCCGTAATCCCGGCTTAGCGGCGCAAGCGGTAATTGAGACTACGAGTGCCCGGGACGTAGGCCACGAATAAGGATCCTGCTATCAGAACAGTATCCAGATACGCGCCACGAGTGTTTAGTCATATGACACCTGGCAGAAGCCGTGGTTGCAGTAACCGTTCGGGATCTTGGCTAAATACTGTTGATGGACCTCTTCCGCGTAGTAGAACTCGCCGGCCGGGGCGATCTCCGTCGTGATCTCGCCAAACCCGCCCTCGTCTAGTTTCGACTGGTAACTGGCGAGGCTTTCCCGCGCCGCTTCCAGCTGGGCATCCGTCGTCCCGTAGATGGCCGTCCGGTACTGGCTGCCGATGTCATTGCCCTGGCCCATGTACTGGGTCGGGTCGTGGTTCTCCCAGAACACCTTGAACAACGTCTGCAGATCGACCTCGGCCGGGTCGAACACCACGATAACGGCTTCCGTGTGGCCGGTCATCGACGTGCACGTCTCCGGGTAAGTCGGGTTGGGCGTCGTCCCTCCGCTGTACCCGGCCGCAGTCGTGTAAACGCCCGGAACCTGCCAGAAAAGTCGCTCAGCGCCCCAGAAACAGCCCATCCCGAAGACGATCGTTTCCATGTCCGCCGGAAACGGACCATGGATCGGCCGGCCGTTCACGAAGTGAATATCAGAAGTGGGGATAGCCTCGTCCCGTCCCGGCAGACAATCCTCGGGAGCCGGAACCGGAGCAGGGGTACGTCGAAGGCCAAACATCGGGAGCCTCGCTCTGGTTGACAGCGGCCGGATGGATGAGATCCAGGCGCCACCAATACTTGATAACCGGGAACCCCGGCTATCGTCGGAAATTCCGGTACGTCGCTTAGATCAGTGTTCTGAATCTTACACGTGCTGTCGCACGTGCGATGTGGCGACATGGAACCGGCAAGTGCCGGGCGCGCAGACGGGCGGTCCGCGAAGACCGCCCGCCATCCATCGCCCTCAATCCGCTTTAAGTCCGGTAGACCTTGGCGATGCCGACTGCATAGGTCTCGGTGTGAGATATGACGGCCGAGGCCCGGGCCGTGGTTGCCGGGTCGTTGGCTATGGCCTCACCCCGGCCTTCGATAGTTGAAAGCGACTCCACGGCGAGAGAAGCGACCACCTGGGGGCCGTTCATGGACCCCGTGATGGAAATCTTCGGGTCGCCCAGGTGTGACCCGTACTCCCGAAGCGCTTCGATCAGTTGGCGCCTCTCGCTCGGCGCATGCGTGAACACATAACGCTGAATCCAGTTCGCAGTCTCCCGCCCGGACCCCGGCTCGATGATGCGAGACAGGTTGTTGGCGGTTGAAGTACACAGGGCGCCGATGTCGGCGAAAGCCTGCTGACGCTGCGGGTTCGACAGTAGGCCGTCCACCAGCGATTCCGCCTCCGAAAGGGATTCAAATGGGGTAGTCGACACAATCAACTGCCTCGCCGAGAAAACCCCCGCAGTCGTCATCCCCTGGATCCCACCAGCCCTCCGGAACTCCAAAACCTTTTCTAGAACCTCGAAAGCCATCCCCGGCATCGGCTCGCGGATAACTCGCATTACGTATTTCGGTGCCATAACTACCTCCCATGACATAAAACCGTTACGTCGAAGCCCGGACTATACAAGATATACGGGTATGTTATGTATAAAAACTGAATGAAGTACGGGTCCCGCGCCGCGCGCGATGAAATCAGACCAAACATCTCGCAAACAACAGAAGGCCCGGCCAACTCGGCCGGGCCTTCCTATTTCGCGGTGCAAGTGCTCATGGTCGGGGAGCCGGGATTTGAAACTGGTGCAAACCGTTCCCAAATGTTCTCAGATGTCCGGATACCCGTTCGATTGAGAAGGTCAGTGTACCGGACTGTCCCACGTTGTTCCGTTGCGGTTGCTGTCAAAGTTGCTGTCAAATTACCCATCTGCTTCGCCTAGTCCCCACCAAACACTTCGTTCATCGTCTCCGCGACAAGGCCCTGAGAGTTAGGCAAGGCGTGGCTATAGATCGACATCGTGATCGCCGGGTTGGCGTGGCCGAGCATCTCTTGCACTACCGGGACAGGTACATGCCTCGCTAACATGAGCGACGCTCCCGTGTGCCTCAACAGGGGGGGGCAGGTCGAGCCTCATGTGCGAAATCTACCGACCTAGCCAGGCGAATCCATACCCTCGTACCCCCGAGCCTGAATAAGGCACAGTTGCAACCTTTGTCGGGTCGGTTACGTTGACGGTCAACAGAGACGGGTGGATGTGCCAGAATGTGTGAAAGGCTATCTGTTCGCTGTCTGGAGACCACTCGACATTCTCCTCAGGTCCCGGATACCAGGGAGAGATGTGCCTCGGTTCCTGCCCGTCCTTGTTGCTCACCCATATTTCGACGTTCCCGTCCCCGTCCGAGTCAGCGATGAACAAGAACAGTTCCCCGTCGGGTGACCATTTGGGACCTCCGCATGATTCAGGCTCATTCAATTTTCCCGCATCAAAAGGACAGGCCGCGATCTGTGAGAACTCACCGGTATGTATGTCGATTTCCCAGACACCACGCTTACATTCGACATTCGGCTTACCCGAAACGGTGATCGCGTTTCCATCGGGTGACCAGATGGCGTCCGCGATGACGGATCCATCCCAATTATCGCAGTCAAAAAAGCGGTTGATTGGGTGAGTTTGTCTGGTTTCGAAGTGGTCCGAATTCTGTGACGGATCAACGGTCCAAATCCCATTGCAGGCAGCCTGTTCGTCACGTGTGGTGTCCTCTGGGAGAGTAACTCCAGATTTTGCTGAACACGCTTGGCGTATCAGAATGGAAGACCCGTCAGGGGACCAAGAGTGCCCGGCGATTATGGCAGCATCGTTCTCTGAGCCATGTAAGACATGGGAACTCAACGATTCCAAGTCGGTAATAACTAGGTATCCACCGTCCTGGCATCTTTTCCTAATCAAATCGGTCGTGCCAAGGGCTTCCTGGTATCGTGCCCCCTGCCAGCAAGGTTCGATGTAACTCAACTTCGAACCATCTGGGGAGAAACTGGTCTGGAACGTGTCCGAAGAGAACATTGGATTTGATATAAAGCCTCCACCGAGACGTTCTATTGAGATTTGCTCCCCAAAATCGGCCACCACACGTGTAGAACCTGTGCTGATATCGGTAAGCACAATTTGCCAAATCTTTGGTTCGCACTCCTCTTTACTGCTCGGAGGGACAGGCAGAGGCGGTTGATCTGGCAATAATTGGGGCAGTTCATACCCGATAAACGTTTCACACCAATGTTCGTTTGTCCTGTAGATCAAGACCTCGGTGCTTTCGGGTCGCGAACCCAATACCAACTCATTGACGAGGTCGGTCTGGGTGAGATTACAAGCGTGGTGCGCATCCCACCTGCTTTCCATATCCGGACCTACCGCATATGTCTTGATCTCGACTCTGGTATCGGCATTGGGATCACTCCCTGGGACTAGGGTGATCGGGTTGCCTTGACTGTCTTCTAGTGACAAGTCGGCTTCTGCGATAGGAATGACCCACACTTCGTTCAGTCCGTTCCCCCAATCCTGACTCCAGCGGTTAACCGCTACCGCCGGTCCGGAACGGGGGGGGCAGTTTGGAATGGTTTCGATATCAGGCCCGCTCGCTTGGGTTGAACGCTCATCGGATGCACCGTTCGTGGGGGCCACTGTGGGATTGGTCTGAACAGATGGAGTGTTTTCAACTCGGGACGGTGCGGAACTTGGTCCGGAAGTTTCAGATGACGATGTGCAACCGATCATCATCCACACCGCCAGACCCACAATTAACACGAGAAATTCTGAAGAGGGCTTCACCTGAACAAATCTGGCAAGTTGTTTCATAGTGTTTCCCATTTCAGGCAAGTGGGCTGTACAGCCTGTCTGCGTTCCAACAAATTCAGTGGAGCCGATCTGACCTGCCCCCTAGCGCGGTACCAGGGATTATTTTAACCCTCCCGCGTGTCGATCGGGTGACCCCTGGACGCGAAACGACCCCTCCGGAGTGCGAAGAGGCCGAATCTGATTCCGGTTGCTGTCAAATCTGCTGTCAAACTCACGATTGTGAAGAATGACCGCACGATGCCAGCACGTTTAGATGCCTGTGGTCGGGGAGCCGGGATTTGAACCCGGGGCCTCTTCGTCCCGAACGAAGCGCGCTACCAAGCTGCGCCACTCCCCGAAAAAAGCACGAAGACTGATTATACGGCTCGGTCCGCCGCGATTTCGCTATCCATCCCCCGATTTTCAAGACAGCCGTGCGGACGCCACGAAAACCGACCGCCTGCAGCGCTTCTCAGGCCACGACCGGCGGGACGATCGACTCCGCGTCCTCGCCCCTTGCCACGCGTGAAACGTTGGCCGCGGCGAACTCCATCGTCTTGTAGGTCGACTCGATCGCACGTGTCGCCAGGTGTGGTGTCATCACGACGTTCTCAAGGTCAAAGAGCGGATTGTCCATTTCGATCGGCTCGATCTCGTACACATCCAGCCCGGCGCCGTAAATCTCGCCCGCTTTCAGAGCGGCAACAAGCGCATCCTCGTCTACCACCGGCCCGCGGCAAGAGTTGATCAGGATGGCGGTCTCTTTCATCGCCTTGAACTGATCCGTGGACATCAGGTGCCGTGTCGTCGGCTCAAGAGGAGTGTGCAGCGTAATCACGTCGCACATCGCGACGAGCTCGTCCATCGGCACGCGCTCGACCTCAAGCTCGTCCTCGTACTCCTTCGAAAACTCGATCACGTCGTAGTAAACGACCCTGCACTCCCAGCCCTGTAATCTCCGTGCGACCCGTGATCCGATACGACCCAGCCCCACAATTCCGACGGTCTTGTCCGACAGGTCATGCGCTTCCTCGCGGTGCGGCGCTACGTTCTGGCCCCACAGACCGGCGGCCGTGTCACGAATCTGCTCATCCAGCCGGCGGTACACGGCGATCATCAGCCAGATAGCGTGTTCTGCCACCGCCACGGCGTTGCCGCCGCCGTTGTTGGCGACGCCGATGCCGATGTCGTGAAGACCGGGCTTATCCACGTAATCCGTGCCGGCAGACATCGTCTGCACCAGCTTGACGGTCGGAACCTGTTTCAGGACATCGACCGATAACTTCGCCCCGTAACCGTGAAGAATTGCGACCGTGTCTTGTAGTTCGGCAACGAGATCAGCCTCGGGCAGTTCCGAGTTCACCCATACGACCTCGGCTTCAGGACCGACCTCCGCGACGAGGCGTTTGAACTCGGTAAGCTGTTCCTGGGTACGTTCGTTCTCGGCGCTAACCAGCGCAACCTTATTCGGGGACATTCCGGTCCTGTTCCCGGCCCACGCAGGCCGTCGCTAAAACCACAACTAACGGATGCACACCAGCGTACGGATGCGAACCGAGCCGGATTATACTTAGTCGTTGCCCGCGCGTCGGCGTGGGTTTTCTTTTTGTCACCCGATTCTGGGCGTTTCGGCTATATCCGCGGTCACCCGTGCCAGAAATACTCGGAACCTCAACGATATCGACCTCCGGAAGCCGCACGCAGCGCCACTGATCAACATGCCTCCCCAGAACAACCATCCCCGGAGTGTCTCCGTGCGCGTCCCCGCCACCGCGGCGAACCTCGGACCGGGTTTCGATTCGATCGGTATCGCTGTCGATCTGTGGAGCGAGCTCACGGTCGAGCACGGCCCCTTTGAAGTCGTGATCGAGGGCGATGGCGCTGACGTGCTTCCACGTGATGAGGCCAACCTCGTTGTCTCCGGGGCGCGTGCCGCATACGAAGCCCGGGGCGCGAAGTTCCCTGACCTGAAGTTTCACTGCGTTAACGGAATCCCGTTCGCCCGCGGCCTCGGCAGCAGCTCCGCCGCAATCGTAAGCGGTATCGTGGCCGGGTTTGCGCTCCAGGGCGATGGCACCGACCCGGAGGAAGCGCTCGAACTGGCGGCCGAGATCGAGGGCCATCCCGATAACGTCGCTCCCGCGATCCTTGGCGGATGCCAGATCGGTATCAAGAACGGTAGCGGTTGGATCACTTCCGCAGTCCCACTGCCGGACGATCTCCACGCCGTGATCCTCATACCGGACTTTGTTGGTGAGACCTCGGAGGCGAGAGGCGTTCTCGGAGATGAAGTGACCCGTGCCGATGCCGTATTCAATATCGGCCGAGCCGCATTGCTGGCCAATGCCCTCGCCACCGGCAGGCTCGACCTTCTCAAGTTCGCAACGGAAGACCGGCTGCACCAACCGCAACGGGCGGGCATCTATAAGGCCATGAACACCATCATCAAGGCGGCGATGACGGGCGGCGCACATGGCGCATTCCTGTCAGGTGCGGGCCCGTCCGTGATGGCGTTCGCAACGGAACACGAGTACACGGTCGCCTACGAAATGACCGAGGCGGCGCGCCTCCACGGCATCGACGCAAGCACGCGGGTCGTCCAGCCAACCCGCCGGGGCGCACACGTGATTGACCGGGCAAACCGATGACCACCAATGAGGCCGAAGTCAGGCCCGTCATAGTCCAGAAATACGGCGGGAGCTCGGTCGCAGACGCCGAAAAGATAAACACGATCGCCCGCAAGATATGCGACCGTGCCGAGACCGACGTATCGATGGTGATCGTCGTCTCCGCGATGGGCGACTCTACCGACCGGCTGATCGAACTGGCGAACGCCGTCTCGGGCGACCGAACGCCGGAAGCGCGCGAACTCGACACCCTGCTATCGACCGGCGAGCTCGTCACGTCGACCTTGATGGCGATGGCAATAACGGCACAGGGCCGCCCGGCGGTCAGCCTCAGCGGGCAGCAAGCCGGAATTCGCACCGACACAACCCATGGTTCGGCCCGCATCGCGGACATCCGGGCGGATCGTCTGCGACGGGAACTGGACGAGGGACGAATCTGCGTCGTCGCCGGGTTCCAGGGACTCGCCGAAAACGAGGACGTAACCACCCTGGGCCGTGGCGGTTCTGACACGACCGCCGTCGCTCTCGGCGTCGCCCTGGAGGCCGCTCAGTG
>CAYYRD010000017.1:0-82799 GCA_964474025.1 uncultured Dehalococcoidales bacterium | reverse complement strand
CGGAGGTGGCCGGACTAATATAATCCCTGGTATCGCTTCAGGGGGCAGGTCAATCAACCAGCACGAAGCCGCGAAACTCACCAACGTCCAAAACACGGTGGGTGTTGTTGCCTACTATTCCGTTTACAACGACGAGGACACCGGCGTCTTCGGCGGCTTTCTGTAGTTCGCGTAGTGCTATCGTCCAATTCGATTGCCGTTCTGCCCATCCGTCATCAATGTGCAACCAAGCTTTTATGGCGCCTGCTACCGATTGGGCATCACTAGCAAGAGTGGCAGAGGCAACAAACGGCAATGGCCCTTGACCTTGTTCGATCAGGTACTCGCGCATCCACTCTTGCCTGCGTTGCATGGCCTGAACGATCTCGATCAGGTCCGCGCTCGGTCGATCGATCGAGGTGTCACGCAGGGTCCGGTAATGTGGGATCGGTAGCTCTTCGGTTGGCGGTTCTGGGAAGAAAAGGAATCCGAATGGCGTGGAGGTAGCACGGGCAAAATCTTCTAGTTGGCGAAGAGTGGGGTGCGCAACGCCGTCGAGCCAGTCGTCAAGTTTTGGGAAACGGCGTTGGACCGCATTGCGATCGGGCGCGCGCTCGGCTGCCCATTTAAGTGCGGCCTGCTGAACGTTTACTCGTGCCAATCTGCGGTGCTTTCGTCCGATTCCGGTCTGATCGCTATTGATCGATGATCCAGCAACAAATCATTGCCATCAGACTCGACGTGTTCGACCGTCAGTGGAGACGATACTACCGGATACGAAGTGAACCGGAACATTGATCGATACCTCCGCCGAACACGTTTCGACGCTGCCGTTTCGAGGGTCAGATAGTTTACTTTTTCGGGACTCCATCCATCGGTTGGTCTGAAATACCGTTATCAAACGGCAGGAACGAAACCTAAAACCCTGGTGCCTCCCACCCTCCGGTCGCCACCTCGATCGCCGATGCCAGTCCCAGAGCGACGTCTTCCCGCCACGCCCGTGCTACGACCTGGACGCCGATGGGCAGTCCTTCTGGAGACGTTCCGACGCGCACGACGACAGCCGGCCACCCGGTCATGTTGTAAACGTGTGTGTAACCGCCACGGGTGGTCGACTCGGCGTCTTCATGAAGCGGGGCTGGGAACCCCGAAACGGGACAAACGATAGCGTCGTAATCGTCCATGAAGGTCAGCATCTCGGTCCGCAGCAGGTCTATCTCATCCTGTACCCGTGCCAACCCGTTGGCATCGAGCGCCCCACCGCTGCCATCGATTCTCGATTGCAGGGTCGGGCTCACCCGGGTCGTGCCGTACCGATCCAACAACACGCGGGCATATGCCCCGCCGTCCGCCGTGCGGGTACGATCGAGCAACTCGGATGCGCCAGGCACGGCTGAGGGCCGATTTTCTGTAACGCTTGCGCCTGTCTGCGCGACCGCCTCCCCGGCTGTTTTGACCGCGGCCCTGACTTCGGGGGTCGGCGTCAGCACCCCGTTATCGTCATACGTGGCCACCCGTAGTTCTGAGAAGTCGAGAAGATCCGGGTCCCTCACCGGCATATCGACGATGTACGGGTCGCGCCAGTCCGGCCCGGCGATTATCGGGAAAGTCAGGATCAAATCTTCAACACGACGCGCCAGTGGTCCGATCGTGGTGAAGGCGTCGCGATACCCGCCGGGCGGGACGATGTGGCCGGTGCGCGGGACCCTTCCGGAAGTCGGTTTTAGTCCGGCGATTCCACAGTAATTCGCTGGCCCGCGGATGCTGCCGCCCGTGTCGCTCCCAAGATCCAGGGGAGAACCACCGGCGGCGACGATGGCCGCTGCTCCGCCGCTGCTGCCGCCGGGGGTTCGCGATACGTCGTACGGATTGTTTGTCCGGCCGTAGATCAGGTTGTCCGTGATCCCGGCGAAGGTCAACTCCGGCGTATTGGTCTTCCCGAGCAGGATGCCGCCCTCGGCCCGCAGCCGTGCGGTGGGTGGCGAGTCAACGTCCGGGACGTATTCGGACCGCCCGGTCGTCCCGCCCGTCGTGATGACTCCCGCCGTGTCGTGCGAGTCCTTCAACGTGAAGGGCACGCCATGCAATGCCCCACGGTGCTGGCCTCCGGCAAGTTCGGCGTCGCACTCGGCGGCTTCTGCGAGAGCACGTTCTTCACAAAGCTGCACTACGGCGTTCAAAGCCGGGTTGACCGCCTTGATGCGTTCGATGTTCGCCGTGACGACCTCGACCGAAGAAACACGCCTCGACCGGATCATCTCTACGATTTCGCTCACGGATGCGCTTAGCAGGTTGTCCATTTTGTATTCCTTTTGAGGCTGTTTCACGGTTCAAGACAACAACCTCCAGGCCATCACGGCTTTCGTCGAAAACGGTTGCAAAAACTAAAGGGCCGGTGGCCCCCAGCCGCCGGTTGCTTCTTCGATAACCGCCGCCACCGCAAGGGCCACGTCCTCCCGCCAGGGCTGCGCCACGATCTGGACGCCGATAGGCATGCCTTCCGGTGAGGTGCCGCCGCGTACAACCGCTCCCGGCAGACCGCTCAGGTTGTGGGCCTGCGTGTAGGTGTATCTCAGTCCCTCGGCTTCATCATGGGTCGGCGCGGGTTGCGCAGCGACCGGACAGATTATGGCGTCGAACTCCTTCATGAAACCGAGCAACTCACTGCGCACGGCGTCCACCTCGTGCATCAGCGCTGCGTATTCTTCGACCGATAGACCATTTTCGGGGGGGCCTTCGGCGCGTTCGGCCAGGAACCGTGAAGGCTTCGCGGTCCCGGCGTCCGACAGGAGCTTTCGTGAAAAGTAACCGCCGTCCGCCCCGAACGACTGACCGGCGAGATCAGAAGCGCGTACCACGGCCGCCGGGCGGTTCTCTTCCACCGTGGCGCCAGCACTCGAGATCACCCCGGCGGCCGATCTGACGGTTTCCTGGACCTCCGGCGTCGGCCTCTGTAGCCCGTTGTCCGTGAAGAACGCCACCCGCAACCCGGCGACGTTCACCTCGTCAGGATCCCGGAGCGGGACCGGCTCTACGAACGGATCGATCCAGTCCGGTCCGGAGATGATCGGCAAAGCCAGCTTGAGATCCTCGACTCGACGCGCCAGCGGTCCGACCGTTCCGAATCGGTCCATCGGACCGCCCCACGGGAAGGCGTGGCCGGTGCGGGGGACACGCCCAGCAGAGGTCTTCAACCCGGCGATGCCGCAGTAGTTGGCCGGTACGCGAACGCTGCCCCCGAGGTCGGAGCCAAGCTCCAGGAACGCACCGCACGCCGCAACGATGGCCGCCGCACCGCCGCTGCTGCCTCCCGGCGTGCGCGTCACGTCGTACGGATTATTGGTCTTGCCGTACACGAGGTTCTCGGTGATGAAAGACATCGTGAACTCGGGCGTATTGGTTTTGCCGAGCACCACCGCACCTGCGGCGCGGAGCCGCGCCACAGGCGGTGAGTCTGCATCCGGCATCTTCCCGGTCAGGCCGGTGGTGCCGCCCGTCGTGACGACACCCTCGGTGTCGTGCGAATCCTTCAGCGTGATCGGAACACCGTGCAGCGGACCCATCGACTCCTCGCGTGCCGTCTGCGCATCCGCCGCCCGCGCCTCTTCCAGCGCCCTGTCCGCCGCCAGCACCACGACAGCGTTCAGCTTCGGATTGACCTCGTCGATACGCTCAAGCGCAGCGCGGGTGATTTCTTCTGACGAGACCTCTCGTTCGCGGATGGCCGCTGCGATCTGTGTCGCCGACCTGCTCAACAGTTCGTGCATCTGGAATCCCTGCTCTGCGACGTTTCGTTCATCTGTCGGGCGCTACTTTACGCCCGCGCCATGCACCGTAACCCGTGGTTCGTGGCCGGCCCGATAGAATGCCGACCGACGACGAAGCGACTGGCGCCAGCACCAGAGAGGTTCTATGGACACCGAACTCGTGATAATGCGCATCCTCCACATCGCGCCGGGAGTGGTGTGGGTGGGCAGCGCCTTCTTCGCCGCATTCATCCTCAATCCCCGGCTCCGGGCGCTCGGGTCCGAGATGGAGAAACAGGTCACCGCGTCGATCAACAAGGTCTGGGGGCCGGTTGTGCACGGCGCGGCGGCGATAACGATCATCGTCGGCTTTCTGCTGATTCCCCGTACGCCCGGCCGCGAGTACGGTGACCTGTTCAATACCAACTGGGGCTGGGCCATCGGCATCGGTATCGTCGCGGCGTTTGTCGCCCTTCTGTTTGGCGGTCTTGCCGGGTTCAGCCAGGCGCGGGGACGCAGGCTCAACGAACGGTCACCGGGCTCCGTCTCCCTGGCGTCACTGGATTTCCAGGCAAGCGTGTACGAGAAGCTGCACGCTGTGGTGGGCCTCGTCGCCGTAGGTGCGATGGGCGCGGCTCGCTGGGTGTAAATATGGGTCTGACGAGACGAAATCATCGCCGGACGGCAACGGACTACTGGCAGGAGCAAGACATGAGCGGAATCTGGCCGGGCGAAACCCGATGCGTCGCGATGCTGACGTTCGATATGGACGGCCCGTCCGCCACGCTTAATCGCAACCCGGACCTCGAGGATCAGCCCAGCATCATGTCGATGGGCGAGTTCGGACCCAACGTGGCCGTACCTCGAATCCTGGACTTGCTCGACGATCTGGATGTCAGGACCACGTTCTTCATTCCCGGGTGGGTCGCCGAGCGTCACGAGGACACGGTGCGGGATGTGGCTAACCGCGGCCACGAGATTGCACACCACGGGTACCGGCATGAGCCGCCGGCGACGCTGTCGGGCGATGGCGAAGAAGCCGAAGTTCTCGACCACGGCTCCGAGATCCTCGAACGAATCACCGGCCAGCGTCCTCTCGGTTACCGCTCTCCGTCGTGGGAGTTGAGCGCGAACTCGCTGGACCTGCTCAAAGAACGCGGCTTCGTCTACGACTCAAGCCTCATGGGCAACGACATCCCGTATTTCGTGGATGCTCAGGACGGTCGAATGGTGGAGTTGCCGGTCCACTGGGCGCTCGACGACGCACCGTTTTACAACTACTCGCCGGTAGCCGGGCGCACGTCCCCGATGTCGACGCCGCCGGCCGTGCTTGAAGCCTGGAAATGGGAGTTCGACGGCGCACACCGTCTTAACAGGTCATTCATGCTGACCATGCACCCGCACATATCGGGCCGCCTGGCACGGCTCGTGGCGCTGGAAAAGCTGATCAACTACATCCGCACATACCCGGGAGTAAAGTTCATGCGCTGCATAGACGTGGCTGAGCGCTGGACGGATGAAGGGATGACAGCGTAAGGAGAGAACCATGCCGAACAGAGACGAACTCGCCTGGACGCCCGCGCACGAGTTGCGAGACATGGTCGCCTCGAAGGAGGTGTCTCCCGTCGAGTTGACCGAGCTGGCCCTGGAACGCGCCGAGCGGTTCAATCCGCGATTGAACGCATTTCTCACTATCGCGTCAGATTTCGCCATGGAGCAGGCGCGCACGGCGGAGGCGGCCGTAATGAACGGGGACGACCTCTGCCCGCTGCACGGCGTCCCCACATCGATCAAGGACATGGAAGCCGTGGCCGGGCTTCGTCACACCGACGGCAGCCTGGTGTTCAGCGACCGCATCGCAGAGACCGACGCGCTGGCCGTCGAGAGGATCAAAGCGACCGGCGCCGTCATCATCGGCAAGACCAACACGCCCGAGTATGGCCACATCGGTACCGGCGAGAACCGGCTCGGCGATCCTTGCGTCAATCCGTGGGATCCGGGGCGTACGAGCGGGGCGTCCAGCGCGGGGGCGGGCGCGTCCGTGGCGGCCGGGGTCACGCCGCTGGCGCAGGGCAGCGATGGCGGCGGCTCGATACGTATCCCGAGCGCCCTGTGCGGAATCTTCGGCATCAAGGCGACGCAGGGCAGGGCGCCGCGTCGCGCAAGTGGACTGGCGGGCTGGAACCCGATTAACACGTCGTCCGCCGGACCGATGGCGAGGAACGTCCGAGACGCCGCGATCATGCTGCAGGCGATGTCAGGTCCGTCGCCGGATGCGGAGCCGGGCACAATAAACGAAGAGCCGCCGGACTTCGTGGCGGCGTTAGACCGCGGCGTGCGGGGGTTGCGGATCGCCTGGAGCCACGACCTTGGCGGCGTGCCGGTCGACCCGGGTGTCGTGAAGGTCACAGAGGCCGCTGCACAGGTGTTCTCTGAGCTGGGCGCGACGGTAGACGAGCCCGGTTTCAGGGCGGACGACCCGGAAGCAGTGCTGGAAGCATTTTTCGGAGTGTTCAGGTCTAAGGCGTTCGCGCAAAACGGCTGGATGCTGGAACAGCACCCGGAACTGGTTACCGACTACTACCGGCTCGGCATCGAGCGCGGGCGCGACATGTCGACCGAGACGTTGATCATGGCGCAGGCCCGGATTATGAAGTACCGGGCGTACGTCCAGGACTTCTTCGAAAATTACGACCTGCTGCTCACCCCGACGACGGCCGTCCCGGCCTTCCCGATAGGGAACGAACCGGAGGAGATCGGCGGGATGCCGGTCCCGGACCGCCGCATGGGTTTCACGCCATTTACGTACCTGTTCAACATGACCGGAAACCCGGCGGCAACCGTCCCGGCCGGCTTCTCCGAGGACGGAATGCCCATCGGCCTCCACATCGTCGGCCGGATGCGGGACGAGGAGACGGTGCTGGCGGCCTCGGCAGCGTTCGAGCAGGCACGCCCGTGGGCGCAACACCGCCCGGCGATGGCGGTGTGAGTGGAGGGGTCTAGGGGCCTCGCGATCCGAAGACGCTGGTCGGTGTGATGCCTTGCGGCGCAGGTGGGAAATGATCAGATCCAGAACTCTGCCCCGTCATCCTGCAACTCCCACCTGTCATCCTGAATCAAGTTCAGGATGACGTTGACTTCGATTCCGCTGCTTCGCGAAGTTCTCCGTGGACGGCTGTGGGATGAACGGTCGGAATCGCGAGCGGACGCGTTCCGGCGGCTGAGGACCCGTCTGCCTAGAGCCCTTCGATCCGTACCGGCTCTATCTCGTCCGCCGGTTTGAAGCCGAGGATCTGGCCGTAGAAATAGAGCTCGGCCTCAAGGCTGCGGATGGCGTTCTCGGCCTTTCTGAAGCCGTGCTGCTCGCCCTCGAACTCGATCAGCGCGAATGGAACGCCCTTGTTGCGAAGAGCGTTCGCCATCATTCGCGCCTGTTCCGGCGGAACAACTTTGTCCTCAAGTCCCTGGAAGAGAATCAGGGGCGCTGAGAGTCCATCGACGTGTTCGATCGCTGACCGTTCATCGTAGATTGCCTTGTCTTCCGGGTATGGAGCGATCAGGCCGTCCAGATATCGGGATTCAAACTTGTGCGTTTCCTCGGCGAGTGCCGAGAGATCGGCGATGCCGTAGTAGCTGGCCCCGGCGGCGAACTGGTTGTGGAACGCAAGCGCGACGAGCGTCGTGTAGCCGCCCGCGCTGCCGCCGCGAATCGTCATGCGCTCCGGGTCGATCAGCCCCCTGTCCGCCAGGTAACGAGTCGCGGCGATGCAGTCCTCCGCATCGAACAGGCCCCATGTCCCCTGCAGCGCGTCGCGGTACGCGCGCCCGTAGCCAGAGCTGCCCCGGTAGTTCACGTCCACGACTCCGATGCCCCGGCTCGTCCAGAACTGGATGCCCATGCTCAGGGAGCCGTCCGTCTGTGACGTAGGCCCGCCGTGGCTCATCACCACCAGCGGGGGCTTCTCGCCGGATGGACCCTCGTAGTCGGCATTTTTCGGCGGATACCAGATGGCGTGGGATGTTTGACCATCACCGACAGAAAAGGAGATCGGCTCTGCATCGCACAGGTACGCGGGGTCAACCGAAACCGTACCACCACGTTTCACGATCTCAGATTTGCCGCTCGGGATACTGATCGATACAACGGCCGAACCTGAACTGGAAGAAGCGCCCAGCCCCACGGCCCGGGGCCCATCGGAACCCGCAAGAATCGCCACGTTTCCATAAGAAGCGCCAAGAGACGTAAACGGGATGTCGATCGGCGTCAGCCCGCCATCGATCGGTTCAACGATGCCCATCCCGGCGATAGCGTCCTTGCTCCATGTCGCCAGCAGGCGGCCATCGGGCAAGAAGCCATAAGTGGACGCACCGAGTCCCCACATCGGGTGACCAAACTCCGCCTCCACAGGCGCAAGTGGCGTGACTTCACCCGAGCCCACGCGGACATACAAATTCCACCAGCCCGATTCGTCAGAAACGAAATACAACCGTCCGTCCGGGCCCCACTCCGGCTGGTAGATCGATACGCCGTCCCGGCCGGCTATAACTCGCGGACCCGAAACGCCGCCCCGCTGATCCAGGTCAGCGACCTCCAGGTAGGAGGTGTCCCACGGCATATTCGGGTGGTCCCACGCCAGCCAGCAGATGCGGCCCCCGTCCGGGCTGAGCCGCGGCGCAGCATAAAAGTCATGGCCGGTTGCGAGAACCGTTTGCTCTCCGGATCCGTCCAGCAACAGCCGTACGATTTCGTTGACCGCCTCGCCATCCTCTTCCGGGTGACTCTCGCGCACGCAGTACATCGCTGCGCCGTCCGCCGTTATCCGCCCGTCCGAGAAACGAATTCTTGCGTCCGACTCCGGCGTAACCGGTTCGGGTAATCCTCCGCGCACCTGGCGATAGATCCGCTGATCCGTGTAGTTGGAGAAATACACGACGCCATCGTGAACGAGGTACGCCCCGCCGCCGTACTCGTGCACCGTTGTGCGAACGTTGAACCCCTGCGGTGTCACGTCTTCGATCGTCCCATCTCGCCGACGTACCACCAACACACTGCGTCCGCCCTCCAGTGGCCGTCCTTCAAGCCAGTACACGTCGCCGCCATCGACAGAGACCGAGCTGAGACGCACTCCGGCCGCGGATACGCTCTCGGCGGTTATCGGTGAGCGCCAGGACCCGTAGGGGGCGATGGTCTTGTCCGGGTTCTCTGGCATTCAGATTCGATTCCTTTCAGAGAATTGTTGCTCGATCCTTCCAAACGGCGGACGCTGAAGTATATTTGCCGGGCGCGCAGGACCGTGGCCCAGACAACCGCAACGCAACACACAACACACGGGGATCAAACATGCGAACAAACCCGATGAAAGAAGGACTGGCACGAGGCGAGGCTCAGATCGGCTCGTGGGTCAACATGGTCCGCAACCCGGCCATCCTCCAGCTGATGAAGTCCGCCGGAATGGATTACGCCCGTGTCGATATCGAGCACTCATCGCCGTCGATGGAGACGATCGGCAACATGGCCCTCCTCTCACGCGCCCTCGGGTTCCCGATCACCGTACGACCCCCGGAAGGCAACCGGGAGTGGATCACGCGACTGCTCGATTCAGGAGTGTGGTGCCTCCACATCCCGCAGGTAGACACCCCGGAGATCGCCGAGGAAGTGGCGAGTGCCTCTCACTACGCGCCAGACGGCCTGCGCGGCATGGCCGGGTTCGGGCCCGGCACGGACTACGAGCACGGCACACTCGGAGAGGCCCAGAATTTCATCAACCAGCAGATCCACGTCACGATCATGTTCGAGTCACAGCAGGCGTTCGATCACCTGGACGAGATCATGAGCGTCCCCGGCATCGACGCCGTGACACTCGGTCCGGCGGACCTTGCGCAGGAGCTTGGCGTGTTCGCCACACCGGACCAGGCGAAGGTGATCGACGAGTACCGGACGCGGTTGATCGAGGGCGCGGTAAAGC
The DNA here is from genome assembly GCA_964474025.1 of uncultured Dehalococcoidales bacterium. Classification (GTDB taxonomy): domain Bacteria; phylum Chloroflexota; class Dehalococcoidia; order Lucifugimonadales; family Lucifugimonadaceae. The sequence goes on along the minus strand of CAYYRD010000017.1, from coordinate 73,108 downwards.
ACGGCAAGCAGGTGTCGATGCTGGTGAGTTCGATCGAGCAGGGCGAGCAATGGATCAAAGCCGGGGCAAAGATCATCTGCTACTCAAGCGAGGTCGACATGCTCAGCCGCGGAATGGCCGAAGGAGCGACGAAACTCCACGCGGCGGCGGCTGAAGCCGAGTAGACCCGGATGGAACGGGCTTCGCACGCCTGTTAGCCGGCGGCTTGATCCGTCTGTTGATTGACGTTGTGAGTGACCGAGCGGTTCAACACATCGACCGCCTTCATGGCGAAGGGTTCAGGGTTCGCAACAGACAACGCGCCAGTTAACGGGGTCAGGGACACCCAGCTGTTTCGCACCGCCCAGACATCGGTGTCTGGATCATTCTGAGATGCCTCATCGCTCACGGAAGGCGGACGTTTAATCCAGTAAAAAGTCCGTACCCCGCGAGTCTCCGATTCGATCTCGTCGTTCATGTCGCGCATGCTGGGACGGGTCAGCATCGCGCCGCGGTACGGGCCGTCGCTGGTCTTCGGAAAGTTCACGTTGACGAATGGCTTTGGACCGCCGTTCGCAACCTCCCGCAGGATGGACTCCGCGAGATCATGGACAGCCCCGCCCACCAGTGAACTCTCGGCATCTTTCGCCAGTCCAACCGAGATCGTCGCCGTCGGCACGCCGTTAAGGAAACCCTGCAGTCCGGCGCCGATCGTGCCGGACAGGTTGAGATCTGCTCCGACATTGTTTCCCGGGTTCATCCCGCTTAGCAGCAGGTCTACAGGGCCTCCGGCAAGTTCCCGGAGACCGAGGATCACGGCATCCCCCGGCGTTCCTTCGACCGCCCACGCGTCCACTCCGGGGACGGGCGCGGTAATCGGTTTTGCGCGGATAGGGTCGTTGAGCGTGAGCGCAGCGCCTACACCACTTCGGTCTCGGTCGGGCGCCGAAACCACCACTTGGCCGAGGTCCTGAACCGCCTCGACCATCGCCCAGAGGGCCGAGTTGAATGCGCCGTCGTCGTTAGAGATCAGAATTCGCAATGCGTTTAGTCACCTCTCGGGACGCGTGATGGGTTTCGTATTTCAACCGAGCCGCAGATTGTCGATCAACCTGGTCGATCCAATCGTGACGGCGATCAAGGCCAGCGCGTGTGACACAGCTCCCGATTCTTTGTGCGGCTCAAAGGTCTCGGGATCCACAACAACGGCGTAGCACAGTGTAGCGAGACGCTCCGATGCGATCACGTCCCGCATGGCGCTTTCGAGTTCCGGAATCGAGCATTGGCCCCCGCTCCACAGGTCACGGGCCGCACACAGTGAGGTGTAAACGACCTCCGCCGCGCTTCGCTCCCGTTCCGTGAGGTAGGAGTGCCGGCTGCTCAGGGCCAGGTTCCGTTCGTCTCGCACGGTGGGAACCGGAACGACCTCGATGCCAAATCGAAGGTCTCGGGACATGCGACGCACCACTTCCAGTTGCTGTGCGTCCTTCTCGCCGAAGTAGGCGAGGTCAGGCCGGGTTGCGTTGAATAGCTTGGCGACCACGGTCGCGACCGCTCGCATATGGCCCGGCCTGTCTTCGCCTTCGAGGACGGTCCCGATAGGCCCGGGTTCGACGATAAACGTGTCTCCTGCCGGATACATCTCGTTAACGGACGGCGCGAATACAAAGTCCACACCCGCGTTCCGCATGATTTCGAGATCGCGCTCCCGGTCAGCCGGATACTCCGCGAGATCCTCGTTCTGGCCGAACTGCGTGGGGTTCAGGAAAAGTGTCGCAACCACACTCCCGGCACGCGCCCGGGCGGCGTGCATCAGCGCCTCGTGACCCGCATGCAGCCCGCCCAGCGTCGGAACGACCGCGACCGGCCCGGTCATGGACAAGCGGGCGGCGTGCATCTCGGAAACGGTCTCGATTACCCGCACTTTTTGGTCCAGTTAACCGTCAAATGCCTGAGATCCACTACTTCCGAGCCGAATCCGAATTCATAGAGATCGATTCAGCTTCGGTCGGGAATTTGTTTCCGCGTACGTCTTCGGCGTACCGCGACAGCGCCTCGTCAATGACACCGGCGAGATCGCCGTATCGACCGGCATGTTTCGGCCTGAAGTCCGGCAGCAGTCCGAGCAGATCGTGAAACACCTGAACCTGCCCATCGCACTCCGGACCCGCGCCGATGCCGATCGTCGGAATCGACATACGCTCCGTAACGGACGCTGCCACTTCGGTCGGCACCAGTTCCAGCACCACCGCAAAAACGCCGGCTTCCTGGAGGGCCAGCGCATCTTCCAACAGCCGTGCCGCTCCATCCTCTGTGCGACCCTGCACCCGGTAGCCGCCGAGCTGGTGGACCGATTGCGGGGTGAAGCCGACATGGCCCATCACGGCGATCCCGGACTCGGTCAACCGTTTCACCGTCGAAGCGACGGGTACGCCGCCCTCCAGCTTCACCGCCTGTGCGCCGCCTTCCTGGAGTAGGCGGGCGGCATTGCTGAGCGCTATCTCCTCGCTGACCTGGTAGCTCATGAAAGGCAGATCCGCAACGACCAGGGGCGAGGGCGCACATCGCGTCACCGCCGCAGTATGGCTGACCATGTCATCCATCGAGACCGGCACGGTGGAATCGTGTCCCAGGACAACCTGCCCGAGGCTGTCGCCCACGAGCACCATCGGGATTCCGGCGCGCTCCGCCGCCCCGGCCGACATTGCGTCATACGCCGTGACCATCACGATGCGCTCTGAACGCCGCTTCATGCGTGTAATCTGACGGGTCGTCACTCTCATCACGAGCGCCTTTCGTTTGCGTGGTTCTCAAGTGATTGACGTAGAAGTTCTTTGATCTCGACACCGGCTTCCGCCGAGAGCCCGTCGCGTTCCTCGAACAGTGGCATGGCGTCGTAATTGAGTGCGGTGTATGCGTGGCTCAAATTCGGCGGCAGATGTCTCATGGCGTCCAGGTGCATGCGGATCGTCTCGACATCGCCACGCACGGCCGGGCCCGTGATCGCCTCCGGCAGGCCTTCGCGCCCGACGGCCTCGACCGTGGCGGCGGTGAGCGGCCTCAACGCCGTGAGCGCGTCTGCCCGGGACACACCCATTTCTGCCCAGACCTCGGCCGCGAGACCCACCAGGGAGGCGACGAGTCCGCAGGCCATCACGGCTGACGCGTGATAGACGGCCCGGTGCTCTTCTTTGATCGTGAAAGGCTTCATTCCGATCACGTAAGCGACCTTCTGGAGCCAGTCCAGCAAGATCGGATCGTCCGATCCCACAGCGGCCGACGCACCGGGAATGAGATCCGCGCTGTCCCGGGTTGGGAAGGTCTGAAGCGGGTGCAGTCCGCCGATGCGCGCACCCGATTCGTGAGCCGATGCCAGGTCGCTCACCGGCCGAGCGCCCGAGCAATGGACAACCGCCTGCTCGCTTCGCCAGTCGACTTCGCGTGATGCCGGCGTTATCACGCCATCGGGTGTCGTGATGAAGACCGCGTCCGCTATATCCGCAACATCTTGAGAGCTGGCTACGGGCGCGCAGCCGGGCACGCGTTCGGCGAAGGAATCGGCAGATGACGCGCTGCGTGAGCTAACCGCCACGACCCGGTAATCGGCACGATGCAGCGCCGCCGCTACGCTCGCCCCGAGTCGACTCGCTCCAATGAACCCGATCGAGGTGTTCGCATCCAGCGTGATGGTGTTCTCGCTAGTCACGGGTTGCCTCCCTGCCGATAGCGGCGAAGTGTTCGGCGGCAGACGGCACGCCGCCCAGTCCGGTGGCGTGTTCGATAGATGACTGAATCGCTCCCACCATGGCCCGCATCGCCCCCGCCCTGAGACGATCCTCGATCCCGGCGATGGCGTCTTCGCCAGAAAGTTTTGGATGTGTGCCGGTCGCAAGTGCAAACACGGTGTCGCCATCGCCCGCCATGTGGGCAGGCCGGACGCACATGGCGATGGCGTCCTGTCCGGCGGCCGCGAACCGAATTGCGGCTTTCTTGTCCATTCCGGCGTTCGTCGCTACAACACCGATCACGGTATTCGAGCTATTGCGCAATCCCATCAGGTCACGCATGCGCGGCGGGTCGTCCACCAGCACATCGAGGGTGTTCTCAAATCCTGCATCGGTCCGTGGACCAGCCATTACATCGCCGGTGTCCGGGTCGATAACGCTGCCGATGGCGTTCATGACCACCAGCGCGCCCACTACGAGGCCGTCTCCCAGGGATACTGAAGCGGTGCCAAGTCCGGCCTTGATGGACAGACCCTGTCCGCGCAGCTTCCCGACGGTCGCACCGGTTCCAGCGCCGACCGAACCGGTTTGCGTATCTGAATCAGCGGCCGTCGAGGCTGAGTAGCCGTTGTCGGCGTTGGGCCGGACGAGATGGGATGCGAGATTGAGGTCAAAAATTATGGCCGACGGTACCAGCGGAATGGTCATTCGCCCGATCTTGAGCCCGCGGCCCTGTTCCTCAAGGTATCGAACGGCTCCGGTGGCGGCCTCCAGGCCAAAAGCGCTCCCGCCGGAGAGCATTACCCCATGGATGTGCTCGATCCGGGCGAGCGGGTCCAGCAGTTGCGTTTCGCGAGTGCCGGTCGAAGTCCCCCGGATGTCCACGCCGCCGACCGCCGGTTCGTCCACGAGCACAGCGGTACAGCCCGTGGCGTTCTCAAGATCCGTGTAGTGACCGACCGTTACGCCCGGGACGTCAGTAATCTGGCCCCGGTCCGGGAGATCGAAGCCTGAAGATGTACCTTTGTTCGACAATTCGCGGTCGCTCTATTCCGGTAGGCACAGAAAGCGGAAAAACAACCGACGTGCGCGGCCGTGAGCGGGCGGCATTGCCGCGGGCCGGGTCATCTCCTCGTCGATCTCCGTGATGCCGTACGGCTGCGCGCGTTTGGCCATGCCGTCGGCCGGGGATCTCCGGGCTATTGCCCCGTCACTCACCTCTCCGCGCCCGGCGATCGTTGGTCCCGGGTTCATTTGGAGTTAGCGGTGGAGTACGAGGTTAGCACGAACGGATTCACGGTTGGCGGCGGACACCCGGGGCATCGAGAATCGCCGAGAATCGATTACCCGCTTCCGGATAACCCGGCGCGGTCGTATACTCGCCCGAATACCCTTTTTCTTACGACGCGTCGAAATTCGTAATCTCATCTGATTTCGAGCTTGATTACGGGGCAGATAGTCGAAAGGGAAAGGACAACTACACGTCTTTCAGTACCGTTCACGGGGGTACCGTCCGCGTTGGCTCAGATCAAAGAACTCAAGCGTGCCTACGGCTTCGACGATGTGGCGATCGCCCCCGGCGAAATCACGGTTAATCCAGAGGGGGTGAATACGTCATTCACCCTGGATGAACACGAGTTTGATATCCCGTTCATGGCGTCTGCGATGGACGCGGTCGTAAATCCCTCGTTTGCCGGAGAGTTGGACCGGCTCGGCGGCGTAGCGGTACTCAACCTGGACGGTCTCCAGACCCGTTACGAAGATACCGAGGAGATCTACTCAGACATCGCAAGTAAACCCCGTGAGGAAGCGACGGTCTTTCTTCAGAAGGTCTACAGCGAGCCCATGCGGGATGACCTGGTATCCCGGCGGGTTGAAGAGATAAAAGCAAGCGGCGCCACGTGCGCCGTTTCTGTTATTCCGGCTAATACCAAGCGGCTCGCACCGATCGTCAAAGAGGCGGGCGCAGAGATTCTTGTGGTGCAATCCACTGTCACAACGGTCAAACACATATCAAAGAGCCTGCGTGGCCTGATCTTCTCAGAACTTGTTGAGGGCGTCGGGTTACCGGTTCTCGTCGGCAATACCGTCAGCCCGGAAGTGACCCGCCAGCTTATGGAAGAGGGCGTATCCGGCATCCTCGTCGGCGTCGGACCCGGCGCAGCCTGCACGAGCCGTGAAGTCCTCGGGATCGGCGTACCGCAGGTCACGGCGACCATCCAGACCGCATTCGCCAGGGACCAGTATTTCGAGGACACCGGCCGATACGTCCCGATCATCACCGACGGCGGAATCCGCACCGGCGGAGACGTCTGTAAGTCGATCGCCGCAGGCGCGGACGCAGTCATGATCGGCACCCCGTTCGCACAGTCGAAAGAAGCTCCCGGGCTGGGGTTCAACTGGGGCATGGCCACTCCCCACTCGTCGCTGCCAAGAGGCACGCGGATCGAGGTCGGCACGAAGGCCAGCCTCGAGCAGATCCTGAAGGGTCCGTCCTCCCTTACCGACGGCACCCAGAACCTGGTCGGCGCTCTCGAAATTTCGATGGGAATGGTCGGCGCATCTAATGTGAAAGAGATGCACCAGGCTGAGATGATTATCGCCCCGTCCATCAAGACGGAAGGCAAGATCTTCCAGCATGCGGGGCTGGGCTCGTAGCCTGAAAGCGGCGAGTCCGGCGTAAACACCGACAAACGGTTATCTCTACCGGCCCTGACCGGGATGTACCCGGCAGGCCGAGAGCGAAGGAGCTGGCCCGATGCCATCCTTCCGCGCGCCCCGCGGCACCTACGACATACTCCCGGAAGAGCAGCCTTACTGGTCCTTCGCCCTGCAAAAGGCGGCGGAAACCGCTGCACGATTCGGCTACGGCCGGATCGACATCCCGATGTTCGAAGCGACCGATCTGTTTGAACGCGGCGTCGGCGACGCCACCGACATCGTCCAGAAAGAGATGTACACCTTCGAGGACCACGGTGGCGACTCGCTGACTCTGAGGCCGGAAGGCACGGCGGGCGTATGCCGGGCCTACATCGAACACGGCCTCCACAACCAGCCACAGCCGGTGCGGATGCACTACACGGGAGCCATATTCAGGTACGAACGCCCACAGGCAGGCCGATTCCGACAACACACCCAGTTTGGCGTCGAGGCGATAGGCGACGGTTCGCCGCAAGTCGATGTCGAGGTGATCGAGCTCGGATGGTCATTCATACGGTCTCTGAACATCACTGGTACGCAGCTCAGGATCAACAGCATCGGTGACCCGCGTTGTCGACCGGCCTACCTCGACGCTTTGCGGGACTACTACAGGGACCACATCGACGAGGTCTGCGACGACGACCGGCAACGGTTGGAGCGTGCGCCACTGCGGTTGCTGGACTGCAAGAAAACACGGTGCCAGGCGATCGGCAACGCAGCCCCAAGATCAATCGATTTCCTGTGCGACGCGTGTGAAGAGCACTGGGCATCGGTGATCACGTTACTGGACGGACTCAAAGACACGTACCCGGATCTGGAGTATTACGCCGATCACCGGCTCGTACGCGGTCTGGACTACTACACGCGGACCGTGTTCGAGATCGAACCAGAAAACGCCGCCGGGCAGAGCACATTGCTTGGCGGCGGACGATATGACGGGCTGATTGAGCTGATCGGAGGGCAACCCACGCCTGGCATCGGCTTCGGCAGCGGCCTCGATCGTCTCGTAGCGCAAGTGAAAGAGCAAAATGGCCACGAACCGTCGGCGGCCGGGCCTGACGTGGTCGTCGTCCACCTGGGTGAGGCGGCTGGGCTGCGCGCGTTAACGCTCGCCGCCGGATTACGCGCCGATGGACTGACCGTGCTGGTCGCGCCGGCCGGACGCGGTATGCGCGCGCAGATGCGTTACAGCAACTCCCTCAAAGCTAACTATGCCCTGATCATTGGTGATCGAGAGATTGAGTCAGGAGAAGGTGCGCTGAAACCGCTTCAGGAAGACGGAGAGCAGTTCGGGGTGTCGTTGAGCGTGGAAGCGATCGCGGACGCTGTGCGAGCAACCTAGCAGCGGCCAAGGCGCCGCCTCAGGTCAAGACAGCCTGTGCCCCGCACAACATCACAAATAATCCACGCCATGCGTGCGTGATATTCTGAATTCGTGCTTGAATCCACTCTTGTAAAGATCCAGGCGATCGTTGATCGCCACGCCGAAGTCGAACGCGAGATGTCCGACCCGGAGGTCGCGATCGATCCCAACGCGATCCGGCGTTTAGGGCAGGAGTACGCGCAACTGCAGGTCATCGTCGAGCTGGCGGGAGAGCACGGACGTATCGCGGAGGAGCTTGCGGGCGCGCGGGAAATGCTTGCCGCCGAAAACGATCCCGATCTCGCGGCGATGGCGCGCGAAGAAGTTCAGCAGCTTGATGCGGACGAGGTTCGCCTGACCGAAGAGCTGGAACTCGCACTGCTTCCTCGTGACGTGACCGCCGAGGCCGACGCTATCGTGGAAATCAGGAAAGGCGCCGGTGGGGATGAGGCAGCGCTGTTTGCCTCCGAGCTCTACCGGATGTACCAGCGATTCGCCGAAACCGAGCGCTGGAAGGTCACGCTGGTCGATATCAGCGAGTCCGGGATCGGTGGCGTTAACGAGGTCATATTTGAAGTCCAGGGCAAGGGAGCATTCAGCAGGCTGAAGTTTGAGAGCGGCGTGCACCGGGTCCAACGCGTTCCCGCCACCGAGTCACAGGGCCGGGTTCATACCTCCACGGCCACGGTGGCGGTGCTGCCGAAGCCCGACGAGCTTGAGATAGACATTAAGCCGGAAGATATCCGCATCGACATCTACCACTCCGGCGGCGCAGGCGGACAGAACGTCAACAAGGTCGCTACCGCGGTCCGCATGACGCACCTGGAGACCGGACTCGTCGTCACCTCCCAGAAAGAACGCTCGCAGCTCCAGAACCGGCAGCACGCCATGGGCGTCCTCAGCGCCCGGCTCTGGGACCTCCAGCTGCGGAAGCAGCAGGAAGAGATCGCAGGCGACCGCAAGGCGCAGGTCGGTACCGGGGACCGGTCGGAAAAGATCCGCACCTACAACTTTCCGCAAAGCCGTATCACGGACCACCGGATCAACTTGACAAGCCACAACCTGCAACGGGTACTCGAAGGTGGCCTCGAAGAGTTTATCGACGCCCTGCAACGGGACGAACAGGCCCGCAAGCTGGCGGCGGTCGGCGTCGGGGACTGACGCGCCTTTGAATCCCGCAGGGGATCGCTCCGGCCCATCATTACGTGAGTTGATTGAGCAGACTCGCGCCCGGCTAAAGTGCGCCGGAGTCGCTGAATATCAACTCGAAGGCGAACTTCTACTTCAGCACGTGCTGAAGATCAGCCCCGCCCGCATGTTCGCCGGGATGAACGACAAGGTCGGACCGGAAACCGAAGCGGAGCTACGACGGCTGACCGAACGCCGCGCAGCTCGCGAGCCGCTCGCCTATGTCACGGGCAGAAGAGCCTTCTACGGTCGAGAGCTAAACGTCACGCCGGATGTGCTCATCCCGCGAGCGGAAACAGAGCTCATGGTCGACCTGGCATTGAAGTGGGTCGCCGATCATCCAGCCCTCCATGCTGATATCCGGATAGCGGATATCGGGACGGGATGCGGCACGCTGGCGGTCACGCTGGCGGCAGAACTGAGTGACGCTTCTGTGGACGCGGTAGACATCTCCCCAGCCGCTCTCGAAGTCGCCCTTGGCAATGCGCAAGCCCTTGGCGTATCCGGGCGCATCAATTTCCATGAGGGAGACCTGGCGAGCCCGTTAAGGGGACAGTGTTACCGACTCATCCTTGCCAACCTGCCGTACGTCCGCGCAGACAGCCTCGCAACGGCGCAACCCGAAGTACGTCGGGAGCCGGTGCTGGCGCTGCTTGGCGGGGACGACGGTCTGGACCTGGTCAGACGGATGGCGACGAGGTTGCCGGAGTTGATGAATCCTTCCGCCTCCCTGGCCCTCTTTGAGATCGATCCGCTGACAGCGGCGGAAACAGCCGCAGCACTCAAAGTGGCGCTGCCGGGGGCGCGAGTCAGTATCGTGAACGACCTCGCCGGTTTGGAGCGCTGCGTAACGGCGGAGATCGGCCAAGAATAGGCCCGATAAAGCGAAACACCCTCGGCGATAAATGCCGAGGGTGCTCCATGTGATTTTGATAAGCGCCCAATGGGGCCCGCCCCGCAGGGCATAGTCGCCCGGCCGGGCTAGCGCTTTGTGTACTGGGGCGCCTTGCGCGCCTTTTTCAGGCCGTACTTCTTGCTTTCCTTGACCCGGGCGTCCCGGGTGAGGTGGCCGCCGGCGCGCAACGGAGCACGCAGATTGGGGTCCATTACAAGAAGTGCCCGGGCGATGCCGTGGGCCAGGGCGCCTGATTGACCGGAAGTGCCGCCCCCGGAAATCTTGGCGACAACCGTGACGTTGTCCACCAACTCGCAGGTGCGAAGAGGGGAGGTGGCCTCGAACATCATCTTTTCAGCAGGAAGAACTTCCTGCGCGGGTTTCCCGTTGACGGTTATGCCGCCCGGAGTCGGGTAAACGCGAACGCGCGCAACTGCGCTTTTTCGGCGGCCCGTGCCGTAGTAATAGTGCTGGTCCGTCAACTAGGAATCCCCTTTTTTGGATCGGGCAGCCTCTGCGCCCTTGATCTGTGCCTCGTGCGGGTGCTCGGATCCGGCGTAGATCTTGAGCCGGGACAGCATACGTGCGCCCAGTTTCGTCTTTGGCAGCATCCCTTTGACGGAGTGCTGGATAATCCGATCTGGATGTCGTTCCCGCATCGTCTCGTACGGAATCCGCTTCAAGTTACCCGGGTACTGACTGTGCCGCAGGTACTCTTTCTGCGTCGCCTTGTTCCCGGTGATAGTCACCTTGCTGGCGTTAATCACCACGACAAAATCGCCGCTGAGCAGATGCGGGACGTATCCCGGCTTGTGCTTGCCCATCAGCATCGTGGCGATACCCGTGCACAGACGGCCGAGCGTCTGTCCATCGGCATCGAATACGTGCCAGTCCGATTCAAGATCGGTGGCGCTCGGGTTGTATGGCTTGAGCCTGGTGGTCATCTGATAGTTGCTCAATCTCTGGTGGTGCGAGGAAGTCCGGTTCCGTCTGCACCTGGATAGTTTACCTTCGTCAAACACAGTCCGTGGGCCGGAGCGAGGTCTTTCGCCCGTCCGCGCTCTGCCCGGTCGATCAATTCCTGGAACTGGTCGCATTCCATCCGAGCGCGGCCCACTCGGACCAGGGCGCCGGCGATACGTCGCACCTGCTGGTGCACAAACGCATTGCCGCGGATGTTGAACTCGACCTCGTCCCCGTTGCGTTCCACCCATGATTCCTCCACGCGCCTGACCGTGATCGCGTCCGGCGGGGTTGCCGGCCCGGCAAACGCCGCAAAGTCATGTTCACCTTTCAGGCGGGCGGCGGCCTCGTTCATCGCTGATTCGTCCAACCGATGCCGAACGTGTGCCGTCCGGTGTCGAGTGAACGGCGATCGGGAACGCCGGTCTTTGATTGTGTATCTGTACTCCCTGCTTATGGCATCCCGTCTCGGGTCGAAGTCATCTGCGACTCTGGCGGCGCAAACGATTGCGACATCGTCGGGCAGGTAATGGTTAATTGCGTCCCGTATCTTCTGGTCATTCAGATCGGTCTCAACGGTGAACGCACCGACCTGTCCTGTTCCGTGCACGCCGGCATCCGTGCGGCTGGCCATATGTAGTCTGACCGGCCTCCCGAATATCACCGGCAGGACGCTTTCTATTTCTCCCTGTACTGTCCGGTCCGTGGCTTGCAACTGTGATCCGTGCAGGTCCGTTCCGTCATATTCAATCACGAGCCCGATTCGCATAATTGGAAAATCGAGAAGCCCCGGAGCCCCGGAGCCCTGGAGCGCCGGGACTGCGTTGATCAGGTTATGAAACGAGCTCAAGGATGACCATCTCAGCTCCGTCGCCCTTGCGAGGACCAAGCCTGATCACCCGGGTGTAACCGCCCTGGCGTTCTGCGAACTCCGGTGCGATCTCGTCAAACAGCCGCTTCACGACACTTGTGTCGGTAATGAAAGCTGCCGCCTGTCTGCGGGAATGGACCGAGCCTTCTTTGCCGTGCGTAATCATGCGCTCGGCAAAAATACGAGACTCTTTGGCCTTCTGCAGCGTTGTCTTTATGCGGCCGTGCCGGAGCAGATCGGTGACCATGCTCCGAAACATCGCTCGCCTGATATGGCCCGGGCGCCCAAACGCCCGGCCTGAGACCTTATGCCTCATTTTCAGCCTCCCCGGCGCTAACCGCGGCGACTTCTTCGGAACTGCCTTCCGGGGCGTCTGCCTCCGCACCTTCCGCCGGCTCGTCGGGTGACCAGAATCCCTTCTCTTCAAGCCGTTCATACAACTCGTCGAGTGACTTCTGGCCGAAGTTCCGGATCCTGAGTAGATCACGGCGCGGCATCTTGAGAACCTCGCCGACGCGGTGAACGCCGGCGCGTTTGAGGCAGTTGAGGGTGCGTGCCGAAAGATCTAGCGACTCGACCGGCGTGTTGGCCTTGCTCGACTCGATCGGATCGCTGATTGGATCGTCTTCACTTCTGCCGACCTCGAGGTTGGCAAACAGGTAGAAACGGTCCATCAATTGTGCTGCGGCGGCGCGTACCGCCTCCATCGGAGTCAGCGTGGCATCGGTCCAGATCTCGATGATCAGGCGCTCCAGGTCGGTCTTCTGGCCGACACGGGTCGCCTCCACCTTGAACCCGGCCTTGCGCACCGGAGTGAACACGGCGTCGACGGGGAGCACACCGATCGGGAGACCGGTCTCGTGCGCCGCCGGGACGTAGCCCGTGCCCTGTTCAACATTCATCTCGATAGAGACGCGAGCCTCGGCAGAGTCGAGCGACAAAAGGTGCAACTCCGGATTCACGATCTCGAAGTCGGATGACGCCATAACGTCGCCGGCCTTCACTTCGCCCTCACCGTCCACCTCAAGCCGCAAACGGCCCGGCCGGTCGGCGAGTGAGCGAAGCCTCATGCCCTTGATGTTCATCAAGAGCTCTGTGACCTCTTCCTTGACGTGTGGGATCGTCGAGTACTCGTGGAGTACGCCGTCGATCTTGACCCAGGAAACGGCCGTGCCCGGAAGCGAGCTCAAAAGCACGCGCCGGAGAGCGTTTCCGAGCGTAGTCGCCCAGCCCCGCTCAAGCGGTTCCGCAGAGAATTTCCCGTACGTGTCGTCCATCTCCACTATCGAGATGGCGAGCTGCGGGATCTCGGGCGCCGCCGGTTGGAGCTCTTCAGTTGTTGGGAGCCCGTACAGGTTATCCAGCATCTACGAAACCCTTAGCGCTTGGAGTAGAACTCGACGATCATCCGAGTGTCGACCTTGGTGTCGATCTCAGACGGAGCAGGCAACGCTGCGACCGTGCCGGTGGCGTTTTCGGCGTTCAGCTGGAGCCAGCCGGGAACCGTGCGCTTTGGCAGTGTCTCTTTCATCGTCTTGAAGTAGTTGTTGGAACGTGACTGTTCGCGCCACGAGATCACATCGCCGGGTTTAACCATGAACGACGGGATATCTACCCGGCGCCCGTTCACCTGGAAGTGGCCGTGGTTGATGAGTTGGCGTGACTGATTTCGTGAATCGCCGAAAGCAAGGCGATACACGACGTTGTCCAGCCGCCGCTCAAGCAGTTGCATGAGCCGGTCGCCGGTCACGCCGGAAGCACGCGTCGCCTCGTCCATGTAGTTGCTGAACTGGCGCTCCAACGTGCCGTACACGTAACGAGCCTTTTGCTTTTCACGCAGTTGCGTACCGTGCTCGGAGATCCGGCGTCGTCGCTGGAAACCTGCGTTTGCGGCCTGTTCGCCCGGGGGCGCCCGTCGCTTGTCTACGGCGCATCGCGGCGTGTAGCAGCGTTCGCCCTTGAGGAAGAGTTTCTCTCCCACCCGCCTGCAAAGCCTGCAGGCAGGACCGTTATACCTCGCCATTAAAGCCTGTTTATTCCTTTCGCCCTGTAACGGGCGTGCTTGAGCGGAACCGGATAAGGACAGTCGACCCCGGGTTCTGCCTTTGAAAATTCGTCATCGCGCTGATGACGAACTTCGTACCGCCGGGGGCTAAACCCGGCGTTTCTTCGGCGGTCGGCACCCGTTATGGGGTACCGGTGTGACATCTTTGATACTCGTGATACGAAGACCAGTGGCCTGGAGGGAGCGAATCGCCGCTTCCCGTCCGGATCCCGGTCCCTTGACCATCACGTCGACGGTGCGAAGTCCGTGGTCCATCGCTTTACGCGCGGCGGACTCTCCGGCTCGCTGCGCCGCAAAAGCCGTTCCTTTGCGCGATCCGCGGAAACCTACGGTTCCAGCGCTCGCCCAGGACAGCACGTCGCCGTTCGGCTCGGTCAGGGTCACGATAGTGTTGTTGAACGTGGCGGAGACGAATGCGTGCCCCTGCGGGACAAACTTCCTCTCACGACGTCGTGTGCGAACTCTTCTCGGCATTCTTTATTTTGGCTCCGCCTCCGGGCGGGTGAATCAGTGACCTGTGCCACCCGCAACTGCGGAGGTGGTCCGGGTATTTTTTACGTTCCGGCCAAAGGGCCTCATCTGGTGACCGTCTAACGACGGGCGGCCTAGGCGGAGACCTTCTTCTTGTTGGCGATCGCACGCCGGCGGCCGCGCTTGGTCCGGGCATTCGTCTTCGTGCGCTGTCCACGTGCGGGCAGGCCGCGACGGTGACGCAGGCCGCGGTAACTTCCGATATCTATCAACCGGCGGACGTTCATCTGGACCTCTCGGCGGAGGTCTCCCTCGATGATCGCTCCGCTGCGATCAAGAGCGCTGCGGAGCCGGTTGAGTTCGTCCTCGCTGAGTTCGCGGACACGCGGATTGCCTGGAAGAGCGGAGTCTTCCACGACGCGTTTGGCCACAGCCGGGCCTACGCCGTAGACAGACCGCAGCGCAATCTCGACCCGCTTGTTGTCCGGTATGTTCACTCCAGCGACGAGCGCCATATGCGATGTTCCTTAAAACCTGAAGCTCTTGAAATTCCGTGACCGAGCGAGAAATTCGCCGGCCGCGCCAGAATTGATTTTGGAGTAACTAACCCTGGCGCTGCTTGTGCCGCCCGTTGCTGCACAAAACGCGTACCGTTCCCTTGCGCCGGATCACCTTGCAGTTGGCGCAACGGCGCTTTACGGATGCTCTTACTTTCATATCTCTCGACTGCCCCCGATGGCTAAACGCCTACCGGTCTACTTGAACCGGTAGGTGATCCGGCCACGGGTGAGATCGTAAGGAGAGAGCTCCACCAGCACTTTGTCCCCCGGCAGAACCCGGATGAAGTTCAACCGGATCTTTCCAGACGCGTGTGCCAGCACTTTATGACCCGTCGGCAGCTCCACGCGGAAGTTCGCGTTGGGGAGCGCTTCTGTGACCGTGCCCTCTACTTCAATTCCTTCCTTCTTTGCCAAATTTTCTCCGTTTCCGGTATTCCGTCTAAAGGACCGTCAAAACTTCGGGACCTTTGGATGTAATCGCCAGGGTGTGTTCGAAATGCGCTGACAGCTTCCTGTCCGCCGTCACGACCGTCCAACCATCGTCGAGGCTCTCAGTCCTCCACGTGCCCAGATTGACCATCGGCTCTATACAGATAACCATCCCTTCGCGAAGCTGCGGCCCCTGTCCGCCTACTCCCACGTTTGGGATTTGCGGCGCTTCATGCAACCGCCTGCCTATTCCGTGTCCTGTGTACTCCCTGACTAGTTCAAATCCTCGAGGTCTTACGAAGCCCTCGATTGCGGCGGAGATGTCTCCAACCCTGGCTCCCGCGATGGAGGCCAGCATGCCCTGATCCAAAGCTCGACGAGTGACCTCAACCAGCTCATTCTTTTCCGAGTCTCCGTCGCCGGCTATCAGCGTTATCGCCGAGTCCCCGTGAAAGCCGTCGACGACCGCGCCCACGTCCAACTTCACCAGATCTCCGTCCTTGATCACCCGCTCGCCCGGGATCCCGTGAACGATCTCTTCATTCAAAGAGGTGCAGATCACACCCGGAAACGGAATCGCCCCCGGGATTGGCGCATAACCCAGAAAGGATGGCTCGGCGCCTCTGTCCGAGATCACCTTCCTCGCTTCGTCGTCCAGGAATCCCGTTGTCACGCCGGGTTCCAGGACTTGAATGAGACGTTCCTTCACCTCCGCGACAACACGTCCGGCCGCGCGCATTGAATCCAATTCACGGGCGGACTTAATAGTCGGTACCCGAAACATTGGATCCGATTCTGAGCCGAGCGTTGAGCCGAGGTTCAAGAAAGCTCCCGAAGATTATAGCTGAAGCGTGATTCTGACGCACGTACCGTGCGCTTACCCGACCGCGGCGGCCAGGTCTTCCTGTACGGCGTCTATCGACTGTTCTCCGTCGACCTCCGCCAGTTTGCCGGCGTTTCTGTAATGATCGAGGACCGGAGTTGTCTGCGTCCCGTATACCTTCAGGCGGTTTCGTACCGCTTCCGCGTTGTCGTCCTCGCGCCGGATCAACGACGTGCCGCAGTCATCGCACTCGTCGGTTATCTGTGGCGGGTTGAACGTGTCGTGGTACGCCCGCTGGCAGTCGGGGCAGGTGGAGCGTCCGGCAAGCCGGCGCACCAACTCTTCCTCGGATACCTTGAAATAGATCGATAGATCCACGCTGGCGCCCACCGCCGCAAGCGCCTCGTCCAGTGCTTGCGCCTGCGCGAGCGTGCGAGGGAATCCGTCCAGCAGGAGACCGTCCGAACCGGGAGATTCGAGTCGGCCCCGGATCATTCCGATCATCACCTCATCCGGCACCAGATCGCCGCGATCCATGAAGTCTTTGGCGGCGAGGCCCAGTTCGGTGCCGGCCGCTACCTCTGCCCGAAGCAGATCGCCGGTCGCGAGATGTGCAAGGTTCTTCTTTCCTGCAAGTGTTTTGGCCTGTGTGCCCTTGCCTGCGCCGGGCGCGCCGAGAAATACGATGAGCAACGTGTGGGTGCCTCTAAGGATCTGGCGGTCTGGAAGAGCTAGCGAATAAAGCCTTCGTAGTTACGCATCAATAACTGGGCTTCGAGCTGCCGCATCGTGTCCAGCGCCACGCCGACCATGATCAACAGGCTGGTCGCGCTGACGATGCTCGTGGACGCGGCTATGCTCGTTATCTGGCCGGCAATGTACGGCATGACGGAGATAAAACCGAGGAACAGCGCGCCACCCCAGGTGATGCGGAAGATCACGCGCATAAGGTAATCATGCGTCGGCTTTCCCGGCCTGATGCCGGGTACGAATCCACCGTTCTTCTGCAGGTTCTCGGCCAGGTTCTGTTGATTGAACGTGACGAGCGCGTAAAAGAAGGTGAATACGACTACCAGTATGAACACCATGATCCAGTAGAACAGGCTTGTCGGACTCATGGCGTCGGTAAAGAACGACGACATGTTCGCAACAAGACTGTCGCTCGTCGGATCAGCGAAATAGCTGGCGAGGGTCGGCGGCAGGATCAGGATGGAGAACGCGAAGATCAGCGGAATCATGCCCGCCGAGTTAACGCGTAACGGTATATGCGTAGCGCCCGCCTGCCGATACATACGCCCGCCACGGAAAATGTTGCGACCGTACTGCACAGGAATCCTGCGTTGCGCCTCGTTGAAAACAACGATGAAATAGATCATGGCCAGCGTTATGGCGGCCAGCATCAACAACTGGAATCCCTGATCTCTGATGAGCGCGCCCTGGCCTATGATCTGCGGCAGCGTAGACACGATCCCCGCGAAAATAATCAGCGATATGCCGTTGCCGATGCCTTTCTCGGTTATCAACTCCCCGAGCCAGACCAGGAAGAGCGTCCCGGCCACAAACGCGCTCAAAATTGCGAGCGTCCCGAGCAGTTCTCCGCTGCCGAGGCCGATGCCGCTGATAGCCCCGCCCTGGGCTCCGCCCAGTCCCCCGCTTTGCAGCAGGTTCAACTGCCCGTAGCCCTGCAGGATGGCGATCGGAACCGTCAGGTAGTGCGTGAGCTGGTTGATCTTCTGGCGACCGTACTGCCCCTCTGCCGCCAGCTCCTTTAGCGACGGAATGAGTGGCGTCATTATCTGGATGATGATGGACGCGGTGATGTACGGGTAAACGCCAAGAGCGGCCACGCTCAGGTTTCTGAGCGCTCCCCCGCTGAACAGGTCCAGGAAGCCGAGAAGGGGACTGGCCTCGAACGCCGCCGCCAGGGCGTCACGGTCCACACCGGGCACAGGCAGGTGCGCCGTGAACCGGAAGATAATCAGGATCGCCAACGTGAACAGGATCCTGAACCGGAGGTCCGGGATCCGCATCGAGTCGATAACCGCCTGCAGTAGGGCGGGGCGGGTGGATTCTGTCCGTTGTGCCTGGGCTTCTCTGATCAAATACGCACCTTCACCGTGCAAGATTCCCCGAAGTCGGTAACAGCTACTCGATTACGACTACGCTGCCGCCGGCCGCTTCGATCTTCGTCCGTGCAGATTTGCTGAACCCGTGCGCGCTAACCTGGAGGGACGTAGATATCTCACCGTCTCCCAGGATCTTGATCTTCTCACCCGGTTTCGTGATGATGCCGGCCGATGCGAGTTCAGCCGGTCCTACTTCCGCGTCTGCATCGAAAATATCGAGCCGCGACACGTTGACCGGGACGTACTCCACCCGCCACTTGTTGTTGAAGCCCCGCATGTACGGCAGGCGTTTCACCAGCGGCAACTGACCGCCTTCGAAGAAGGGCTTTATGCTCGTGCGCTGCTTCTGGCCCTTGGAGCCGCGGGTTGAATATGTGCCGCGGCCGCTGCCATCGCCTCGCCCGACGCGTCGCCGGTGGCGGACCGAACCCGGCGCGGGCCTGAGGTCGTGTAATCCCATTTGCCTAAGTTACCTGCAATCGTTGGTTTTTAGGAAGCGAATTTCTATTCGGCGTCTTCCACAGTTATGAGATGCCGGACCTTTTGGATCATCCCGCGGACGGCGGGATTGTCTGGCCGGACGACCTGCTGCCGTATCTTACGAAGACCCAAGGACTGCAATGTCGCCCTCTGGTCTTGCGGGTAGCCGATCTTGCTCTTGATTTGAGTTATACGGAGGTCACCCATGGCTTACTCCGCAACCGCCGCCGATGCGACCGCTACTGCGACCGGATCGGGCTGCGGGGCCGGGGTTGAATTGTCGATACCCATTCGGCGAGCAGCCTCGGCCTTGGGATCACGCAACAGGCTCAGGGCGAGCAGCGTGGCGCGTACGATATTCAACGTGTTGTTGGAACCGAATGTCTTTGACAGGACGTCCTTGACGCCCGCGACTTCCATAACGGCGCGAACTCCACCGCCGGCGATGATGCCGGTACCGGGAGCGGCCGGCCTGAGCAGCACCTTGGCGCCGCCGAACTTGGCCTGGATCTCGTGCGGCAGGGTTGTGCCGCTAAGGACAACGGGTTTCATTTCACGCTTGGCGCCTGCGGTGCCTTTGCGCACTGCATCCGGAACCGCCTTGGCCTTGCCGAGGCTCATTCCGACCTTGCCCTCGCTATCGCCGACGACCACGAGTGCGTTAAAGCTCAAGTGCCGGCCACCCTTGACGACCTTGGAGACACGACGGATCTTGATTACGCGCTCTTCGAGCCCGGAATCTTCTCGCTCCTGCGGCCGTTCACGCCGGGGACCACGGCCTCGGCCGCGCTCACCCGGGCCGCCACGACCCCGATCGCCCGGGCCACCCGGGCCACCCGGTCCCCCGGGTCCGCCACGGCCGCCTCGGCCTCTGTTGCCGCCTCCGCCACGAGCGCCGGGTGATCCACCCGGCCTGTTCTGTTGAGTCATCTAAAACTCCAGACCCACTTCGCGCGCCGCTTCCGCGAGCGCCTTCACACGTCCGTGGTACGCGTAGCCGCCGCGATCGAACACCACGCGTTCGACTCCGGCATCCTTTGCCTTCTGAGCGATCGCCGTTCCGACAGCGGTCGCGTTGTCTATCTTGCCGCTGGTGGACAACTGATCCTTGAGAGCCGGATCGAGCGTTGATGCGGCAACGAGCGTGTGCCCGGCTGAATCGTTGATCACCTGCGCGTAGATGTGGTTATGGCTGCGAAACACAGCGAGCCGCGGCCGTTCTTGCGTGCCGGACATCTTTTTGCGCAATCGCTTGTGGCGCATCACGCGCCTTGATACTTGTTTCCTTGAGTTTGCCATCTTGATTATTCCGCCCTGGCGGCACTCTTGCCGGGCTTGAGGTGGATCTGTTCTCCGGCGTAGCGCACGCCCTTGCCGGTGTAGGCGTTTGGCGGGCGGAGCTTGCGGATAACCGCGGCCTGGTGGCCGACGGCCTGCTTGTCGGCGCCCTTCACGACGACCCGGACCTGTCCGTCCACTTCCAGGGTGACTCCGTCCAGCGGCTGGACCTCAACCGGGTGGCTGAAACCAAGCTGGAGGGTGATTCCGTTGCCGTTCTGCTGGACCCGGTAACCGGTGCCAACCAGGTCAAGGGCGCGTTCGAAGCCGTCCGACACGCCCACGACCATGTTGTTCAGCAGGGAGCGAGTCAGACCGTGTAGAGCACGGTGCTCCTGTTGGTCCGTGGGCCGTGAGACCACGAGGACTCCGTCTTCCAGGGCTATCGTCATGTCCTGATTGAACACGGACTTGAGTTCGCCGTTCTTGCCTTTGACCGTGACCGCAGGGCCATCGATTTTGATATCGACGCCTGTGGGTACCGGGATGGGGGCATTGCCAATTCTGCTCATCGTTACGTACTCCCGCCCTTACCAGACGTAGAACAAGAGCTCACCGCCGATGCCGCGTCGCCAGGCCTCACGACCGGTCATGACGCCGGCAGAGGTGGAAAGAAACGACACTCCGAGGCCACCGAAGTAGCGAGGAATCTCCCGTCGACCGACGTAGACCCGCAATCCGGGCCTGCTGACCCGTTTCAGCCCGCTGATGACCGGTGTTTCGTCCTCGTAATACTTGAGGCCGAGTTTCATCATCGGCTGTTTCTTCTCTTCCGCCTCCTGGATCTCGACAGAAGAAATGAAACCTTCTCGCTGCAACATCTGGGCCAGAGACCGCTTCGTCTTGGAATTGGGGACGAGGACGCTTTCATGTCTGACCTGGATTGCGTTTCGCACCCGGGTCAACATGTCTGATATCGGGTCAGTAACGGGCATTACGATTCCTGTTTCTAGCTACACCGGTGGTTTGCCGTCCGGACTGTCCTTCCTGGGGGACCACTCCGTAACACCTTCCGGCGATGACCGCTGGCCGCCACGTGGCGGGACGGGACCGGCCTTTTACAGGCTTGCCTTCCGTATTCCGGGTAGCTCACCCCTGAGGGCCAGCGAGCGGAAACAGATGCGGCACATTCCTACGAACCGGATGTAACCGCGCGGTCGTCCGCATCTTTCGCATCGATTGTGGAACTGGACCGGGTACTTCATCGTGCCCGATGCCAGTTCGCGCTTGTGGCGTTTCCACTTCTCTACTTTTGTTTTCTTAGCCAAATGGGATTCCCAGATATACAGAAAGGATAAACAGAAAGAGCTACGCGGCGTCTTCGATTCGTTCGAAAGGCATACCGAGAAGCTCAAGCATTCGGCGGCCTTCTTCGTCCGTATCTGCCGAGGTCACTATGTTGACCTGGAGGCCGCGCAACCGGTCGATTAGATTGTAGTCGATCTCCGGAAACACGATCTGTTCCCGGATCCCGAGGGAGTAGTTGCCTCGTCCATCAAATGATCGTCTGGAGATGCCGTGGAAGTCACGGACGCGTGGCAAGGTCAGGTTGATGAGGCGATCAAGGAAGTCCCACATGCGCTGGCCGCGCATCGTGACCGTGAGGCCTACCTGCATCCCCTCGCGAAGCTTGAAGTTGGAGATCGATTTCCTGGCGCGCTGGATCACCGGCTTCTGGCCGGTGATGGTGGTCAGATCACCCAGTGCGGCGTCCAGCGCGTTACGGTCATCCAGCGCCTCGCCGATACCGATATTCAGTACGACCTTTGTCGGTTTCGGGGTCTGCATCGGGTTCGTGTAACCGAACTCGGTCCGCAGGGCCGGAGCTACGTCTTCACGATAGGTGGCTTTGAGCCGGGGCTCTGTCGCCACGGCGGTTTCAGGACTCACTGCTACCTCTTACAACTCTTACTTTGGTCCCGTCCTCGAGTACGCGGAACCCGACCCTGCCGGACTCGCCCGTTTCCGGATCGATGAACGCCACGTTTGAAATCTGGATTGGAGCTTCCTGGTGAATGATCCCGGCCTGCGCGGTGCCGGCCTGCTGCTTGACATGACGGGTAACAACATTTACTCCGTCAACAACCACGGTGCCCTTCTTGCGGTCCACGCGCGCCACTTCACCCTGCCTTCCGCGATCTTTGCCGGCGATCACCATCACCTGGTCACCCCGCCGAATTCGCTGTGCCATGTTTACAGCACCTCCGGGGCTAGCGAAACAATTCGCATGTAATCACGGTCTCGTAATTCCCGGGCAACGGGGCCAAAGATACGGGTGCCACGCGGGTTTTGGCTCTCACCGATTATGACCACGGCGTTGTCGTCGAACTTGATATAGGAACCGTCCGGTCGACGCGTGTTTTTTGCGACGCGGACTATTACCGCTTTGACAACCTCGTGCATTTTCACGGTGCCGCCAGGGGTGGCTTCTTTTACCGCCGCCGTGATCACGTCTCCGAGGCCGCCATAACGGCGGCGACTCCCACCATCGACATGAATGCACATCACCTCGCGGGCTCCGGAGTTGTCAGCGACGCGAAGGCGCGTTTGAACCTGAATCACTTACTCGGTCCCCGTCGATTCTTCGGTTTCGAGCGTCGTCGACAGTTCGGACGGCTGGAAGTCAGCCACGTCACCTGCCTGGAGGACTTCGATCAAACGCCACCGCTTTCGGCGTGAGAGCGGGCGAGTCTCCTCGATACGAACAACATCGCCCAGGTGAGCCTGGTTGTTCTCGTCATGGGCCATGAACTTGGTCACGCGACGGCGCGACTTCCCGATGAGCCGGTCACGCTGACTCCAATAGAACTCGACCATGATGGTCTTGTCCATCTTGTCGCTGACGACTGTGCCCGTCCTCTGTTTTTGCAAACCGGATGTCAACTCTGAAGCGCCTCGGCAATCTCTCGTTCGCGCAGCACCGTCCTGATCCGGGCGATGGTGCGCCGTGTGGTCTTGATTTCACTTGAGTCCTGGAGTTGGAGCGTCGCCTTGCGGAACCGGAGGTTCATCATCCCCCGTTGCTGGTCGGCAAGCTCTCTCATGAGCTCGTCGTGGCTGAACCCTCTTACTTCGTCGATATTCACACGTAACTCCGTTTAGACCAGGTTCTCGCGGGAAACAATAGTGGTGCGGACCGGCAGTTTGTGGCCGGCGCTGGTGAGCGCCTCCCGTGCCAGATCGATCGGGACTCCGCCGATCTCGAACATCACCCGGCCACGCCGGACAACGGCGACCCAGTGATCCACCGCGCCCTTGCCGCCGCCCATGCGGGTCTCGGCCGGTCGGGCGGTCACGGATTTGTCCGGGAATACCCGGATCCATACCTGCCCGCCACGGTTCAACTTGTGAACGATGGCTCGACGCGCCGCTTCGATCTGACGAGAAGTCAGCCAGGCCGCTTCAAGCGACTTGAGGCCGAGCGCGCCGAACTCCAACGAGCTGCCGGCTTTCGGCGAGCCGCTCATCCGTCCGCGGTGGTGCTTGCGGTACTTGACCCTTTTTGGCTGAAGCATCGTCTAGCCCTCCGGCTTTTCGGTCGCGGCGCCGGATTCGGCTTCGGAATCAGGCTCGGGTTCAGGTGTCGTCCCATCTGGACCGGAAGCGTTTGCTGTCTCTTCTGCAGTTTCTGCGAGCGGGACCGGTGTGGATTCTGTTGCCACTTCGGCGCTTGCTTCCTCGGTTGCGTCCGTGGTGGTCTCAGGGGCTGCTTCTGGGGTCGTTTCCGGGACCGTGGCTGCGACAACATCTTCCGGTATCTCTACCGTGACAGCGCCGAGGGGTGCTTCCGATTCTTCCGATGAAGGAACGGACTCCACAGCAGCGGTTTCTTCTCGCTCGGCGACCACGTCCGCGACATTCAGCGTCCTGCCGGCGCGTCCTTCCGGAAGGATGTCGCCCTTGTAGATCCAGACCTTGATGCCGATGCGGCCGAACGTGGTTGCGGCCTCGGCGATCGCAAAATCGATATTCGCCCGCAGTGTGTGCAACGGGACCCGGCCCTCGATGGCCTTGTCGGCGCGAGCGATCTCGGCGCCTCCCAGCCGGCCGGACGCGATGATTTTGATGCCCTGGGCGCCCGCCTGCATCGTCCGCTGGGCGGAGAGACGCATCGCACGCCGGTAAGCGACACGCCGCTCAAGCTGGTCGGCGATGTTTCGGGCCACCAGGAAGGCGTCGACATCGGCATTGCGAACCTCCTGAATGTTCAGGCGTGCGCGTTTGCCGGTGAGCTGTTCAAGCTCCGTTCGAAGCTCATCCACGCGTTGTCCGCCACGACCGATAACGATGCCGGGGCGGGCGGTGTGTACTGACACGACCAGGTCCTGTGTGCCGCGTTCGATCTCGACCCGGGTGATACCGCCGGTCTCTTCGTACCGGTCGTTTATGAGCTTCCGAATGGCCTGGTCTTCCACGGCCAGGTTGCGGTAACCGGTTGCCTTATCGGCAAACCAGCGCGCCTGCCATGGGCTGACGCCGCCCAGGCGGAATCCTATCGGATGAGTTTTCTGGCCCAACCTAGTTTCCTACTTCCTCATCGACTTCCACAGTCAGATGACTGCTTGGCCGGTTGAAGGCTCCGACACGGCCACGCGCCTTCGGACGAAATCGCCGAAGGGTGGTGCCCTGGTCGACCGTTACAGAAACGATTCGCAGCGTGCTGCGATCCATCAGTTCGTTGTTCTCGGCATTGGCTGCCGCAGACGTAATCGTCTTCGACATCACCGTCGCAGACGGGCTGACCATGAAACGAAGCGTATCTAGCGCCTCGCTAACCGGCCGGCCGCGCACCAGGTCGGCGACCTTCCGTAGCTTGAAGGCCGAGATGCCGATGCTCTTGTTGTATGCCCTGACTGCCATCGTCTCGATCTATCTGTTATTGGATTTCCGTAGGCCCCGATAAGCGGGACTCGTTGATTTGAGTAGGTGAATTTCCGATTACCGGATCGAGGTCATCCTGTCTGACCGGCCGACGTGTCCCCGGAAGGTCCTGGTCGGCGCAAATTCGCCAAGACGATGACCGACCATGTTCTCGCTAATGAGAACAGGGATGTGGCGTCGTCCGTCGTGGACTCCGATAGTCAGTCCAACCATCTCGGGCATGATCATCGAGGCCCGGGACCAGGTACGGATGACGTTGCGTGAGGATGCGCGCTGGGCGCGCCGAACGCGGGTCATCAACTTCTCTTCGACGAATGGGCCTTTTTTAATGGAGCGTGACATGTAGTTCCTGTTATTCCCGGGTTGTCCGGTGGTTACTTCTGGTATCGCCTGCGGACGATGAACTTGTCACCCGCTTTGTTGCGCCGGGTACGTGGACCCAGAGCGGGCTTGCCCCACGGGGTCTTCGGGTGCGGCATGCCGATGCCGTTTCGGCCCTCACCACCACCGTGCGGGTGATCACGAGGCGTCATCGCGGCGCCGCGGACCGTTGGCCTGAAGCCACGGTGACGCTTGCGGCCGGCCTTGCCGAGTTTCTGGTTCTTGTGGTCCGGGTTGCCGACCTGGCCGATCGTGGCCATGCAAGTAGATAGCAGACGGCGAACTTCGCCCGAAGGCAGGCGGATCTGTGTGTACCGGTCCTCGTGCGCCATCACCTGCGCAACGGTGCCCGCCGAGCGGACCATTTTACCGCCCTTTCCGGGTTGGATTTCAATGTTGTGGACGTATGTGCCCGTTGGCAGGGTTCCAAGCTTGCGGGCGTTGCCCGGCACAACGGCCGCACTTTCGCCCGCGATGAGCGTCGCGCCAACACCGATGCCTTCCGGGGCGATGATGTAAACCTTCGGGCCATCGTGGTACTGGACCAGGGCGATGCGCGCCGAGCGGTTTGGATCGTACTCAATAGACAGAACGCTGGCCGACACGTCACGCCGCATCCGCGCAAAGTCGATGATGCGGTACCGGCGCTTGTGACCGCCACCTCGGTGGCGGACGGTCATGCGACCTGTGTTGTTGCGCCCACCTTTTTTGCGAAGCGGCGCAAGAAGAGATCGCTCGGGCTTCTTCCTCGTGATATCGGAGAAGTCCGAGATGATGGTATTCCGACGACCGGGGGAGGTCGGCTTTAATCGTCGTAGTGGCATCTAGGCGCCCTCGAACAGTTGGATCGTGTCACCCGCACGTAGCGTGACGACCGCTTTTTTCCAGTTGGGCCTTGTCACCGGCCGCGGGCCGAAGCGCTTGCTCTTGCCCTTGATAGTCATCGTGTTGACGTCAAGCACGGTGACTTCGAATACCTTTTCTACCGCCGCCTTAACGTCAGCTTTGTTGGCGCCCTTCTGTACTTCAAACACGTACTTGCCGCGTTCCTGCAACAGGGTGCTTTGCTCCGTCACGATTGGCCTTATGAGCACATCGAAGAGACTCATGCCGGGCTCCCTGATTCCTCGACGCTGCGGATTGCTCGACCCGGTTTCACTGTCGGGTGGCCCCAGAGTTCGTCGACGGTCTCAATGGCGTGTTTGGAGATGATGATGTTACGGACACGCGTCGTCTCAAGCGGGCTGAGCAGCCGTGACGCCATAGTGTCGGTATTCGGTATGTTCCGCACGGACCTGCGGAGGTCATCGGTCGGAGCGGTGGTGACGATCAGGGTCGTGCCCTTGAGGTCAAGCGCCCCCAACATGTCGAGGATTGATTTGGTGTTCGGTTCGTCGACGTGAAGGTCCTCGATGACGGTGATGAATCCGTTCCGGACCTTGTCTGACAGCGCGACCCGGAGAGCGCGCCGTCGCATCCTCACAGGCAGACGCTTCGAGTGGTCTCGCGGGTGCGGGCCGTGAGCGACCCCACCACCCCGGAGGCCGGGGTTTCCGGAGTCGCCAAGGCGAGCCCGGCCGGACCCTTTCTGGGACCGGAGCTTGCGGTTGGAGTGCACCACCTGGCCGCGCGTCCGCACGCTGTGGGTGCCCTGGCGGCGGTTCGCCTGCTGGGCTACCACGGCCTGGTGAAGCAAAGGGCCATTCATAGGTTCAGCAAAGACATAGTCGCTTACCGCAACGGTAGCGACGGCCTCTCCCGCCATATTTTTCGTTTCAAGTTCCACGATGAACCAGTTCTAAGATCCGCGATTTCTCGGCGGGCTAGTAGTTGCCGTTCGCCCGTTCGATACGGACCAGTGAATTACGCGCTCCGGGCACGCTGCCGCGCACCATCACGATGTTGCGTTCGGAATCGACCATAACTATTTTGAGACCACGGGTGGTCACTTTGCTGTTGCCCATATGGCCCGCCATCCGCGTGCCCTTCCACACACGGCCCGGAGAACTGCCGGCGCCGATCGATCCCGGCGCTCGGTGCCGGTCTGACTGGCCGTGCGTTTTCGGCCCGCCTCCGAATCCGTGTCGGCGTACGCCACCGGCGAAACCGCGTCCTCGTGTCTTTCCGGATACGCTGACCGTCTCGCCGATCTCAAACACCGCAGCATCAAGGGACTGCCCGACCTCAAATTCACTCAGATCAGACGCCTTGAACTCCTGGAGGTGGCGGAACCTCCCGCCGGAACGCTGCTGGTGGCCGGCGGCCGGTTTGTTCAGACGTTTGGCGTCCAGAAATCCGATCTGTATGGCCTCGTAGCCGTCTCTCGTGTCGGTCCTCACCTGCGTCACGACGCACGGTCCCGTCTCGATCGCCGTTACGGCGTCGACGGTTCCGTCCTCGTTATACAGCGTGGTCATTCCGACCTTGCGGCCCAGAAGGCCCTGGATACCCATTGGTTACTTTTCTCGTTCTTCTGATTCGTTCCGTCGCGCCTGTTTACAGCTTGATCGAAATATCGACACCGGCCGGGAGGTTAAGCCGGGTCATGGCGTCGATCGTCTTGGAAGTCGGTTCGTGGACATCGATGAGCCGCTTGTGCGTACGCAACTCGAAATGTTCACGTGAGCGTTTGTCGACGTGGGGCGACCGGATGACGCAGAACCGCCGGATCGATGTCGGGAGCGGCACCGGGCCGGCGATGTTGGCGCCCGTCCGCTCCGCCGTCTCAACGATCTGAGTGGCAGACTGATCCAGCACCCGGTGGTCGAATGCCTTCAACACGATTCTTATTTTTTGTCCGGCCATATTTCCTTCCGTTCACGTCTTAACGTGAACGGACCCTCACCGGCTGGTGAGGGTCCTTGTTGATTACTTGGCGCCCCCGGCGATCTCGTCTGCGATGTGTCGCGGGGCTTTGTCGTAGTGGTCGAGTGACATTACAAACGACGCGCGACCCGTGGTACGGGAACGAAGGTCGGTTGCGTATCGGAAAGTCTCCGCAAGCGGGACGAAGGCGTTGACGACCTGTGTCTCGTTCTGGCCTTCCATATTCTGGATCTGGGCCCGCCGGGAGTTGAGGTCGGCGAGCACATCGCCGAGGAACTCCGCCGGCGTGATCACCTCCAGCTTCATGATCGGCTCGAGAAGCGCCATGCTGGCCCTCTGCGCTGCCGCCTTGAAGGCCATGGAACCGGCGACGTTGAACGCCATTTCCGACGAGTCAACCTCGTGATGGGAACCGTCGGTGAGGACGATCTTCACGTCAGTTACCGGGTAGCCCGCAAGAACTCCGTTGGCCGCAGCTTCACGGGCGCCGATTTCAATGGGACGGTAATACTCACGTGGGAGGGTCGAACCTGTGATCTCGGTGTCAAACACGACGCCTTCACCGATACCAAGCGGCTCCAGCCGCAGCGTGCAGTCACCGAACTGGCCGTGACCTCCGGTCTGTCGGACGAGCCTTCCCTGGGCCTCTGCGATTCGGGACACCGTCTCCCGGTAAGCCACCCGGGGATTGCCAACGTTCACGTCGAGACTGAACTCGCGCCGCATGCGCTCCACAATTACGTCGAGGTGCAACTCGCCCATCCCGGCGAGTACGACCTGTGAGGTCTCTTCGTCGGTGCTCAACCTCAGGGTCGGGTCTTCGTCGGCAAGCCGGTTGAGTGCGACATCCATCCTGTCCTGATCGGATCGAGTTTTCGGCTCGACAGCGACAGAAAGGACGGGTTCAGGGAATTCAATCGTCTCGAGTACTATCCGGTCGTTGTTCGCCGCGAGGGTGTCTCCGGTGCGCGCGTCCTTCAGCCCGATGACCGTGACGATCTCGCCCGGTCCGGCCGAGGTAATTTCCTCCCGGCGGTCCGCATGCATGCGCAGCAATCGGCCGATGCGTTCCCGGTTGCGCGTGCGCGGGTTGTAAAGGGTCGCACCCGTTTCAAGCACTCCGGAGTAAACACGGATGTAGATCAGTCTGCCGACATGCTGGTCGGACACCACCTTGAAGATAAGAACGCTTACCGGTTCATCCGCCGATGCCTGCCGGACGAGATCGGATCCGTCGACCGGATCGACGCCCTGAATAGCAGGGATGTCCAGCGGGGATGGCAGGTAGGCCACGATGGCGTCAAGCAAGGGCTGGATGCCCCGGTGCTTGAGGGCGGTGCCGCAAAGGACCGGCGTGATCTTGAGGTCGATCGTCGCCTGGCGCAACGCCGCATTGAGGTCTTCATTGGAGATCTCTTCATCGCCCAGGAACGACATGAGCAGATCGTCGTCCGTCTCGGAGACCTTTTCTACGAGATTGGCGCGATATGCCGCAACCTCGTCCTCGAGATCAGCCGGGATCGGGGCCTCGACCGCTTCGACGGCGTCAGCGGATTCATACACCCACGCCTTCATCTCGATCAGATCAATCATGCCGCGGAACTCGGCCTCGGCGCCGATCGGGAGCTGTATCGGCACGGCGTTCGCGCCGAGCCGTCGGGAGAGTGACTCAACCGCCTTCAAAAAATCAGCGCCGGCGCGGTCCATCTTGTTTACGAAGACCATGCGCGGTACCGAGTAACGCTCAGCCTGACGCCAGACCGTTTCGGACTGGGGCTGGACACCGGCCACGGCATCGATAATCACGACACCGCCGTCCAACACCCGCAGGCTTCGCTCAACTTCGGCCGTGAAGTCGACGTGCCCCGGTGTGTCGATGATGTTGATCTGGTGTCCGCTCCACTGCGTGGCGGTAGCGGCCGAGGCGATCGTGATCCCACGCTCGCGCTCCAGATCCATGAAGTCCATCACCGTGGTGCCTTCATCGATGTTGCCGATCTTATGCGTCATGCCGGTGAAAAACAGCACGCGTTCGCTCACCGTCGTCTTGCCGGCGTCGATGTGCGCGATAAATCCGATGTTTCGGATTTTTCTGAGATCGATTTTCGAAGATGCTTTCGAAGCCACGTTTGTAGCCATTCGCGTTAAATCCGTACTCCCCGGCGTCACGCCGGTGGAGTCGATGGTCCCCCGGAGTTGAAGCTGGCAGTTACCAGCGGTAGTGGACGAAGGCCCGGTTGGCCTCGGCCATTCGATGAAGTTCTTCGCGCCGGCGCACTGCTGCACCCTGTCCTCGTGACGCGTCGAGCAGTTCGTTGTACAGGCGCCGCGAGATCGGCGCTCCCTGGCGGGCCCTTGCCGCCGTGATGAGCCACCTCATTGCCAGGGAGACGCGGCGTTCAGGCCGGACCTCCGTAGGCACCTGGTACGTGGCGCCACCGACCCGGCGGGGCTTCACTTCAAGCATGGGCGTCGCGTTGCGTATCGCCTGCTCGAACACCTCCAGCCCCGGCCGGTTGGTTTCACTTTCAAGCATGTCGAGGGCGCCATAAACGGCGCGTTGCGCCACCGTCTTCTTGCCGCCCTTCATAAGGCGGTTCGTAAAACGCGCCAGTTCCACGTTACCAAAACGTGGATCAGGATCAATTGTTCGTCGCTCTGCGCGCCTTCGCCTTGCCATTTTTGCTTTATTTCGCCATCCGGTGCCCGATGTAGACATCGCCGGGATGAGACCTGAGCGGTCATCCGTGTACCGGAAGCGTTGTTTCCTTTCCACCAAAAACCCCGACCAGGTTCGAGTCTTGCGCCCAGCCCGGGCCGTTATGACTCTTTACGTCGGGGTGGTTGGGCCGATTTCGACCCCCGAATTTAACCCTGCGGCTTCACCGCGCCGTACTTGCTACGACCTCGGCGGCGATCATCGACACCAGAGGTGTCAAGCGCGCCGCGGACCACGTGATATCGAACACCGGGAAGATCTTTCACGCGCCCGCCCCGCACCAGTACGACCGAGTGTTCCTGGAGGTTGTGTCCCTCACCCCCGATGTACGCCGTGACTTCGATGCCGTTGGTCAACCGCACACGCGCCACTTTGCGAAGAGCCGAGTTCGGCTTCTTCGGTGTGACGGTTTTCACCTGCAAGCAGACGCCACGCTTCTGCGGGCTGCCATTGCCGCGTCGCATCCGGTCCTTCAATGAGTTGTAGACGAAACCAAGGGCCGGTGTCTTGGACTTTCCACGTGTGCGCTTGCGCGGCTTGCGCATCAACTGATTGGCTGTCGGCATTACCCCGCCCTGAAATTAAGTTCCCAGTACCGTGTCTGTGAGGCGTTCAGATACGATGACGATAGGGATATTCCCTTTCGACACCACCCATTCGCAACAAACGGCAAACGAGAAGTATAAGAATCCCCGGCACCCCAAGTCAACGGAAACAGGCGCCATCTCGTGATCGGATCGCGTTTTCGACATCGCGGTTATTTCCACTTTGACCTGGCGACCGTAATAACATTGTGCTTCGTTTCACGTTTGGGCTCTCGCTGCTGAGGGCGGCTGTCACAACCTCTTTGATGACCATACTGACTTCACAAAGCAAATTTGTCCGCGCAATGTCGATCCGAATACGGCGCGGATCGGCGCGGCAGGCCGCGCACTACAGGTCGCTGGCGACATGAACACGGTTTTGCTCATCGAGATCCCGGACGACGAAGCCGGGAGGTTGGAAACCGCTATCGGCATGTCCGGCCTCGACCTGGCTCCGGTCCGCCTGTCCGAGGTCCGGGTCCCGGACGGGATCGATGTCCGCCGTGCGGTAGCGGTCCTTTCTGGCGTCGCCGATGCGAATCTGCGCGAGCGCGTGAACGCTGCGATCGGACTATCACTCCCGGTCATGGTCCTCATGCCGGGCTTCGTAACCCGCGACCTCGACGTGTCGCTAGGGCACGTGGATTTTTGTTTTCCGCCATTTCGTCCGGAAGAGTTCGCCATCAGGGTCGGCCTGCTGGTCGAACGCCTGGGCGCCGATGACTCGGGCAACATCGTGCAGCAAGGCGAGATCCGGATAGACCTTGAACGTTATGAGGTCACGGTATCCGGCCGCAAGGTGGACCTGACGTTCAAGGAATACGAGCTGCTTCGAGTTCTGGCGTCCAACCCGGGGCACGTTTACTCACGTGAAGCGCTGTTGCAAACGGTCTGGGCTTACGACTATTACGGCGGCACCCGAACCGTAGACGTTCACATCCGACGATTACGAAGCAAGATCAACGACGTGGAGCATCGATTCATCGAAACGGTCTGGAACGTCGGTTACCGGTTCCGGACGCCGGACGGATAAACAAAGCTGGTCCACGCGCGTGGCGTGAGGCACGCGAGTCCAATCTAGTACACGCTTGCCGTTGCGGAAAACTCCGCGTAGTCCCAACTCTGGTCGCGATTATTACGAGTGGAATGAGGACGGCTATCGGATGGCCGTAATTCAGGATCGCCACAGCAGAGCGCCCGTGTCGCAGGACGCCGTCGCGCAGGAGACGTCCGCGCCTTGGCAAGGCAACGGATCTGGCCTGGATCGATTGATCGGGCTTTCGGGAGCACCGTTCGAGTGGTCTTTGATCGTGGTCCGGATCGCACTCGCCGCCGCCGTCCTGGTGTTGGCGCTCGTGTCAAGCGGCATGGAGTCCGTCCGGCTGCTATGGTCGACCGTCCTGATAGTCGTCGCTTTGTACTCCGGCACGATAGCGTTTCTTCTCGGGGGGCGAGAAGTCCGAAAAGCGGCCGCACTGGGAATAACCGCCGATCTGGCGCTCGGGATAACCGTGTTTCCCGCGGTTTACTACTTCGCATCCCGTAACGATCCCGGGAACCTGTCGTTTGCGGCTCAACCGGCCGTAGCCCTGGTAACGGCAACGGTGATGCTGGCCACGATGCGGTTGCGAGTCTGGCCTGCGGTCCTTGCCGGTGTTCTCGTCATCGTCGCACCAGCCAGCCTGGCGAGAATATTTATCCTGGATGGCACCCCGGTAACCGGGACCGCCGGAGACATGTTCACATTTGCCGCCGCGGCGATGGTCTTCACGGTTGTCGGGCAGGTGATCCAGCGAACTCGCTCGGACCTGGAATGGCAGGTCGCCAACACGCGACGTCTCTACAGTGAATCTGAGACCCGCGCGCGTAATCAGGAACTTCTCGCCGAACTCGGGCGGATCGTGTCCCAGTCGCCGGACGTTCGCGAAACCTATGATCGGTTCGCTCAGACCGTGCAGACCATGATGCCGGCTGATCGAATATCAGTGAACGTATTCGAACCCGAGCGCAATGTCCTGGTCACCACATATATCGCGGGGCTGGGCATTCCTGGCTGGGAGGAGAACGCCTCGCATGCACTCAGCGAGACAAACCTCCGGGCGGTGATCGATGAACGCAGGCCCGTCATCCTGGGAACGGCGTCGCATGATCCGAGCGGGAGTGGACCTGTTATTGGAGGAGAGGAGGTCGGTCTGAGGTCCGCGGTCATCGTCCCGCTGTTTCACCTGGGCGCGCTGATCGGCACACTCGGATTGTGGTCCGCCAAGCCGGGAACTTTCCACAAGAATTCCGCGGCCCTACTCGAAAAGATTGGGGCTCAAATTGCGCCAGCGGTGGCCAACGCCCGGCATTATTCAGCCCTGGCGAGCGATGTCAGAGAACGATCTGTGTTCGCCGAGATCAGCCGGGTACTTTCCGCCTCGCCGGACATCGCAGACGTTTACGACAATTTTGTCGAGCAGGTCGGGAAGCTCATTCGATGGGATCGGATTTCCATCAACACGGTTGATCCCGACTACGGACAATTGAAAACGGCGTTCGTGGCCGGCGTGCCGGTACCCGGGCATCCCACGGGATCTCCACGGCCGCCGGGCAACCGCAGCGTAGTCGAGCACGTTGCGCGGCACGGTGAAACGATACGGGTGGACGACATCAAGCTCATTGTTGAGCGTTTTCCTGATACAGATGTGGCCGTCCGGGCGGGACTGCGCTCAGGAATCTACGTTCCTTTGTTGTCGGATGGCGTCGTGATCGGCACGCTTGCGGCCGGCGTTACTGAACCGGGCGCGTATTCGTCCGGGGATCTCGAATTGCTGGAACGGATTGCCGCACAGATAGCCGGGACGGTCGCCAACTCGGAACTCAAAGCCCGGACGGATCGCCAGGCCCGCGAGCAATCGGGTCTTGCTGAGATCGGTCGAATCATGACCTCATCGGTAAAGATCGATGAGGTGTACGGGCAATTTGCTGAAGAGGTTCGCTCGTTAATTCCCGCCGACCGGGTGTCCATAATCGAGATCGACCTGGCAGCCGGCGAAAGGACACTTCAACACGTAAGCGGAATGGCCATAGCGGGCACGGATACGAGAGCACGGCAACCGTTAAGTAAAAACGGCGTCCTGGAAGCGGTCATCCGAACCGGCGAGGGATTTGCCATCCCCAATCTCGGTGAGCAGATCGATGATTTTCCCGGCTCGCAAACGGTTTACGACGCCGGAGTGCGGTCCGCGCTTTATGCACCGTTGCGATTCCGAGGAGAGATCATCGGCATACTCGGCGTGGCTTCCAGAGAGATAGAGGTTCATAACGAATATCACTTCGAACTGCTGCAGCGAATCTCCGCGCAAATCTCGGGCGCGCTTGCGAACGCCAGACTTCACGAAATGGCGGACCGTCAGGCGAAGGAAGAGGCGGTACTCGCTGAGATCGGCCGAATTGTAAATTCGTCTCTGGATATCGAGACCGTGTACGAACGCTTTGCTGAACAGGTGGGACGTATTCTCAACTTTGACCGAATTGCCGCGGCGAGACTTGGCCCGGGTGAAGGCGAGTACACGATCGCTCACGTCACGGGGTCCGAGATTCAAGGGCTCGAAGTCGGTACGGTGTGGAAGTTGGACGAGACTCCGTTCGGCCCCATCCTGAGAGACGGTGAAACGATGCTCGTCCGCGACGGACAGGGCAGTGACGCCGATGATTTCGGGCGCGGGATGGCCCTGAGTGACGCGGCAGGAATCAGATCAAGCCTGGTTGTACCCCTGATACACCAGGATGAACCGATCGGTTTCCTCGGCATAAGGTCAAAGTCCGAGAACGCGTTCAACGAACGCGACGCCGAACTGGCGCGCCGGATCTCCGCCCTGGTGTCATCCGCCATCGCCAACTCGGAACTGCTGGCTCGTTCAAACAGGCAGGCCGAGGAAGAGGCAACGTTAGGGGAGATCGGCCGGATCATCACGGCCTCGGCGCGGATCGAGGACGTGTACGGCCGATTCTCCGATCACCTCCGGAAGCTCATACCCGCGGACCGTGTGTCCGTAATCGGGATAGAGCCGAAAACAGGTGAGATGTCCATCCGGTACGCCAGCGAGTTTCCCGAGGCGGCGCCCAACTTGCGCAAATCGGATAACTTCCAGCCGAACGGATTGATGAAGCTGGTGGCGCGGTCTGGAGAGAGTGTTTGGATCCCGGACCTCGAGCCGCGCGTAACTGAAAACGAAAATGTGAGGTTTGTGTACGACTCTGGCATACGATCGCTTCTTTACACCCCGTTGCGCTCACAGAGCACGGTGATTGGACTGCTCTGCGTGGTGTCGACGGAACCCGGCGCGCACGACCAGACTCACGCCTCACTTATCGAACGCATCTCTGCCCAGATAGCGGGGGCGCTGGCCAATGTCCGGCTGCACGAACAATCAGCCCAGCAGGCCGCGGAAGAGTCCGTGCTTGGAGAGATTGGCCGGATCGTAAACTCATCGCTGGATGTCGAGGCGATATACGATCAGTTCGCCGAACAGGTGCGTAAGATCCTGCCTTCCGACCGGCTGGCGATCGCCTTGCGTGAACCGGATGGGACGCATTTCAAGATCGCCCATGTGGCAGGTGTGCCGGTAACAGGGTTATCCGCCGGGACGGTTCGAAAGATCGCCGATACCAACCTTGTGAGTCTGTTTGAAGACAATCAGACCCTGGTTCAGAAAGGTGACGACGAAGCCGAGCGCATTCATCTCGTTCCGGGCCGGGTCGAAGGACTCGTGTCCTCCATCGTTGTCCCGCTGGTATCGCGAGATAAAGTGATCGGTTTCATCGCCATAAGGAGCCTTAAGGAAAAGGACTACTCCGAAGAGCAAACGGTCCTTTTCGAGCGCGTGGCCACGCTCGTATCGACCGCCATTTCAAACTCAGACCTCTTCGAGCGGGCCGAATCGGAAGCAAAGGAACGCGCCGCGCTTGCCGAGATCGGACGAATAGTCGGCTCGTCGCTGGAAATCGATACGGTCTACGAGCGATTTGCTGAACAGGTTCGAAAACTCATCGAGTTCGACAGGATTTCGATCTCCTACCTCGATCGGGCGAGAAGTACTGCGGTCTCGGCCTGGGCCGAGGGTGACGTGCAAACCGGATTCGGGATCGGGAGAGAGATCCCAATACGGGCGTTCATAGGCACGCGGTTAGGTCAACTGGTCCGCCGCAGACGCGGGGCCGTGCTTGATGAGGCTGAGATCAACCAGTTTTTTGATCAACTGCCGTGGGAAAATGAATCCAGCGCACGGTCGATGATCTGTGCGCCGCTGATATCTGACGGGCGAACCTTTGCCGGTCTCGCGGTAAGTTCCGTAGAACCGAATGCGTACGGGGAACGTGAGCTGGAGATCGTCACACGCGTCGGCGCGCAGGTGGCCGGCGCCGTGGAAAACGCCCGGTTACACGGCGCACTGCAGAGAGCCAGCGACGAACTCCAGGACATCAACAAGCAAAAAACGGAGTTGATGACCACCGTCGCACACGAGTTGAGAAGCCCGCTCACGGCCTTCAACGCCTTCATGGATCTCGTGCTGGACGGCACCGCGGGCGACGTCCCCGAAAAACAACTTGATCTCTTATTGAAAGCGTCCCGGTTATCCGTGCGGATGCAGAACATTCTGGACGTCTTTTCACATCTCGAGATGGCGGAAGACCAGACCGTGCCGCTGACGGTCACGATGTTCGATATCGAGATCCTGATCGCCAACGCACTGGATCTCCTGCAACCTGCTGCCAGGCATGGTCGCATCGAAGTCCAGTTTGAACCGTCCGGATCACTCCCGACGGTCGAAGGCGATCGACAGGCTATCGACCAGGTGATCAGCAACCTGGTATCGAACGCCATCAAGTACAGCCATGAAGAGGGCGTCGTGTCCATAGAATGCACAGCCCGCGAGGATGAGGTGATTGTTTCCGTCACGGATACGGGGTTCGGAATCTCGGCAGAAGACCAGGCCCGGTTGTTTGAGCGCTTCTACAGGGGCAGTGATCCTTCAAAACTCCAGATACGTGGAACCGGCCTGGGACTGTACGTCAGTAAAGGGCTTATCGAGAGACATCACGGACGCTTGTGGTGCCGGAGCGAATCGGGCCGTGGATCAGAATTCTCTTTCGCGCTTCCGTTTGAGCAACCGGCGGAGGAACCGGTCGCCGGAGACCTCCCATCGCCTGAAAGCCCGAACCGTGCATAACCAGGCGATGGCGGATAACTAAACGAGGGAGCGCCCGTCTCGTTTGACCAACCGTCCCTCCACCACGACGTCTGTGCAGTTGAACAGGTCCTGGATGTCGTTCGCCGGATCCCCGGACACCGCCATCAGGTCAGCGCTCAGCCCGGGCTGGATGGCACCGGTTTCGGTCCCGAGTCGCAGCGATTCAGCGGTATCCACCGTGGACGCCGCCATCGCCTCCCAGTTGGTGAATCCGAGAAGCTCCACGAACGACCACGCGTTCGCGGCTGACTTGTCGAACTCGCCGTGCGCCATGCCCATGTCTAGCCCCGTTACGAACCGTACACCCCGTTCTCGCATGTCGCGCAGGACGGCGTCATGTTCTTCTTCTGAGACCGTGGCGGCGGATACGGCCCAGTGCGGGACGCGCGGCGGAACATCCCCGGCCGCGATTCTTACGTCGCCGACCATGATGTGCCCGGTTGTTGGGTCTGCCCAGATCCCCTTGTCAGCCGCCATCTGAGCGAAATCCGAGTCGTACGCCAGGCCCTTGCTGAAGTCGGAATCAAACCATCGGGCGTGGATCAGGCAGTGGATCCCTGCTTCTATGCAGTTGCGTACTCCTTCAGCCGCGAGACAGTGAGAGACGATCTGTACGTTCAAGCGCTCCGCCTCGACCACCGCAGCCCGTAGCGTCTCTACCGGGTACTGGGCCGAGCGCGGGTTGGCCTGGGGGGTGAACATCCCGCCGGTGGACATGATCTTGATCAAGTCCGCGCCCATCTTGACCTGGGCCCTGATGGCGCGCACCACTTCGTCCGCTGTATCCGCCTCGGCGCCAAAGAACCAGCAATGCCCTGAGGTGGTCGTGATCGGTGCGCCCGCCAGTTGCAAACGCGGTCCCGGGATCACGCCCGCCCGAACAGCGTCGCGGACCGGGAACACCACATCCGTCGGGCCGCCGAGATCGCGCATAGTTGTCACGCCGGATAGCAGGGCCGTCCGCAGGTGGTCAACGGCGCGCATGATGAAGAACTCTTTCGAGTCGTTGAACGCCGAGTGCTGTGTGTACAGAGGATCGGGACCCGCCGCCGTGTGCATGTGCGCGTGCGCCTCGATCAGTCCGGGCAGCAGCGACACATCGCCCAGTTCGTGGACCGCATGGGTATCCGAGATGCCGGTGGCCAGCTCGCCCTGTGGAATCACGCCGGAGATGCGGCCGCCCTCAACGACGACTGCGTGGTCAGGCAACCACGCGGTTACGTCTCGATTGGCGACGCGATCTGCTTTGAAAACGGCGTTTTCTGGCACGTGTGGGTGTTCCTTTGGTTCGTGAAATTATTCGGACCGGTTGAGGGGACTGACCGACTAGACGAGAGCCTCACCTCCAAGCTTTACCGGCACGCCGCCTTTCACCACGTCGGTCGATGTCGCGAGCGCCCGTATGTCCTTCGAAGGATCGCCTTCCACCGACATGAAGTCGGCTATCTTGCCGGGCTGGAGCGACCCCACGGTGCCGTTGACCCGTAGAGCCTCCGCCGTCACGGATGTTGAGGCAGCGATGGCTTCCCACGGCGTGTAGCCGAGTGACTCCACGAAAGCGATCGCGTTGTATGCGGATTTGTCGTAGTCCGCGTGTGCCATCCCCATGTCCAGACCTGTCGTGTATCGCACGCCCCTGTCACGCATGTCCCGCAACACCTCGATGGTCTGCTCCGGCGAGGGTCTTGCCGCCGCCACGCCCCAGTGAAGCCGTCTCTGTGGCGCGCCCGCGGCACGCGCTTCCTCTCCCAGTATCGAGAGGCCGATCGTGGGATCCACCCATCTGCCTTCATCGGCGAGCCGGCTCGCATCTTCCGGATCGTAGTCCATCGCAACCGTCGGATCGGAAGAGAGCCAGCGACAGTGAATTATGTGGTGGATTCCGGCGTCGATGCAGTTGCGGATTCCGGCGGTGGCGTGTGAATGCGCGACGACGTAGATGCCAAGACGCTCAGCCTCCACAACTGCGGCGCGTAGGGTTTCGGCGGGATACTGCGTCATGCGCGGGTTTGATGTCGGTGTGAAGTTACCGCCAGACGCCATGATCTTGATGACGTTGGCGCCCAGTTTGACCTGCCCCCGGACCGCCTTCACGACATCCTCAAGGGTGTCCGCTTCCGTGCCAAACATCCAGCAATGTCCGGCGGTCGTTGTGATCGGCGTACCGGCGAGCTGGAGGCGCGGACCGGGAATTACGCCCGCTTCGATGGCGTCTCGCACGGGAAAGACCACCTGGTTCCGGGACCCGATGTCCCGCATCGTCGTGACCCCGGAAAGAAGGGCCTTTCGTACTGCGCCGACCGCGCGCATTACCATGCGATCATCATTCTCCGTGGTGATGTTCGCGTAGCCATCAAGATCGGGGCTGACGTGAACGTGGGAGTGAGCCTCTACCAGCCCGGGGAGCAGTGATACGTCGCCGAAGTCGTACGTCTTTGTGCCAGGCTTGTCTCCAAGGGCTGAAGAGGGGACGACCGCCTCTATGCCCCCGCCTGCATCGGTGATGACGGCGTGGTCGTTCAACCAGCCATCGTTCTCTGCGTTGGCAATTCGGGCTGCCTTGAAAATAGCGGGCTCGGGCAATTCGTGATCCTCTACTTGGTCGCCAGTTGATTCAGGCGTTCGGGGCGGATTCTAACGGGACACGTCCTTCCGTGGGCCGGAGGAGCCGTCCCATGTGGGTCTGGACGTCCGCCCGACGCTCCAACGCGGCGGGCATCGGTTGCCGAGCGGCCCGCGTCGTGGCTGTTGCGGCTCGTCTGGAGCGGGGGCATAATGCCTCTTCCGGGGTTGCCGCTCCATCACGAAACGCGCACACGCGCGCTTCGATTTTTCCTGCGTCGATCCACGTCTTGGCCGGACGCGTATCCGCACGTTGCACATGCTTCCGGCGGCCCATGTTCTGTCAGCGGCAAGAGTCGTTAAAGGAGTTTCGCTTTTGCACCCGTTTGAATATGTCCGCGCTAAAAGCGTCGACGAAGCCATCGCGGCCCTCGCCAAACACGGCGAACGCGCCAGGCCGCTTGCCGGTGGCACCGATGCCCTGATTATGGCGCGCGCCGGCCGCTGGGAACTTGACGCCCTGGTCGACATCAAGCACATCCCCGAAACCAACGTTCTTGAACTTGGTCCTTCCGAGTTCCGCCTCGGGGCTGCCGTCCCCTGCTACCGCGTTTACGAAGACGAGCAGATTTCGGCGAAGTTCCCGGGTCTGGTGGACAGCGCCAGCATAATCGGCGGGATCCAGATCCAGTCGCGCGCCGGTCTCGGGGGCAATCTCTGTAACGCCTCTCCCAGTGGCGACGGAATTTGCTCTCTCATCGTCCACAACACCACCTGTGTAATTGCCGGACCCAACGGCACGCGCGAAGTGGCGGTTGAAGACTTCTGCACCGGCCCCGGCCGGTCAGTCATCGGTGACGGAGAGTTCCTGGTCGAGATGAAGATGCCGGCTCCCCAGAAAGGCTTCGGAGCCGCATACCAGCGGTTTACACCCCGCAATGAAATGGACATAGCGGTCGCCGGTGTCGCCAGCTCAGTTCAGCTGGATGGAGACACAATCGTGTCAGCCCGCGTCGCTCTTGCGGCGGTAGGCCCCACACCGATCCTTTCCTCCGCCGGTGATCAATTGGCCGGCAAACAAGCCACGGCGGAAAACATCTCCGCCGCAGCGCAAACGGCGAGCGGGGACGCCAGCCCTATTACCGACATGCGCGGCACGGCCGAGCAACGCACACACCTGGTGGGCGTTCTGGCCCGTCGCACACTTGAGAGGGCCGTGGAACGCGCCCGGGAGAACAGCTAAGTTGGTCGAGAAAGTAAGAGTCAGGGCAACCTTGAACGGAGAGCCGGTCGACTTCCTGGTGGCGCCGTATGTGAGCCTCCTCGACACGTTGCGTGACGAGCTGGGACTGACCGGCACCAAAGAAGGTTGCAACGACGGCAACTGTGGCGCCTGTACCGTCAATCTTGACGGCCGGGTCGTCGACTCGTGCTGTGTTCTCGGTGCTGAGATCGACGGCAGCACCGTAGAGACGATTGAAGGTATGGCGGAGCCGGGCCAACTGCACCCGCTCCAGCAGTCCTTCCTCGAAGAAGCAGCGCTTCAGTGCGGCATCTGCACGCCCGGATTCCTCATGTCCGCAAAAGCCCTGCTCGATAAAGAACCGCACCCGAGCGAAGAACGCATCCGGTTCTGGCTTGCCGGAAACCTGTGCCGCTGCACCGGCTACGACAAGATTGTTAAGGCTGTCCAGAAGGTCGCCAAGTAGGCCTGGGTCGCCTCAGGGAGGTACAAATGACAACGGAAACCACGAGGGGCAAATACAACGTAATCGGGACCCGTCCGATCCGACACGACGGATACGACAAGGTCACCGGTCGGGCTATCTACGGTGCTGACATCAAGCTCCCCGGCCTGTTGCAGGGCGCGGTCCTTCGCAGCCCGCACGCCCACGCGAACATCAAGTCGATCGACACCTCTGCCGCGAAGGCCGTGGCCGGTGTTCACGCCGTGATCACGAGCGCCGACTTCCCGGGAGCGCACGACACACTGGTAGATCTCGGTGAAGGAGCCGTCAACTTCCGTTACGCCTCCAACAACGTGATGGCCGGGGACAAAGTCCTGTACAAGGGCCAGCCGGTCGCCGCGGTCGCTGCGGTTGACAAGAACACCGCACTGGAAGCGGCCGCTCTCATCAAGGTCGACTATGAAGTGCTCCCATCCGTCACGGACCTGATGGAAGCATTGAAGCCGGGCGCGCCGATAGTCCTCGAGGACCTTGAAGGACAGGACCTCGGCGAAAAGATCGACGGCCCGACCAACCAGGCGAACCACATCCGCCACGAATTTGGCGATATCGATAAAGGCTTTGCCGAGGCAGACCTGGTTATCGAACGCGAGTTCACGACATCGATGGTCCACCAGGGCTACATCGAGCCGCACAACGCCACGGCTTCCTGGGACGAGGAGGGCCGGATCACGATCTGGACGAGTACGCAGGGTTCGTTCCCGACTCGCCAGCAGGTCGCTGGAATCCTCCGACTCGCCGATTCCCAGGTCAAGGTCATCCCGCTGGAGATTGGTGGCGGGTTCGGGGGCAAAATCCCGACCTACTTGGAACCGGTCGCAGCGATCCTGTCCCGCGAGTCAGGCCGTCCGGTCAAGCTGCTCATGGAACGATCTTCCGTTTTCGAGGCGACTGGCCCGACGCCGGGATCCTGGATGATGGCAAAGGTCGGCGTGAAGAAAGACGGCACGATCACTGCGGCAGACACGGACATACGGTTTGAGGCAGGCGCCTATCCGGGATCCCCGGTCGGCGCGGCGATGATGTGTGTGTTCGCCTGCTACGACATCCCGAACACGCGGATCGACGGTTACGACGTTGTCGTTAACCGACCGAAGACCGCCGCCTATCGCGCCCCGGGCACGACGCAGGCCGCCTTTGCGTTTGAGACCGTGAT
Source organism: uncultured Dehalococcoidales bacterium (assembly GCA_964474025.1). Taxonomy (GTDB): domain Bacteria; phylum Chloroflexota; class Dehalococcoidia; order Lucifugimonadales; family Lucifugimonadaceae. The sequence goes on along the minus strand of CAYYRD010000017.1, from coordinate 30,039 downwards.
CGACGAGATCTGCCAGGAACTCGGCATGGACCCGATCGAGTTCCGGCTCAAGAACGCATCTAAAGAAGGCTCCCGCAGAGCTGACGGACCGATCCACCCGCTGATAGGGAACATAGAGACGCTTGAGGCTGCCAGAGCTTCGGACCACTGGAACACCCCGCTTGAGAAGAACGGCCCGGACGGCGTTCTTCGTGGCCGCGGGATCGCTTCCGGCTACTGGTTCAACATCGGACTTAAGTCGGCGGTGACCATCGCCGTCAACGAGGACGGAACCGTCGCATTGACCGAAGGCTCGACCGATATCGGCGGCTCCCGCGCTTCCATCGCCATGATGGCCGCGGAGGTGCTTGGCATCCCGGTCGAAGACGTGCGCCCGCACGTTGCTGACACGGAAGGCATCGGCTATACGGACGTCACCGGAGGAAGCCGCACGACGTACGCAACCGGTTACGCATCCCACGATGCGGCGCAGGACGTTGTGTCGCAGCTTCGCGAACGTGCAGCCGCGCTCTGGGAAGTCGAAGTCGACGAGATCGAGTTTGCTAACGGCAGCTACCAGTCCAAGTCAGACCCGGAACTGCGTCTGACGCATAAAGAGCTGTCCGGCAAGCTGGGCTCGACCGGCGGGCCGGTCGTGGGGAGCGCTTCGGTAGACCCCGAGGGAGCCGGCGGCGCGTTCTCTACCCAGATCGCTGACGTAGAGATCGACCCGGAGACCGGTAAGACGGACGTGGTCCGTTACACCATCGTCCAGGACGTTGGCACAGCGATCCACCCGTCTTACGTTGAAGGCCAGATGCAGGGCGCAGTAGTGCAGGGCATCGGCTGGGCCTTGAACGAAGAGTACTTCATGAACGACGACGGCGCGATGGTCAACACGAGTTTCCTGGACTACAGGATGCCGACCACGTACGACTTGCCGGAGATCGAGACGATTATCGTCGAGGTCCCGAACCCGGGTCACCCGTTTGGCGTTCGCGGCGTGGGCGAAGTTCCGATCGTCCCGCCCGTGGCAACGATCGCAAACGCCATCCACGATGCCCTGGGTGTTCGGCTCCGCGAGTCACCGATGAACCCGGGCCGTATCCGGGCGGCGCTCGACGACAAAGGCTAAAGTCATCGTTCAGGCCTGAGAGCCGTTTACGAAGGAATGAGAGGCGCCCCGGTAAAACGGGGCGCCTTTTTTCTACCCGTCTCGGGCTATGATCGAACCAGACCCACGATGAGGTCAGCCGGGCGAAGCACGAACCCGCCGGTTGCACAAGCCATAAGGACAGATCCAGATGGCCCGCGTATTCATCCCGCAACCCCTGCGAAAACTGACGAACGGCCAGGTCGAAGCGCAAATTCCGGGCAAGAACCTCCGGGAGGTCATCGAAAACCTGGAGGAAGAATTTCCGGGCGCTGCCGAATACCTGTTGACCGACGGCAATCTGAAACCCGGCATAGCCGCGATCGTCGGGGAGCAGGCCACGAGGCAGGGGCTGCTCCACAAGATTGACGACGATGAGACCGAGGTCCACTTCCTGCCCGCCATTGCAGGTGGCTGAGTGCCGAGTAGTCCTCGATAGTCGCTCGACCGGCGACTACTGGCGATTGCTTGGTAAACTGCGGATTCCTGGCCAACGGCCGGCCGGTCGCGCATAAATGACGCTGCGACAGGGAGGAACCTTCCATGATCGAACAACATAAAGCTGGCGCTGCCGGCAACGGGCTCAAGAACACCCCGGAGCACCTGAAGTTTGAAGACGGGGCCGTTCTCAGCGCCGAATGCAAAGGCGCGGTGGCCGGCGCGATCAGCACGATCCTCGACGCCGTGGGCGAAGATCCTTCCCGTGACGGTATCGCCGAGACTCCGGCGCGCGTCGCTCGCATGTTTGACGAGCTGCTGGTCGGCTACAAGACTGATCCGGTGGAACTGCTGAACAACGCTCTGTTCGATGTCGAGTATGACGAAATGGTTGTCGTGAAGGACATCGATTTCTACAGCATGTGTGAGCACCACATGCTCCCGTTCTACGGAAACGCGTCGGTGGGCTATTTGCCTGAAGACAAAGTGATCGGCCTTTCCAAGATCCCCCGGCTCGTGGATATGTTCGCCCGGCGGCTCCAGGTCCAGGAGCGGATGACGCAACAGATAGCCAGCTTCCTGGAAGAACTGATCAAGCCGCGCGGTGTCGCCGTTGTGATCGAGGCGACGCACCTGTGCGCGGCCATGCGCGGCGTCAAGAAGCAGCGGACCAGCATGGTGACCAGCGCCATGCTCGGAGCGTTCAGGACCAACCCATCGACGCGCGCCGAATTCATGATGCACATCCGCACGGGTTCCGACCCGCTTATGTAGCAGGGCGGTACACCCCACCCGGATGAATACCCCGAACAAAGTGGCCCTCGTTACCGGCGCCGGCGTGCGCGTCGGCAACGTCATAGCGCGCCGACTGGCGGATGAAGGCGCGAGCGTGGCGGTCCACTACAGGACTTCGGAAGATGCCGCCCGGGAGTTCGCGGCCGAAATAAACGCAGCCGGCGGTCGGGCAGATACTTTTCAGGCCGAACTTACGGACCGAGCGCAGGCCGAATCGCTGATCCCGGCCGTCGTCGATCGATTTGGCTCCCTGGACATCCTGGTCAACAGCGCATCGGTATTTCGGGACCGCTGGCTGGAGCAGACCGACGACGCCGATTGGGACGAGAACCTCGCCGTGAACGTGACAGCGCCCTTCGTGCTATCACGTGCGATGGCGAGACACCTGGATGGCAAACCCGGGAAGATTATCAGCCTGACCGACTGGAAGACCACGCGCCCGAAGCGCTTCGCCTACGGCGTTAGCAAGGCCGCGCTGGGCGGGCTTACGCGCTCACTTGCGGCCGCGCTGGCGCCATCGGTGCAGGTCAATGAAGTGGCACTCGGGGCGATCCTGCTGCCCGTCACGGCCGCGCCGGACGAAGACGCGGCGCTCTCGGAGAAACTGGCCTCCCGCACGCCGCTTGGCCGCCTCGGGACTCCCGAGGAGGTCGCTCACGTCGTCATGACGCTTATCGAAAACGACTACATCACCGGCGAGACCATCTACGTGGATGGCGGCCAGCGGCTCTCAAGAACATGACGACGGATCGCATCCACATCACCGGCCTGCGCGTCGAGTGCATCATCGGCATCAACGACTGGGAGCGCGTCACTAAGCAAGAGGTGATCATCGACATAACCCTGCACGCCGATCTCGCGAAACCCGGCGAGACAGACGATATCTGCGACACCGTCAACTACCGCGACATCAGTAAAGCGGTCCAGGCGCATGTCGAGGCATCCTCGTACGGCCTCATCGAGGCGATGGCGCGCAATATAGCGACCATCTGCCTGGAGCCCGAGGCCGTCATTCGTGCCGACGTGAGCGTCCAGAAGCCGGGCGCGCTTCGTGGTGCGGACTCGGTCGGGGTCGAGATCAGCAGAGGTTCTTGAACCTCGTTCAGACCGCACAACTCATGGTCAGGAAGACACTGGGGAGTTACCGGCATTGAAAGTAACCGATATCAAGACCTTCATCTGCGATGGTGGTTTCCGGCCATGGACCTTCGTCAAGATCGAGACCGATGAGGGGCTGGTCGGCTGGGGCGACTGCACCGACTGGGGCGCGGCCCCGGCCGTGGCGGCGGCCGTGGAGCTTTACGGGCAATACGTCATCGGTCGCGATCCGCACGAGGTTGAATCCATCTGGTGGGACCTTTACGACCGCAACATCCGTCACTACGGCGGCATCGCGTTCAAAGCAATGTCCGGCATCGACTCGGCGCTCTGGGACATCAAGGGCAAGGCGCTCGGCGTTCCCGTGTGGCAACTGCTGGGCGGCAAAATCCGCGACGAACTGCCCGTTTACTGGTCGCACTGTGGATCGACGCGTGCCCAGCATGCGGAAAAGCTCGGATGCCCCCCGGTGTCAACTACCGATGATCTGAAGCGCCTTTCTGAAGAGGTCCTTGAGGGCGGATACACGGCGATCAAGACAAACGTGATGAACCTGTCGGATCGTCCCGACGCTGTCCCAGAAAGGGCGTCTAACGGCGAGGTTTCACCATCGACGCTCCGTAACATCGAAACCGTTATCGGCACGTTCCGGGAGTCGCTCGGCCCGGATATCGGAATCGCCATCGACATCGGACTCAGCTTCAAGCTGGGAGCATCAATCAAGATCGCTCGCGCCCTTGAGCCGTTCGACATGATGTGGCTCGAGACCGAGACCTACGACGCCGACGTGCTTCGGATCATTCGCGACTCCACCACCACGCCCATCTGCACCGGCGAGAGCCTGTTCGGCACCTACGGCTACCGGCCCTTCCTGGAGCGGCATGCGATGGACGTGATGATGCCGGACTTTGCCTGGAACGGAGTCACGATGGGGGTGAAGGTGTGCGACCTCGCCCACGCCTACGACACGCTGATAGCGCCCCACAACTGCCACAGCCCCATCAACACGCTCGTCAGTGCAAACGTCGCGGCCACGGTCCCTAACTTCAAGATCCTCGAGTTCGACGTAGACGACGCCCCGTGGAGGGACGACATCATGACCCACCCGTTGGACATAGAAAACGGCGTCCTGAAGCTCTCAGATCGCCCCGGGCTGGGCTCGGACCTGATCGAAGACGAACTCGCAAAGCACCCGTACATCTGGCACGAGGGCGCGCGCTAGAGATATCTGTATTATTCGCCGCATGCCAAGCGAGAGGGTGCAAAGGCGGATAGACCGGCTTTTGGACGATGTGGAAGCCGCAGCCGATACGCACGATTGGGACCAGGTGATTGAAGTTGCCGCGGCGGCGTTAGCGCTGGACGCAAGCAACGAAGACGCACTCGCGTTTCGCGAGATGGCCCAGCAAGCAAGGGCAGCGTCAGCATCTCGCGACGGCGGCAGGACAGTGGTATCCGGCGACACTTCCTCCAGCGGCCCCCCTCTCCCCTCCGCGGGAGAGAGCCGGGAGCCTGCCCTTTCGAAAAAGGGTGAGGGAGGTTTAAGCAGTCCAATCCCAGTATCCTTCGCCAACGACCGCTACCAGGTGTCAAGATTCCTCGGCGAAGGCGGCAAAAAACGCGTCTACCAGGCCCATGACACCCTGCTTGACCGCGAAGTCGCATTCGCCCTCATAAGGACCGAAGGCTTCGATGAAACCGCTCGCTCACGGGTCACACGTGAGGCGCAGGCCATGGGCCGTCTCGGCACCCACCCCAACATCGTCACGGTGTTCGATCTGGGCATCGAGGGCAGCGAACCGTACATGGTGACGGAACTGATGGGCGGCGGCGATGTGGAGGCGTTGTTGGAAGTGGTCGCAAAATCCCCTCTCCCAGCGGGAGAGGGCGAGGGTGAGGGAGAAGCTGGTTCCGGCCATACCGGTCCTTCGAGAGCCTCAGGACACGGCGGCCTGTCCCTGGAACGGACCATCGAGATTGGTAAAGCCGTCTGTGAAGGGCTGGAGTTCGCGCACGCTCGAGACATCGTCCACCGTGACTTGAAGCCCGGCAACGTGTGGCTGACTGAGGACGGCACCGCCAAGATCGGAGACTTCGGGTTGGCCATGGTGACCGATCGCTCCCGCCTGACCATGGAAGGGATGATGGTCGGTACGGTCTCCTACATGCCGCCGGAGCAGGCAACTGGCGGCCAGATCACGCCGAAGGCCGATCTGTACTCACTGGGAGCCATGCTTTACGAGATGGTGACCGGAAGGCCGCCGTTCCTGGGCGACGACGAGATCGCCATCATCGGCCAACACATCAACACGCCACCCGTAGCTCCTACGTGGCATAACGGCGACTGCCCCCGGCCGCTTGAAGCCCTGATCGTCAGATTGCTGTCGAAGGACCCGTCCGCTCGGCCTGAGAGTGCAGCGGACGTCTTAAGTGCATTGGATGCGATAGACGTGACGGCGCGCGGGGAGACGGTGGAACGTGAATCGGCGTCTCTTGACTCCCTTGCTGGCGGCGTCTTCGTTGGCCGCCAGGCCGAGATGGATCAATTGAAGGCCGCCCTTGAGGACGTACTCGGTGGGAGCGGACGCCTCGTGACTTTGGTGGGTGAGCCGGGCATCGGGAAAACCCGAACCAGCGAAGAACTCGCGACTTACGCCGGACTCCGGGGCGCTCAGGTCTTATGGGGGCGCTGTTATGAGACAGGTGGACAGCCGCCATACTGGCCATGGATACAGGCGATCCGGGGATACATCAGGGAGGTAGATCCCGACGAGCTCCGCCGCCAGATGGGGTCCTCCGCATCGATCGTCGCAGAGATCATTTCAGACGTTAGAGATCGGCTGCCGGAGACCCAACCGGCAGCTCCAATGGACGATCCTGAGAGCGCTCGGTTTCGTCTTTTCGACTCGATAGCGAGCTTCTTGAGATCGGCGAGCCAGTCTCGGCCGCTCGTCTTTGTACTCGACGATCTCCACTGGTCCGACCGCCCATCGCTCGCCTTGCTGGAGTTCATGGCCCGCGAGATCGGCCAATCTCGTGTCATGCTCCTGTGCACCTACCGGGACATGGAACTCAACCGCAGACATCCGCTCACGGTCACGCTGGGTGACCTTGCGAGAGAACGGTTGTATGAGCGCGTGCTGTTGCGCGGACTCACCGAGCCCGATGTCGCCCGTTTCATCGAGATTGCCGCCGGCTTCGCGCCGCCGGGCGAGCTGTCGGCCACGGTCTACCGGCACACGGAAGGCAATCCCCTTTTCGTGACCGAGGTGGTGCGGGATCTCGTTCAGTCTGGTGAGCTGGCGGACAGCCGTGTTTCGGGTAACTCCACGTGGTCCGTGCGAATACCGGAGGGTGTGCGAGAGGTTATCGGACGGCGATTGGATCGGCTGTCTGAGCGTGCGAATGAACTGTTAACCGTCGCCGCCGTAGTGGGCCGCGACTTCAGGTTGGAACCGCTCAAAGAACTTTCGGACGACACGACCGAGAGCCAACTGCTCGATGTCCTCGACGAGGCTCTTGACGCCAGGATCATAGAAGAGCTTTCGGACGAGATCGGTCATTACCAGTTCACGCACGCCCTGATGCAGGAGACGCTGACCGGCGAGTTGTCGCTCACCCGTCGTGTCCGTCTCCACGCCCGAATCGCCGAGACACTGGAAACGCTGTACGGCGATCACGCCGACGAACACGCTACCGAACTGGCTTATCACTTCGTGGAGGCGGAGGCGGTAGCGGGGGGTGAAAAGCTTGCCCATTACTCAGAAATCGCCGGCGAGGGCGCCCTGGCCAAACTGGCCCACGATGAGGCGCTCGGCCATTTCAAACGGGCGCTGGCTTCCCTGGAAAACGCGGGCGCTGATCAGCGGATCGCGGCACTCCGATTCGGATCGGGATTGGCACGAGCTGCGTTACGCGACCACGAGGAAGCGCTCGTCGATCTCACGGCGGCATTCGACATCTACGAAGACGCCGAAAACGTGGATCGGGCGGTGGCCGTGGCGCGGACACGAATTGTAGGCGGCGAAGCTCGCTTCGCTATGGTTCCGATCATCGAGAGGGCTCTGAAGATAGTCGACCCCGGATCGGCGGACGAGGGATGGCTCCAAGTCTTTCTTGGGCGGGGATTATCGATGGCGGAATCATCTACCGGACCTTCCCTCCAGGCGCTTCGCCGTGCGGCCGAGATTGCGCGTGATCTTGAAGACGAGCACCTCGAACTCATGACCGTTGAAGGATTCGCATTCGTACATGCATTCCAGAACGGCCCGCGCATAACCGGCAAGCAACTTCAACGGGGTGTAACACTATCCGACCACATTGACGATCCCGTGGAACGGGCGAGCGTATACCGTTTCCATGCCGCCACTTTACTGGAAAGCGGACAACTTGAACTCGGCCAAGCCGCGTTGGAAGTAGCAAAAACTGCGGCCATACGGTCTGGTGATCGGGAGCGGCTCTCAAGCATCTACTGGATGATAATGCTGGCGGCCGTGAGCAACGGCGACTGGGATCTGGGCCGAAGCGAACACGAGGCTCAGATGGCGGTGTGGCCGGAAGATCCGCGCCCACTCGCCGTTCGCGCGCAGATCGAATACGAGGTTGGCGAGTTCGAACGCGGGGACACCTTCCTCGAGCGAATTGACAACAATTGGGATCGGGAGGCGATGACTGGTCGTGATGTTGTGGCGCCAACGAATCCCGACACGGTCCTCATGGTGGTCGCGCCAACGCTCGCCCATATCAAACCGACACCTCACTTGTTGGCGCTCGGGCGCGAGGCAGCGGATTCGGTTCTCGCAGCGCGGTCGGTAGGAGAAAGTTTCAGGACGATCGCAGAGTTTGTCCACGCGTTCATCGCGAAACTTGAAGGTAATTCAGTCGAAGCGGCCATACAACACGAGCTAATCGACCCCGCGTACCGATCGTCGCGTGGGATTGAACTGCACCTCGTTGGGGCACGACTCGCACACATGTCCGGTCACTTTGACCAGTCCATCCGATGGTTCGAAAAATGTATCGAACTGTACAAGCGCGAGACGTTTCGAACACCACTGGCCTGGACATACGGGGACTATGCCGAGACGCTCCTTGACCGCGACGAACCCGGCGACCGCGAGAAGGCCATCGAGCTGCAGGACGAAGCGCTGGCCATCACCCAGGAGTTGGGCATGCGACCGCTCACCGAGCGCATCCTGGCGCGTAGGGAGATTTTACGAGCGTAGGCTTGATGATTCATCGAAGTTTCAAGGCGACGCGCGAGGGGTCGAATGATTTTCAACTTCGTGCTTATGTCCGACGAACAAGCCCACGAGATTGCAGCATGGAAGTACGAAGGCATCTACGCGTTTTACGACTGGACCGCTGATCCCGACGATCTGGCTGAACTATTGGACCCGGTTAAAAGACGGCAGGACCGGACTCACGCCGCCCTGGACGACGAGGACTCCCTGGTCGGTTTCTTTGGGTTCACCCCGTCCAGTTCCACGGACGATTCCACCATCGAAGTGGGGTTCGGTCTCAGGCCGGACCTGACCGGTCATGGCCTGGGTCTATCGTTCGTAAACGCGGGTCTGGACTACGCCCGAGAGCAATACGATCCCTCAATGTTCCGCCTGATGGTCGCCGCCTTCAACGAGAGGGCCATCACCGTGTACGAACGTGCCGGATTCAAACACCGGCGAAACTTCCGGCACAAGACAAACGGCGCCGAGTTCGACTTCCTCGAAATGAGCAGACCCGCTTAGGGAGCGATTCATGATGCACCGCGGCGTGATATCCGTGAATTGAGCATGCGGCCCCGACACGGCTCATCCCGGTGTCGGGGCACTTAAATAACCGCCCGCCTGGGACCCTAACCGCTCTGTGCGCCCGGGCCCGGCGGGTCTATCTGGAGCGGGCCGCGCAACCCCGGAGCCGCCCAGGCGGCGTCTGGATCGGCGATTTCCACCTGTGCCACCAGCTTGATGAAACTTTGAAGCCGGTTGTACTCGTCTCGGACATCCTCGCGCGGGTGGACCCAGTCGTACATGTAGCGGACCGACCGCACCCTGGCCTGTACGAGTTCTTTTGTGCAGTTGAAGCAGGGACGCAACGTCGTGTAAACGTCCGTTCCCTCGATCGGTGTGCCGAAACGGGCTGCAGACAGGATGGCGTTTTGTTCGGCGTGTACGCAGATGCACAGGTCATACGCCTCGCCGGAGGCGTACCGGGTGCCCCTGTTCTCGCAGCGTTGACAGCCGCCGTCCACGCAGTTCGGAAGGCCCTGCGCCGTCCCGTTATACCCGGTCGAGACGATCCGGTCGTCACGAACGATTAGCGCGCCCACTTTGCTGCCCAGGCAGTTAGCCCGCGCACGTACGGCGAGGGCGATGCCCATGTAGTACTGGTCACGATCGGGTCGAGTATGAGGTGTGTCGGAGGCGATAATAGACCGTCCCGGTAGTTGCCGGGTCTTCCCGTGGAAGGGGGAGATGGCGGGCCGAACAGGCTGCTATTCTAGCTTCATTCTTACGAACATCTTTATGTTTATCAGGCCCGAAGCCGCCGGTGAGTAAAAACGAGGCGGACGGGGCCAGGAAATCTAAATTGACCGGCGTCACATCCCGACCAACGTTACCCGACTCCCGCGGCCGTTTTGGCGACTACGGCGGCCGTTTCGTTCCGGAGACACTGATGGCCGCGCTTGAGGAGCTTGAGCGTGAGTACGAATCGGCGCGCTCCGACCCGGCGTTTATCGCCGAGTTGGACGATCTCCTGTCCAATTATGTCGGCCGCCCATCGCCCCTCTTTTTCGCCGCCAACCTGACGCGGGAACTTGGCGGCGCAAAGATATACATCAAGCGCGAAGACCTCATCCACACGGGCGCGCACAAGATCAACAATGCCGTCGGCCAGGCGCTCCTCGCCCGCCGCCTCGGCAAGAAACGGATCATCGCCGAGACCGGAGCAGGCCAGCACGGCGTCGCCACGGCGACCGTGTGTGCCATGTTCGGCATGGAGTGCGTGGTCTACATGGGCGAAGAAGACATCCGTCGCCAGGCGCCTAACGTGCGGCGGATGGAGCTTCTTGGCGCAACCGTCGAGACCGTCACCTCCGGCAGCCGGACCCTCAAGGACGCCATCAACGAGACGATCCGTGACTGGGTCACGAACATCGAGTCCAGCCACTACATAATCGGCAGCGTGGTCGGACCCCATCCGTACCCGATGATAGTGCGCGACTTCCAGTCGGTGATCGGCCGGGAGTCGCGCGAGCAGATTCTCGAAGCGACCGGCCGGCTTCCTGACTACGCCATCGCCTGTGTCGGCGGGGGCAGCAACGCCATCGGGTTGTTCAGCGGGTTTATCGACGATGAAGAAGTTCGCCTGATAGGCGTCGAGGCCGCCGGGGCGGGAGTCGATACGGACAAACATGCGGCGACGATGACCAGGGGACGCCCGGGCGTCCTCCACGGGGCGATGTCATACCTGCTCCAGGACGAACACGGACAGGTGCAGGAAGCGCACAGCATCTCGGCCGGGCTGGACTACCCGGGCGTGGGGCCGGAGCACAGCTTTCTCAGGGACACCGAACGGGCCCAGTACGTCGCCATCACGGACTCGGAAGCGCTTGAGGGCTTCCAGTTGTTGAGCCGTACCGAGGGGATCATTCCCGCGCTCGAGCCTTCACACGCACTCGCCTACCTGTCTGATTTCGCTCCGGCGCTCGACCCGGATTCGATCGTGTTGCTTCTGCTATCCGGACGCGGAGACAAGGACCTGGATACGGTTATGGACGCCCTGGACAAAGGATCCTGACGTAGACGCCTGGCCGATCGGGTGAAAACCCCGGTAAAAGGTACCCCCGGGTCTTCCCAACACATCGTTGTTTGCGGTGCGACCGGATGCTAATCTCAACTTATATAGCGGGTCGATATTCGCCGTGTGAACGCCCTGCGGACGCGGGTCGTCCCGGTGCGGTTGACCGCCGAGGTTTTCTCTTTGCCTGAAGGGTTCGCGGACAACTGGACGGTCATCGCCATCGCCGGTGCAGTAGGAATACTGGCGATCGGCGGCCTGTATGTCGCCTCGTACCTGCTCGCGCCGAGAAGGCACAGCGATCGGGGACGCATTCCCTACGAGTGTGGAATTGAATCGTCTCCGTTCTCATGGTCCCGCACCAACATCCGCTATTACGTTTTCGGACTGGCCTTTCTCATCTTTGATGTCGAGGCCGTTTTTCTGTTTCCCTGGGCCGTGATCTTCCTGGAGGCCGCGGCGGCCGTGTTCTACGAGATGCTCATCTTCCTTGGGATCTTGATGTTCGGGTTGACCTACGCCTGGCGCAAGGGGGCCCTCAATTGGCGATAGAGGACCGGGAGATAACCGAAGGCCGGGGCAACACACCGGCACAGAGCCCGTTCCAGCGCTCCCCGGTCCCCGGCGTGATCACGGCGAACGCAGACCAGCTTGTGGCCATGGCCCGCAAGTCATCCCTCTGGCCCCTGACCTTCGGGCTGGCGTGCTGCGCTATCGAGATGATCTCGACGTACATGCCGCACCACGATGCGGACCGTTTCGGGATCGTCACCTGGCCTTCCCCAAGACAGTCAGATGTCATGATCGTAGCCGGCACCGTCGTTAAAAAGATGGCGGAACCGATCAAGCTCCTGTACGAGCAGATGCCGGACCCAAAATGGGTCATCGCTATGGGCAGTTGCGCCACGAACGGCGGTCCGTACTACCGCTCTTACTCGGTGGTGATGGGCGTCGATCACCTGATACCGGTCGATGTATACGTTCCCGGTTGTCCGCCGCGTCCCGAGGCGCTGATGGACGGTTTCTTGAAGCTCCAGGACAAGATCCAGGCGGACGCTCGTCAAGGGAACGTCGATTGACCACCGGGCGGTCATCGGGCGGTGCAACCGATTCACCAGGACCGGGCGTGGAAGCCACGCCTGCGCCCGCAAAGCGCCGTGAGCCGGAAGTGCCGCGGGCCGCCGTTGCGCTGCCGCCCGAGGGTGTGGCCCTTGCCGGGAGACTTCCGATGGCTCTCGCATCCCATGGGATCGAGGTGGACGCGGCGATCGACGAGGTTGTCTGTAAAGTGCCCGCCGGCCAACTGGTCGATCTCTGCCGGCAATTGAAAGACGATCCGGCGTTCGGGTTCGAGTATCTGCGGCTGATCACCGTCGTCGACTACGTTGAACAGGACGGTGAGTTCGAGGTTGTGTATCACCTGTTCTCGCTCGCCAACCACCACAAGATGATGTTGAAGACCCGGATCCCGGAGCGCCGAGCTTCCGTGCCGTCAGTGACCGGCGTCTGGCGTGGAGCGGACTGGTACGAGCGTGAGATGCACGACCTTTTCGGGGTCGTCTTTGAAGGGCACCCGAACCTGTCTCCGCTGGTGCTACCGGACGGGTTTGAAGGCTTCCCCGGCCGCAAGAGCTACCCGCTGCATGATTACGAAGAGTGGTAGGCCGTTGACGTCTTTGGGGAGTGAATCCGTCGCAGCGATGAACAGGGGCGACCGTTTAACACATCAGCCAGGTTCCGAACCCGGGACCGTGGACATGATGATCAACATGGGCCCGCAGCACCCGGCCACCCACGGCGTGTTCCGGATGGAACTGCGCGTCGATGGCGAGCAGATTCAGGACCTGGTGCCGCACATCGGATACCTGCATCGCGGCTCCGAGAAGCTGTGCGAACACGAGTTGTACAGCCAGATCATCACGCTGTTTGACCGGCTCGACTACATATCAAACTTCAATAACGAACTCGTGATCGTGTCCGCCGTAGAGAAGTTGATGGGCGTTGAGCCGCCTCCGCGCGCCGAGTTGATCCGCATCATCATGTGCGAGTTCAACCGCATCGCCAGCCACATGATCTTTTACGGCACTTTCGCCATCGATATGGGCGCCCTGACCCCCGTCCTCTACAACTTCCGGGATCGCGAAAAGATCCAGTCACTCTTTGAATCGGTGAGCGGCGCGCGCCTGATGCACAACTACTTCCGGGTGGGCGGCGTCAAGGAGGACGTCGGCGAGGACTTCTCAGACCGGGCGATGGCGCTGTGCGACGAGTTGGAGCGCGGGATAGACGAGACCGACCGTCTCCTGACGGAGAACGAGATATTTATTGAGCGTACGTCAGGGATCGGCGTGATCTCGGGCGAAGATGCGCTCGACTGGGGCCTTTCCGGACCGATCCTTCGAGCATCAGGAGTTCCGTATGACGTACGGGTCGATGAGCCGTACTCGAGGTACGACGAGATTGACTTCGGCGTCCCGGTCGGCAGCGCCGGTGACAGCTGGGACCGGTTTTACCTGCGCATCCTTGAGGCCAGGGAATCGATCAGCATCATCCGGCAGGCCATCGCGTTGATGGAGCCGGGCGACACGATGGCCCAGATGAGGCGGATCGCCCGTCCACCGGCCGGCGAGGTGTACGCCCACTGCGAGAACCCGCGCGGGGACCTCGGCGTTTACATCGTGAGTGATGGCGGCGAACGACCTTACCGACTAAAAGTGAGACCGCCGTCCTTCTGTAACCTCCAGGCGCTTCGGGACCTGACGGTGGGTCATTACATAGCTGACGCGGTGGTGATCCTCGGAACGCTGGACATCGTCCTCGGCGAGGTGGACCGTTGAGTTTCACCGAGGTCGTGTTCACGTTCGCCGGGCTATTCGGCCTGTTCAGCGCTCTTGCCGTCGGCGTGCTTTCCCTCACCTGGATGGAGCGGAAGACGCTTGCCCGCATCCAGCAGCGCGCCGGGCCGTCTCTCGTTGGCCCCCACGGGCTGTTGCAACCCGTTGCGGACGCCATGAAGCTGGCGACGAAAGAAGACATCATCCCGGCCTTTGCCGACAAACTGCTCTTCTGGGTGGCCCCGGCCCTCGTTGCGGTTCCGGCGTTTATGGTCTGGCTCGCCATACCATTCGGGGACAACCTGGCCGTGCGGGCGCTGGACCTGGGACTCCTCTACCTGGTTGCGATCAGTGGAATCGGTGTCGTTGGACTGCTCATGGGAGGTTGGGCGTCTGCGAGCCGCTACTCGATGCTCGGCGGATTACGCGCGGCGGCACAACTGGTCAGCTACGAAATACCGATCGTGATCGTGATCCTGTCGATAGCCGCGCTCGTCCAGTCGCTGTCCCTCGATGCGGTCATCGGCGGAAATACCATCACAATCGGCGACCAGACTCGAGATCTCCCCGGGCAGGGTTCGATTCCGTTTGCGTTCATCATGCCGATGGGCCTCGTGATCTTCTTCATCGCGGGATTGGCGGAACTCGGCCGGACCCCGTTCGATATCCATCATGCCGAGTCAGAGGTCGTGGGTGGCCCATTCGTCGAGTACAGCGGCGCGCACTGGGCGGTTTTCTTCCTGGCTGAATACCTCAACACCTTTGTGATCAGCGTCCTGATCGTCGTCCTATTCTTTGGCGGCTGGAGCTGGCCAGAGCCGCCGGAATCGATCTTCGGTAGCGATCTGTCAAACACGATGACAAACTTCCTGGGTGGCGCGTGGTTGATGTTGAAGACTTATCTCGTAGCCGCCGTCATATTCTGGATCCGGGGCACGTTCCCTCGCATGCGGATCGACCAGTTGATGGCGTTCGCGTGGAAGATCTTGATTCCGCTTTCATTCGCCAACCTCGTCCTGATCGCAGTCGTGCTCTTCTACGACTGGCCGCTCTGGGTGATGACAGCGCTTTCGCTGCCGATCCTCCTTGGCATGATGATCGCCGTGCGGCGACGTCGCGGCGTGCGCGGCCGGCCGGGTACTGTGCGTATACTCAGACGGTCTGCCGGCGAGATCGGCCAGCCTCTTTCTGATCTCGCAAACGAGAGTCCGCCCCGGGTCCCGGGTGGCGGCCAGGTCGGTGGCTGAGCCATGTTGAGTGGACTGAAAGGTCTGGGAGTGACGCTCCGGGGAGCGCTGCGCGCCAAGGTGACGGCCGAGTACCCGAAAGAGCACCTCCCGTTAGACAAGCGTTTCATGGGCTTTCCCGCCCTGACCTGGGACGCCGCGCGTGACGAGCCGTACTGCACCGGTTGCATGGTCTGTGTCCGTTATTGCCCGACGCAATGCATGTCAGCCCGGATGCAGGACAATCCGAAGTTCGCCGAGGGCGTTAGCCACCGCAAAAAGATCATCGAGACCTTCGAGATCAACCTCGGCCGTTGCATCCTGTGCGGCATCTGCGTGGATGTCTGCAACTTCGACGCCATCGAGATGAGTCACGAGCACGAGCGAAGTGAACGCCTCAGGAACGCCAACCGGGTCGATCTGCCGACCCTGTTGAAGATGGGGCGGCGCTACCAGGACGAAGTGGGGTGGAAGCAGTCAAAGCCAAATCCCGCGTCCCCGAATGAACGAGAAGCCGCAAAGGCGGCCGCCGCGTCAGCGACCTCCGATGGACCCGGGGGCGCTGAAAGCCCTGGCTCCCCGGAGAAGCCGGGAGAAGACGCAGCGTGACCGCGCAGCTCGTCGTCTTCTATCTGGTAGCCGCGTTGGCTGTCACGGGCTCGCTGGGCGTCGTTCTGGCTCGCAACGTCGTGCATGCCGCTTTCATGCTGCTGATTGCGCTGCTCGCCGTGGCCGGGATTTTCCTCGTCGCTGTCGCGGAGTTCCTGGCGCTCGCCCAGATCCTGATCTACGGCGGCGCCGTGACCGTCGTCGTCCTGTTCGCCATCATGCTGACGCGCTCAGACGATCAGCCTCGCGCGGACCACAGCCAGCGGCCCCTGGCGTTGCTCACGGCGGTCGGTGTGTTCGCCTTGCTGGTCGTGGTCTTTGTCGGATCAGATGTGGCGAGCGTTGAGAATGCGAGGGGCGTCGGCACCGAGAGCGAGACGGGATTCGAGGCTCTCGGCCTTGGATTGTTCACCGACTGGGCCATCCCGTTCGAGGTCGCGTCACTTGTGCTGCTCGTGTCGCTCATAGGGGCGATCTTGCTGGCCCGCAACGTAGAGGATGGGGAGTAGCGGACGATGTTAGAACTCGCCCATTTCCAGGTTCTCAGCGCCGCCCTGTTCAGCATCGGTATCTTTGGTGTTCTGGCGCGCCGTAGTGCCGTGCTGGTCCTGATCTCGATCGAACTGATGCTCAACGCCGTCAACGTCAACCTGGTCGGCATCGCCGCATTCTCGGAACGCGCCGCCGACGTTCGTGTGTTCGGACAGGTCCTGGTCGTGTTCATCATCACCATAGCGGCGGCGGAGATAGGCCTGGCCCTGGCGATCGTGCTCCGGGTATTCCGCAATCGCGGCTCCGCCAACGTCGATGATCTGAACGTGATGAAGTGGTAGCAGTGTTGGGTTCGGTGGGACCTGAATCGATGAACGGCGTCGCAGGTGCGCTGGACGAAAAGGTGCCGATCGGTGGGAACTGACGCCGCATTCCTGGCGCCCGTGATCCCCGCGATCGCGTTCGCCCTGATCCTGGTAACCGGCAGACGCCTCCCCGGCATAGCTCCCTACCTGTCGATCGCGGCCATCGTTGCCTCGTTCGCGGTGTGGGTCGTGGTGTTCGTGGCCTTCCTTGACGATGGCGCTGGAACGCGCACCGTCGAGTGGTTCTCCGTCGGCGGTTTCGAGTTCACCTGGGGAACGACGCTCGATGAGATATCGCTCGTGATGCTGGGCGTTGTCTCCTTCGTCGCCCTCGGTATCCAGATCTACTCACTCGAATACCTCCGCGATGAGCCACGTCTCTGGTGGTACTTCGCTGTCCAGTCGCTATTTGCGGCGGCCATGATGACGCTCGTCCTCGCCGACAACCTCCTTTTGCTCTACCTGGGATGGGAGCTCGTTGGCCTCGGTTCCTACCTGCTCATCGGATTCTGGTGGGAGCGGAGATCGGCCGCCGAGGCAGCCAAGAAGGCGTTCGTCACCACACGAATCGGTGACGTAGCGTTGCTCATCGGAATTGGCCTTCTTTTCAGGGCGACCGGTACTTTCGACATTTCCACCATCACGGACCTGGCTCGCGCCGACGTGATCGACGAGACGCAACTCAAGTGGGCGATGATCTTGATATTCGGCGGCGCAGCCGGCAAATCGGCGCAGGTGCCGCTGCATGTGTGGCTGCCGGACGCCATGGAAGGTCCGACACCGGTCAGCGCACTCATCCACGCCGCGACGATGGTGGTGGCGGGCGTGTACCTGGCCGTCCGCCTGTTCCCGATCTACGAGCTGGTCCCGGACGCCCTCAACCTGATCGCCGTGATCGGACTGCTGACGGCCTTGCTGGCCGGCGTCATGGCGCTGGCGATGACAGACCTCAAACGAATCCTGGCCTACTCTACTGTCAGTCACCTCGGGTTCATGATGCTGGCGGTTGGCGCGGGGGCTCCCGGCGTGGCGATGTTCCATCTGCTCGCCCATGCGTTCGCCAAGGCCTGCCTCTTCCTCGGCGCCGGCAGCATCAACCACGGTACCGGCCAGACCGACATCCGGGAGATGGGCGGCCTCTGGCGGAAGATGCCGTTTACGGCGATCACATTCTGGATCGGCGCTCTGTCACTTGCCGGGCTCCCGCTGTTGTCCGGGTTTTTCACCAAGGACGAGATACTTCTCGCGGTCCACAGCAGCCGGCTGAACGACGGGTTCCTCGTGGTCGCCTTTATAGCGGTCGGCTTCAGCGTGCTTTACACCGGCCGAATGCTTTACCGGGTGTTCCTCGGGCGACTGCTTCCGGTTAACGAAGACGCTCACGAGCCGGGTATCCGGATGTGGGCTCCGGTCGGTGTTTTCGCCGCGCTGGCGGCGGTTCTCGGGCTGCTCGCCTTCGAGTGGAGCCACGACTACATGGGGTTCGTGTCATGGGTAACGGATTCCGAAGAGGGATTCCACATCAACACTGCGATTACCGGCGCGGCCGTAATCATCGTGGCCGTAGGGCTGTACCTGACCTGGCTTGTTTACATGCAAAGGCGCGTTTCGGCGAGGACCGTACGCCGTCGCCTGGGGGTGCTGGCGACTGTGGCGGAGGGCAAGTTCTACTTCGACGAGGTCTACCAGTGGATCATCGACCAGGCCGTGCTACGCCTGGCCCGGCTTACCGCGTTTATCGATCGGGCCTGGGTAAACGACATCGGGGTTGATGGTCCGGGCAGGACGACGCGTTGGAGCGGCGGGGTTCTTCGATATCTACAAACGGGCATGGTCTACAACTACGCCCTCGGGATGGTGATCGGCGCCGTGGTCCTCGCCGTGATCTGGTGGTCTGTCTAGCCCATGAACGGACTTGACGACAGCGTGCTGAGTTTGCTCGTGGTGCTGCCCTTTGCGGCGGCGGTAGCGCTCATGCTGTGGCCCGGCGATCAGCTTCGCCGCATGAAATGGTTCTCGGCGGGCGTGGCACTCGCATCCACGGCGCTTGTCGCCTGGATCCTTTTGCGATTCGACTACACCGATGGGATGCAGTACCAGTTCATCAGCGAGACGGCATGGCTCGATCAGCTCGGAATCGGGTTCGATCTGGGAGTCGATGGCATCGCCGTAGCGATGCTGGCGCTGACGGCTATCGCTTTCCCGGCCGCCATCCTGATCGGTTGGAACATCGATGCGAGGAGCAAGGACTACCTGATCCTGCTCAACCTGTTGGTCGGCGGCGTGTACGGCACCTTCGTGTCGCTCGACCTTTTCTTCCTGTTCTTCTTCTACGAAATCGCGGTACTCCCCATGTACCTGCTGATCGCTTTCTGGGGATCAAGCACCAGCTTCCCGCGTTTCACGCGGCTCAAGGAATACAGCGCCATGAAGCTGGTGTTGTTCCTGGTGGGCGGCAGTGTCCTGATCTGGATATCCATCATCGCGATGTTCGTCGAGGCGGACCTTGGTACCTTCAACCTGATCCAGTTGCAGGGGACCGGGTTCGACGAATCATTCCAGGACTGGGTGTTCCCGTTGCTCATGCTCGGCTTCGGGCTTCTGGGCGGTCTCTGGCCCCTGCACACGTGGTCGCCTGACGGTCACGTTTCAGCCCCGACCTCCGTAAGCATGCTTCACGCCGGGGTGCTGATGAAGCTCGGCGCGTTTGGCGTAATACGTGTCGGGATTCAGACCATGCCGGAGGGCGCAGAGGCATGGGCGCCGCTCCTGCTGGGACTCGGTGCGGTCAACGTCATCTACGGTTCAATAGCGGCGATGGCCCAGACTGACCTGAAATACGTCATCGGTTACTCCAGCGTGAGCCACATGGGCTACGTATTCCTGGGACTCGCCACCCTGCACACCCTCGGCGTAACCGGGGCGGTGCTTCAGATGTTCTCGCACGGCATCATGACCGCCCTCATGTTCACGCTCGCCGGGGCCGTGTACGGGTCAACTCACACACGGGACATCGGCGTCCTCACCGGGCTGGCAAAAGTGATGCCCGTTGGCGCGTTTTTCTTTGCCGTTGCGGGCTTCGCGTCACTCGGGTTGCCCGGGTTTAGCGGGTTCGTCGCCGAGTTGCTTGTCATCCTCGGCCTGTTCCAGACCTATCCGTGGGTCGGCGCGCTGGCGATCATCGGGGCCGGCATTACGGCCGTTTACATGCTCCGGCTCCTGGCAAAGGTCTACTTTGGCGAGACGGACCAAAGCTGGGAGAACCTCCCCGATCTCAAGCTCAACGAGAGGCTGGTAGCCGGGACCCTCGCCCTGACCATGCTCATCGTCGGGCTGGCCCCGTTTTATCTCATCGACGTCATCCGTGAGGGCGTGCGGCACATCCCGGCGGTGACGGGATGAACGTCAATTTCTCGCTGCTGGTTCCCGAGTACGTTCTTGTCGGCGTCGCGTTCGTCGTGTTGACGGCCGACTTCCTGCTTCCTCGCCAACACCGATTCCACCTTTCCTGGCTGGCCGCCGCCGGCCTGGTGGTGAGCGCCGCGGTGGCGATGGTGTATCGCTGGGACACGGTCGAGACCCTGTACGACGGACTTTTCATAGCGGATAAATTTGGCCTCTTCTTCTTCGTATTTCTAACGATACTGACGGCCGTGGTCGTTCTCATCTCGCACGATTACGTTCGCCAGCACATCCGCCAGCCCGGCGAGTTTTACGCCCTCATGGTGTTCGCGGCCGTCGGCATGGTCGGCGTGGCGCAGGCCGGAGAACTGCTGACGGCCTACGTGGCGCTCGAACTCTTGAGCTTCAGCCTGTACGTGCTCGTGGCGTTCCGTCGCGACGATGCCGAAAGCAACGAGGCCGGGGTGAAGTACATCGTGCTCGGGGCGTTCTCGTCGGCGATATTGCTGTACGGGATCAGCATGGTCTGGGGCGCCACCGGCACAACCTACTACGACGGCATCGCAGAACATATCGCGCTCAACAACGGAAACCTGGATTCCACGATGATCCTCGGGTTGGCCCTCATTCTTGCCGGGCTCGGGTTCAAGGTTGCGGCTGCACCGTTCCATATGTGGGCGCCGGACACATACCAGGGCGCTCCAACCCCTGTGACGGCTTTCCTGGCGGTGGCATCAAAGGCCGCTGCGTTCGCACTCATCCTCAGGCTGTTCACGCAGGCTCTGATGCCCGCCCTGGAGGAATGGCAGGTCCTCGTGGTCGTGCTGGCGATCGCCACGATGGTCATCGGCAACCTGGTGGCGATCGTTCAGAGCAACATCAAGCGGATGCTTGCCTACTCTAGCGTGGGACAGGTCGGCTACTTGCTGGTCGGCGTCGCCGCGCTTGGTTCCGTCGAGGGCGGGGCGGTCGTCCCGATCACGCTGGCATCGGACGCGGTGATGTTGCACCTGGTCGGTTACGCGTTTGCGAACCTGGCCGCGTTCACCACCGTCATAGTCGTGTACAACCACATCGGCACCGATGAACTTTCCGGCTATTCAGGCCTGGCGAAACGCTCGCCCTATCTATCGATGGTGATGGCGGCCGCTCTTTTCTCACTGGCCGGGCTGCCGTTTTTCGTCGGTTTCCTCACCAAGTTCTACCTGTTCATCGCGGCTGCTGAAGCGGACCTGCTCTGGCTGGCGGGGGTGGCGATGGCGGCGAGCGTCGTGTCGCTCTACTACTACCTGATGGTCGTCAAGCGCATGTTCATCGATGATGTAGCCGAGTCAGACACGTCACCGCTGTTGATTAAGATTCCGTCGCTCAGCTGGGTACTGCTCGGAGCGCTGCTCGTGGGGACCGTCGCGCTCGGCGTTTATCCACAGCCATTAGCGGACGCGGTGGGAGCGGCTTCAGGCGCGATACTACCGGGCGCCTGACGAGCGATCCGAACGTGCTTGAACGGGGGCCACTTATGCCTCATGACGTTGTCATGTACCCCGGTTCCCACTTCACGACAGCCTCACGGAACGGGCGCGATCCTGATTGTATAAAGACCGGTGATTTCAAGGCACGATTCGCTCACAGCTACTATCGTGTCTACCGTTGTTGGCCTGATAACAGGGGCTACTGAAACCAGAGAGAGAGAAGGAGGAGCGAAATGTTCAAAAAGATTCTCGTACCGCTGGACGGTTCGGAACAATCTGAGCGGATCGGCGGATGGGCCTGCGGGCTGGCGCGCGGCCTTGGCGCCGACATCGTGCTGCTTGGCGTCGTTGACCCCGACGATATCGCGATGCCGGGACATGGATCCGGCTACGGTGGCGCAGGTTCCACGGCGGCCGGCGAGGGTCCCTACGACCAGCCCGCTCGTGACTCCACTCGCGGTGCGGCCCCGGGGCCAATTCCGTCCGCGCCGGTGACCGGGGTTACGGCGAACGCGCCGGAACCAAACATCCTTGCGCACCGCACGCAGCTGATCGACGAGGCGGTCGAGCGCGCCCGCCGGTACCTGCAGGGCGAAGTAGAGCGTGTCCAGGTCGCCGGGGGTAGCGCCGAGGTCGAGGTGACCGTCGGTGACCCGGCTGAGGAGATAGTCGGGTCGGCGGAGCGGCTCGGAGTTGACGGCATCGCCATGGCGACTCGCCGGGAATCCTCCCTGGCACGCGGAGTGCTGGGCAGCGTGACGGACCGGGTCATCCACACGACAAACCTTCCGCTGCTTGCCTTGCACCCGGAGGACGTCTCAGCATTTTCCGGAAACTCTGGAGCGCCCGGGACGTTGATCGTTCCGCTGGATGGCTCTGCGCTCAGCGAGAAGGCTGTTCCGGTTGCCATGGAGATAGCGAAAGCTGTTGGAGCCAGGATTCTTTTCCTGCGCTCTTCTGCGACGCCGTACTTCGGCTCGTCGGAAGCCGGTGTGGATTACATGCCGACGAACTTCGGCATGACCGAAATCCGGCAGGACGCGTTGATGTACCTGGAGCCGTTCGTGGAGAGCGCCCGCGACTCCGGCCTTGAGGTCGAGTCGCGATCGGTTATCGGAAACGCAGTCGGGGCTATCATCGACGCCGCAGAGGAAAACGAAGGAAGCTTAATCGTGATGAGCACGCACGGTCGTTCTGGCTTCAAGCGTTTCTTCCTGGGGAGTGTTGCCGACAAGGTGGTCCGTTCGGCCGGCACGCCGGTCCTGGTTTTGCCGCCCGGAGACTGATAAACACCGAGAAAAGCGATCGACGAGCAGGCGATGAACGACCGGGGGACGCTGATCCAGCGTCCCCCGGTTTCGCGTTCGGACCTGCCGGGGACTGATACAAGTTGTGTGGCCCCGGAACTAATGCTACTTTTGGCTTCCGTCTGGCATGTGCCGCCTTCGTTCCAGGACTCCTCTTCACAAATTTGAGGATCCACGAGAAGCCGGCGGCAATGGACAACACGCTAGGAGCATCATGTGGCGCACGCGCCTGAACTGCCAAAAACCCTAACGCCATATCCGGTCGTCGCGAACATCGAATTCGCCGAGGGGCCGATTTTCGACGATGACGGCTATCTCTACTTTGTGAACTACGGCCAGCGCGGGAAGCTCGGCAGGCTTGCCCCGCGCGGGCTCGTCGAGTCGTGGATCGATACGGGCGGCGTCGTGAACGGCCTGAAGTACGACGGCAATCGCGGTCTCATCTGCGCCGATCACGGGGCGAAACGCGTCACACGCATCGATATGGACCGCAAGTTGATTGAGGTCCT
The DNA here is from genome assembly GCA_964474025.1 of uncultured Dehalococcoidales bacterium. Classification (GTDB taxonomy): domain Bacteria; phylum Chloroflexota; class Dehalococcoidia; order Lucifugimonadales; family Lucifugimonadaceae. The sequence continues at coordinate 6,560 of CAYYRD010000017.1, read as the reverse complement.
GACCGACGAGTTCGAGGGCAGCCCATACAACGGCCCTAACGACGTGTGCATGGACCTCAACGGCAACGTATATTTCACTGACCCCGGTATCGACACCGAACCGGTCCCGGGCGCCATCTACCGCATCGACATGCCGGCCCCTGACGAGGTCGGGGAGGTCAGGCAGTTGGCGGCGGACCTTGAGTACCCGAACGGGCTGGCCGTACACCCGGACCAGAAGCGACTTTTCGTGTGCATGTCCCGGACGAACTCGGTGGTGTCCTACGACATGGATGACGCCGGGGTTGTCTCGAATGAACGAACGGTGTTCGAGTTCCCGAACGCGACGGTCGATGGCTGCCAGTTCGATGAACACGGCCGGTTGTGGGTCGCACGATGGCTCAACGGCACGATCGATGTCCTTGATGTCGAATCCGGAAAGCTTGTCCGGAGCTATCCGATGCGGGGTGATCGCGTCACGAATATGTGCTGGTGGGAAGACTCCGTGTACGTGACCGTCGCCGGCAGCCACAGCATCGAGCGTCTCGATGTCGGCGTTCGTGGAGCGAACATCACGCCGCCAAAGCGTTAAGCATGTCCCGGGCCTGTACCGGCCCGAGAATTTCAAGGCCGTTCCCTGGGGCTCTAGAAGGGCGGCGTGTCCTGGAAGACGCCAGGCTCCAGGAGAAGACAGGACAGGTGTATGACGGGTCCGCTGGACGGCGTTAAGGTCGTCGAATTCACCGAGATCATCGCCGGTCCCGTTAGCGGGGTGATGCTCTCAGATCTGGGCGCCGACGTGATTAAGGTAGAACCGCCATGGGGCGACCCGTGGCGTGACGGCGGCGGTCCGTTCGCCGAGAACGAGTCACGAGCGTTCATCGCCGTGAACCGCGGCAAACGGTCCATCCAGCTTGATCTGACCAAAGACGACGGGCGTGAAGCGGCGCATCGCCTTGTCCGAAACGCCGACATTGTGATCACGAACCATAGACCTGATGTCCCTGCAAAACTCGGCATCGACTACGAAACCCTCTCGGCAATCAACCCTCGAATCATCTATGCCGAGGCTTCGGCATACGGCTTAAAAGGTCCTTACGCAGGTGGTCCCGGGTACGACGTGCTGGCGCAAGGATTTAGCGGGATCATCGCATCTGAGGGAATCATGTGGCGCGGGGTTCCGCGGATGTTCCGCACCACGCCATTCGTAGACTTCGCCACCGGCTACTCCATCGTCCAATCGGTCTGTGCCGCGCTGTACTTCCGGGAGAAGAGCGGGCGCGGGCAGAAAATCGGGACATCTCTTCTTGCGAACGCATTGACTACGTTGTCAGGCCACCTGGCACGGATCCCCGGAAATCCCACCAAACCACAGCAGTGGCATGACGAAGACCTGCCGTTGCTTCAGGGGTCAGGGCTTTCGTACAGCGAAATCAACGACCTGTATTACGAGGCTCGATGGTTTCCGTCCGCCATGCTCATCTATTACCGCCCGTACCAGACCGCGGACGGCCTTATCACGGTCGCCTGCCTGAGCGAGCCACTTCGGAAACGAATGGCTGATTGCGTCGGATTCGAAGACCGGCGGTTCCGGCCCGGCTACGACCTTGAAGCGCCGGAATCGGTCGAATTTGCCGACGACCTGCTGATCAGGGTCGAGGAACTGATCGCCGAAAAAACGGCTGAAGAGTGGCTACGCTTGTTTCATGAGGCGGGTGTCCCTGCCATGCCGGTGCAGTTCCTTGAAGGGTTGCTCGACAACGAACAGGCACAGGCAAACGACCTGGTGATCGAACAGGAGCACCATGCAGGCGGGGTGATGCAGCTTGTGGGCCCCAATGCCAACTTTTCAGATACTCCACTGGAGGCCGTACTCCCATCGCCTGCGCTGGGAGAACACACGGCTGAAATCCTGGCGGAAGCCGGATATTCGACCGCCGAGATCGCCGCGCTGCTCGAAACCGGGGCCGCACTGGGATAAGCTGCGCCATCGTGGTAAGCGACGTTGCCGCGCACGATGAATTCAAGCAGGTGTATGGATGGCAGGTCCGCTCCAGGGCATTCGGGTAATCGAGTTCTCACAGATCATCGCGGGACCGGTCAGTGGCGTTCTTCTTTCAGACCTCGGCGCGGACATCATCAAGGTCGAGCCGCCGTGGGGAGATCCCTGGCGAGGCGGGTCGGCCCCGATCAATGCCACTGAGAGCAAAGGCTTCATCGCCGTCAACCGCGGTAAGCGTTCCGTCTGCCTGGACCTCGGCTCCGAGGAAGGCCAGTCGATCGTCCACAAGCTGGTCTCGCAGGCCGATGTCGTTACCGTCAACAACCGCGCCGATGTCCTGGATGCGCTCAAGATCGACTACGACTCGTTGAGGAAGGTCAAGCCGGACCTCGTCTACAGCGAGATCACGGCTTTCGGGCGTGAAGGACCATACGCCGGAAACCCGGGCTACGACCTGCTTATGCAAGGATTGACGGGCGTGATGGCGGCTGAGGGGATCCTGGACGGCTATCGCTCGGGCGACCTCAAGATGAACGAGGGCGTTCCCCGCTACCTGACGGTGATGCCGATGGTGGACTACGCGACCGGCTACTCCGTCGTGCAGTCGGTCTGCGCTGCGCTGTTCCACAGGGAGCGCACGGGCCAGGGTCAGAAGATCGAAACCTCGCTGTTCGCCAACGCACTCACCATCCAGGGGCTCTCGTTAACGCAAGTTGAGAACGCACCCTCGCCTTCCTTTGACTTCGTCCAGAACGAGCTCCCGTTACTCAGGGAAGCCGGGCTTACGTACCAGGAGATCGACGCCATATACCGGGAGCGTCGGCCAATCCCGTTCGGAGCATTCATCTATTACCGCTCGTACCAGACGGCCGACCAGGTGATCACGCTTGGCTGTTTGAGCGAGCCACTCCGGAAGAAGGCCGCAGACTGTCTGGGCGTCCACGACATCAGGTTCGACGAGGACCACGACCCGACTGCAGAGGAGTCGGTCAAGTTCGCAATCGACCTCGCGCATCGTGTCGAAGAGATGATCAAGCAGAAGCCAGCCGAGGAATGGCTCAAAGTCTTCCACGCCGCCGGTGTCCCGGCAGCGCCGCTGCTCTACGTCGAAGAGATGATCGACCACCCTCAGTCGGTAGCGACCGGGATGATCATGGAGCAGCAGCATCCCGTTGGCGGCCGGGTGCGCTACTCAAGCCCACTCTCGAAGTGGTCGGAGACAAAGCCAGATCCGGTGCGCATTTCGCCGGCCCGTGGTGAACACACCCGAGAAGTTCTCTCGGAATTTGGCTATACGGATGACGAGATCGAGGCTTTCCACGTGAGGGGATCGGCCAAAACAGGCTGAACCGGACGAGATATTCGTCCCGGCGTACACTGCGCCCGACCCCACAATTGACGGGGGCAAAGGCAGGTGACAGATGACCGGCGCGCTTGACGGCATAAGGGTCGTCGAATTCTCGGAAATCATCGCCGGTCCGGTGAGCGGTGTGCTGCTCTCGGACCTCGGCGCGGACGTGATCAAGGTCGAACCGCCATGGGGCGACCCGTGGCGCGGTTCGCCGACACGCGTCGGTCCTCCAGAGGCGAAAGAAACCCGCGGTTTCATCGCCGTTAACCGCGGCAAACGGAGCATCCGCCTTGACCTCACGAAGAGCGAGGGCGTGAAAGTGGTGCATCGGCTCGTCGGCGAGTCGGACGTGGTGATCACCAACCACCGGCCCGATGTCCCCGCGAAGCTCGGTATCGACTACGACACGCTCTCCGCGATCAAGCCGGATCTCGTCTACTGCGAAATAACGGCTTTCGGGCGCTCGGGACCAGAGAGCGCAAAGCCCGGATACGACATCATCATGCAGGCGCGTACGGGATTGATGGCGTCCAACGGCATGGTCGATAACGGCGTACCCCGCGGCCTCCGCGGGAGCCCCCCGATCGACTTCGCGACCGGGTACGCGGTGGCGCAGGGCGTCCTGGCTGGCCTGTTCCATCGGGAACGCACCGGGCGGGGGCAGAAGATCGAGACGTCGTTGCTGTCAAACGCCCTCTACATCCAGACGCTGCCTTTGACCTACGTTCCGTCCAGTCCATCCGCACAATCTCGCATGATCACGGAAGACCTCCCGGCTATACGGGAAGCGGGACTTCCTTACCCGGATATCAATGGGCTTTATCAACAGGACGCCCGCGCCCAGGCCTACCGGCCGTACTACCGGACCTTCCAGACGAAGGACTGGGTGATTGCCGTCGGTTGCCTGAGTGAACCACTTTGCAAGAAGATGGCCGACGCCATGGAGTTGGACGATCCCCGTTTCAGCCCCGGCTATGACCAGCAGAGCGAAGAAGCACTGGCGTCCTCGCGGCAGGTGGTGCTCGAAGCGGAGCGGAAGTTCCTGGAGCAGCCGGCGTCACACTGGATCGGCCTGCTTGAGCGCGCCGGTGTGCCCGTGGCCCCGCTCAAATTTGTCGAGGAGATGGTGTTCGATGAACAGGCCATCGCAAACGGTCTGATAGTGGAACAGGAACATCCTCTAGCGGGGACCGTGCGAACAGCGGGGCCGGTCTTCAAGATGACCGATTCACCGACCGCAGCAGAAGTCTCGTCTCCACGGCTTGGAGAACACAGCCTGGAGGTGCTGGTGGAGCTTGGATACAGCGAACCCGAAATCGAAACCCTGATAGAGTCCGGCGCTGTGTCGGGAAATGTCGATCCAAACACATAGGCCCCTCGGAGGTTCAATAGATGCCCGGTCCCCTGGAGGGCGTGCGCGTCGTCGAGTTCTCGGAGATCATCGCCGGACCGGTTGGCGGCATGCTGCTCGCCGATTTCGGCGCAGACGTTATCAAGGTGGAGCCGCCCTGGGGTGACCCGTGGCGCGGGTCGCCCGGACCGTCTGGACCGAACGAGAGCCGCGGATTTATCGCCGTGAATCGTGGAAAGCGGAGCATCAGGGTTGACTTGACCAGACCCGGCGGAAAACGAGTCGTGCACAAACTGGTGGAGGACGCTGATGTAATCGTGCTCAACCATCGTCCAGACGTACCCGCCAAACTCGGAATCGACTACGAAACCCTGTCCGCGGTCAACCCGAGAATCATCTACTGCGAGGTCACGGCGTACGGACGGCAGGGCCCGAACCGGGAGCTTCCCGGGTACGACGTGATCGTTCAGGCTCTCAGCGGGATGATGACCTCCGAAGGCCATGACGACAATGGCGTGCCGCGGACCGTGACCGTCTCGCCCGTATCGGACATGGCCACCGGGTACTCGATCATGATGGCCGTATCGGCGGCCCTCTACTACAGGGAGCGGACCGGCAAGGGCCAGAAGATCGAGAACTCCCTGCTCCAGAACTCGCTGACGATGCAGGTCAGCAGCCTGACCGAACTGGATGACTTCCCGACGGACCGCCAGATCTGGCGAGATGAGGATCTTCCGGTCCTCCAGGAAGCGAGCGTTGAGTTCAGCCAGATCTATGCCGCGTATCGCGGGCAAAGGTACAACCCGGAGTTCACCGCCTACTACCGGGCTTATCAGACCAGCGACTGGGTCATAGCGATCGGCTGTCTCAGTAACCCGTTGCGCCAGAAGATGGCGGACGCAATGGGCGTGCACGACACCAGGTTTGACCCCGGATACGTACGCGAGACGCCCGAGGCGATCGAGTTTGCGGAGAACTTGATCCTGACCTACGTGAAACTCTTCTCTGAAAAGACCACCGATGAGTGGATGGAGATCCTCACCGCCGCCGGTGTGCCCTGCGGCCCCATGCGCTTCATCGAGGAGATGGTCTCCGACGAGCAGGCTCTCGCCAACGGCATGGTCGTCGAAACCACCCACTCGGTCTCCGGCAATACCCGCGGCCCGGGCCCACTGTCCGTGATGAGCGAGTCGCCGCTAAAGATAACTCGTGCCGCCCCGGCCTTCGGCGAGCACACAGACGAAGTCCTGGCAGAAGCAGGCTACTCAGACGCGGAGATAGAGGCGCTAAAGGCAAACGAGGATGTGTTTTAGGGGGCTAAATGATTCGGGCGCTCTTCGACAGATTGTGGCGTGCGCAGAGAAGTTGAATATTCGTTGCGGTTAACGAAGAGCCTCCCTTTGAGTAAGGGATGATGTGATCGAAGTGAAGATTGTCACTATTTCCACAATCTACGCATTGGCCTTGATCTCGGTCCCACACCTCTAGTTTGATTGCCGGAGGGATCAATCTTCCGGGAGAGAACTCTCGGAACGTTGATCTGGACGATTGGGGTGATCGAACATCGTTAAGGAGTTCGAGTCGGAATTTAAACACCGATCGGCCGTGTGAAGACTCTTGCCAACAGTCCTGCAACTCAAACGTACCGTTGAACACCCAAATGCCTTGTTTGATCTTCTCGTACACACGAATTTCTTCAGCGGTTGGGCCGTTGACTGAGTATCGAGCCGCAGCTTCTTTGAAAAGCCCGTTTTGAGTTAGTGAGCCGCCCGGGTAAAATTCGGGTTGATCAACGGTTTTCGGGTCCGGCCCTCCTTGTCTCAGAGGTGGTCCCGGAAAACTGGACAGCTGAGACCGGTTTGATAAGTGGAATCACG
>CAYYRD010000016.1:0-88156 GCA_964474025.1 uncultured Dehalococcoidales bacterium | reverse complement strand
GCTCCGCGTCGCCTACTGCGCCGTCCACCGCTGCTGCCAGCGCGTCCACCTCGTCTGCCGTGATCGTTAGTGGGGGCGCCAGCGGGACTATGTAGCTGCCTACGCGAATCCAGACGCCCCGGTCTGCGAGGCCCTGCGTGATCTTCGGGCCGATCTCGGCCGATGCCGGCCAGTGCTCCTTCGTCTCCCGGTCCTTCACCAGCTCCAGCCCCTGCAACAGGCCGATTCCCCGGACATCACCCACGATCGGGTGCCTGTCCTTGATCTCCTGGAGCCGATCCCACAGCCGCTCACCCTGTATGCGGCAGTTCTCGACCAGACCCTCACGCTCCATGATCTCCAGGTTCGCCAGCGCTGCGGCTGCGCCTCCCGGGTGGCCCGTGTACGTGAACATGTGCTTGAAGGTCGCATCCGGGCCGCCGGTGAAAGCGTCCGACACCCGTTTAGAGGCGATCGCGCCGCCCATCGGGAAATAGCCGCTCGTCAATCCCTTGGCGATCGTCATGATGTCCGGCGTCACGCCCACCGTGTCGGCCCCGAACCACTTGCCGGTGCGGCCGAACCCGGTGATCACCTCGTCGAAGATCAGTAGTACGCCGTACCTGTCGCAGATCTCTCGAACCCGCTGGAAGTAACCCGGGCCCGGCACCACGCCCCCGAGAGGCTGCGACACCGTTTCTGCGATAAAGGCCGATATCGAGTCCGGACTGTGGAAGAGGATCGCCTCCTCGACGGCGTTGGCGCACAGCTCGGCGCACTCCTCCGGCGTCTGCCCCCCGAACTCGCACCGGTAAGGGTTCGGGTTGGCCACGTGCACAACGTGCGACGGGACCGGCTGGTACTCCTCGCGCGGCAGGAAGGGGTGCGAGCCGAGCCACATCGTCCCCCAGGTGGCGCCGTGGTAGCTGCCCTTGCGGCTGATCACCTTGTACCGGCCCCGGTCGCCGACGCGGTTCTGGTAGCCCTGTGCCAGCTTCAGGGCCGACTCCACCGACTCCGATCCGCCGCTCGTAAAGAAGGTCTTCGTGAGGTCGCCCGGGGTTAGCTCGGCCAGCTTCGCTGCAAGCTGCACCGTGCTGGGCGTGCTCCCGGCGTAGACGTGCATCGACACGTCCTTTAGCTGCTCGTAGACGGCGCGTGCGATCTCCTCGCGGCCGTGGCCAGTGTTGCGGAAGTACATCCCGCCGATACCGTCGATGTAGCGGTTGCCCTCCATATCGTCGACGTAGATGCCGTCGCTGCCGACGAGCATGAGCGGCCCGCCCTCTTCGGCAAGCTGGGTTGCGTTGCGTGTACCAACGAAAAGGTGGTCGACGGCGGCCATGTGGAGGCCATTTGCGTCATCCAGGGCGGGGACGGTTACCCGGGGCTGCGTGGTCACGTTGCTGTCCTTGGGATTCAGGGGGTATTCAGGTCGCAGGTTTAACGTGGCGACAGTCTACATATCGGTCTCAGGCGGCTCCATACCGCGATTGGATTACACTCGGGCGCGTCAACAGCAGTCCGTGCCGTTGGAGCTTCCGATTGGAGACAGCGATGACGACGAGCCAGATGCCAACCGGTATCACATCCTACCGGCCAGATCTTGCGGGCAATTCACACGCCGTCTCGAGCGGCCATCACCTCGCAACGGCTGCCGGGTTCCGCATCCTGGAGCAGGGCGGAAACGCCATCGACGCGGGGGTGGCGACCGGCATCGCCATCAACGTCGTGGTCGCAGACAACACCAGCTTCGGCGGCGTGGCGCCCATCGTGATCTACGACGCCAACTCCGATCGCGTGTCCACCTTCTCCGGCCTCGGGCGATGGCCAAAGAGCGCCACGCTTGAGCATTTCCTTGAAGACCGTGGTGGAAACATCCCGGTCGGCATGGAGCGCGTGATCGTCCCGGCGGCCCCGGACGCCTGGCTAACCGCTCTCTCGGACCACGGAACGATGACGCTTGAGCAGGTCATCACGCCGGCGTTGGAACTCGCCCGGGACGGCTTCCCCGTCAGCCGCGGCGTCGGCCGTCGAATCGCCGCCGCATACGAAGGTTTCAAAGACTGGCCGTCCACCGTCGAGGTATTCGCGCCCGAAGGCCGGCCAATCGCGGCTGGCGAACGCATGGTGCGGACCGACCTCGCCCGAACCTTCGAGCGCCTCATCGAATCCGAGCGCGCCGCGGCGGACCAGGGACGTGAAGCGGCCATCCGGGCGGCCCGGGATCTGTTCTACACGGGCGAAATCGGCGAAGAGATAGTGGCGGCCGTTCAAGAAGGCGGCGGCTTCCTCACGATGGATGACATGGCCTCGTTCCATGTGGGCAGAGAAGCGCCGGAGACGGGCCGCTTTTCCGGACCCGGCGGCGAGTTTGAGGTCTACACCTGCGGAGCGTGGTGCCAGGGACCGTCATTCGCAGAGGCCATACAGATCCTGGACGGGCACGATCTCGCATCTATGGGCCACAACTCCGCCGACTACATTCACGTGCTCACCGAGGCGGTCAAACTATCGTTCGCAGATCGAGACGCCTTTTTCGGAGACCCGGACCTGGTCGACGTGCCGATCAAGGGGTTGCTCGACCCTTCGTATGCCGCCGACCGCCGCTCGCAGATCGATCTCGAATCTGCGTCTCCCGCTATGCCGGCCGCTGGAGATCCCTGGCGCTTCGAAGGCCGGTCAGCGCCAGCGGAATACGACTACCAACGACCGGAGGCTTTGGCAGCGGGAACCGAGGGCGACACGAGCTACGCATGCGTGGTGGACCGCTGGGGCAACATGTTCTCGGCAACTCCCAGCGACACGATCTCCTTCGCCCCGGTAATCAAGGGTCTCGGCTTCGCCCCGTCTGGCCGAGGAACACAATCCTGGCTCGATCCAAAACACCCTTCGGCCCTCGCTCCCGGCAAGCGCCCGCGCCTGACGCCCAACGCCCTGCTGGCTTTCAAGAACGGCCGACCATGGATGCCGTTCGGCACGCCGGGGGGCGACGCGCAGATACAGACCACCCTCCAGTTCTTCCTCAACCAGGCCGTGTTCGAGATGACTCCACAGCAGGCCGCCGAAGCGGCACGATTTCAGTCCAAGAGCTTCCCGGACTCGTTCTGGCCGCACGCCTACTATCCCGGTCGACTGGACCTCGAAGGCCGGATCGATGACGCAACGGCGGAAGAGTTGTCGAGACGCGGGCATCTCGTAAACCGCATCGACGACTGGGCCCGCATCACCGGTGACGTCTGCGGAATAACGCGTGATGCTGACGACGGAACGGTGACAGCGGCATCAGATCTGCGCGCCGACGCGTACGCGATGGCGCGATGATCTACGGCACACATGACAGACTACTCAACACCTGAATCCTCGTCCCCACCCGACCGTAAACCGATCTGGCGACGACGCCCGCGTTGGAGCGTGATCGGCGGCATCGTTTTTGGCGCGGCCTTCACCTCTGGTTACCTGATCAACTCGGTTTTCTACTGCTCGGCTCAATTCTCCTGTAGCCTCTCGCCGCTCTGGTTGGTCGTACTGGCGCTCCTGGGAACCGGCATCGGCGCGCTCTGGGGCTGGCTCATCGGGAAGTTCTTCCGCGGCCTTTACCGCGTGACCCGCGTCGACTGAACCCCCACCAGTTCAACTAACCGGAGCAACACATGCCGCCTGCCGGAGATCGCTTCGTCCTGTGGGCGATGAGCGACGCCCATGTTGGATCAGACCTCATCAAAGGCGATGGCCGGCGCAGCCTGGCGGAGGCGATCGAGCAGTCGGAAGGACCTGACGGGTTCGATTGGGACGTCGCCGTGAACCTGGGCGATTTCTCCGGCAACCAGGGGTCGCCCGTTGACGACGAGGGCGAGGAAGTGGTCCGCCAGTATCGCGCCCTCAAGAAACACCGGCGGGAACAGGTCTATGACCTGGTCGGCAACCACGATGCGTCGGGCCCCGATGAGCCACAGCAGTGGTGGTTCAAGAAGTGGCTCGACCCGACGGGCGAAAACACCGCCTACTCGGGCGTAGACGCCTCACGACGGCCTTTCGCCGTCGACGGCACGTGGGAGCGCTACTCGTTCGAGGCCGGAAACCTGCTCTTCCTGATGATGGGAGACCGCAACGACGGCGGCCCGCCCGTCGGCCGGGACATCGACGGCGGATACCCGGCCGGAGCGATCTCGGCGGAGACGTTCGAGTGGTGGCGGGATCAGCTGGCGTCCAACCCTGGCAAGATCATCATCTCGGCGCACCACCACATGCTCAAAGAGACGACCGTCGGATCGGCCGACTGGGAGGGCGTCGATAACCTGTATCACGGTCGATTTGAGCGCGGCGCTCCAATTGGGGCTTCGTACCTGTACTGGGTCGGTGAGCAGCCCGATACCGGGGCGCTTGAGGGTGTGCTGGCAAGCGGCAGCAATCACGGCAACTCCGACGCCCCGGCCATGGACCTGTGGCTCGGGGCGCACACGCACGCCCATCCAGACGACGAGTTCAACGGACGCTCCCACATCGAGACAAAGTGGGGCGTCAACTTCATCAATGTGTCTCCGCTGACCCGCTGGCACATGGATCGGAACCGTACCGGCTACCCGCTATCCCGCGTCCTGGAGTTCACCGAGGGAAGTGACGAGGTGCGCGTCCGCTGCTACCTCCACACGTCGCAGGTAGCGCCCCGGGGCTGGTACCCCCGCGTTGAACGAACCCTCAAGCTACGCCACGCCTTCCGGGCGCCCCGACCCTGAATCCCGTACGCAGTTATTAAACGAAACGGAGTCACAAAGATGCCCACGGTCATGGAGATGCTGGACATGTCTGGCCGCACGGCAATCGTGACCGGTGGCGGAACACACCTCGGGCGCGCCATGGCGAGCGCGCTGGCCGAGATGGGCGCATCCGTTTACATAGCCAGCAGGCGCGCCGAGCTGTGTGAAGAAACCGCACGTGAACTCCGGGATCACGGCCTGGATGTGACGGGACTCGGCTGTGACGTGACGAAGGAATCCGAGGTTGACGCCATGGTCGAGCGCGTGATGGCGGATCACGGCCGCCTCGATGTGATGGTCGCCAACTCCGGCGGGGCTTTTACCGACTCCTACATCCCCGATGCCAGGATCGACGAATTTCGCCGCACCGTGGACTTGAATCTGACCGGGACCTACATCTGCGCCCAGTCGGCCGCTCGCGTCATGATCCCGGCGAAAGGCGGTTCGATAGTCACCCTGGGTTCGATCCACGGCTTCCTGACGTCGGATAAGCGGATGTACGAGGGTTTGCCCACCTTCAAGCGATCAGGTCCGCCGTACCAGGCGGCAAAGGGCGGCATCATCAACCTGACTCGCGGGTTGGCCGCGGAGCTGGGTGAGTACGGCGTAACGGTGAACTGCATCAGCCCGGGACAGATCCCGAAGTCGACCACCGATGAAGGCCACGTCGAGCGTTCACGACAGGCCATCCCACTTCAACGAACAGGAACGGACAACGACATAAAAGGGGCGATCGCCTTGCTGGCATCACCCGCAGGCGCATGGATCACCGGCCACAACCTGGTAGTAGATGGCGGCTGGTCCATCTGGTAAGCCCTGCCGGGCGGCTATTTTGAGGGTCTTACCGGTGGAAGTAACCCGGTCGCGCGAGCAGATCGACACGCCGCAGCCATTGGAACCTACTCGCCTTCGTCAGCCCTCGGCGCCAGCAGCCTCAGCGCGTGCGCCACATCAACCACGTTTGGGCCTGCAAGCGTCAGGCTGATCTCGACCACCCGCCCCGGGAGCAGCGTTACTTCGCGCTCCCCATCCAGCGCGATGGTCCCGGGTCGCAGCTCGATCACCCGCCTCTTGTCCGGCTCCAGCACATCCCACTCCGAGACCGATACCTGCGGCACCATCCCGGGCGCTATCGGCGCCATCACGGAACGGGCGGTCGGCCCATTACCTTTACCGAGGTTCAAACGCAACCCATACGGCTCATCGATCGATACGGGCCGCAAACGCGCGCCCACGGCGGAAATGCCGATGCTGGCAGGTTCCGCTCGCGTCAGGAACACCTCTTCAACCGTGTCCATATTCCACACGGCCCGTGCGCCGACAAACATCTCGGTGGAAACGGCAGCGTCGATCAACGCCATATCGATCCACTCACCGTCCTGGTAAATATCAAGTCGTTTGCACCGGGTGACTGCCCCGTCCACACCATCGATGCCCCCAGCAACCGAGCCGGCTGCGATCCCGGCAAGCGTCCCCTCAACCATCTGCGGGAACACGTTGTTGGTGCCCGTTGAGATCGGGACCAGTGGCACGTCGCCTGCGCCTTTCGCGACCACGCGGTTCGTGCCGTCCCCCCCGAGCGTCACGATCGCTCCAGCACCCTGTTCCGCCATCATCTTCGCCGCCCGGGTCGAGCCGTCCTGGTGGTCGATGCGAGGCATCTCCAGGTAGCTGGCGTCGATCTGGGACTCGACATCTTCCATGGCCAGCGCGGCGAGCCGGCTCAGGTCCGGCATGACGAGCACCCGTTCCACGCCCGTCGAGACCAATCCGGCGAAGACGCGCCGGAGCGTGTTGGCCTTCTCCTGGTTGGAGACGACCCTGCCGGCGGCCACAAGACGGCGAATGTCTTTGCCTGCGGCCGGGTTGGCGATCACGCCGACGGTGATCACGATGCGCTCCGGTTTGTGTGCACGGGATATTCAGGCGTATTCAGGAGGCCATCCAGCCTGGCTCAGCCAGGTTCGTCGCGACGGCCTTCAACAGCTCGCCTGCCGGGTAACCATCGACCGCACGGTGGTCAAACGTAAGGCTCATGACACACATCGACCTCACCACGACATCACCCTCAAACACGGCGGGCTTCTGGACCACCCGGCCTACGCCAAGAATCCCCACCTGGGGTGGGTCCAGCAGGGGGTCAAACGCATCGATATCCACTGACCCGAGGTTGGTGACCGAAAAAGTACCGTGGCGCATGTCGTCCACGTGTAGCTCATTCGATTTAACCCGTGACATCACTTCGCGCACCCGGCGTGCGATGTCCAGCGTCGTCATGCCGTCCGCGGCGTGAATCACGGGAACGATGAGTCCGTCAGATACGGCGACGGCGAACGCCAGGTTCACATGGGTAAGGATCCTGATCTCGTCTCCCGCAAAGTGGGCGTTCATCTTCGGGTGATCTTTCAACGCCCGCGCTGTCGCCGATAGCACCAGGTCCTGGAACTGCGGTCGCAGCCGATGTGTCCGCCATTCGCCGACGAGTTGCCGCTGCATGGCGACGGCTTCGGTGACATCGGCCTCCGTTGTGAGCGTGACGGTCGGTATCGCGCCGCTCTCACTCATTCGACGAGAGATAGTGGCCCGCAGCCCCCTGAGCGGAATCGTCTCGGCGATGTCAGGTCCGTCCTCTGCGGCCGGGTACGACATCGCGGTTGCGGGATCCGCCGCCGGCGCAGCCGCGGCCGCACGTACGTCCTCTTCGAGGATTCGGCCGCCCGGACCACTCCCGGTCACGGAATCAAGATCGACCCCCAGTTCACGAGCGATCTTGCGCGCTATCGGGGTGATCTGTCGTCGTCCAGCAGCGGACTCTTTACGCCCGGCGGGTCGATTTGCGGCAGATATGCCTCCACTCCTGGCGGGTGGCGCGACGGAAGCAGCTGGTGCGTCGGACGTCGGCTCAGGAAGATCGACGGCCTCTTCGCCCTCAGCAAGGAGTACGGCAAGCAGGGAACCGGTATCGACCGTCTTGCCCTCCGGCACAACGATCCGCGCAAGTGTGCCCGCGCCCGGAGACTCGACCTCGCTGTTGACCTTGGCCGACTCCACTTCGCAGAGCGGGTCGCCGACCTCAACGGTGTCGCCCTCCTGCTTGAGCCACTTGACGATGGTGCCATCGTTCATGCCCATGCCCCACTGGGGGAGAAGAACTCTGGTCGGCATACGGCGTTCCCTGGTCGACTAAATACGTATTGTCTGAGAGCAGCGCAAGCGACTCACACTGGCGGCGAAAGCATACATCCCAACGGAACCCTTCAGCCAGCGGCGGTCGCCAAAGGGTGATATCCGCTACCGCTCCACGAGCGCGTCCAACAACGCCATCGCCTGCTCGGCGGTCGGCGCTACTGCTACTCCCGCCGCACCCGTCGTTCCGTCCAGCGCGAACGCCAGCGTGCCACCCGGACCGTCCCATGCCGCGACCGTCACTTCGCCGCCTTCAATCCGGGCAAACGCATTATCGGCGTCCAGCACACCCTCAAATGTTGCCGAAAACTGGAGAGCGTCGGTGCCGGGCTCGTCCCATTCGATGAGCAGACCTAACCCGGACTCACCGGCCGGGCCATCCAGTAGCAGGTAGCCATCCCGACCCCAGCCCGCAGCCGCTTGCGCGGCAAGCGCGGCCTCGGCGCCAAACGACTCGAGCCAGATGCTCAAAAACGCCTCGCCGAGGACATCGTCGACGCGAACACTCCAACCCTCGCCCAAAATATCGGCCAGCGCGGGCAACGCCGGCGGGGCCTCCGGGTACTCGTCCGCCCGGTACTTCTCGGGGTGAATGATCTGTTCCGTCGTCTCAGGCAGGTCCATCCACGTGGCGTCGAGCGCCGTCATGCCCCCATCCTGCCAGATCGAGTTCACGAAGCTGAACCCTGCCGTGTAGGGCCAGCTGAGCGCCAGCAGTAAGAAGTCAGGGGTCGCCTGGAGTACCGCGAGATCGGCGGGATCGACGGCGAGAAGTTCATCGAGGTCTTCGGCGAGGAAGGTTCTTGCCGCATAAACAGCCTCTACAAACGTCGCCTCCCCTTCCACCAGGGCCTGGAGTGCGCTCGTGCGTTCTGAGTCGTCCTCTGCGCTCTCAAACAGGCTGGAGAGGTCGAAGTTCACGTCCTGCAACAGGTGGGTGTACTCGTGTGAGAAGACGGCTTCCTCTTTCACCGATAGCTCCTCGCCACTCCCCAGCACCAGAAGTTCGCCGGTCTCGTGGTTGTAGAGCCCGACGACGGCGCCGCCCAGTAAAGCCGTCTCCAACTCGAGCAAGCTCTGATCCTGCGGAATAAGTCCCAGTAGCTTGAATAGCACTTCAAGGTCAGCGATCTCCGCCAGCACTTCGGGGTCTCCCAGGTCCTCCGCCAGCTCTTCCGCAATCCGCTCCTTGCTGACCACCGACACATTCGACTCGCCGTCCGAAGACAGCTCCCGGATTTCCGAGACGGCACCCCCGATGATTTCCAGTGCGGAAGGTACGTCGGCCGGTTCGGCCGTGGCCACCGGAGATGGCGTAGACCCGTTTCCTGCCGTCGTTGTGGGTTCAGGCGTGGCGCCCCGGCCGGGCGTACCCGGAGTTGGGGCGGCCGGATCTGACGGACCCGGCGCTGGCGGCTCCGGTTCTGTACCGGTCACCGGCGTTGAATCCTGAGCCACGGGCGTCACCGCGGGAGTCTCGACAGGTGCGTCCGGATCCCGCCCGTTATCTGCTCCAGACGTGCACGCCGCCGCCAGTGACATTAATCCGACCAGGATCACGACCCAACTGGTACCGTGCCCAATAGATCGGGCGAATCGGGCGAATCCAGACACGCTGTAATCAGGTGACAACACGAAATGACTTCTCGCTGTGAATGGGCCTCGGGCAACGACCTGATGGTCGAGTACCACGACACGGAATGGGGCGTGCCGTCACACGACGACGGCCACCTGTTTGAAATGCTGATCCTGGAAGGGTCGCAGGCCGGGTTGAGCTGGCAGACGATCCTCAACAAACGCGAGGGCTACCGCCGAGCGTTCGCCGACTTCGACCTGGCAACTGTCTCAGCTTACGGTGAATCGGATGTCGAAAGACTCCTCAACGACGCCGGGATTGTGCGGCATCGCGGCAAGATCGAGGCGACGATCGGCAACGCCGGGGTGGCGCTTGAGGTAAAGGCCGAGTTCGGAAGCCTTGATGCCTACCTGTGGGAGCTGGCCGGGGGTAGTCCGGTCGATAACGCCCGGGCGACGATGGGCGATATACCGGCCACGACCGACGTGTCGGCGGCGATGAGCAATGCCCTGCGAAAACGCGGGTTCCGCTTCGTTGGACCGACAACCGTCTACGCGTTCATGCAGTCAGCGGGCATGGTGAACGACCACCTTGTCACATGCTCCCGCTACAACGAAGTATGATCCCGTTTCGGCTGCTAACAACACAACGAAGAACCACAACAACCTGACCTCCAGGAGCGGCGGCATTGGACAAGCAGATCTTTGGCATCGGCGGCGACTTCTTCCCTCCCGACTGGAGGCGCCCACTTCTCCGCGAGCACCTTCTGACCCTGTCCGACAAGTCCCGTCCAAAGGTCTGCTACGTCGGAACGGCTACCGGTGATAACGCCCAGAACATAGCCACGTTCTATCAAGAATTCGGCCGGCACGAGTGTGAAACGTCCCATTTGAGCCTGTACTCGCCCCCGCAGAAGGACATCCGCTCCTACGCGATGAAGCACGACATCATCTATGTCGGCGGCGGCAGCACGAAAAACCTGATGGCGCTCTGGAACGAGTGGGGATTCGACGAGATCATGCGTGAGGCGTGGGAAGCCGGGATTGTCCTCTCGGGCACCAGTGCCGGTTCGATCTGCTGGTTCGACGACTGCATCACGGACTCGATCCCAGAGGGTCTCACGGCGCTCAAATGCACCGGCTTCCTGAAGGGCAGCAACTCCACGCACTACGGCTCGCACCCGGACCGGCCATCCACGTATCGAGCCCTTATCGCCAGCGGAGAGGTGTCGGATGGGATCGCCACGGACGATCACTGCGCGCTGCATTACATCGGCGACGAGCTGCACGAGATCGTGACGCAGGACCCGGATGCACGGGCGTACAGGGTCGAGCGCGATGGCGACAGCTACAAAGAGACCGTGCTGGAGGCCCGCTACCTGGGCTAACTGGCTGGCGCGAGGGTCTGTTGTGTTCCTTCTGCCAACGGGAAAGGGTTGGGGTGAGGGAGAAAACCGTTCACTTGCACGGAGCGCGGCGAGTACACCACACCCTGAGGCTCTTGGAGGGTCCGGTCAGGCGAAAGGACCTAACCCAGCAACGCGTCCGCAAGCTCTGTGAAGTTCGCCACCGTCACATCCGGCACGTGCGGCGAGTCCTCGTAAGGCAGCCGGTACCTGTTCACAAACGCACCACGCATCCCGCAGGCGCGCGCGCCCATCACGTCAAACGAGTTCGCCGAGACCATCAGGCACTCGCCGATCTCCAGGCCCAGAATGTGCGCTGCACGCCGATACACGCCCGGGTGCGGCTTGAACGCCCCGACAACCTGGACCGAGATCACGGCATCGAAGTCCCACTTGATGCGATTCTTCGCCAGGTGATCCAGGAAGATCGGCTCGCCATTTGAGAGTGCCACCAGCCTGTATCGTTCCTTGAGTCGTTCCAGGCCGGCCGTGACCTCGGGGAAGGGGGACAGGCTCTGCCACGCCTCCATGAAATCCCGGATCTCGTCCCGGCTTGCTTCGACGGCGTTCAACTGCAACACATACGCGAAGGCGCGCCGAGCAACTTCCAGGTACCCGGAGTGGCCGAGATCGACGATGTTGTCCTGGTACTGCTCGATCCGCTGCCGATACCGCCACTGCGCCCAGACCTCGGCCGGTTCGGCATCGGAACGCTTCGCCTTCAGGAACTCACCGATGTACGGCGTCAAACTGCCGCCAAGGTCCAGCACCGTGCCGAACAGGTCAAAAGTTAGGGCCTTGCAGTTCTCGATTTCAGGAGAGGGGGACAACCTGAGGTTTACCTCGTTCTACCAGTAAGGAATTGCGTCGGGTCCATCTGCGTCCGCACGGGCCATTTTTCCATCGTCACCGCGTTTCCACATCGGATTCAAGTGGTGCGGCTCGAAAACCATCGTGACCGCCATGGCGCCGAGATCATCGTTGAAAAACTCGGCGATCGCTTCTTTATGGGTTCCGCCCCGGAACGCTTTGGCCGCGGATTCTGCGGTCTTCCAGGTCGTCGTCGTGAACATCCGGTCCCCAACGCTACCGGTTATGCCCGAAAGGAAACCTTCCGTTCCAAGAAGCTCTTGCAGGATCGGCCGGCTAAAATTTCTGACCCGTTCCCGGTCCTCTTCCGACCGGACAACGATCATCGTGCTTGCAAATGCCCCGGGCGGTGTCGGGTCCCCGTTGGAGACGCGAACCGAAGTACCGAACTGGAAGGGCCCAACTTCCTCGGGTTGGACGAGCACCTGCATACCGATCTGCCGGGGGATCACACCGGAGTCGAAGTAACCAACGACCTTTGTGACACCTTCATCCGAGGTTTCCAGGAAATCTGCGCCGGTCAACTCGATCGACTTACCGGTCGGCGGAAGCCCCCTCATCGAGCCATTATTCGTCCCCCGCATGATCCACTGCGCGGATACGGAGTTCTCGCCGGTGGGAGTAACGCCCATCAGCTCAAACGACAGATCAGGAAACGCCTCAAGCAATCCACCGACGTAGCCAGCGAGAGCCGGTCCCGAGACAGGGGATGGTGTACCCGGATCTTCGTACGTCCCACCCGACGCCATGGAAGCGACAACAGCCTGCGGATCGCGGGCGTTCCAGGCGGCAAAGTAGGCCTGGGCTTTCTCGAGCGCGGTCATCAATCCCTCCTGTCCCCCAAATTAGAGTGCCATCAATAACTGTCGGCGAGGGCCGAACGCCTACTCCAGCGTGCTCCTCACCGCCGCCACGATCTTCTCCTGCGTCGGGTAGACCAGCTTTTCCAGCACCGGGCTGTATGGGATGTGAACCTGCTCCGACGCCACTTTGGCGATCGGCGCCTGCAGGGACCAGAAACCCTCTTCCGCCACGATCGACGCTATCTCGGACGCCGCGCTGCATACCTTGTGCGCCGGGTCGGCGATAACAAGCCGTCCTGTCTTCTCGACGGACGCCAGTATGGCCGCCTTGTCCAGCGGGACCAGTGTTCGCGGATCGATCACCTCGACCGACACGCCATCGGCAGCAAGCTCGTCTGCGGCGGCCACGGCCAGCGGCACCGAGCCTGCGATAGCGACCACGGTGACATCGCTGCCCTCTCGCAGCGTGTTCGCCTGCCCAAATGGAACAAGCAGTTCGCCACCCGGAAGATCCTCGTTTGCGGGCACCTCCCCACGGTTACCAAACAGGGTTCCGTCCTCGAACATGATCACCACGTCATCATCGCGGATAGCGGTCTTCATCAAGCCCTTCATATCGGCCGGGTTCGAGGGCGCCACGATCTTCAGACCCGGCATATTCATGAACATCGGGTACGAGCGATCAGAGTGGTGAGCTGCCGAACTGCCGCCGTAGTACATCGTCGCCCGGTAGACCACCGGCAGATTCACCTGTCCGCCAAACATGTAGCGCATCTTGGCGGCTTGGCTCACGAGCTGGTCCATCGCCACCCACATGAAGCTCGTCAGGGTCTCGACGACGGGCCGCATGCCAACAGCGGCGGCGCCGACGGCGGCGCCGAAGAAGGCGTTTTCCGACAGGGGAGTGTCCAGCACTCGTTTTTCGCCGAACTCATCCAGGAGCCCCATCGTCGCCCCGTAGATCGAGCGCTTGATGTCCTCGCCCATGATGAAGACCGACTCGTCCCGCTTCATCTCCTCTTGAAGTGCCTCATTGATGGCGTTTACGAATACTAGTTCTGGCACGTTATTGATCTCGCTTTACGTCCGGTCGTTCCCGGAGAATTGCTGACTGGAAACCCTGGCCTGCATGACCCGACTACGGCTGCGGTATCGCGTCCGCAAACATGTCGTCGTACAGTTCTCCAGGTTCCGGGAACGGGCTGTTGCGTGCGAACTCAAGCGCCTCTTCGATCTGTTTCGCCACCTCGGCGCTCAACGCATCACACTCATCCTGAGAGGCGATCCCCTGTTCCACCAGGCGCTTCTCATGGAGCACGATCGGGTCACGCTTCTGCCACTCGGAGATCTCCTCCTCCGGCCGGTACTCGCCGCGACGAATACGTCCGAGACCGAGGGAGTGTTCTTCGTAGCGGTAGGTGAGGCCCTCGACCAGGCTCGGTCCTTCGCCCGCACGTGCCCGTGTTATGGCCTCGCTGACCGCCTCATACATGGCGACCACGTCCTGCCCGTCTACGAGCACGCCAGGCATGTTGTAAGCGCTGGCGCGGTCGGACACGTGCTCCACCGCCACGGTGTCCCGGTACGACGTTGTGACGGCGTACTGGTTGTTCTCGCAGATAAAGACGATGGGCAGCTTCCATACAGACGCCAGGTTCATCGACTCGTGACATGCGCCCTGGTTGGATGCGCCATCGCCAAAGAACACGGCCGAGATGAAGTCCTCGCCCTTGATCTTGGACGCCAGCGCCGCGCCGGTTGCTACGGGCAGGGATGAGCCAAGAATCCCGGACTCCCCGAGAATCCCGACCGAGAAGTCGGCCAGGTGCATGGAGCCACCCTTGCCCTTGCAGTAGCCGTCAACGCGACCGAGCAGCTCCGCCATGGCGCGCTTCGGGTCCCCGCCCTTCGCCAGGGGGTGGCCGTGCGAACGGTGGTTGCCGGCGATGTAGTCGGAGTCTTCCATGGCAACGCAGGCCCCGACGGCCACCGCCTCTTCGCCGATGTACGGGTGCGCCGCGCCACCGAACTCTCCCTTGGCGTAAATGTCGATCACGGTCGTCTCGAAATGCCGGATCAACCACATACGGCGCAACATCAGCATCAGGAGATCTTTATCGATGGCCAAGGGCTGCCTCCTCCGGCGTTTATGCGGATTCATGCCCGCAGGACGTACCCGGACCCGGGATCATGCAATCCCGATCCTGGGTCGGTTTTCCCTGCGGAGCGCCGTGATTATATCCCCGCTGCCGGAACTATATTCCGAGGGCTGCGCAAACGGGAACTCAAATGGCCAGATAGATAGTGACTGCCCAGGCCGATAGGTGGATCAAAACCGCCACCGTGTAGCGCCAGATAAACGAGGTCTTGACCGTCTTATGGCGCAACCCGCGCATCGCCCATATCCCGCCAGGAAAGCCCCCGAACAAAGCTGATAAGTACAACGTGCGCTCACGAATACGTTTTCGGCCGAGCCGGGCATGTCGTTTGTCCCACCACACGAGAGCCGCCGACCAGAGGTTCACGACGGCCAGATAGCCCGTAATCACCCCGACAAGGGTCAAATCCGACATCAAAACGTATCCCGATCACGGGGCTGATCAACGAGAGGGAACGACGGGTCAAATTTTTGCTTCGTATCTACGATTGTGTTACGATTGGCGAGTCGTGTAACCGCATTAAGGCACACGCGCACGCGAGGCTTAACCCGATCCGGGCAAAGCGTTCGCAACCGTTGTGTTGGCTCGGACATCGACGACTCGCCAATACCACTCACATCAGAACCGTCGCGCGTCCATTTTTGCCCCGGGAATCCGCCCGAGGCACGCGACAAACGCGCCCAACGACCGCTAAGGAGACTCGATGGCACAGGCCCCGGTCAACCCGGAGAGTTATGACGCCTCCGATATCACCGTCCTGGAGGGACTGGAAGCCGTACGGCTTCGTCCCGGGATGTACATCGGCAGCACCGGCCCGACCGGACTGCAACACCTCATCTGGGAGATCGTCGACAACGCAGTCGACGAGGCCATGGCGGGGTTCTGCGACCAGGTAGACATCACCATCCACGGTGACGGATCTATAACCGTCGTCGACAACGGGCGCGGCATCCCGGTCGACAAACACGAGACGACCGGCAAGACCGGCGTCGAGACCGTCATGACCACGCTCCACGCGGGCGGCAAGTTCGGCGGCAAGTCCTACCAGGTATCCGGCGGCCTTCACGGCGTCGGCGCGTCCGTCGTGAACGCCCTCTCGGAGACCACGATCGTGGAGGTCCGCCGGGATGGCAAAGTCTTCCGCCAGGAATACTCGCGCGGTGACGCGCAGACGGAACTGGAATCACGTCCACAGGCCGAGACCGATCCGGCCGGCACCGGTACCACAGTGACCTGGATACCGGATATGGAAGTTTTTGAAGAACTCACGTACGACTTCAACGCAATTGCGAGTAGGTTCCGGGAGATGGCTTACCTGAACCAGGGCCTCGGCATCCGGTTCCGCTCGGAATTCCATGACGAGCTGTGGCCGCACAACGAGGTGTCTTACCTGTTCGATGGCGGCGTGGAAAGTTTCGTACGGACCATGAACCGCAGACGCGGCGCCATCCATGACAACATCGTCTACACGCGTGAAGACGTCGAGGGCGCACAGGTGGAGGTAGCGTTCCAGTACAACGAGTCCTTCAACGAAAACTGCCTGTCGTTCGCCAACTGCATCAACACCATCGACGGCGGCAGCCACGTAACCGGCTTCAGGTCCGCCCTGACGCGTGTCCTCAATGACTACGGGCGCAAGAGTAAGCTGCTGAAGGAAGACGCCCCCAATCTCTCCGGCGAGGACGTTCGCGAGGGGATGCTCAGCGTCATCAGCGTGAAGCTGACGGACCCGCAGTTTGAGGGTCAGACCAAGGGACGCCTTGGAAACCCGGAGGTCAAGGGCGCCGTCGAGACCGTCGTAGGCCGGCGCCTGTCCGAGTTCCTGGAAGACCACCCCGTCGACGCGCAGAAGATCCTCGAAAAAGCCACGACAGCGGCCCGCGCCCGCGAAGCCGCCAAGAAGGCACGCGATCTCGTACTGCGCAAGAACGCCATGGACGGTGGTTCGCTGCCGGGCATGCTCGCCGACTGCAGTGAGAAAGACCCCTCCAGAAGCGAGCTCTACATCGTCGAGGGACCGTCGGCCGGCGGCTCAGCCAAGCAAGGTCGTGACCGCAGGTTCCAGGCCGTTCTCCCGCTGAGGGGAAAGATTCTCAACGTCGAGAAAGCACGCTTTGAGCGGATGATCGAGAGCGACACGATTCGCGCGCTGGTTACGGCGCTCGGCTGCAACATCGGTGAGGATTACGACGAGTCCAAGCTCCGGTATCACCGCGTGGTCATCATGACCGACGCGGACGTGGACGGGGCGCACATCCGCACGTTGTTGCTGACTTTCTTCTTCCGGAACCTGCCGGAGCTCATCGGCGGCGGCTACCTCTACATCGCACAGGCGCCTCTCTACAAAGCGTCACGCGGCCGATCGGCCTCCTGGCTGTTCTCGGACGAGGAACTGGACCGCTGGCTGGCGTCGCGGGTCTACTCCAAGCTGTCGGTCACCTCGCAGACGGATGAAGGGGTTTCGTTCAAGGGCGGACCGCTTGGCGGCATCATGTCACCGGTGCGCGACTTTGCAGAGGCGGTCGCCGCGCTGCGCACGCTGGGCCTGTCCGATGCGGTAACCCTGCGGCTGCTCACCGACCCGGAACTGCGCAACCTGGACTTCCGTCCGCCTGCGCCAGAGCCGCCGGCACCCACCGAACCGGTACAACCGACCATGTTCGATGAGGGGCCTCCGTCCGACGAGACCGATCCGGAGTCCCCGGAATCCCCGGAATTCGAGGATCTCGGAGAGTCCACGGAACCGGTCGAGCCTCCAGCTCCGCTGCCGGACATCACGTTTGATATCGATGGCTACACGCTCACGCGAGCGATTTACGAGCACCCGGTCCTGAACACGGCGCGACGGTTGTTCCCGAGAGTACAGAAAGTAGTCGATAATTCGCCTTACGGCATCGCCCGTGAAGAGGATGAGATCGCCAGGGACGTGGCGTGGAACGATCTCGTGACCACGCTCGAAGAAAACGCCGACCGCGGCAACGTGGCGATCCAGCGTTACAAGGGTCTCGGCGAGATGAACGCAGACCAGCTCTGGGAGACCACGATGGACCCGGGGGAGAGGGTCATGCTGCGCGTGACGGCGGACGATGCCATACGGGCGGACGAGCTGTTCAGGACGCTCATGGGTGACGACGTAGAGCCGCGCAGGGACTTCATCAGGACGCACGCGCTCGAGGTGAAGAACCTGGACGTCTAGCCCGCCCGGTTGGCGAGTTGATGGCGTCCGGGCTTCCCGGGCGTAGTGAACCCCGGTGGCTCGCCCTAAAGAGCGTCGGATACTACGACGTTGCCGTCCGTATCTGCTTCAAGCATGGCCCGGAACGGCACGCCGCGCCTGCGGACCTCATCGCTCCCGCCCTGGCGACGGTCCAGCACGCATAACACCGCCACGACCTCGCACCCAAAGGCTTGAATCGCCTCCATCGCCACCAGCAGGCTCCCGCCGGTGGAGACCGTATCGTCGAATACGACGACCTTGACCCCGGGTTTGACCGCTCCCTCAACCTGTTTGCGGGCGCCGTGCTCCTTGGTTGCATCACGAACGAAATACCCGTCCATAGGCGTACCCGCCTGCCCGCTTCGCAATGCCAGCGCTCCAGCGATCGGCACGGCCGCCACCGTAGGACCGCCGACACCGGTTGCGCCGGCTTCTACGGCCATCGCAAGGAACGCCTCTGACACCAGGTCAGCGCCCTCGGGATCCAGCGTGAGGACACGTCCATCGAAGTAGTACTTGCTTTTGGCGCCTGAGGTCAGCGTGAAATCCCCGTACCTGAGCGCATCGAGTTCCCTGGCGCGCTCCAGGGTCCTTGCCGCTAACGCCTTGATATCAGCCAACTATCGCCCCTCTCGTAATCACATTTACGCCGGGTCGCGCCTGTACAGCCCGTACCGCTCGATGTATGCCCCCACGGACGCCCCGACCAATCCCTCGACGGACATCCCCGCCGCGACCCGTGCACGAATATCCGTGGCGCTGATCGGAAGCATCGGTCCGGAGACAAACTGCGCACCGTGTCCGGGATGGTCCGCTGGAAGATCTTCCGGCATTCCGCTCCCCGGCCGGCCCACGCATACCAGGGTGCACATGCTCACGAGCCGCTCAGGTTCGCGCCAGCGCGGGAGCTCTTCAAGCGCATCGGCCCCAAGAATCAGCAACAGTTCAGCGGCGTGCCCGTACTCTTCCCGGAGGTCCGAGATCGTATCGACACTGTACGACGAGCCTCCGCGATCGGCGTCGACGGTCGAAAGATGAAATCCCTCACGGTTTTCCGTCGCAAGCTTGACCATCGCCGTACGGTGGCCGATCGAACTCGCGCGGTTTCCTGAACCGGCCTCTTTCATCCATGGCCGGGCCGCCGGAACGAAAAGCACGCTGGTCAATTCAAGTACATTGAACACGGCCGAAGCAATAGCGAGATGCCCGTTATGTATGGGATCAAACGTCCCACCAAGGACGCCTATCCGGCTGCGTATCCGTCCGACCCTCGAACTGTTGGCGCCGGTTAACTCCACTCGAGCTCGGCCTCGCCGATAAAAACCGTGTCGCCGGTCTCGACGCCCAGGTCTTCAAGCGCCTGGACGACGCCGAGCCGCTCCATCAAGCGGTGGAGCTGTATCTGAACCTCGTACAGATTCAAGTCACTTGCGTTAGCGACGCGAACCGCCCTGTCATGCAGCACACGGAACGCAGGACCCTCCACAGACGCAAGTGGCCGGGAGGTTTGCGCTCTGGGCCGGATAACCCGTACCTGGCTTCTTTCCGCGCTTGCCGATTCCGGAGCGTCCTGTTCAGCCCGTAAGCTTGCGAGTTGTCTGAACAACGTATCCGTTAACTCTTCGAGGCCGTCATAGGTTGCCGCTGATACGCAGATTGCTTCGCCTGTAGACACGCTCCCGACCAGCTCGCTTTCCATCGTCTCAAATGTTTCAGACACCCCCGGAAGGTCCGATTTATTGACAACCGCAATCTGCGGAGTCTCAGCCAGCTTGTCGTTGAACGCTAGCAGTTCAGCGTTGATGAGCCTCATCCGATCCGCAACATCCTCGGCTGCGCCGTCCACGAGGTGTATAAGCAACCGCGTTCGTTCCACATGCCGAAGGAAGTCGTGACCAAGCCCTACCCCCTCCGCGGCCCCCTCGATCAATCCAGGGATCTCGACGAGAACTATCGAATCCAGTCGTCGCTTCAACACTCCAAGCGAGGGCTCCAGTGTTGTGAACGGATATGCGGCCACTTTCGGATGCGCGCCCGTGAGAGCCGTCAACAGGCTTGACTTGCCTGCGTTTGGCATCCCGATGATCCCCACATCCGCCAGCAACTTGAGTTCAAGCCGCAACTCCCGGCCAACACCCACCTGGCCGCCTTCAGCCAACATCGGCTCCTGGTTCCGGGAAGTCACATATCTAACATTGCCCTGCCCGCCTCTTCCACCCCTGGCAGCAATGACGGTGTCTCCGTCTTCCGATAGATCAGCAAGAAGCTCATCGATCCGGCCTTCTGGCGATACCTCCCAGACCTCCGTGCCCACGGGGAGAGATATCACGAGGTCGTCTGCGTTTGCTCCATGTCTCTTTTTACTCGAACCGTTCCCGCCATCGGTGGCTTCGAACCGTTGCCCGTACTGGAACTTCTGAAGCGTGTTCAGAGACTGGTCCGCAACCAGGAAAACATCTCCACCGTTTCCTCCATCTCCGCCGTCGGGCCCACCGTTGGGAGCAAACTTCTCCCTGCGGAATGAAACGATCCCATCGCCGCCATCCCCAGCGCGGATATGAATAAGAGTGGAATCAATCAATTCACAATTTCCAGGTAAGACAATATTTCTTAAGCGGTCATCATCTTAATAATCTGGGGGAGATTCCGGAAATCAGTCATGGCACGAATAAATCGCACCGCGAGAACTGAGGAATTGATGTGGAGAGCATGTTTACCCGGTGTTAGCACTGGTTGAGAGCGGTTCGGTTGGGCGGAAGGAATGGGGTTCTTGTTAACAAGAAAGAACAGTTATCCACACGGAACAGCAGTTTTATCCACAGGCTCTCGAAGGATAAGTAAATTGCGGGTTAACGCAGCTTTCTGGTGAATATCCGCAACTCAACCCTCGCGGAAGTGTCCGTCCGGGGCGTAATTTCTTAGCGGGGCTGGCTGGCCAGACGCTGGCGGATCGTCGCTATGACGCTTCTCAACTCCGGGTCGGTCTCGATGAGTTGTTCCATCTTTCGCTGAGCGTACAGGACGGTTGAGTGATCACGCCCACCCAGCGCCAGTCCGACCTGCGGGGAGCTCAATGAGCTTGTCTCCCTGAGCAGGAACATTGCAACGTGACGGGCCAGCGATACCTCTTTAGTTCTCCGGGGACCTTTCAAGGTTTCTGGGTCCGTGCCGAAGTGTTCTGAAACGGCCTTGATGACCGCTGAAGGTGTCGTAGGCGCTTCCTGGCGCGTGGCAAGCAGATCGCCGAGCGCCTTGCGGGCGACGTCCACTGTTACGGGCGCGCCCGTCATCTGGGCGTAGGCCACGATGCGGTTTAACGACCCCTCAAGTTCCCTGACGTTTGAGGATGGGCGGGAAGCGACGACATCGAGTACGTCCTCTGGGAGTTGAGCCTGGAGGCCTTTTGACTTCTCACGCAAGATCGCTGTCCGCGTCTCGTAGTCAGGCGCCTGGATATCAACGACCAGTCCGCCTTCGAGACGCGACTGTATGCGTTCTTCAAGGAGTGATTGCCGGGCGGGTTCATCGCCGGTCACGACGACCTGTTTTCCGCCCATGTGCAGTTCGTTGAACGTATGGAAGAAACCTTCCTGCGTCTGTGCCTTGCCGGCGATGAACTGGATGTCATCCACAAGAAGGGCATCGGCGCCTCTGTAGAAGGCTCGGAACTGCTCCGTGGTCCCGTCCTGGATGGAGCGAATGTAATCGTTCGTAAAACGCTCGCTGCTCACGTAGATCAAGTGCATGCCGCGGGATCTCAGCTCGTTCCCGATGGCCTGGAGGAGGTGAGTCTTGCCCAGCCCGACGCCCGCGTACAGATACAGCGGGTTGTAGACGCGCCCGGGTTCCGCAGCGGCCCGCGTGGCGGCGGCGTGGGCGAGCTCGTTGGATGGGCCGACGACGAACTCCTCAAAGGTGTAGCGCGGGTTCAGCGGAAGTGAACCGAACTGGGACTCTCGCTCGACCGCAGGCCTGCCGCCCGCGTCTGAAGAACGGGCTGGCTGTTCTTGACGGTCCTCGCGAGCATTGTCGGCCGCTGGTCCGTCGGCGTCCGCGATGACCTCGAAACGGACCGCAATCGGCTGGCCTGCGATACGCTCTACCGCCCGCGAGATGGTCGCGGCGAGGCGTTCTTCCAGCATGGTCGCGGCGAAGGCGTTTTCGGTGCCGATGACCAGGCATTCATCATCGAAACGCAGCGCTTGAGTGCCTTTCAGCCAGGTCTCAAAGTTTGGCCTGGGCACTTCCAGTTGAAGACGACCGAGGGTTGCGGTCCAGAGTTGAGATGGCGTTTGAGTGGTCAGAATGGTGTCCTCTGGCGGGATCAGAGAAGAGGGTGCTAGATGGGCGGCCCCTGGCCCCTGGCGGGACCGAAAAAGTGCTCACGGTGCCGGTCCGCGCTGCACCTGCGCACCACCCCGAAGCCGCTGTGACGTTACCATGTACCCCGGGAAACACAACCCCAGCGAAGGCTCAATTTTGGACCAACAGATGGGGAAATTTTTCGCCGCCGAACCGGGCCTAAATATGCCGACTGCAGGTTGGGAAATGATCCGGAACCGTGTACTAAGGCCGATGACCCCCTCGCGTCAACCCTCAAAGCGATTCGATTCCGGCCGGGGCGGTCAAATTCAGGCTTCGCGGGGTCTCGAGCGATGACCCGCATCATATTTTTCGGCACCCCCCGACCAGCCGCGAAAGCCTTACGCGCGCTGGTGAACGCGGGGCATGAAGTAAACGCCGTCTACTCGCGCCCGGACCGCGTTTCCGGACGGTCACGCGAGCCGCGCCCGACGCCGGTGAAGGCGGCCGCCATGGAGATGGGCCTCCCCGTCTACACGCCGGTGAATCTCCGCGGTGATGATGTCCTCAAGGAGTTGGCCGCGATCCCGGCCGATATTTTCGTCGTCCTTGCGTACGGACGGATCCTGCCCCCGGCGATCCTGGACCTGTCGCCGCTTGGGGTCCTCAATGTGCACCCGTCACTGCTCCCCCGCTACCGCGGTCCCAGCCCGGTCGTCACCGCCATCCGCGAGGGCGCTCCGGAGACCGGGGTCTCGGTCATGCTTCTTGACGAGGGCATGGATACCGGCCCCGTAGTCGCGCAGTCTCCGCCGGTGCCGATTACGGAAGCCGACGACGCGGAGACGCTGACCGACCGGCTCTTCGACCTGGGCGTGGATCTGCTGGTCGAAACCATTCCGGCCTGGGTTCGCGGTGAGGCGACGGCGATGGGGCAAGACGACGAATCCGCCACCGTGACGCGCCTTGTCGAGAAAGTGCATGGTGAGCTGGATTTCGGCAGACCCGCGATCGAGATCTCGCGAGCGATACGCGCATACCATCCGTGGCCCGGGACCTTTACCCGGTGGGATGGAAAGTTGTTGAAGATCCTTGAGGCGTCTGCTTCCGGCGAGACCGCGGGCGTTCCGGGCGTCGCGTCGATAGCTGACGGCCGGCTGCTCATTGCGACGGGCGAAGGTAGCCTCGAAGTTAAGCGCCTCCAACTCGAAGGCCGCGGCGCGGTGACGGCCGCAGAATTCCTGCGTGGTTACCCGGCCATCGAGGGCGCGTGCCTGCCAGACACGGACTGACGTGACGCCAACATTAACCCTTACACGAACAACCCCACTCAATCAGAGAGGTTTCCGACAAGTGCGCACTGCGATCATGACGGGAAGTCACCTGGAGACGGTTTTAGGTACGGCCACGCTCGCCGTGGCCGGGGATCGGCTGTTCTCCTCGGGCCTGATTCCTTCGCAGCGCGGCAGCGCCGTCTCAGAGACGAGGCAGGTGTACCAGGCGGCCGCTGATGTCATGCACAGGGCAGGATCGTCGCTCACAGACGTGGTCCGGGTGCGCGCATGGTTCACGGACGGTGAAGGAATCGAGGCGATACGCGCCACCCATCCCGTTCTGTTCGACGACCCCGGACCCGCGTTGAGCGTGATCGGGGTGCCGAACCTGCCCAACGGTGTGAAGGTGATGCTGGAACTGGAAGCGGTGCTCGGGTCGGCCTCGACTCTCCTGCGCTTCCTGCCTCAGTCCGGTGAGGGCTGGTCCCGTGCCGTCAGGCACGACGACGAGGTTTGGATCTCCGGGCTGACCTCTGCGGACGTGGAGGGCTCGAACGCGACCCTTGACGGGTACGGCCCCGCGGTCACGGGAGTGATGGATGCGGTTATCGGCTCGCTTACCGGGAGCGGCGTCGAGCCGTCCGATGTTGTCGCCACGCGGCACTTCATGGCCCGGGACGTGCATGGCTGGGCTCTTCCCCAGGCAAAGCTGGACTTCATGGCCAGAAGCACGCCGACCTCCGCCGGGATCACGGTGGATCGCTCCGGTGCAGAAAACGCCCCTTTCATGTTCGAGTGCGAGGCGGTGGCGGGTGCTTCGGAGGGGGCAACGCGGGTCTGGTCAGGGCGGACAT
The DNA here is from genome assembly GCA_964474025.1 of uncultured Dehalococcoidales bacterium. GTDB lineage: Bacteria > Chloroflexota > Dehalococcoidia > Lucifugimonadales > Lucifugimonadaceae. The sequence goes on along the minus strand of CAYYRD010000016.1, from coordinate 63,774 downwards.
ACGAGACGGAGCACAACTACTGCCGCGCCGTTCGGGTCGGCGACCTCGTCTACGTGGCCGGGACTACTTCAACAGTAGTTGGCGAGATAGTCCAACACCCGTACGAGGTCGCGGGACAGGTCAAGGACATACTTGAAATCATTCGCTGGGCGCTTGAAGAACACGGCCTCGACTGGAACGATCTCGTTCGCACCCGTACCTACATCGTTGGTGGCCCGGACAAACTGGTTGAAGGCCAGTCCGCGCTTCAGAGCGTCATCGGCGGCATGGACACTGCTGCCGCGGTGATAGGAATTCCGGTGCTGGCCCGTCCCGAGGTAGTGGTCGAAATCGAGGCCACCGCGATCGTCACCTCCGAGTGAACCGCGTAACAGCCCGAATTTCCGGTTCGCTTGAGGACGCCCGGCCCCCGTGAGATGTGCGCACGTTCCCGAGAGCTATGACGGCTCCGGCAATCGTGCCCTGGAGCTGGTCGGATAGCACAAGTTTTGCCGGTACACTCCCGCCGAACGACCAACTACGCAGGCGGAGGCAACCATGCTCGAGCGATTCCACGTCCCGGAAGCAGACCGCGTATACGTGTCCGAGGAGAAGGTACGCGCCGCCACCAACGCCGTATTCCTCAAGATGGGGTTAGACGAGAAGGGCGCAACCCAGAGCACGGACCTCCTCATCACTAACGACCTGCGCGCCGTGGAGACGCACGGCGTCTCCAACATGCTGCGTGCTTATGTGCAGCAATACGGTGCTGGCTCGATAAACCCAACACCGCAGGTCAAAGTGATCCGTGAATCAGCGACCACCGCAACGCTCGACGGCGATGGCGCTCTCGGAATCCACGTCGGACCGGACGCCATGCGTATGGCGATCGAAAAGGCCGAGGAGTACGGCATGGGCGCCGTGACGATGTTTAACTCCGGCCACCTGGGCGGCTGCGGATACCACGCCATGCTCGCCGTCGAGCACGACATGATCGGCGTCGCGGCCACCGGCGGCGGCGGAACGCCATACATGCTCCCGACCTTCGGCGCGGAGCCGCGCTTCAACACGAACCCGATGGGCTGGGCGGCTCCGGCCAGGAAGATGCCGCCTTTCCTGTTTGATGTCGCAACAACGCAGATCGCCAACAACAAGATCGGACTGGCGAAGCGCGTCGGCGCCAAGATCTACCCGGGATGGATCGCCAGACCGGACGGCACGCCCATCCTGGAGGAGGCGGAAGTTCCGGAGGACTACTGGATGTTGCCGTTCGGCGGAACCCGGGAGAACGGCTCCCACAAGGGCTACGGGTTTGCCGCCGTCGTGGACATCCTCTGCAACGTGCTGAACGGAGCGGGTGCAGGCTTTATCTCGAAGCAGGGCGGCCACTTCTTCGGCGCTTACAAGATCGAGGCGTTCACCGACACCGAGAAGTTCAAGGACGACATGGACGCCTTCCTGGAAGGTCTCGCCAGTACGCCGCCTGCGCCGGGGCACGACCGCGTCCTCTACCCGGGGCTGACCGAGGGCGAGGAGACGGAGAAGCGGAAGCGGGAAGGCATCCCGTACCACCGGGAAGTGGTCGACTGGTTCAACAGCATCGGCGCCGAGCTGGATCTGCCGATCAACCTGCCGTAGGCCCGGCTGGGCGGCTATTTGTAGGGTGCTGACGGAGCGAGGGACTATGGGGCGGCGACAACGCTCGAGTTCTTTATATGTTTAGACCGTTAAAATCAGCCCATGTGCGGCAGGTTCATATTGATCGACGTGTCCGGTCTCGGGCTGCGCTTTCGGGTGCAGGTGACCGGCGACACCCCGCCGGTGCCCCGTTTCAATATCGCCCCGACCCAGCAGATCTGGACGATCACGAACGAAGACGGCACGCGCCGCGCCGAGCAGATGCGCTGGGGCCTGATCCCCGCATGGGCGAAGTCGGCCAACCAGATCCGCAGTTCGTTCAATGCGCGCGATGACAGGGTCTCTACGTCCGGGCTGTGGAAACGGCCGCTGGAGCGGACGCGTTGCCTGATCCCGGCCGATGGCTTTTACGAATGGACCGGCCCGAAAGGCGATCGCAAGCCGCAACTCATCAGGTTGAAGGGCGGCGGACTGCTGGGCTTCGCCGGTCTGTTTGACACATGGCAGAACAGGGAGACGGGCGAGACGATCCGTTCCTGCGCCATCATCACGACCGGTCCGAACGCCCTGATGGAACCGATCCACGACCGCATGCCGGTAATCCTGGACGCTGAGACCGAAGCGCTCTGGCTGGACCCGGCTACCGAAGACCCGGCCCGGCTCAGTGCACTCCTACAACCCTACCCGGCGGAAGAGATGGAGACCTACCCCGTCTCAACAGCCGTCAATTCGGCCCGCGAAGACCGCCCGGAGATGGTGGAGCCGGTATCGCAGCTGGACCTCGACATTTGATCCTGGCCGCAGAACGCGTTGTCGCACCACCCGGTCCTTCGAGCGCCTCAGGACACTGCCGTGACCCGGTTCGTACCGCGCTGAAACAACCACCGGTCATCCTGAACTTGATTCAGGATCCATTTCTGTATCAGAGTCGTTCATCGCCAACCAACCAACCCGTGAATGGCCGTGTTGTGATGTCCGAGTGAGATAACCGGATCCTGAATCAAGTTCAAAATGACATTCGGTTGCGAGCGCGCAGTGCTGCTCCCTCTCTCAGAGGGAGATGGTTGGGGTGAGGGAGAAACTGGCTCCCTCACAAATCCCGCCCCTAAACGTTAATCGCGGTCGAGAAGTCCGGGATCCCTTCCCAGCGGCCCGGGTTTGTCGCACGCATCACGGCGATCGACTTGATCACTTCTGGATTCGCCAGCCCGTGTGGCGCCTGTCCCGTTAGTACGCGGATCACGTTCTCCGCCTGGCGCTGTCCAGACTGCTCGATGAATGTCGGCGACCAGCCGGCCAGGTGCGGCGTGATGAGCAGGTTGTCCAGCCCCAGCAGCGGGTCTTCCGCGTCCACAGGCTCGAACTCCGTCACGTCGATCCCGGCCGCTTCGATCTCGCCGTCTCGCAATCCCGCGTGAAGCGCTACCGGGTCCACGATCGGGCCTCGTGCGCAATTGATCAGGATCGCGGTCGACTTCATTTTCCCCAGGGCGTCGGCGTTGATCATGTGATTCGTTTCGTCCGTGGCCGGCGTGTGGATCGTGATGAAATCTGACTGCGTGAGCAGTGTGTCCAGGTCCACCATGCGGACGCCGTACAGGTCGCCTACCGTCTGCGGCACGTAGGGGTCGTACGCGATGATCTGTTCCGGGCCGAAGCCCTTGATCCGGGTGGCAAACGCCCTGCCGATGTTCCCGAGGCCGATGATCCCCATCGTGTGACCGGCGATCCGGCGTACTCCGCGGCGGTACTCGTTCATCTTCGCAGGGTTATCGCTCCAGCCGCCGGCTTTCGTGAAAGCGCCTGTCTCGGGGATGATGCGCGTCAGCGAGAGCAGCATCGCCATAGCGTGGTCGGCGACCTCTGTCGTGTTAGCGCCCGGCGTGTTGCAGGCCAGGATCCCGAGTTCGGTCGCAGCGTCCAGGTCGATCGAGTCCACTCCAACGCCCATGCGACTGACGACCTTGAGCTTCGGGCACGCCTCCAGGACCTGCCGGTCATGGAGCGGCCAGATGCCGATCAGGGCGCCATCCGCGTCCTTCGTCACGTCGATCAACTCTTCGGTGGTGGTCGCATCAGCTTCCACAACCTCGAAGCCAGCCTCGGTGAGAAGGTTGAGCGGCGCCATTGAGCGGCCTGAGATAACGACCTTGAGGGCCATAAAGCGACTCCGTGAGTGAACCTGGGTGATGGGTTGAATCGTTGCTTCGGAGCAGTCGAGCGGCAAGTATCGCGCTCCGGCTGGCTGATTGGAGATCTGGACTTTCAAGCGAATATCAGACGCTCGACACGAACAAAGCTTGACGCGCGCCGCCGCGGATAACTAACCTCGTATGGTCAAAAGCTGAGAAGGAGCCGAGTAGTTCCGGCAAATCTGCCGAGCGAGCCCCGTACGGTGCGAGGGGGCGCAGGTACCCGGAACGAAGATCTCTCCCGAGCTTCCGGCCGAAAGGCAGAGGGCGCAACTCGCCCGGCCAAGTAGACCCGGACGGCAAGTCGGCCGTTACATCGACGACGGTTTTCGGTCCCAAAGGTATTGGGGCATCAGACCGGTAAAGCGTCCCGATTCGATCGGGAAATGCAGGGTGGTACCGCGGTATCTCTGTCCACAGAGCCCGTCCCTACGTTTGGGATGGGTTTTTTTGTGTTCGGATATATTTCAGGCCATTCGGGAGCCAGTAGAGAAAATGACGACGACCGACCGACCAGCCGGATCAGGCGCGCAGGGCTCAAATAAGCGCTTCGCGCCGGTAGATTCCCGAGTCGATTTTGTGGCGATGGAGCAAGACACGCTCAGGTGGTGGAACGAGAACGACATGAACGCGCGCTACCGCGCGAAAAACGAGAACGCCGAAAAGCGCTTCTCGTTCATGGACGGCCCCATCACCGCCAACAACCCGATGGGCGTCCACCACGCATGGGGTCGCGCCTATAAAGACCTGTTCCTGCGATTCCGCAACATGCAGGGCTACCGCCAGCGCTTCCAGAACGGGTTCGATGGCCAGGGTCTCTGGGTGGAGGTCGAGGTCGAAAAGGAACTCGGCTTCACGTCCAAGCACGACATCGAGGATTACGGCATCGACAGGTTCGTCGAGGAGTGCAAGGCGCGCGTGGAGCGCTATGCCGGGGTGATATCGGAGCAATCAAAAAGGCTCGCGATGTGGATGGACTGGGACGATTCGTACCACACGATGGCGGACGAAAATAACTACACCATCTGGCAGTTCCTGAAGCGTTGCCACGAGCGCGGCTGGATCTATGAGGGCCGGGACAGCATGCCCTGGTGCCCGCGCTGCGGCACGGGTCTATCGCAACACGAGATCGTGACCGAGGGCTACCAGGAGATCACCCACAACTCCATCTACCTGAAGTTCCCGCTGCTTGACCATGAAGGCGAGAGCCTGCTGGTGTGGACGACGACGCCGTGGACGCTCGCCGCAAACGTGGCGGCGGCGGTCCATCCCGACAACACCTACGTCAAGGTCCGAAACAACGACGAGGTGCTGTACCTCGGCAAAGAGTTGCTGAAGGTGCTTAAAGGCGACCACGAGGTGCTCGAAGAGTTGCCCGGTTCGAAGCTGGCTGGCTGGCGTTATCGGGGGCCCTTCGACGAGCTTCCAGCTCAGGCAGAAGCCCGTGAGGCGCACCGCGTCCTGGAGTGGGATGACGTCGGGGAGGACGAAGGCACGGGCATAGTCCACATCGCTCCCGGGGCGGGCGCCGAAGACTTCCAGCTGGGCAACGAGCATGGCCTGCCGATAATCGCACCACTCACCGAGGACGGCGATTACATCAACGGATTCGACTGGCTGTCCGGCCGGAACGTGTCCGAGGTGAACGACGACATATTCAAGAGCCTTGAAGACAAAGGCGTCCTCTACAGCATCGTGCCTTACAAGCACCGCTACCCGGTGTGCTGGCGCTGCAATACGGAACTCGTGTTCCGTCTCGTCGACGAGTGGTTCATCGGCATGGACGACCTCCGAGAGCCGATGAAGGACGCCACGAAGACGATCAACTGGGTGCCTGCGTTCGGTCGAGACCGCGAGCTGGACTGGCTCGACAACATGCACGACTGGATGATCTCCAAGAAGCGCTACTGGGGGCTCGCGCTGCCCATCTACAAGTGTGAAAGCTGCGGCAACGTAGATGTGATGGGTTCCGAGGCGGAGCTGGAGGAACGCGCCGTGGAGGGCTGGGAGGAGTTCGAGGGCCACTCGCCACACCGGCCGTGGATCGACGCCGTCAAGATCGCCTGCTCCGATTGCGGGGATACCGTCTCGCGAATCCCGGACGTCGGCAACCCCTGGCTCGATGCCGGGATCGTCAGCTTTTCGACGATCAAGTACCGCACTGACAGGGACCACTGGAACGACTGGTTCCCGGCGGACTGGATATCGGAGAGCTTCCCCGGCCAGTTTCGAAACTGGTTCTACTCGCTCATCGCCATGAGCGCCGCCCTGGAAAATACGGCCCCGACAAAGGCCGTCTTCAGTTACGCGCTCATGCGGGACGAGACCGGCGAGGAGATGCACAAGTCGCGCGGTAACGCCATCTGGTTCGAGGACGCGGCAGACAAGATGGGCGTCGACACGATGCGCTGGCTGTACACGCGCCAGAACCCGTCCAGCAATCTGAACTTCGGGTACGGACCCGGTGACGAGGTGCGGCGCGGACACATCATGCCGTTGTGGAACGTGTACTCGTTCTTCGTCACCTACGCCAACCTGGACGACTGGAGCCCTTCTACAAGCGACGAGTCGATTGAACGATCCGAACTGGATCGCTGGCTTTTGTCCGAGCTTAATCGGCTGGTGGAAGGCGTCACGGAGCACCTTGAGGCGTTCCGGCCGATGGAGTCAATGCTCGCGATCGAGGAGTTCATCGACGGATTGTCAAACTGGTACGTCCGCCGAAGCCGGCGCCGCTTCTGGAGAAGCGAATCCGATGCAGATAAACAGGCTGCTTACGCAACGTTATATGAGACCCTCACGACCTTGGCCCGGCTGCTCGCTCCGGTCACACCTTTCCTCTCGGAGGAGATGTACCGAAACCTGGTCGCCGGGGTGGACAAGACGGCGCCCGACAGCGTCCATCTTTCCGACTGGCCGGTAGTAGACGCAACGAAAATAGATGACCGCCTCTCGGGGTCGGTCAATCTTGCACGCCGACTGGCCAGCCTCGGGCGCGCCGCACGCGCCTCCTCACGGATAAAAGTACGCCAACCGCTGCAATCTCTTCTCGTTGACCTGCAAACGGACGAAGAACGTTCATACCTGGCCCTGATCAAAGATCAACTGATGGAGGAGTTGAATGTCCGGGAAGTGAACGATGCCAGTACCGCAGGCGGTTTGATGGGGTTTTCCATCAGGCCAAACCTCCGGCTGCTGGGCCCCAAGCTGAAAGACGATATGCGGGAGTTCAACGCGGAACTCGCCAGAGCCAGTCACTCGGAGAAGGTTATCGAAGAGCTTGATCCGACCGGTCACGCCACCTTCGGCCGGTTCAGGGTGTCGCGCGAGGAGTTACTGATCGATCAGATCCCGACGGACCCGAGGTTCGCCGTCGCGTACGAAGACGGATACGCCGCCGGGGTCGATACGGAGTTGACGCCGGAACTGGAGGCGGAGGGTACCGTGCGGGAGCTCGTGCACCACGTCCAGAACCTGCGTAAGTCAGCGGGACTCGAGATTTCCGACCGCATCGACCTGTTCGTCGAAGCGCCGGACGTACTTGTCGGCCCGTTGCGCCTGCATGAAACATACGTCTTAACGGAGACGCTGGCGGACAGCGTCAACTACGGGCAGGCGCCAGCAAGCGCTCACGCGGAAGACGCGGACGTAAACGGCGTGACAGCCAGGCTGGGTGTCCGAAAATCAGGTTGATAACAGGTAAGCCGCGACCGGCCGGGTTCTTACGTCCGGGGCCAATTCCCCGCTACTCTGATTTCCGGCCCCGGTCTCGGGCTGCGAGGCTCGCTTGATACGCCTCGGACGGGCCGCCCTGGACGCCCTCGATGTGGAACCGTGCCGTCGTTCCAGCGCCCGGGCTTGATTCCAGCGTGAGATCGCCGCCGTGGAGGCGGGCGATCGACCGGGCAATCACCAGTCCGAGGCCCGTCCCGGGCAGCCGAAGGACGTCCGGGTTTGTTCCGCGCTCGAACGGCGCAAACAGGCGGACAAGGTCGTCTTCCGAGATCCCGATGCCCGGGTCGATTATCGCGATATGCAACCGTGAGCCTTCGCGATCGACCTGGATCCGAATCGCCGTGCCATCATCCGAGTACTTGCAGGCGTTGCTGATCAGGTTGGACATCATGGACGAGAACCTGGCCGGATCGGCATTAAGCCAGAGAGGTTCGTCCGGGCGGCTCAACTCTATGCGCTGGCCGCGCACAGCGAGCAAGCCGCTGAAGGACTGGCACATGTCCCGTATCAACGGGCTTGCGTCAAACTCCTCGTACGCCAGTTCAAACGTGTCGGACTGGATCTGGGACACGTCCAACAGGTTTCCGACCAGGTCCTGGAGTCGCTCCCCGCTGTCGGCGATCAGGCCAAGCTGGGCCATCTGCTCCTCACCCAGGTTCGAAGGAGCGTTCTGCATCAAGAGGTCCGTTATCAACTGGACGGACATCAGGGGCGTGTGCAACTCATGGACAATTGTCCTGAGGAAACGGTCGCGCGAGATGGTCAGTTCTTTCAATTCCCGGTTCTGCGCATCCAGCCTTCGGCGAAGTCCCTGCTCGGCGGAGAGACGGGATGAATGATCAGCGGCGCGAACCCGTTCGAACACGCTGCCGAGCCGTTCACCCACGCGCTGGAGCAGATCCGAGTCGCCGGAGGTAAACGCATCTGGCTTTAAAGAGTAGGCGTGGATGTAACCGAGAGGCCGGGACATAGGACCGATGCGGGCGCGAAGCGAAGAGGCGTAATTGTCCCCGCTCCGGTTGAACGAGCTGTCTGATTTTGATCGGAGCCGGTCTATGCGTCCGGCAAAGAACTGTTCTTCAGCTTCATCAACGCCATGAGCTACTACCACGCGAACCGTATCGGCATCCGCGGACACGGTTGTTACGACGAGGCCGTCACACTCAACCAACCGGCGGAACGCAATAGCGGCGCGTTCAGCCACCACGTCCGGCTCAAGATCCCATGATGACCCGATAGAGGCGAGCGCTTCGCTCTCTCGGCGTTGCCGTTCGATCTGCTCCCGTAACCGACCACGTGCGATAGCGGACGACATATGAACAGCGACGGCTTCGACAATCACCAGTTCTTGTTGTGAATACGCGGCCGGAACGGTTGACCTGACCACCAGGCTGCCGACTGGCTCGTCGTTGATGACGAGAGGGGCGGCCACAAGAGACCGCAAATCCGCGGCCAGTGTCGCCGCCTGGGCCGGGAATCTGCTCGCCAGTCCCGCCGGTGTCTCGCCGCTTACATACATACCGGTTCTGCTGCGGATTACCGCTTCCGCAACCGTCCCGGGGAGCCGGAACTCAGATCCCTGCTCCCACCCGGGTACGGGCTTGCCGCCCAGGTAGACGCGCTGGCCGATGTCGCAGGAAGGTCCAAAGATTGCGACCTCGATCTGATCGAACTCGACCACGCTGGCGAGTTCCGCAGCCAGCCTCGCATATGGAATTTCGACACCGGAAGAAGACTGACTGATATGTCCAATGCGGGCCATCGCATCCCACTCCGAACCGCCTCCGGCGTTCGTAGTACCCCCGGACTCGGAATAGAGCCGCAACACGGGTCCGGCGATCAAAGCCGCCGCCCTCCGGAGAAGTTCGAAATCGCCGTCCGAAAACCCCGCGGCCTGAGCCGATCTTGCCGAGAGCCACGCCGAAACCTCGCCGCCGGTGGGAAGCACGACCGACGCGAGCGAACGGATACCTGCGCCGACCGCCATCGCTTCGGCGGGCCAGCTGGCCACGAGCGCGTCCGGTGATGCGCCGGAACTTGAAACTGGACCGGCGGCGAGTGCGGCGCTTTCCTCCAGGCTGCCGGCCATCGGGCGGCTGGCGCCGACGGACCAGCCCTCGATCTGTAGCCCGCTTACGGATAACTCGGACAGGGTTTCGTTCCCGTCCTGAAGACTTGCGATAGAGACCCGTGCTCCAGCCAGCCGATCAGACAGGACAGAGGTTGCCTCCTCGAGCGCAAGACCCGGATCGGCGCAGTGTTCGATCGCCGCCTCGATTTCGGCAAGGCTCGTGGAATCCCTGGACAGGGCCGCCGAGCTTTCCATAAGCAGCAATGCGTGAATGCGCTCCGCAAGGCGTGGAGTCATTGCTTCCAGCCTGCGCAGCCCGGCCCGGGTATCCTCGGCGCTGCCTCCGTTGCTTCCACTGCTCCCACTGCTCCAAGATGCCGAGACCTCCCCGATAATCCCGGCGGGACTGAGGAGGGGGACAACCGCTGACGACTCCCCAAATGGGCCCGCGTCGCCTCGTGGCGATCGTTGAGAAGAAACATCGGTGCGATGTTCGAGCCGAATCTCTCCGGTGTCCGGTCGGTTGACCCGGATTACAAGCGTTTCCGGCCCCGCGAGACGCTTCATCTCTTCCGCAGCCATTTCGACCAGAGTGTCCAGATCGGACAGCCCGGCCGTGACGCGCTCTATCTCCCGGGAGGAGTCGATTTCCAGTCTGAGGCGTTCGAGTTCCCGGTCAGATCGCAGTCGTGCGATTCCCTGGGCAAGCCTGCGAGCGCACTCCGAGAGAAAGCGTTGATCCGCCTGGTCGATACCGCCTACGGCAACCGGCTGGACAGAAATCAGGCCAAGTGGTTCGGAGGTGGCGCCAATCGTCCAATTTCCGGGGGTTGAACTTTCGAGGATACCGTCCGTGACATCCTCGGCCGATGTGGGAGGTGCTTCCCCGCGGGTGGCCACGATCTCCGGACCCGAAATGGCATATTTGACGGTCGCCGCGGCCTCCACCCTGACATGGGCGAACCTGCCGCTGCGGTGCACCCGGTCGACAGTCACTTCCAGCATCGTACGGAGGTCACCGGCCGTCGCCGTGATGGCGCTGACCGATTCCAGCGCGCTTTGCTCGGCCATCGTGCGGGTCGCTGATTTTCGATGCTGGTCCGCCGCCAGCGCGGCAGCGACCGGGGGGGCAGAGATCCACGACGATGCTCAGATCGCGGTCGCTGAACGACTCCCATGCATTGGCGTGGAGGCCCACGTAGGCAACTACTTCGCCGGATGCCCGGAGTGGTGCGACGATCACCGACGGAATCGCGGTGGGCACCACCAGCGGTTCGTTTATTCGAGAGACGATCTCGATGGCGGTGCCGGAAAGCGGTATCACCGCATCCTGATCGGCGTCGGTCGAGAAAAGCACATGTTGTTCGTCCAGGTCGTGTTCAACCGTCACAACGCTGAGACGGTCATAAGCCAGGCGCTCTGCAAGAACGTCAGCAAATGCCTGGAATACAGCGTCCGGATCGCTCGTCTCGGCCGCCGCCGCAGCGAAGCGCTCTTCCGCTCGCGACCGCTCCTTCGATTCCCGTGATTCTTGTGACCTGGTGGGGGAGTATTCCCGGGCGGTCACCACGAACTCGCCCTGATGTTCCGGGTCCGACGCCGCCTCGGCATGAATACGCCGGATGCCGTCTTCTGAAAGCAGGTCAAACTCCAGGAACTGGGTGTTCCCGGTATCCGCCGCGGCCCGGATGGCGGCGACCAGATCGGAGGTAGCGGATTGCGGAAGCAGGTCGGCAAGCGACATCGAATCGGCATCGGGATCCTGGACTCCACGGTCCCGCGAGTCGTCGTCTTCCGGGTCGCGAATGACGCGCCCGTTCGCATCCATGTGGAGGACGCGTGTTATTGGAGCGGAATCCGGCCGCCCGGATGGGTCCCGCCCCGGCGGTCGTTCGTTGCCGTCCTGGATCAAACCATCCCCTGGTCACCTCAGGCGGAGCGATGTGCGCTGCGCATCACGTTCGCCTATGCCGTCAAGCCCGCGCATAGGCCCTTGTCCGGAAATGGCCATCCCGGGGTCGCCCGGCCTTACCTGCGGACCTGGCCCGAACGTGAGACGCGAATGAACCGTCTCAACGAGGGCAATCGCAGCGTATTGGGGCGGCGGTTTCGGCTACTAGGTAATCCGGTAACGGATATTCCTGAATCGTCCAACCGTGCAGCGCCGTGACGAAGCTACTGCCGGGCTTCAACCAAGCCCGTGCCGGGAACGATTTCTCCGATGACATCGGCGGCGAGCGTTCCCGCGTCGAGGAGACGTGAAAGCAGATCGTCGAGTGATTTCTCCGAGACCGAGATCAGCATCCCGCCCGACGTCTGCGGGTCTGCCATGAGGAACTTATCGGCATCGGTGAGCGACTCGTCCCATGCCACCCCGTCTCCCAGCGACGACAGGTTGCGGTGTGTGCCCCCCGGGACCATACCCGCGGCAATCAGATCGATCGTGCCGTCCAGCACGGGTAATGTGTTGCGCCAGAGCCGGGCGTTAACGCCGCTGGCCCTGGTCATCCCCATCAAATGGCCGGCGAGTCCAAACCCGGTGACGTCCGTCGCCGCATGTGCGCCGCTAGCGATCATGGCGTCGCTGGCGTCCCGGTTCAGGGTGGACATTGATTTCACGGCGGCGGCCAGAACTTCCCGGGCGGCTATTTGCTCTTTGCCCGCCGTGGCGATGATCCCGGTCCCGAGAGGCTTTGTCAGCACCAGTTTGTCGCCCACTTCGGCGGTGGCGTTTGTCACCTGTTTTCCCGGGTGCACGAATCCCGTTACGGCCATCCCGTACTTGGGTTCGTCATCCCTTACGGTGTGCCCGCCTACGACCGGAAAACCGGCCTCCGCAGCTTTGGCGGCGCCACCCTCAAGGATCTTCGCTATCGTCTCGTGGGTCAGGACTTCCGGGAACCCGGCGATGTTCAGGCCGACGACGGGACGCCCGCCGACGGCGTAAACGTCGCTCACGGCGTTGGCCACGGCGATAGCGCCGTAGTCGTATGGATCGTCGACGATGGGCGGGAAGAAATCCAGCGTCAGAACCAGGGCGATCTCGTCCGTAACGCGATAGATCGCGGCGTCATCACCCGTCTCGAACCCGACGAGAACGTTGGGATCGAACGGCATGATGTCTGGTAGCTGGCGCAGAACCTGCGCCAGGTCGGCTTGACTGTACTTGCCAGCTCAGCCGGCGCAGGAGGCCAGGCTTGTCAGCCTGACGTCCGTTGTCTGTGACATTCTGAAGAGATTCCTGATCTAAAACGTAGCGGCGCGCCAGGATAGAAGGCCCGTTGGGTACACATTCTCCCGGCTGTACCGAAGTATAGTCTCGGTACCTGGACGGTGAAGAGAGTATGCGAGGTGAGACACCCGGCGTTGACGCCGTTCGCATACCATTCCTACCATCTATCTGATGAATTCGGCGGGAAGCAGGTGCAACCTCCCGCTCTCCGATTTCGCCTCTCGTCCCGGATTCGGCCCGAGATCGAAGAATAAACAAGGAAAGGCGACTTTTGACCGAGATCCCTAATCGGGAACTACTGCCGATGACCGCTGCGCTGAACGCCGCCGGCCGTCTCACCGTCGGTGGATGTGACGTGGTGTCGCTCGCAGAGACGTACGGGACTCCCCTTTACATCTACGACGAGCACACCATTCGCTCCATGTGCCGTGCGTTCGTAGGCGGCTTTGAGTCGGAGTACCCGGATTCGCACGTCTCCTACTCTTCCAAGGCGTTCGCGAGCCCGGCGCTGGCGAAGATTCTCGAAGAGGAGGGAGTAGGCATGGATGTCGTAACGGGCGGCGAACTCGCCATCGCTCGCGCCGCCGACTTTCCGCCCGCCGAGATCAACTTTCACGGAAACAACAAGGGCCGTGTGGAGCTGGAAGAGGCGCTGGACTACGGCATCGAGCTGGTCACGGTCGACAGCATGTACGAGATCGACCTGCTCGATGAACTCGCGCGAAAGAAAGGCGTAACGCAGCAGGTTCTACTGCGGGTCTCACCGAGCATTGATGGCCACACGCACCTGCTCACCTCCACCGGCGTACTCGACCAGAAATTCGGTTTTCCGATCGAAACCGGCCAGGCCGAGGAGGCTGTGAGGCACGCACTCGCCAGGGCAAACCTTGACGTGGTGGGCATCCATTTCCATCTTGGCTCCCCGATTTTCGAGTTGGAACCGTACACGCAGGCGATTCCGTACGTGCTGGACTTCGTCTCGAAGATGCGCGACCACGGCCTGGAGCAGCGGATATTCAGCCCCGGCGGTGGTTTCGCGATCGGGTATGTTTCCGATACACCACCGCCGGAGATCTCCGAGTACGCCGCAGCGATCAGTGCCTCGGTACGCGAGGCCTGCGACAGGTTCGGCCTGGATGAACCACGCCTCATTCTTGAACCGGGCCGGGCGATTGTCGGCAGGGCCGGGGTCGCCGTGTATTCGGTCGGCGGCACCAAGGACATCCCCGGCGTGCGAAAGTACGTCAGCGTCGATGGCGGGATGGGCGACAACATCCGTCCTGCCCTGTACGGGGCGGGCTACTCGATCGTGAAGGCGAATGCGCCGGGCGAACCCCCTGCTGGAAACGTGACGATAGCGGGCAAGTACTGCGAGTCCGGCGACCTGCTGGTGAAAGATGCCCCTCTCCCGCCACTGGAGACCGGCGACGTGGTAGCGGTAGCGGCCTCGGGCGCGTATTGCCTCTCGATGGCCAGTAACTACAACATGTCGCTGCGCCCGGCCGTCGTTTTCGTTAGCGATGGCGAGGCTCGGCTCATACGTCGCCGGGAGACGTACGACGACCTGCTTTCATCAAGCATCCTGTGAGCGATTGATGACGACGGCAGACGCTTCGCAAGTCCGCTCATCTTCCGGGAATTCCGGCGGATGGCAGACCATCGGGCATACCGCGGCGCGCCTTTACCTGCGGCGCGCCCATGAAGCGGGGCGAGTAGCCCACGCCTACTTGATCACGGGCCCCGATCAAGTGGGTAAACGGACATTGGCGCTGGACCTGGCTCGACTCGTGAACTGCACGCCTGCGCAGGACATGTTTGGGGATGACGCGCCGCCACCGTGCGGAAAATGCGCGCCGTGCGACCGCATCAGCCGAAACGTTCACGCGGATGTCAAGGTGATCGACCAGCACACGCCGATACGCGGCCTGAGCTCGGGAACCAGGGAGAGTACGCCGGAGCAGGACGCGGCCCGGACGCTCATCAGCATCGGTCACATCCGTGAGATGCAGCACGATATTTCCCTGAACCCGTTCGAGGGCGGCAGACGGGTCGTAATAGTTGACGGCGCAGATCGCATGAGCCCGGATGGGGCCGGGTGGAACGCCCTGTTGAAGACGCTCGAAGAACCGCCCGGGCAGGTCGCCATCGTGCTCCTCGCACCCGGCGCCGATTCGCTCCCACAGACCGTTGTTTCGCGCTGTCAGTTGATCGAGCTGCACGCGGTACCGAACGAAGAGATCGAACGGGGCCTGATCGAACATGGCGGGGCGGACCCGGAGATTGCAGCGCAGTTGGCTCGCCTGGCCGGCGGGCGACCCGGACGTGCGTTTGCAGCGCTGAACGACGAGACGGCCCTCGATCGATACCGGCAGGCCGTGCTGCGCGTGCTTTTTACGAGCGCGGGCGACGTTGAAGAACGGTTCCGGTACGCGAACGAGATGGCGAGAGAGTTCGGGCGCAATCGTGAGATGGTCTCCCACGAGTTGGAGTTGTGGACGTCTATCTGGCGTGACATCCTGTTGCTCAAACACGGTGTCGCGGAATCCGTGGCGAATATAGCGTGGATCGGGAGTTTGTCGGATGCCGCTGGTGCCGTGAACGCGGACGACCCGCGTCAGGCTATCGAGGCGATCGCGAAGGCGGCCGACGGATTACGAAGAAATGGAATGCCGCGCGTGGTCCTGGAAGTCCTGATGCTGGAACTCCCCGTCATCCCGCCGGAGATAGTTGAAGCGATCGAGCTCGGGGAAGCTGATGAATCGTCCGGCGGCGGGTGGGATGACCCTGCTTCTTGACTAGAGACATGATCGGTGTCCGTATCACTCGCAACTCGCCGGTTCTGTTTGTCGACGGCGATCTGTTGACCGTCACTCCGGGAGACCTGGTCGTGGTCGAGTTGTCCGCGGACAGGGGGAACGAGGTGGAGGCCTCGGTGGTGATCGGCTCGGGCCAATTGCTCGGCGCGTCCCCCGGCGAGCTGGCCGGTCGCGCACTCCGGACCGCCTGAGGCGAGGCAGCCTTTCTGGGATTCGCCAGCGGAACCCCGGTTTGCTCAGATCAGTCGGCGCCGGCAGCGACGTATCCGGCATCCACGTCGGATGCGATGTCGATCCACGGCAGATAAGGCCGCCATTGATCCTGGATGCGTCCTACATGGAAAAAGGCGTACGGGTTCGGCCTGGGCGGGGTGGGCTCTCGCCGTAGCAGCATGTTGGCTTCCCGCGGGGTGCGTCCGGCTTTGCGGTGATTGCAGCGATCGCAGGCGCTCACGATGTTGGTCCAGGAATGGTCTCCGCCGCGCGAGCGAGGCATGACGTGGTCCAGCGTCAGGCGGCCGCTTCTCTTGCCGCAGTACTGGCAGGTGTGGCGATCACGAATGAATACCTCTCGGCGCGAGAGTCTTCGCTGGTGAAACGGGCGCTTCACCATGTACAGGAGACGGACGATAGAGGGTTCCGCGTGTTCTTCGTACGCGCTCCGGATCACGTCGTCAGTGATCTCAAGCGTCTCGGCTTTGCCGCGGCCGAGCAGCACGAAGGCCCTTCTAACGTCGCAGACGTTGAGCGGCTGATAATTTTGATTCAGCAGCAGAACCGGAGAGCGATCCAAACGCTGTCGTCCTCCCCCGGCGCCCCAGCCGCGAGAGAACTGAGGGGCGTCGGTTTGACTCGAGAGATATTCGCGTCGTTGTCCCCTCCGACTTAAACGGTGTCGAAGGACATCATTATCAGGCCAAACATACCCCCTCCGGCGCCATTTCGCACGCCCGAGGGGGTAAAACGTCAATTATCCTCGTCGGCTGCGATATCCGCTTCCAGCGTGTCGAGCGCGGTTGCGAATTCTCCAGGGATCAATCCGAGTACGTTTGCGGGTAATTGACCCCTGGCGTCCAGAACCCTGGGAACCAGGCTTGAGTCAGCGAGCCATCCCTTTATCTTTGCTCGTCCATATAACCCGGCCAGTTCCTGGAAAAGGCTCTCTTTGTCCGCTGACGTTGCCGATTCGGCAATTCTCTCCAGGATCTCGTCGTCTTGAGGGTAGGCGACACGCGCCATTGCGGTCACCACTCCCGTGACGAGAATGGCGCCCAGCAAAACGCCGAACACGACGCCGCCGAGCCTGTCGACCCACCCGAGGAAGACAACGGTCAACATCGCCCGGATGGTCTTGCCAACGATCTGGGCGACTATGAACACCCCGAGGAAGATGACTACGTAACCGATCGCCGTTGTTACCGATTCGTTCTCTATGTCATCGGTGAACCGTTCAACCAGCCCGTCCGCAAACTGCGCCCCGACAAGCATTGCGACGTAGACCGCCACGAGGTTCAGCACGGATTGCACGAGGCCCCACTTCAGCCCGAGGAGGGCGCCGACGATAAATACGGCGACCAACACCCAGTCGAACACGTTCATTCGATCCACTCCTGGTTAAACGACATTCAGCCATCTTTTTACGATCTCGCCCCGGATGAGGCCGGCACGAAGATCGTGGGCGAATCCCTCATTTTACGAAGAATATCCAGACCGCCGTCAACCAGGTACCTACCTCCCATGGGGTTTTTACGCGAAATCCCCCTGTGGGTAACCGTGCCAGAGCCGGGAATATAATCTGTGAGTGCCTTCGGGTCGGGAACACGACAAAAGAACACGGCCCTATTTACGGGAACGGCCCCCCGGTGGATGAAGCCTCCCGGTCTCGAACGCCGGCCGAAGGCGGCACAGTAATTCTCAAGTTGTATCAATTCGACGGTCCCGGGTACGGGAGCACCCACCGGCCCGGGAAACCCCGGCTTCAAACCAAGGAACCGATTTGACTACGGACGTCGCCCCATTTATTGCGATCGACGGGCCGGTGGGCTCGGGCAAGACAGCGGCCGGCCGTAAGCTTGCCGCGCGCCTGGGCCACATGTTCCTGGACACCGGCGTGATGTACCGGGCCATCACCTACCTTGCACTACAGAAAAACATATCGCTGGAAGATCCCGCTGCACTGACGCAGCTTGCCTTGAAGGCAGAACTGAAATTGGCGGCCGGTTCCGGCGAAGAGGGTCGGGTAATCGTCGAATCGGTCGATGTAACAGATGAACTCCGAAGCCCCGAAGTGGATCGGTCCGTGTCCGCAGTATCGGCGGTGTCCGGCGTACGCGAGGTGCTCGTGCGACTGCAACGTGAGATCGCGGAAAAGGGCCGGATTGTGATGGTGGGACGCGATATCGGTACGGTCGTTCTATCCGGCGCCGGCCTCAAGATCTACCTGGACGCTTCGGTAGACGTCCGGGCGCGCCGGCGTCACGATCAGTTACGGGAATCCGGATCAGACATGGCGTTCGAGACAGTCCTTGCAGATCTTCGTCGGAGGGACGAACTTGACTCAACGCGCGAGATCGCTCCGCTGAAGCCGGCGAAGGACGCCGTCAATCTCCCGACCGATGATCTCGGACTCGGAGAAGTCGTTGATCGCCTTGAGGCGCTGGCTCGCGGCGCCGGTCACCTCGGATACAGCGGCAGCAACGGCTGATGCCCTTTTTCGTACACCGGCTCTCCAACCGCGCGCTTCGCGTCACACTCGCCATGTTCGCCGATTACGCGACAGAAGGCCGGGAGAACATCCCGACGGACGGACCGTTACTGGTCATCGCAAACCATCAGAGCAACCTGGACCCCGCGATTCTCGCCACGTCACTGCAACGCGATACTCGTTTCCTGGCGAAGGAGGCGATCTTCAAGAACGTCACGCCCATTGGCCGCTGGTTCCTGCGTTCCTACGGCGCGCAGCCCCTGAGGAGGGGGGAGATGGACATGGCCGCGCTTCGGTGGGCCCTGTCGGAGCTGAAACGTCCAGGGGCAACGCTCGCACTGTTTCCGGAGGGGACCCGTAATCCCGGTGCAATGAAGAAGGCTCACTCCGGAATTGTCCCGCTGGCGGCACGTGCCGGTATCCCGATTCTCCCGGTCGGCATGACCGGGGTGGAGGGGATGCGGTCCTGGCTCAGGGTGTTCAAACCCAGCGGCGCTATCCGCGTGCGTATTGGCCGCCCGTTCCGTATAAATGGGGCGGGCAAACTGTCGAGGACCGAGACCGAGGCCGCTGCCACCGAGGTCATGGGACGGATCGCCGCGCTCCTGCCCGAGAGTTATCGCGGGAAATACAAAGAAGCAGCAGTCGCTCCGTTCTCGTTTACGACTACCATCGAGTCAACGGGCAACTGACAGACCCCCCTTAACGTCGAACAACCACAGGATACCCAGGGAGCAACGAGCCGCATATGTGCGGAATCATCGCCTACGCCGGCCCCAAACCGGTAGCCCCGATCCTCGTGTCCGGCCTCCGGACGCTGGAGTATCGCGGCTACGACAGCGCCGGCATTGGCGTCCAGAACGGCAGCGGGGTGATTACCGTCACCCGTGCCCTGGGGGTGGATCAGCTTGCAGACGCGGTAGCTGCTCAAGATATCAACGGTGAGAGCGCCCCGAACGTGGGGATCGCCCACACACGCTGGGCCACGCACGGCGGCGTAACGATCCCGAATGCCCACCCGCACACGAGCGCGGATGGGCGTGTCGCCGTCGTCCACAACGGCATCGTCGAGAACTACGTGGAGCTTCGGACCGAGCTGGTTGATTCCGGCGTCGAGTTCACCTCGGAGACGGATAGCGAGGTGATCGCACACCTGGTCGCTCGCTGCGTTGAAGCCGGTGACACCCTTGCCACCGCGGTGCGTTGCGCCGCCCGGCGCCTTCACGGCGCCTCGTCCTTCGTTGCAACGTTCGCTGACCAGCCCGGGGTGATCGTAGGCGTACGGCTGGGCAATGCGGGCGGAATAGTTGTCGGCATCGGCGACGGTTTCCACCTGCTTGCGAGCGACGTCCTGGCAATCCTCCCGCACACCGACCGCGTCGTCTACCTGCGCAGCGGCGAAGTGGTTTCCATCGAGCCGTCATGCGTCGAGTTCACAGACCTGTTGGGTGAATCGCTGGACCGGCCCGTATTCAAAACGGGCCGCAGCTTTGAAGCAGCCGCGAAGGGTGAGCACCCGCACTTCATGGCTAAAGAGATCGCCGAGCAATCGGAAGCTGTCTCGTCAGCCATGCGCCGGCGGGTCGATTTCCAGAATGGGACGGTCGATTTACCGGAGCTGCCGTACACCGATGGTGAGTTGCGGTCGATCGGCCGAGTGATCGTTTCCGGGATGGGAACGAGTCTTCACTCCTGTATGTACGGGGCGCAGATGATCGAGGCGCTGACCGGCATCCCGGCCCAGGCCGAGAACGCTTCGGAACTCCGGTATCGCAATACCGCGTTGAACGAACGGTCGCTGGTGATCTCGGTGACGCAGTCCGGCGAGACGGCCGATACCCTTGCGGCGATGGAGCTGGCGACAGCGGCCGGTTCAAAGCAGTTGGCCCTGGTCGAGGCCGAAGGGACGCAGGCGACGCTGGTCGCTGATGGAACGCTCTACCTGGGCGCGGGGCAAGAGATCGGCGTCGCTTCAACCAAGACGATGATGTGCTCGCTTGTGGTTCTATATCAACTTGCGGTCCACCTGGGGATACGGCGCGGCAATTTGACGGCCGAACGGGCGAGCGGCCTGGTGTCCGACCTGTCTCGGCTGCCCGGACTGATCGCCGAGATGATCGAGGACGGTGGCCGTTGCGAAAACCTGGCGAAGGAGAAGCTGGTGGACAAGCGCCACCTTCTTTACCTGGGCAGGGGCGCTCTGCATCCGATGGCGATGGAGGGCGCGCTCAAAATGAAAGAGCTTGCCTACCTTCACGCCGAAGGCTATCCCGCCGGGGAGATGAAGCACGGTCCGATCGCCCTGATCTCCGAAGAGATGCCGACCGTTGCACTGGCGCCGCAGGGGGCGCTCTACGACAAGATGGTCGGCAACATAAATGAGGTCAAAGCGCGCGGCGGCGAGGTGATCGCCCTGGCGACACGCGGCGACGAGATAATGCCGGGGCTGGCCGATGAAGTGCTCTGGATACCGGAAGCGCCGGAGTGGATCGTTCCAATGCTCACGCTGGTCCCGATGCAACAACTGGCATATCACACGAGCGTGGCGCTCGGGCTGGACCCGGACAAACCCCGCAACCTGGCGAAATCCGTCACCGTCGAATAAGCGCGTGTTCCTGTCTCGTTGAGAGATAGATGTATCATCGCCCGCACTATGCCGAGCGAGCGGGTGCAGAGACGGATAGACCGTCTCCTTGATCAGGCGGATGAAGCAGCGGAGACGCTGGACTGGTCGCGCGTCGATGAGATCGCTCGCTCGGTTCTCAACATCGATCCCGCTAACGCAGACGCCAGCGCATTCCTGGGACTTGCCGAGCCTCACCTTGATGCGGCCTCGTCGTCACTCGCAGGTGATCAGGGTTCCGCGCCAGCTCCCGCGGTGGATGGACACATCCCCGAGGAGGCTCCGGCTTCCTTTACGAGCGGGCGTTATCAGGTCTCGAAATTCCTGGGAGAAGGCGGCAAGAAACGCGTCTACCAGGCGCACGACACCCTGCTGGACCGAGAGGTCGCCTTCGCTCTCATCAAGACCGAGGGCTTCGACCAGACCTCCAAAGAGCGCATCTCGCGTGAAGCGCAGGCTATGGGCCGGCTCGGAGTGCATCCCAACATCGTCGCCGTACTCGACCTCGGCCAGGATGCCGATGGCTCGCCCTACATGGTGACGGAGCTGATGGGCGGGGGTGATGTGGAGGCGTTGCTAGCGGTCGCGGACCACGGAGGGCACGCACGGGGGCCTGCCCCTACGGACGGACCGATGCGCGATGACGTTGCAGGGGCGGTTCCCCGTGACCGCCCGGAAGGCGGCCTCCCGCTTGAGCGCACCATCGAGATCGGCATGGCCGTCTGCGAGGGGCTGGAGTTCGCCCATGCCCGCGGGGTTGTTCATCGAGATCTGAAGCCGGGCAACGTCTGGCTGACGGAAGATGGCTCCGCCAAGATCGGTGACTTCGGACTCGCCGTCATGACCGACCGATCACGTCTGACCCGAGAGGGGATGATGGCCGGCACCGTGTCCTATATGCCCCCGGAGCAGGCCACGGGCGGTGAAATCACACCGCGGGCCGATCTCTACTCGCTCGGGGCCATGCTGTACGAGATGGTGACGGGTCGGCCCCCGTTCCTGGGCGACGACGAGATCGCCATCATAGGTCAGCACATCAATACACCTCCCGTCGCCCCGACATGGCACAAAGGCGACTGCCCGCGCCCGCTTGAGGCGCTGTTGCTGCGCCTCCTGTCCAAAGACCCGGCAGAGCGACCCGATAGCGCACAGGATGTGTTCAACGCGCTCGACGCAATTGATCTGACCGCGCGCGGTCATTTCGTTGAACAGGATCAGACGAGCCTTGAGTCGCTCGCTGGCGGCGTCTTCGTGGGACGGCAGGCCGAGATGGACCAGCTCAAGGCTGCGCTTGAAGACGTGCTTGGGGGCAGGGGCCGGCTCGTGACGCTGGTCGGTGAACCGGGCATCGGCAAGACGCGGACTTCGGAAGAACTCGCCACCTACGCCGGACTTCGTGGCGCACAGGTGCTCTGGGGCCGCTGCTACGAGACGGGAGGCCAACCACCTTACTGGCCCTGGGTGCAGGCGATACGAACCTACGTGAGGGAGATCGATTCCAACGAGCTGCGTCGCCAGATGGGTTCTTCGGCCTCGGTGATGGCGGAGATTGTCACGGACGTGAAGGATCGCCTTCCGGATCTCCAGCCCCCGCCGCAAATGAGCGATCCAGAGAGCGCTCGATTCCGATTATTTGACTCCGTCGCGAGCTTTCTCAAGACAGCAAGCCAGGCACGGCCGATAGTGATCGTGCTCGACGATCTCCACTGGTCGGATCAGCCATCACTCGCGTTTCTTGAGTTCATGGCTCGCGAGTTGAACCAGTCGCGCGTGTTGCTCGTTTGTACCTACAGGGACATGGAGCTGAACCGAAGGCATCCGCTTACCGTGACCCTGGGAGACCTCGCGAGAGAACGCCTTTACGAGCGCGTGCTGCTGAGGGGGCTGTCCGAGCAAGACGTGGGTCGCTTCATAGAGATTGCAGCCGGCATCAACCCGCCCGCGGAACTGTCGGCGACGGTCCACCGGCACACGGAGGGCAATCCACTGTTCGTGACCGAAGTGGTACGAGAACTGGTCCAGTCGGGCGACCTGACGGAAGCCCGGACTCGTGGCGGTTCCACCTGGTCACTACGGATTCCCGAGGGTGTGCGGGAAGTGATCGGCCGCAGGCTGGACAGGCTCTCGGAACGCGCCAACGAGACGTTGACTGTCGCGGCCGTGGTCGGCAGGCAGTTCACTCTAGGTGCGCTGCGTTCGATCGTAGAGGACACCACTGAATCGCAGTTTCTGGACGTTCTGGATGAGGCACTCGCGGCCCGTGTTATCGAGGAGCTGCCTTCGTCTCCGGGCGACTACCAGTTCACCCATGCCCTCTTCCAGGAGACCTTCACCGGAGAACTGTCCGCGGCCAGAAGAGTTCGCCTGCACGCCCGTATAGCGGAGGCGTTAGAGGAGTCTTACGGAGAGGCCGCGGATGATCACGCCGATGAATTGGCTATCCACTTTTCAGAAGCCGAGCCCGTTCTCGGCGGGGACAGGCTGGTCTACTACTCCGGCGTTGCCGGGCGCCGGGCGCTCGATGCGTTTGCTTACGAGGCGGCGGTAGCCCATCTGAGTGTTGTTGCGTCCGCGCTGGGAGGCAGTCAGATGTCGGCCGACACGGCTGAAATCCTGTCTCTACTTGGACTCGCCCAGGTCGCAGTCAACGATGAGTCTGCCGCCTCTGACTCGCTGACGAAGGCGTTCGATTATTACGCAGACTCCGGTGACGTCCAGAAGGCCATCGAATTAGCCGCGCATCCGCACAACGTGAACTTGCTATGGCAATTGGCGCCGGTCGTGCGAAGAGCTCTCACGCTTGTCGGCGCTGAATCTCCTGATCGCGGCCGACTGCTCGTTCCGTTCGCTTTCATAGCGTTTGGAGAGGGTGATCATGAAACGGCGTTTGGATCGGTGGCCGAGGCGATTGGCATGGCCCGGCAACGCGGGGACGAAGTTCTCGAGATGCGTGCCCTGGCGATGCAATCTAACATGGCAGGATTCGCCAGGAGAAACGAAGAGAGCATCGATTCCGCATCGCGTGCATTGGAAATGGTTAGCCGTCATCCTGAGCCGGAAACAGAGATGCGGGCGCGTCTCTGGCTTTCTAATGGTTTGGCTGCATCGGGGCGAGCAGAAGAGGCGATTGTCGCGGCCGACGAGTTTCTCGGAGCCGCGCTGAAACTGGGACATTCGGTCTGGGTTGGACGGTCTCTTCAGCCGATCGCAACCGTCAGGTTGATGAGAGGAGACTGGGAGGCCGCGCTCGAGGCTGCCAGGGCCGCCGCCCGCTTCGCGCCGAACGCGGCCGGGGCGCTTACGCTGGCGGTAGGTCTCTGGACAGGGGACTCCGAAATTACCCGGGCCGGGTGGGAGATGACCGAGTCTCTCGACGTGGATGGGTATTCTCAGATCACCCTGTTCAGCGCGCTTGAGGTCATTGACGAGTCCGATGAAATCGCCGTCGCAGCCAGGAAGATCGTGGTGGTCCGGCCCCCGGCCGGTACCCTGCGGAGGAACGACGTTTCGATTCAGAGGAACCTGTTGCGACGGGGTTTGCTGGCGAAAAATGTCGACGTGGTTCGAGAGAATTATGAACTACTGGTTCCGGACGGGATTGATGAAGGTTCAGCAACCGCGGAAGTGATTGCGTTGTCGTTCGGGAGCGCAGCGAGGTTGATTGGCGATGACGAAGCCGCTCTGGTTCATTTCCAGGACGCTATCCGCGTGTCGCGACAGGGCGGATACCGGGTAGCCCTTGCCCGCGCGCTTGCCGGCACGTCAGGAATTCTGCGGGACCGCGGAGATATCGATGCAGCGGAAATTCAGGAAAACGAGGCGCTGGCCATCACCCGGGAGCTGGGGATGCGGCCGCTCACCGAAAACATCCTGGCACGACGTGAAATCTTGAGGGCGTAGGCACAAACCCAGTGAGGCGCGGGTGCATGGCGGAACCCCCTTACAACGATGCGCCCGTCCGGGCGAGGCCCGTGCTGAGGTTCTCGAAGCATGATGTCGCAGCAACGCGACCCCCTCTCCCGGCGGGAGAGGGTCTGGGTGAGGGAGAAGCCGATGCCTTGATTACAGACGTGTGCGCACAACCCGGCCCTTCGAGAGCGTCAGGGCGCTGGCTGATCGCCCCAGCGCGCTCGTCGATCACATCAGGACACTGATCGTCTTCGTGGGCGGCGCCGTCGTCACTCGGTTAGCACCTTCTCAAGCGCCCAGCACCTCGGTCACGAACTTGTGGATCTTGACGTCGTCTTTGTCGCCGTCCGTCTCGACGCCCGATGACACGTCCACGCCCCACGCCCCCAGCTCGGCAATAGCCCCGCCGACGTTCTCCGGAGTCAGACCACCAGCCAGCAGAACGCCTTCCAACGGCGCAACCTTCGCCGCCTTGGACCACTCAAAGGCCTTTCCGGCACCCCCGGGCGTATCCGGGTCATAGGCGTCCAGCAGGACCATACGGCCAGCGTCCAGATGGCCGCGCGCCACAACTTCAAGCTCCTCGGCTGACATCTCGGGTTTGACTCGGACCTGCCTCAGAATTGGTACGTTCATCTGTTCGTAGTACGCATCGTCTTCGTCGCCGCATAGCTGAACCATATCCAGTCCCGCCATGCCCGCCACGCGATTCACGAACTCGACCGGCTGATTACGGAACACCCCGACCACCGTCGGACCGGGCATCGAGTCCTCGGACAGGGAGTTGCGGAACGCGGATATGATTGTTGCGCCATTCAAAGGATCGAGTTGCCTGCGGACGCCTTCGACGAACACAAACCCGACCAGGTCGGCGCCGGACAACGCGGCAGCCTGGGCGTTCCGGGCATCTCGCAGGCCGCATATCTTGACGCGTGGAGTTGGCATAAACGGCCTACCGGGCCAGGCTCGCAACCAGATCAGACACGCTGCCGCCCGCCCGCATGAGCGATTCGCCGATCAAGACCGCATTAGCCCCGGCAGCCTTCATCCGGCGAACGTCCGCAACGCCCTTCATCCCGGACTCGGCTACGAGGACCTTGTCCCCCGGCACCCGGGGAGCCAGCGACTCGAACACAGCGATGTCGGTGTTGAGCGTTTTCAGGTTCCGGTTGTTGATCCCGACCATCTGCGGGTCTTCCGACAGTGCCGTATCAAGTTCGTCTTCGGTAAACACCTCGACAAGCACGCCGAGGCCAAGGCCCAGGGACAACGCGAGGAGTTCTGCGTACTGCTCGGGCTCGAGAATGGCGATGATGAGGAGCACGGCGTCCGCCCCGTTCGCCGCCGCTTCGTAAACCTGGTAGTCGGAAAAGACGAAATCTTTCTCCATCACCGGCACACCGGGGGGTCCGGCGACCGCCTTCACCGTACGCAGATCCTCCAGTGAGCCGGAGAAACGGCTGGCCTCGGTCAGCACTGATATCGCCGAAGCGCCGCCGTCAATAAAAGTCTTCGCCATCGCAGACGGATCAAGCTCCGGAGCCAGTGAACCGGCCGACGCCGACGCGCGCTTCATTTCCGTAATTACGGACACACCGGGCGAGGACAGCGCCGCCAGGAAGTCGGAGCGCCCCTCTGCAACCTCTGGGGCCTCGGCGTTTCGTCGCACGTCCGCAAGCGAAATCCCGCGCTCAGCCTCCAGCAGCGCCTCGCGTTTGCTGGCGATGATCTGATCCAGCACCGTGCCCGTGTACTTGCCGTGCGAGATCATCCGCCGCCAAGCTCCCGGGTCAACGAAACCAGTGACTCCAGCTTTCCGAGCGCCTTCCCGCTGTCGACAGATTCAGACGCCTGGGCAGCACCCTGCTCAAAAGAGTCCGCCTGGCCAACAGCGACAAGCGCTGCTGCGGCGTTCATCAGGACAACCGTTCGAGCAGCCTGCTCGGCGTCCGAGGAGTTTCTGCCCTCTAGCACGCCACGTACCAACCCGATGCTCTCTTCGATGGTGTTGGCCGTCAGATCGCTGCGTTTACGTTCCGAAAGCCCAAAATCGCTCGCATCGACCGTGCGCTCGGTCACCCGTCCCCCGGCTACCTGGAAAACGTGCGACACGCCTTCCGGGCTGATCTCGTCCATGCCGTCTTCCGAGTAGACGACGAGCGCTCCGGAGGTGCCGAGTATCTGGAGCGCCTGCGCCACCATCCCGGCAGCCCCGGTATCGCCCATCCCGATCACCTGGTGACCGGCGCCTGCCGGATTTGTCAGCGGACCGAGCAGGTTGAACACGGTCCGGATGCCGATCTGCGGCCGGAGCGGTCCGGCGAACTTCATCGCGGGATGGAATGCCTGGGCGAACATGAAACCTATGCCGACCTGCTCAAGGCACTTCTGAACATCGTCCGGACCGAGATCGATCACCACGCCAAGCGCTTCAAGCGCATCGGCGCTGCCGGATGAGGACGACATCGCACGGTTGCCGTGCTTTGCGACGGTAGCGCCGGCGCCCGCCACCACGAAGGCCGCCGTGGTCGAGATGTTGAAGGTCTTCTGTCCATCGCCGCCGGTGCCGCAAGTGTCGACGCTCCGGCCCTCGAAATCGACGTGCAAGGACACGTCCCGCATCGAACGCGCCATCCCGGCGATCTCCTCCGCCGTCTCGCCCTTCATGCGCAAGCCCGTGACGAAGGCGCCAAACTGCGCCTCGGTGGCCTCGCCGCCCATGATCTGCCGCATCACGTCCGCGGCAGAATCGACGGACAGATCCCGACCCTCAACGACCTCGGTTATCGCTTCTCTGATGTCCATGTAATCGTCTCTAAGCCCCCACGGGCGCAGGAGCCTTCATATCCAGGAAGTTCTGAAGCAGCTTTTTGCCTTCGCCGGTAAGGATCGACTCCGGGTGGAACTGTACGCCCTCGACCGGCAATTCACGATGGCGGATGCCCTGGATGATGCCACCGGGGCTGTGCGCCGTCACCTCGAGCACCTCCGGGATCGTCTCCGGATTGATGGCGAGCGAGTGGTACCGGACCGCCTCGAACGGATCGGGCAAATCGGCGAACACGCCCTTGCCGTCGTTTGAGATCATCGACGTCTTGCCGTGCATGATCTCGCCTGCGTGCGCCACCTCTGCGCCGAACGCCTCGCCGATGCACTGGTGCCCGAGGCAGACGCCGAGCAACGGAACGTGCTGGCCGAAGTGCCGTATGGCTTCAATAGACACGCCGGCTTTGTCTGGCGTCGAAGGGCCGGGCGACACGACCACGCGTTCCGGCTTCATTGCTATGAGTTCGTCAAGGCTGGCCTTGTCGTTGCGGATCACCTCGACCTCGGCCCCCAGTTCACAGAGGTACTGGTAGAGGTTGTAGGTAAAACTGTCGTAGTTATCGATAAGTAGCAGCATTGGAATATCTCTGAATTCTTCCGGCCAGCGCCAGGATTCGTAATCCCCTCTCCCAGCGGGAGAGGGAGAATTTTCTAATTGAAGCGCATCGTCCTCGAGCTTTGCGACCGCCTTTAAGCGCCCGGATACCTCGGGTCGCCCGGAATACGCTCCGGGTTGGGATTGATGGGCGCCGTCGCGGCCACGGGCGGCTCCGGCGCGTCGGGTGCATTGATGGATACTCTCACGGACGGATCGCGACCCGTCGTCCTGATCGAGTACTTCGTACCGGCGGGCACGAACACGATGTCGCCCGGTCGGGCGTTCATTGTTCCCTCGTCGCCGATGCGCCATGTGACCTGTCCGAACAGCACGATCCAGAATTCGTCATTGTCCGGGTTCGTGAGATCGAAGACCGACTCCCCGGGCAGGTTGTACACAACCCGCACCCGGTTACGGTCGTTCACTATCACGTCCTCGCTCCACGGCGTCTCTTCGTGGACCGCCAGCAGGTCGGACAGCTTGGTCCGGCGTTGATTCAGGAGCGGGTTATTGTCATTGTCAGCCATGAAAAGTTGATCCTGTAAGTCCTGGGACTATTCGCAAGTTGATGAGTCTCATCTGAACAAGCTGCAGATAAACGCCCTTGTTGGGCCTAGTCCTCGCCCATGTTTTCTTCAGCGTGATCTATGGCACGCATCATCGCCGCCATCTTGTTGATCGTTTCCTGGTACTCACCCTCCGGGGTGGAATCGGCCACTATGCCACCACCGGCCTGGACGTGTGCTACGCCGTCCTTGAACACCATCGTCCTGAGTGATATCGCCGTGTCCATGTTCCCGTCGTAGCTGAAATAACCGGCTGCTCCTGCGTAACCGCCCCGCTGGTCGGGCTCAAGCTCTGCGATCAGCTCCATCGCGCGGACCTTCGGCGCTCCGGACACCGTGCCCGCCGGGAAGCCGGCCCGGAAGGCGTCATACGCGTCCATCCCATCCCGCAGCGTGCCGGTCACATGCGACACGAGGTGCATCACGTGCGAGTAGCGTTCGACATCCATCATCTGGGACACCTTGACCGTGCCCGGCTTGCAAACCCGGCCCACGTCGTTTCGTCCGAGGTCGAGAAGCATGACGTGTTCCGCCCGTTCCTTCTCGTCCGAGCGCAGATCTTCTTCTAACGCCAGGTCCTCTTCCGACGTCGCGCCGCGCCGCCGGGTACCCGCGATCGGGTGTAACGCCATCACCCCGTCGATCACCTGGACCAGCATCTCCGGTGACGCTCCGACCAGTTGGAAACTGTCAAGGTTGATGTAGAACATGTACGGGGATGGGTTCACGGCGCGTAGCGAGCGGTACAGATCGAAAGGACGGACATCGGTCCGGCGGGACATCCGGTGGGAGAGAACCACCTGGATCACCTCGCCATCGTAAATGTTGTTCTTGCCGACCTCGATCATGTGGTCGTAGTTGTCGCGGCTCATGTTGGACTCGGCCTCATAGCCGCGCTCACCGCCGTCAGCGGCCACCGGTTCACCGACCTCAAGCGCGCTGGCGTAATCGGCGCCGCCCTCGGCGGACCGCATCCCGTTTCCGGGCACCGATATGCGCCGGTAGGCGTGGCGCGGCAACGGACCTTGCAGGCGGTTAACGAGTGTTTCCACCTTCTCGGTGGCGGACCGGTACGACGCCTCTACGTCACCGTCCACAAAGGCGTGCGCGACGACCGCAATCTTGTGCTGGACGTGGTCAAAGATCAGCAGGCCGTCGGCCAGCATGAAGACGGACTCTGGCACATCAACTCCGCGCCCCGGCACCTGCGGCACGCGGGGTTCGAAGTACTTGATGGCGTCGTACGAAACGTAACCGACCGCCCCGCCTGAGAAATACGGCAATCCAGTGACTTCGGCGTACCGAATCTTCGAGAGGCGCGCTTTCAGCAGATCAAGCGGGTCCATCTCGCCGCCGGGCTGCCCCGGCCCGGTACGCAGCACTTCCAACGGCTCTGCGCCGATGAAGCTAAACCGGGCGAGGTTTTCGCCGCCCTCGACCGATTCCAGCAGGAACGAGTAGGGGCCACGGGCGACTTTGAGGTAGGCCGAGACGGGTGTCTCCAGGTCTGCGCTGATCTCCCGGTAAACGGGAATCGTGTTGCTCTCTTCTGCGAGCTTTTTGAACTGTTCAAGAGTCGGGGTGTACATGGGATTCTCCGGGTATGCCGGGGACCGAAGCTCGGTACCGGGCGGTGGTGAATAACGAAGCGGTTCAGCTTCGCCAGGCCCACCGACCCTCAATCCCGCGCGCCGATGCCCGGGTACGCGCAACGTAGGAGAAGTCACGTCGCAAACCGGACTCCATCGAGATAATCGACATCATCGATGTCATTCCCAGCTGCTCGTGTATGTGCTGATCTGCATGGCGTCCCGTACGGCCTTCATAGTCTCCGCCGCCGTCACCCTTGCGCGCCGCGTTCCCTCCATGAGCGCTTCTTCAACCTCACTCATGTGTTCCTCGTAGTAGGCGCGCTTCTCGCGGATCGGGTCCAGGAAGTTATTCATGGCTATCACGAGCGACTTCTTAACGTCGACGTCGCCCACCTTGCCTGCACGGTAGCGCTCCTTGAAGTCGTCCACCTCCGCCGTGTTCGGGTTGAAGGCGTCGTGATACTCGAACACCGGGTTGCCTTCGACGTGCCCGGGGTCCGTGGCGCGCAATCGGGTCGGGTCTGTGTACATGCTCATGACCTTCTTGCGCACGGTCTCGGCATCGTCGGCGAGCGAAATGGCATTCCCGCGACTCTTGCTCATCTTGGGAGCGCCGTCGGTGCCTGAGAGCCGCGGCACGCGTCCGATCAAGGTGCCCGACTCCGGGAACACGGGAGCGAACAGGCGATTGAACTTGCGTGCGATCTCCCTCGTCATCTCGATATGTGGCGCCTGGTCTTCACCGACAGGAACGAGATCAGCGCGCGGCAGCAGGATGTCTGCGACCTGGCTCATCGGGTAGTTGAAGAAACCGACGTTCAACTGTTCCGGCCTCAACTGCTCCGTCTCGGCCTTGAGCGTCGGGTTTCTTTGCAGCATGCCGAGCGGCGTGATGAAGCTGAGCAGCATCGTCAGCTCCGCGTGCTCCGGCACGTAGCTCTGGATGACGAAGGTGCTCTCTTCCGGGTCGAGCCCCACGGATAACCAGTCGATGCCGACCTGCAACACCGAGTCTCGGATCAGCTGGATGTCGTCGATGTGGTCGCCGAGCGCCTGGTAATCAGCAATCAAGAAGTAGGCGTCGTACTCGTGCTGCAACCGCACCCAGTTTTCCAGCGCACCCACGTAGTGGCCAACGTGAAGCTGGCCTGTCGGACGGATACCGGTCAGGATCCGCTTTCTTCCGGTTTTGTTGGCGTTCTCGGCCATTTGCAACCTCAAGCCCGAAAAATGTTCGGGCAAAAAAATACCTCGCTCCCGATAGGGGCGAGGTTCAAATAGCCACGCGGTGCCACCCTAGTTACCGGTGCACTGGTGCTCCGGCATCTCAATCAGGCGCCGATCACGGTCTCCTGACACGGAGACCTGAAGCGAGGCCCTGGGCTCTGATAACGGTGCCCACTCCGGCAAAAGCTACTCGGGCGGCTTACGGCCATCCCTTTCGCCCTGCGGCTCTCGGGTCCATTCAGCAAGGTCCGTGGATACCGGACTCACACCAACTCCGGCTCGCTCGTTCCCGTAACCCGGCTTACTAGTCCCTGTCACAGCCATTACGAAATCTGCTTGCCGACGAGTATAGGTAGGTGCTTATCGTCGCGTCAAACACGCACGTCGGTTCCCACATCGGCAGCCCGGCGCGGATTCGACGTGTGGAGGGAACCAGAACGCTGCTCCTGTCTTTATGAGACGTTATGGATTCAACGGAGGAAATGATTCACAATCGACATTCTGTTTTCGGATAACCGGCCTTTTAAGGGTCGGAACGCTCAATGTCCCCCCGGGTCCTTCAGTGCTCAAAGGAGCGAGAACGATATGAATAGCGCGCTGCGTACGGGGTTGATCCTCGTGATTTCAGCACTGTTCGTAACGGCGGCTGCGTGTGGCGAAGACGCCCCGCCTGACGCCGAGTTCGCTCCACGCATCGAGGTTATTGCGCCGATAGATGAAGCTGAGGTCATCACCGTAAGAGACCCGGATCCCGGGTATCGACTCAGGATCGTTTCCGGGTTGCCAGATTCTTGCGCCAACCACAAGAACCCGACGGTGAATGTCCTCGGGAACGCCATCGTCGTAGAGGTGCTGAACACCGTCCCGGCGGACGTTCGAGTCGCCTGCGCCGAGATCTACGGATCGCACGAGGGCACCGTCGAATTACCCGGACTTGAACCGGCGACAGATTACGAGATCAGCATCAATGGAGCAGTTAACCTCACGTTCACCACCGAGGCGCTCGTGGACGATGGAACACGTTCAGTGCTGGCGCCGATCATGGATTTCAGTCTCGAACTGACGAAGGTCGACCCGCCAGCCTACGATTTCATCCTGAACTCGGGGCTTGAGTCGTCATGCACGACGCGCGGAGAGGTGACCAGTACACGCTCCGGTGGTCGTTTGTTTGGCAACATAATCCACGTCAGCCTGACCAACGTCGAGGAAACCGACCCGGCGACGGAGTGCTCTAATGATTTCACGCCGTATGAAACCCGCGTCACCCTTCCGGGGGTGTTCGAGAGGAACGGCGAGTACGAGATCCTCCTCAACTTCGGGAACCGGTATGAGTTCATCGGCGGGGCGACGACGCTACGGCTCCAACCGCCTACAGAATGAGCTCACCGGACCGGTAGTCTGCATCCTCTTCGAACGGGTACAGAGGCCGCCGCCGGTGCTCGAAGTTGAAAGTTTCGAGATCGGCGCTGGAGACTCCCGGGGTGTCAGCCAGGATTATCTTGCGTGCGATCGGCTCGTAAGCCGCTCTCGGCGAGACAACTCCCTTGGCGATCACGATCCGGTAACGCTCCGGGAAGATACCGATCGAGTACATCTGCTCGCGTGTCATGTTGCCAACGCCGCGCTCGGTATGGAGCAGAAGCGTGACCCCTTCACCGAGACCTCCTTCGGCGTTGAGGTCTAAGGCCACCGTAGGACCGTAGTCGAAAAACCTGAACCCGCCGTGGATCGGCGTCGGCTCTTCGAAACGGCCGTCCGTGATCGCCCGCACGCGGCCCGTGACTTCGATCGGCTCGCCGTGGAGGCCGTCCGTTTTTCCGCCCACTTCGAGCGTCACTTCTGCGCCCGGACCTGCCGCCACACACGCACGCACGGATTCGGGATCGAACAGGCTCATCAGCAGCTCGCCGGCGCCCTGCCGCTGTGCCTCGGCGAGCAAATGGGTCGAGTCTGCGGACCCGCCGCCGCCCACGTTATCGCCCATATCCATAATGACCGTCGGGCCTTCGCCGAGCGGCGCGCTCATCGCTGCGGCCATCGCCTCGGGTGGATTCGGCGTGTCGTTGCCGAACAGCGCCCGACGTTCCCATGTCCGGTCCGCCAGCCAGCGAGCGGCATCACGCGCCACTTCCGGGTCGCCGTCCGCGACCACCACGAAGGAGACGCCCATCTCGATCACGTCCGCGTAGGGATAGCCCTGTCCACAGCTTGCCGAAAGGACCCCCGGCCGTTCCAGCACGGAACGCACGTCGTCCATCACGGATTTCATCGGGTCAAGCCCGGTGGCCTGTTTAGAGATGTTGATCACCATCGGCAACTGCTCTATCCATTGCACCGGCTTCGCCTCGCCTCTGATTGTCCGCACAAGAATCTCGGACGCCTCGACGGCGCGCTCTTTCGGGTCCAGGTGGGGGTTGGTCCGATACACGACCGTCGCATCCACGTTGTCGACCATGGCCCGGGTGATGTTGGAATGAAGATCCAGGCACATCACGATCGGCGTATCGACGCCCACAACCTCCCGGACCCGGCGAGCGATCTCGCCGTCCATGTCAGGGAACTCCTCGGACACGGCCGCGCCGTGCTGGCCCAGCAGAACGCCATCGAATGGGCCACGGACCTTCAACATCTCGATCATCTCGCCGACGATCCGGTCGAACGCGTCTTTCGTGACGGTGCCGGTGGGCCCGGTGAACGCGTGGATCAGGGGCACAAGATCGAACTCGTAACGCCCGGCACCCTCGAAAAACCCGGAGACGGTGGAGTTCGCCGTGGCGTGTTGTGCCGTGATCTCATCGCCCCGGAGGAGTTCAAAGCCCTCGAAGGCTTCATATGTCGTGGGCACGGATTGAAACGTGTTCGTCTCGTGCATCATCCCGAGGCAAGCGATCCTCATATGTCCCCTTCTCTTATTGGCCCGGTATCCATCCGGTCGGTGATTCAATTGACCTTCAGTTCGGGCGAGTCAAATCCTAATACACTGAATACGAACTCCGGACCGTCGAGATCGTCTTCCACCCAGGACGCCGTCCAGGCAGCGGCGCCGGTGGAACCCGAGAACGTCATCCGCCCCACGGCCACCCTTTCGGAAAAGAACAGGTCAATCTCCTGAATCTGTACGAAAACGCTGAGTCCGTCCATATCCGGGCTATTCGCCCGGAGCGTGACGACGGTCCCGCGCTCGACAGTTGTGATTTCGGCATCCGAGACATCGACCCACGCGAGGTCGGTTAACTGCAGGACCCGGGGCAGAGGACCGGGCCGGGCCGTGGCACCGGACCAGATCGGCGGAACACTGGCAAGGGTTTCCTCCACAAACCCGGTTTCCACGGCCCGGCGCTTGGAACAGTCGTGGCCCGTACTGATCGCTGATTCCGTGCAGGATGTGACCAGCGTGCGCCACGGATCGTGTGTGAACGAAAAGAACTCCGGAACGATTGCATCAAACTCGTTGCCCACCTGTGCGAAATCGGCGCGCGCCGAGCCGTGTTCGAAGCGCGCTATCTCAGCAGGATCCTGTAGATCGACACTGGCGTTCCCGCCGAAAAGGCCGCGCAGGCCATCGATCCCGGCGACCGGGCTGTCGAAGGTGAAGATGGTTTTGACCGCGTCGAGCGTATCGGCTTGAGCTGAGGCCGCCCAGCGTGCCGCCACGGCCCCTCCCAGGCTGTGGGAGACGATCACGATTTCAGGGTCGGGCGCGCCCGGATTTTCCACCCGTTCCGTGGTGAGCAGGTCGAACACCTGCTCATCAAGAGCCCGGGCAGATACCCGGAGACTCTGTCTCGTATCGGACGCCGTGTACCGGGCGGATTCGCCTTCGTAGCGGCCGCTAGAGTGATAACTGAACCAGGCCGGTTCAAAACCGGCTTCTTCGAATGCCACGAATAAGGCCGTCGGGAAGGAGGCGCGCGCTCTCACCCCCGCTTCAAACACCTGGTCGACGGCAAAGAGGTCGGCAAGCCCGGGAGACTCGATACCCGGGACGTAAAGAACGATCTGGACGGGGTCAGGGACGATCGTCGGCACCGGAGTTGGCGTCATCGTTGGAGTCGGCTGAGGCGTCGGCGTCGGCGTTGCAGTTGGAGTCGAGGTCGGAACGGAAGTGGGTGTGGGGGATGGCGCCGGCGTCCGTGTCGGGATAGGCGTGGCCGTTGGCGAAGGAGAGGTGGGAAGTGAAGTCGGCTCAGGGACGGATGTCGGAATAGGGTCCGGCGTGGGTAACCGTGTAGGGTCGCCATATGTCGTCGTCGCCGTTGGATCCGGGACGCCTGCTGGCTCTGTTGGGGACGATCCCGCGCAGGCGCCCAACACGATGGCGGCAAGGACCGACACCGCCGGGGCTGTGGCAAAACGCATACCGGATGGTCCCTCCCGACCCCGATCCCAATCGGTTCGGCGCAATCCTACAACGGAGACCGACGAGGTATGGGACGCTACGGTCGATAGCCGGAGAAGCGCTGCGACTACCGGTACTCTTCGTACTGTGCTCGCGTCCCCTGTGTCACCGCCCGCGTTCGGGCACCATGAATGATCCGGCGTCATCCCGGACTCCGGCGAGACCGACCCGCGTCCGTTTCACCCTCACTGTTTACCGAACAGCAATCTGACCCCGCCGGAACTAGGCGATCCCGACTTCACGGAGATAGTTGAGTGTGCGACGGGCTATCGGGAGTGGACGGTCCAGGGGTTCCGGGGTCATGTCCTGTTCAACAATGGCAAAACCGTCGAACTCGGTCTCGCGCAACAGCGCCGCCAGCGCCTTGAAATCAACCGCTCCCCTCTCCGGCTCACAGAACACGCCCATCTCCATCGCCTGTGCGAACCGCATGCCTTCCCTGTTCACCTTTTGTTCCAGGTCCGCGTCGACACTTTTCAAGTGCAGGTAGGAGACGCGCTCCCTGTGCGTTCGCATGAACTCCACGGGATCACCGCCCCGGTACGCGTGGTGGCCGATATCGAGGCACAGCGAGATGCTGTCGGGGTCGGTATCGTCGAGGAACCGTTCTATCTGGTCCTCGTACTCGATATGCGTGTCCGCGTGCGGGTGGAACACGGTCTTGAGGCCGAACCTGCTCCCGGCTAATTCGGCGAGCCTGTGGCTTGTATCGATCAAGCGCCGCCACGCGCCGTCGTCCAGCCGGTCCGGGGCCGTCATCTCGCCCGTGATCAGGTCTGAATACGGCCCGTCGATCAGGACCATATATCCCGCGCCCACGCCGCTTACCAGCTCTCCCACCGCCAGCGCCTCTTTTTCAAGGCCCGGCCAGCCGTCCTCGTCCTCCAGTGTGGACATCACCATTCCGGCAGACGCCTTCAAGCCCCGCGCTTCCAGCTCTCCAATCAGCTTTGCGGGATCGGTCGGCAGATAGCCGTACGGGCCGATCTCGAGCGTCTCGTATCCAGCTTCCGCCAGCTCATCCAGGAATCGACGCCAGGGCGTCTGCCTGGGATCATCAGCAAACCACACACCCCATGAATCAGGGGCGCTGCCGACCTTGATATTCATGCCGTCCCCGTTCCCTCGATCCGGTGGCAAGACCGGTCTGGCTAATAGTAGTAGCGCTGTGCTTTGCGATTCTCGTCGTACTTTGCCCGCAGTTCCTGTGTGACAGGGTCGTCCGAAACCTCCGCCGAGGACACGTCCCACCATGATCCCGTGCCCGGCCCGTAATGGTGTTTCTCCGTCTCCACGACGATCATGCAGGACCGGGTTTCAGCACGAGCCTCCTTCAGCGCTGACCGCAACTCGTCCGTGGTTGTGACGTTCCAGCCGCGTGCGCCCATCGCCTCGGCGCTCTTGACGAAGTCGAGCTTCAGATAATCACCCTCGAGCCGGCCCGAGGCCTCATCCCGACGCCTGAGCTCGTTTCCGAAGCTGCGTCCGGCGCTGCCCATCTGCAGGGCGCGTATTGCCTGCGCGCCGTGGTTTTCCGACATCACCACGGTGACCTTCCAGTCCTCCAGCGCCGCCGTGACCAGCTCTGACGGGGCCATCAGGTAGGTGTGATCGCCGAGGAACACATACACCTCGCCCTCCGGCCGGGCCATGCGGACGCCGAGTCCCGCCGGCAGCGCGTAGCCCATCGTGGAATAACCGAACTCGAGGTGGCAGGTCGTGCCGTTCATTACGTCCCAGAGCTTGTGAAGGTCTCCCGGAAGGGTCCCGGCATCGTTGATTACCGTATCGCCGGCCTGCGACTCTTCGTTCAAGACCCCGACCAGCTCGGGCTGGCTCATCGCCTCGCCCGGTGTTGGCTGGTAGACCTCATCCTTCAAGAACAGTTTCCAGGAATTCCGGGAGGCGCCCACCTCTTCGACATACCCGGGGTCCGGCCTCACGCCGGCCTCCCGCGCTGCGATCGTCAGGGCGCGGAGCGTCTGTCGGGCGTCCCCGATCACCGCCCGGGCGCCCATCTTGTGGGCGTCGAAGCTGGACACGTTGACGTGAGCGAACCTGACATCCGGGTTCTGGAACGCCGAGTGTGAACTGGTGGTGATGTCCGTGAGACGGGTGCCGACGGCGATCACGAGGTCCGCCTTCTTGCCTGCCTCAACGGCGGGCGCGGTCCCGTTGGAGCCGATGCCGCCCAGGGCCAGCGGGGAGTCGTTGCGCATGGCCCCGTGCCCGGCAAAGGTCTCGACGACCGGGATGCCGAACGACTCGGCGAACTCTTCTAGCTCGACTGAAGCGTCTGAGTAAACCACCCCGCCACCCGCGACCACCATGGGACGCCTGGCGGTACGTAATAGCCCGACCAGGTCCTCGATACCGGCGTTGTCCGGAGGCTTGCGCTCGATACTCCACGTGCGCTCGTCGAAGAGTTCGACCGGATAGTCATACGCCTCCGCCTGCACGTCCTGTGGCAGCGAGATCGTGACGACGCCGGTGTCGACCGGGTCGGTGATCACGCGCATCGCTTCAGGCAGCGCCGTCAAAAGCTGCTCCGGCCGGGAGATGCGGTCAAAGAAACGGCTCACCGGCCTGAAGCAGTCATTGACGCTCACATCGGACGAAACCGGATGCTCAAGCTGCTGGAGAACGGGGCCCTGGTAGCGGGTGGCGTAGTAGTCGGATGGCAGCAATAGAACCGGCAGACGGTTGATCGTCGCGCCCGCGGCGCCGGTGAGCATATTGGTGGAACCCGGTCCGATCGATGCCGTACAGGCCAGTGTTGCGAGGCGCAGCTTCGTTTTTGCGAAAGCGGCAGCCGTGTGCACCATCGACTGCTCGTTGGTCGGCCGGTGGAACGGCAGGTCGTCCCCGTATTCGTAGAGAGCCTGCCCCAGGCTGTGTACGTTTCCATGGCCGAAAATGCCGAACATGGCCGGGATCAACCGCTGCCGCTCACCGTCCCGTTCGCTGTATTGCACCTGCAGGAACTTCACGATCGCCTGTGCCACCGTCAGCCGGATGGTCCCGGCTCCGGACCCGTTAGTCATGTTCTGAACCCTTTCTGCCCGTCTAAGACGGCAACAAGTTCAATCCTCCCGGCCCCCTGTTCATTGTTCGTTCTTCCGTCGGGATCAAATCCCTAGCGTCTCCCTCAAGTAACGCCTGCTGATCGCCGCTGCTTCTTCCGGTGGCAATGATGATTCATCCTGCTCGTACACCAGCCACTCCGGGCCTGCCGGGGCGATCAGGCCCCATATGCCCGGGAGGTCAACCTCGCCGCGCCCCAATTCCACGTAATCCGCCTGTCCGTTGAGCGGCAATCGTGGGTAGAGGGGCGAAAGAACCCCTGCCGGTCGCGGTTCCGGCCCCGTGTACTTCAGGTCTTTCATGTGGACGAACGCTAGCCGGTCTATGTAGCGTTTGATCAACTCCAGCGGATCACGGCCGCCATACTGCGCCCAGAACACGTCGACGCAGATCCGCACCAGCGCCGGATCGGTGAGTTCCATGAGGCGATCAAGGCCGCTTACCCCACCGATTTCGCGGAACTCCCAGCCGTGGTTGTGATAACAGAACGTGATGCCCGCATCACGGCAGCGTTCGCCCGCCCTGTTCAACGCGTCAGCCGCCTCTTCAAACGGGCGTATGCCGGACTCCTCCTCGTTGACCCCGACGCCGGACAGGACTATGAACTTGCCGCCGAGTTCACCCAGGTATTCGACCTCTCGCTCTACTTCGTAGCCGGGCCGAAAACCCGTGTGAAGACTCCACTGGACCAGTCCGTGACTGGAGAGGGCGCTGCCCGCAGCTAGAGGGTCACCGTCGAGCAACAGGCCTGCCTCGACGCCGTCAAAGCCCGCCCGGCTCACGTCCGCCAGCACGCCGGGCAGATCGTCCGTGACACGCGGGCCGAACCCCGGGTTCAGCTGGACGCCTACCTTCGGCCCGCTCACTTCGGAAGTGCTCATATCGTGGCCTTCAGATCATTCATTCCCGGGACCCGGGCAGAGTGACGTTCCCGGTACCGGGATCACGATTTCTCAAAGTCGAGGCGCGCCCACCGGAGAAAGATGTTGCCCCCGGGCTTGCCAAACGGCCCGTTAACGGCAAGGCAGGCGATTAAGTGTTCGGCTCCTGGCCGGGCGTCCTCTGTGAGACATACGCGATTGGTGATATTGAAGCCCTGGACCGCGCCGGCCTCGCTGTCCCACTCGCCGTCAATCCATACCTCGCCGTAATCGTCGATGTTCGTCTCGAACCAGATCTGAGACCCGGCCACCTCGAACTCACCGATTCTCTCCGGCAACGTTATCCGGACGCGATACCATCCGAAGGTGAAGCCAACCGATCGGGCCTTGCGAATGCCGGGGTCGTCTACTCCACCGGACGTTGGGTCGTCCCCGCCGGGCGC
Source organism: uncultured Dehalococcoidales bacterium (assembly GCA_964474025.1). Classification (GTDB taxonomy): domain Bacteria; phylum Chloroflexota; class Dehalococcoidia; order Lucifugimonadales; family Lucifugimonadaceae. The sequence continues at coordinate 23,259 of CAYYRD010000016.1, read as the reverse complement.
GACATCCGTGAGCACTTCCCAGCCGGAATCGTCGTAGTCACGCAGCCGGGCTGAGGATTCCACGGCCTGCGAAACCAGGCCTTCGTTCGGCAGTCCCGGTTCCCATCCGGGTCCGTATCGCCACTCCGCATTGTTGAGGAGAACCAGGTCGGCGGGCGACTCCAGGTCGAGTGAGATCGTTGCCATTGCTTTCTCCGCTCGACATTACGCCGGGCATCTACGTGAGGGAATACGGGTCGAATCGCGGATGGATAGTACTCCAGTGACCGCCCTGTGGCACGTTTGGTGAGTTCGAACCAATTCACTCACTTGTATCCCGGTTTTCTGGTGTCACAGAGCGGCTTCGACGCTCGGTCCTGTACCATCCTGATCCCGACGCAATTTGCACATTCCGGGGAGGGATCAGATGGGCTACTCGGCGTACAGGCCAACCGGACTCACGCATCACCATCCTCAACGCTCGTTCAAGGGCTACACCGTTTTCTCCCCTCTCGGGGGAGATTCGACCTTTGTCCTGGACATGGGTGGCCGCATCGTTCACCGATGGCGCACCCCCGATCTCCGTCCGTTCAACACCGAGTTACTGGATAACGGCAACCTGCTGGTCCTGGGGACGGAAACCAGGTTCGTTTCGTCCGGCCCTCGTGAGCCTGAAGCGCCTCTCCCGGCGGACCTGAAAAAACGGGTGCGCGGCTTCGGCGGCAACGCCACCGCGCTCCGCGAGGTCGACTGGGCCGGAGAAACCATCTGGCAGTATGAAAACGAGACTATCCATCACGACTTCGCTCGTTTGCCAAACGGAAACACGTTGCTCGTGGAGTGGGTGGACCTGCCGGAAGACCTGGAACGGCAGGTGAGGGGAGGCCAGCGCACGCGGAGTCGTGAACGACCCCCGATGGCCGGTGATGAGATCTACGAGATAGATCCGACGGGTAAGGAGGTCTGGCGGGTGAAGTTGTGGGAGCTGCATGATCCCCGGCGAGACCCGATCTGCCCGCTCGAGGACCGCAAGGAGTGGTCTCACGTTAATTCACTCGACGTCAACGCAGACGGGGATGTGCTGTTCTCGTGCCGAACCAACAGTCGCGTCGGGATCATCAGCCGTTCGTCCGGCGAGCTCACATGGTCATATGGGCAGCCGGAGACCTTCCACCAGCACAACGCTACATGGCTGGAGAACGGCAACGTCCAGATCTTCGACAACGGGATGCACAGAATCGGCATGCCGCGCTCAAGGGTGATCGAGGTGGATCCGAAGACAAACGAGGTCGCCTGGGAGTACGTCGCTTCCCCCGACATCCAGTTCCTCAGCGCCCACATCTCGGGCGCGGATCGACTGCCAAACGGGAACACCCTCGTTTGTGAGGGCGCCCCGGGTCGATTTTTTGAGACCACGAAGGACCGCGAGATCGTGTGGGAATGGGTGAACCCGATCGTGGAGACGGTGCGAGGCTCTCCTTCCACGGCGGTTTTCCGTGCTCATAGATATGGTCCGGACCACCCGGCGTTTGCAGACCACGCGCTTGAACCACGCCGTTACATGGAGTTGAACCGTCTTCATGGACTCGGAGGGCGAGGCGGACCCGGCTTCCCGGCTTCTCAATTCGGCGGTTAGTCACACCGATTCTGATAGACCCCGGCCGAATATCGATATCCGTGACCGATGCGGCCGACTTCGCGCGGGCCGCGCCGGACAGGCGTCTTCCCGGTTACACAGGGTCATTACAGGTTCGGCTGGACCGATTCAAAGGAACCCGGGAACAAATCGAGCCGGGCCGTCGTCATTACTAGCGACCACCGAATGCGAAACGTCCCGGCACGGCGATCCCGGCCGGGTGGATGACGGAGATATAGCGATGACGTTCCAGATCAGCCAGGTGCTCCGATTCACGGGGCACAGGAAAATGCTAGTGACGCTCGGCGTCGGCGCGATGGCGTTGACAGTCGTGGCGTGCGGATCGGCTGCTCCCGGTGATGACACGTCGCCCGGAGACCCGCCGGCGCCAGCAGCCGGAGGACAGAACGACAGTGGATTTGCCATCGGCGCGCCCGCTGGCGTCGGGGATGCCGGTGGCACGCAACCGACAAATGCTGATGCCGTGGACGCTTCGGCGGGTAACGACGCGGCCACCTCGGGCGCGGTAGAGGGCGGCGCACAGGGTGTATCGATAGCGCCCGGGCTGCCCATGGATGCTCAATATGACTGCGAGACGGGCTCGAGCGACCCGTCCGTACTTTACGTTGAGGGTGAACCTGTCTCGATCGATCCGGCGGTTGGCGTGGAGGTTTATGACCTGCCCGACACCGGCGTCTCCATCTCACGCGGCATCCCAGATCCTGAAGATGGTGTGCCGTCCGTGCAGATCGAAGTGCAAGACGGCATCTCGATCGGCATGCCTGTACCGGGGGTCGAGGATGTCCCGGAGATGATCGTCGAGCCGATGGAAGCTCCCGATGTCGTTTCTGCGCCCCCGTCTATATTGCCGACTCCCGAACAGGCGATCGGCGCCACGGTGGATACGCTTCCCGTGCCGATCTCCATCCCAATCTACGAGTGCGAATCCGGCTCCGGGTCAGGTTCATCATCCGGCTCGACGGGCACAACCATCGAACCGCTGCCGTATCCCGACACGGACCGGCTCGTACCGGTCGAGCCAACGGACGACGAACTCGCCGCCAATATCAAGGTCGTGGAAGCGCCCATCGAGTCCGCCGGGATCTCGGTAGCCGAGTCCTTCCCGCCGCAGTACGTGCTGTGGGTGGTGTCCGGTCTCTCGAACGGGGCGACGACCTTTGGCGATTACGCGGTGAAGCGTGACGGCAACATCGTGGCGGTCAGCATCACGAACTACGTCCAGCGTGACGTGATGGCGACCCAGGTGTACGGCATCCACCAGTCCAACATCGCACTCGGGACCGAGTTCAAATCTGGTGAGACGTACGAGGTCGTGATTAACGGCAGGCAGTGGACTCAGTTCACGGCCCAGTAAAGCCTTGCGGAAATAGACCGGGCGCCGCCGACATACCGGCGGCGCCCGACCACGACCCTGCGGTCGTAAGGAATCTCATGGACTGGATGAAACGGAAAACACTATTGGCAGCGGCCCTGGCATCCGCGATAGCGCTGCTGGTGGTCGGCTGCGGCAGCGAACCGGACTCGGCGCCGGCCGCATCGGGAGATTCGCCTGCCACCTCCGCGGATACGTCCGAACCGGTGGGCTCAATCGGGATCCCGAGGCCAGATGACTTGCCGACCGCGGGCATCACCGTCGGAGAGCCGGATGGTGTTATGAGTTACCTGGACCTGGTCGACGCACTGGAAGCTAGAGGAGTGGAATCGGCCGGTTCCGACATGTTGTTTCCTCCGACTTACTTCGCAGTCGACGGCCGCTCCATCGAGGTCGGCGGTAACCAGGATTCCCGGGTCCCGGCGATCGTGTTCCAGTTTGAAGATGTTGCGACCCGGCTCGCGGCGCAGGCCACGATCGATTTGAAGGCGGGCGTCGCAGGAGAACTCTCCCTGGAGGATTTCGACCGGGTGGTGTTCTTCGGCTCCGGCAACTTGATCCTGATGTACATCGGTGACGACGCTGATACGATCGATCTGCTTGGTTCGATCCTTGGCGAGCCACTGGGCGTCCGGTCCGACGGCGATGTCGCCGATCCTTCAGCCACGATAAGAAAACTGGTCGAAGCTCCTATCGAGTCGGTCGAGCTGTTGATCATGGAGAGCGACCCGGTCCAGGTAACGGTGGATATCGTGGCGGGGCTTTCAAACGGATGCCAGGAGCCGGGCGGTGTCATGAGCCACGTCGCCGGAAACATCTTTGGCGTGACCGTATCTAACTCCGTCCCGGCGATGGACGGCATCGCCTGCACCGATGATTTCAGGGTTTACGAAGAGTCGGTTCGGATCGGTTCGAGAGAGATCGGCGCTGAGTTCAAAAACGGCGTGACCTACACACTGGTCGTCAACGACAAAGTCCTGGAGTTCACCACAAACGGCGTTCAGAACGGAGAGGCCGCCCTTTCCGGCTACGACACTTTGATGCTTGCGCTCGCACGGCAGGGGGTTACGCCCCAGGCCGCGGGAGAAACCGTAAGCGGCGTTCTGGGTGTGGAAGCCGGGACCATCAAGCTCGGTGACGCCAGTATCCAGGTGCACGAGTTCGGGACGGCCGCCCTGGCCAGTGGGATGGCGTCCGGTGTCTCATCGGACGGCGGAACCCTGAAGCTGCAGGACGGGTCCGCTATATCGGTGCGATGGATTGGCCCTCCGCACTTCTTCCTGGTCGACCACGTCATCGCCCTTTACATCGGTGAAGATGCCACGGTTTTGTCGGCGCTTCTGGGTATCGCCGGGGAGAGCTTTGCCGGATCGCCGATAGAGACAGCGAAGCCGTCGCAGGATCCGGCCAGAAGTCCGAACGATGAACCGCTACCCTTCGGGATCCCGACACAGCGCGCGCCGATCGAGTCGGTCGAGGTGGCGTTTCTCGAGTCCTTCCCCGTTCAGCACATGCTCCAGATAGTGGCCGGTCTTGAGAACAGTTGCATCGAGGCGCACGGTAGTGGAGCGATTATTTCCAGCGGCACGGACGGAAGAAACGCGGTCAAAGTTGAAGTCACGAACCTGGTTCCGCCCCCGGGGATGGCGTGCGATGACCTGTACCGGACATACGAAGAGAACATCAATCTCGGTTCGGATTTCGAGTCCGGGTCGGAGTGGGATGTGTTCGTGAATGGGGAACTTCGAACTTCATTCACCGCGCAGTAACCGGGTAAATGGCCGGGGCCGGTCGTGAGGGCAGCGTCGTGCATTGCGTGCCGCCCTCCGACCCCATAGGCTGAACTGCCGTCACCCGCCAGCATGCCTATCGCCATTTCGCCTCTCCCGTGCCACAGACAAGCAACCCGGACAAGCATGTAATAGTGATCGGCGCCGCCGGTGGTATGGGGCTGTGGGCCGCTCGCCACTGGTTCGGGGAACAGGACGACGTGGCGCGCATCACCCTGTGTGACGTGGAGCACCTCTCCGACGGCGCTCCAGAACTCTTTTCCGATGCAACGACGCAGATCGATTACGTCCGTGCCGAGTACGCCTCATCCGGATTCTCACTGGTCGACTGGATCCCGGTTCATACCGCACGGGAAGCACCCGCGGGTCCCCCTCAACTCAATCAGATCGATCTCGTGGCGCTAGCAGTGCCGCTATCGGCGATCGGCACCGTCATGGACGGGTTGAGCGGCCGGCTGGCGCCGAACGCGTGGTTGATCGATATGGCTTCCGTTAAAGGCGCTCCACTCAAAACAATGGTGGAGAAGGCCGGAGAAGGCGTATCCGTCGTCGGTACGCACCCCCTGTTCGGGATTACTGGCGAGTCGCTCGCCGGACGCACAGTAGCACTCGTCCCCACGGAGAGGGATGATGGCGAGTTACTCGGATGGCTAACCAGGGGTCTCGAAGGGCTTGGCGCAAACACAATGAAGGTGACGGCGGAGAAGCATGACCGTTACATGCTCATCGCCCAGACCATGACCCATTTCACACTTCTCGCGTTCGGGGACGCGGTCACGCGCTCACTCCGGGGAGACGAATCTCTAGAAGAGCTGAGGCAGTTCGGCACGCCGCCCTACCTGGCGATGGGCAACGTTACAGGCCGGTTGCTGACCCAGAACCACCGTCTTTACGCATCCATACAACAGGCCGATGGCGCGGATGAGATCCGTGAAATCTTTGCCAGAGTGGCGGCGAACCTCGCGTCCGCATTCAACAAGGGCTCATTGGACGACATCGAGGCCGAGATAGACGGGCTTGCGGACAGGTACGGGTCCGAGGAATTGTCTAACTCGAATCGCCTCTCGGAGCTTATGTTCCGGTCTAGCGCAATCGACCCGGGCGAAGACGCAGGTAACAGCGACTCCTGACCCGGTGCCGGTCATCGAACCCAAGTCGGTCGCCGCGTTGCATAATTACACGTCGCCCGCAGCGGCTCCCGGGAGACGCAAAGGGAATAAGCACAGGGAACAAGCAAAGGTTCCCTGTACCGTTCTGGAGACTCGATCACCTTGGCTGATTCAGTGAATACATCGATTGGTGACGGCGCCGAGCCGTCGCCGGACGACCGCATCGCCGCGGTCCGTGATGCAGCGCTCGCCTCGCTGTCTGCCCCCGAGACGGCAGATGGACTACAGGAATGGCGCAACCGGTACATCGGCCGCAGCGGCGAGGTCACTCTCCTTCTCAGGAGCGTCGGGTCGCTCCCGCCGGAACAACGAGCTGGTTTCGGGCAGGGCGCCAACCGCCTCAAGACCGAGCTAGAGGCGGCGTTCGATCAGCGGGAAGCCGAAATCAACGCCAACGCAGGCCCGGTCGGCGCCATCGACGTGTCACTGCCCGGCCGGACGCCAGCGAAAGGACGGCTCCACCCGATCACGCAGACCATACGCGAGATCACGGATGCTTTCGCCGCGATGGGCTTCCAGACCTTTGAGGGACCGGAAGTCGAGCTGGAGAGATACAACTTCGATGCCATGAACATCCCGTCGGACCACCCGGCCCGGGAGATGTTCGACACCTTCTGGCTTGATCGGGTCGATGAAGAAGGCGACCGCAATATCCTGCTGCGAACGCACACCTCTCCGATGCAGGCCCGAATCATGGAAACCCATGAGCCACCGATCCGCGTGGTCGTGCCGGGGCGTTGCTATCGCTACGAGGCGACGGACGCCAGCCACGAGTGGCACTTCAACCAGGTCGAGGTGATGGCTGTCGACGAGAACATTACGTTTGCCGATCTCAAAGGAACGTTGTACGAGTTCGCCCGACGTGTGTTCGGGCCGGAGCGCAAGGTCCGATTCCGGTGCGATTTCTTCCCCTTCGTGGAACCCGGCGTCGACCTGGCGATCGATTGCTTCAACTGTGACGGCGACCCCGCCTGCCGGATCTGCCGTGGCAGCGGATGGCTGGAGATACTGGGCGCCGGAATGGTCCACCCGCGGGTACTTCGATACTCCGGTTACGACCCGGAGCGTTACACCGGGTTCGCGGCCGGCATGGGTGTGGAGCGGGTGGCGTTGCTCAAACACGGCATTGACGATATCCGCCACTTCTATACCAACGACATGCGCTTCCTGAGCCAGTTCTAACCCCCCGAAATCCGGCGTCGGATGGAGTACATACCACCCGTCGCCATTACTATCTGCACAGCGAGTTCCGATGAAAGTTCCAATTTCCTGGCTTGAAGAGTACGTGCCGGTCACGGTGCCGCTCGATGATCTCGCGCACCGCCTGACCATGGCGGGTACCGAGGTCGACTCTATCGAGACGACCGGATCGTACGAAGGCGTGGTCGTCGGGCTTGCGAAAGAGGTCGGTCCGCATCCGAACGCCGACCGCCTCCGCCTCGTCCAGGTGGATAACGGTGACGAGACGCTCGAGGTTGTGTGTGGCGCGCCCAACGTGGCCACCGGTCAAAAAATCGCTTTCGCCCCTCTAGGCACGGTGCTCACCGACGCGTACACCGGTGAAGAACGAAAGCTCCGCCGGTCCAAGATCAGGGGTGTCACGTCCAACGGCATGGTCTGTTCAGAGCGAGAACTCGGGATGAGTGACGAACACAAAGGCATCCTTGTACTGCCTGAAGACGCACCCATCGGGACGCCCCTGAACGAATATCTCGGTGAAACGATCCTCGATCTTGATCTCACCCCAAACCGTCCCGATTGCCTCTCCGTCATGGGCGTCGCACGTGAGGTGGCGGCGCTGACCGGAGTGACGGCGACACCACCTCCGATCGACTACCCGGAAGACGGTCCCGACATCTCATCACTGGCGAAGGTCGAGATCGAAGACCCTGACCTGTGCCGCCGCTATACAGCGACGCTGATCCAGGGCCTCAAAATCGGCCCCTCGCCGGACTGGTTGGCGAATCGCCTGAGGGCGATCGGCGAGCGTCCGATCAACAACGTTGTCGATGTGACCAACTACGTGATGTTTGAGATGGGCCAGCCGCTCCACTCGTTCGATTTCGACGAACTCAGCGAAGGCCGCGTCGTTGTGCGGCGTGCGCTCCCGGGCGAGACGCTGCTCACGCTGGACGGCGAGACGCGTGAACTGACTGCAGACAACCTGATGATAGCGGACGCCGGACGGCCGATCGGCCTCGGCGGGATCATCGGCGGCACCGAGTCCGGAATTACGGACGGCACGAAATCCGTTCTGCTGGAGGCGGCCAACTTTGATGGCTCCAACAACCGCCGTTCTGCCGGACGGTTCGGAATCCGCACCGAGGCCACCCTGCGGTTTGAAAAAGGACTGCGGCCGGAACTCGCCGAATACGGCGTGCGCCGCGCGACGAAAATGATCCTGGAACTCGCGGGCGGGACCGTGGCTTCCGGGATGATCGACGAGTGGCCTGGCAGGGGCGGAGAGATCCAGCCCGTCGTACTGCCCGCGGACGCCATCGAACGGTTGCTCGGCGTCGAATACGAGTCGGAGGTCGTTTTATCCACGTTCGAGAGACTCGGCATGGAGGTCGTCTCCAGTAACGGCTCATATACCGTCACACCGCCGTACTGGCGGCCAGACATCGCCATCGCCGAGGACCTGATCGAGGAACTTGCCCGGGTTATCGGGTACGAGATGATTCCGACGACGGGGATTACGGGAAGCGTTCCCGAATGGGAACCGAGCCCCGAGCGCGATCTTCGAGAGCGGATCAAAGACATTCTGTCCGGCTTTGGCATGCAGGAGACGATCTCGTACTCGCTCACCACCCCGGAAGCAGAGGCGCTCGCCCGCCCGCCCGAACATGGCCTCGAACCGTTGCGGGTCTTGCATCCCCTCTCGGCGGAGCATGCCACGCTACGAACCACCCTGCGTCACAGCATCCTCGCCGTACTCGCCCGCAACGCCCGCACCTGGCGGGGGCCGCTCAGGATGTTCGAATCCGGCCGGGTGTATCTGGACGGCGGGGAGGGAGTGGGTCTCCCGCACGAGCCGGAAAAAATTGTCGGAGTAGCGGCCGGCCCAAGATCTGAAATTGCATGGATGTCCGGAGATCCGGAAGCGTCCGATTTTTACGACGCGAAAGGGATCGTAGAGTCACTCCTTGACGAGTTCGGCGTGACCGCCGGGTTCGCGCCTGCGGATGAAACCACGTTCGAGCCCGGTCGTTGCGCCCGGGTCGTGATTCCATCTGCCGGTCGCGCCGTGATCGGCGTGATCGGAGAGGTCGCCCCGGGTGTCCTTTCGGCGTTCGACATCGAGACCACTCCCGTGGCGATGTTTGAACTGGATGTCGAGGCCATATCCAGGCTCCCGGAGCTGCAAACGCTTGGCCAGCAGGACTACAGGCCGTTTGGCCGGTTCCCGGATTCGGCCCGTGACCTGGCGCTTATTATCGATGAGGGTGTCCCGGCGGCGGACGTGCTGGCGCTTGCCGAGCGGAACCGGCTCGTCGTCAGCGCCACGGTTTTCGATGTCTACCAGGGCGACGCCATCCCGGCCGGCAAGAAATCGCTCGCCGTGCGTGTGGTTTACCAGGCCGCTGACCGCACCCTCACCGCAGAAGAGCTCATCAAGGCCGAGAACTCGATACTCAGGGCGCTCGAACACAACTTCGGGGCTGAGTTGAGGGCGCGTTAGGCTTCTTTTAAAACCCCGGGACGTTCGGACGCCGGTAAACTGGGCCGGATAGCGGCTTCCATTATTCGACCGCACACGACGCTGTAAATCATATGCAACAAACCGACGCACACGATCGGCCTCACCGCCACCACTACGACGCCGAGATGCTGGACGTGGAAGAGGCGCTTGAGCGGATCCTGGCCTTCTTTGCCCCGCTCCCTCCCGTTGACGTTCCATTGCTGGATGCGCTCGGGCAGGTGCTGGCTAAACCCCTGGCCGCCCCGATCAACATTCCTCCCCTCGATAACTCCGCGATGGACGGGTATGCCCTTCGCGCCGCGGACCTCGCTGGTGCGGACGGCGGTTCTCCGGTGGAACTCCGTGTAATCGGGCACATACCGGCCGGCACCGTCTCCGAGCAATCTGTGGAGCCCGGGACGGCTTTGCGGATAATGACCGGGGCTCCCGTACCGGAGGGCGCCGACACCGTGGTCGCATTTGAGGACACGGACGAAGTCGCAAGGCGAAACTCCGGCGGCTCGATGGAATCGGTCAAGGTCCGTCTCGCCGCAGAGACCGGGGAAAACATCAGGCCCGCCGGAGAAGATATCCAGACGGGTGACACGGTCCTGGAAGCGGGCGTCGTTTTACGTGCCTCCGAACTCGGCGTAATCGCTTCGCTCGGAATGGAAACCGTTCCCGTAATCCGGCGGCCCATCGTCGCTGTGCTGGCTACGGGGGATGAACTCCTCGAACCGGGGGAGGCGAACCAGCCCGGCAAGATTTACAACTCGAACAACTACTCCGTTGCCGCATCGGTCAAGATGTTTGGCGGCGTTCCCCGCGTAATTGGCGTGGCCCGGGATACGGAGCGCTCGGTGGAAGAGGCGCTGGCGCAGGCGCTGGATGCCGATATGGTCATCACGACCGCTGGCGTCTCCAAAGGCGACTACGACTTTGTCAAAGACGTCCTCGCTCGGCGTGGAGAGATCGCACTCTGGTCCGTGCGCATGCGCCCGGCCAAACCTCTCGCATTTGGCGCCCTGGACGCCCCGGGCGGGCGTCGAGTGCCGCACCTGGGGCTGCCCGGCAACCCGGTAAGCGCCCTCGTCGCGTTTGAACAGTTTGCGCGGCCCGCCATAAGGAAAATGATGGGCAAGGATAGGGCGCAGCGACCCACGGTCCAGGCAATTCTTGATGATCCCGTAACCAACTTTGATGGACGCCGGGTGTACGCACGTGTTGTTGTATATCGTGAGAACGGCGAATACCGGGCCAGGACGACGGGCAACCAGAGTTCCGGAGTCCTGACATCGATGACCCGCGCGAACGGGCTTGCGATCTGTCCGGACGACCGGGCACGACTCAACGCAGGCGAAACGGCCACCGTCCAGATGCTGGACTGGCCTGAAGACGTGTTCTAGCCTGAACATCGGCGTGAGGCGGTTCGCGGCAAATGCCTGCTAACGGCTAAGAAACGGGAGTTTTACCCGAGGAGCAACAGTTTGAGCGATGAACAGACGGTAGAGGCCGTGATCCACCGTTACGCCGTCGACGTCAAGGCGTTTGACGCGTCCGGGAAGTCGTTTGCGTACACCGTGCGAAACCGCCGTTGCTGGCAGTGTCAGCAGATGTTGGACGATATGGAAGTCGTTGTCGGGGACCCGAAAGAGCACATGAAGGAAATCGCCTCGTGCTGCTCAACGAAACCCGATTACCTGCTTCCGGGCACGCCTCTAACCGAGGCCGTTTTTCGGCTACTGCTTGCCAACGGCAACAAGCCGATGACCGCCGAAGACATACGGGATGGCCTGGGAACGGCGTGGTCCAGTGTCCTCTACATGAAGGACCTGTCCGACGAGCTTTTGATCAAACTGGTCGAGAGCGAAAACTCGTACAACATAGCACCGGTTCCCGTCAAAAAAAGATAGTCCCGGCGGACGCTAATACCTGATCTGAAAACCCGGCGTGCCCGGGGTAACCCCGGCAATTGGATCACCCTCGCTCAACCACTCGACAGACACCGATGTGACGGTTCCGGCAGGTGGCCCGGTATCGAGCATTATCAACATATCGTCGAGTGCAGAGCGGTCTCCCGAAGCGACGACTTCTACGGACCCATCGGCCAGGTTGCGTACGTAACCAGTCAGGCCGAGCCGCGACGATTCATACTGCGCCCAGGCTCGAAAACCGACGCCCTGGACCGAACCCACAACTCGCGCCGAGAACATCGGCGCCGCATATGATTCCGGCATGGCCAGCACGCTCGGGCGTTCAGGGCCCGGCGAGGCGTTTACTCGTCGTCCTCTTCCTGGCGCCTGCGTCGCTCCACGCGCGCAGGCTCCGGCGGTGGTACCGGCGCCGAGCTTAAAGAAACTGATTGTTTGCGGCCGCCAGATTTTTTCTTCTTGGTTTCTCGTTTGGATTTATCGCGTGATTTTGCCATGCGTCGGCCTTCCTGGTTCGAAAAGCGGCCACGTTCTCATACCCGGAGGGAGATTTTCGCGGCGCGAAGAGGACGGAGCCTTGAGTCTACCAGACCTCCCGTTCAAAGCAGCAAGAAAAACGTAACCGTTACGGCCCGGCCTTAACCCTGCGTTTATAACGCGAACCGCTGGATTCCGACTCGTACCACTTGAAGAACAGCACCGTCGCCGCGCCCACGAGGATGAAATTGCCCGGGACCCACATGATCAATCCCCCGATGCTTTGATCTTCCTTCGCCCCTACGCCCCAGTGCATCGGCGTGGCCTCGTAATGTGTATAAAGCGTCGTGCCAACCAGCGTTAACCCTGCGCCGAGAGCTGCGCTCGGTGTGAGGGCCAGCATCAGATAAAGCAGACGTTGTGGGTATGAAAGTTGTGACCGTACCGGTGCAGGACCTGCGATCGGCCACCAGAAGAGCACGGCCGCGCTGAAGAACATCAAGTGCTCCAGGTAATGCAACGATTCGTTGTGTATCGCCGCCTCGTACATGGCAGGCAGGTGCCATACGTACATGGTCAGGATGTACACGGTGATCGCCACCCGCGGGAAGGTCAGTTTTCGCATGATCCGGCCGGTCCTGCCGCGCCGTGCGAGTGATCCGGCAACGGTGTACCGGACATCTGCCGGGAGCGACCATAAGTAAACCGCTACCGGGCTCGCCGCAAGCATCAAGGGAGCGGCGACGAGGGTCATCAACAGGTGCTGAATCATGTGAAGGAAGAACTGGTCTTCCGCCAGCGCGTCTGCTGGGCCGATCAGTGAGAACGTGAGGGCGGCAAACCCGAGCAGGGTCAGGACGATTCGTCCGGCCGATATGGGAGCTGCGTCGCTCGCTCCAGCACGTGAGTTCAGCCTGTACAGACCGAACAGGTAAGCCCCGAGCATAAACAAGAGAACTACGGTCACCGGGGATGCAAGCGCCCACTCGCTCCAGAAACCGGAAAAGGAATCGAGCGGTTCACGGCTCACGCCGTTGATGTGCATGAGGGGCACGGGGGAGAAACTCCAGGGCCGGCACATCGCCGGCGATTTTCAAGGAATACCGGCAGTGATGACCGGATCAGCCGGTTAATCGTAGCCCTGAATGTCCGTGCGCGAGATTCCCCGTCGGGACTTATCGTTACGGGGCGATCAGCGGAGCCGGATTCACCTTGTCCTGGATAGCAAGCACGATCATGAACACGGCGATGGAGATCACGAAACCGGAAGCAAATATCAGCGTCAAGAGGTTCCTGTCGAACCTGAGGTGCATGAAGAACGCCACTACAATGACAAACTTGGCAAAGGCCAGCAGCAACATCATCGGCACGAAGAAAACCCCGAAACCATCGTCGAGCGTGAAGAACCATACCTCGAGCACGGTCAGGATCGCCAGCAATACGCCGATTACCGTGTAGAAGAACGGCGTCGCTACGCGGTCTCCGTATGTCAATCGGTTGAACCAGCCCACGACCTGCGGCCCAGCATCACCGAACGGCCCTTCATTCCTCGGCTCCGGCTGGGCCGAATCCACGTTGGGCAGTAGGAAGTGACGGCCACTGTCGTGGTAGAACAGCTTGCGCCAGGCTCTTGAGATCGGGTTTGCCATAACTGTGTCCGCTAACCCCCGATTATCGTCGCGGCGTGTTCGATAGTCTCGATTCCTTCGCCGTCGCTGAAGCCGATCAGGTAAATGACCGTGAAGATAACGATCCAGACGATGTCAACGAAGTGCCAGTAAAGGCCCGCCATCTCCAGGTCTTCCGCTGAACGACTGGTCAACGCTCCCTTGAAGTGGGCGAACGCCATGCCAAGGAGCCAGAGGACGCCGACGAAGACGTGCAGGCCGTGGAACCCGGTAAGGATGAAGAACGTGGTCCCGAAAAGGTTCTGGTGAATAGTCAGACCTTCGTCCACGAAGGTCGTGAACTCAACAACCTGGAAACCCAGGAACACCAGGCCGAGCGCTGCAACGGCGAGTATCCAGAATCGGGCCAGGCCGGCCCTGTCTTTCTGCGCGTAGTTGAGGGCCAACACCATCGCCAGACTGCTCATCAACAGGACGAACGTGCTGATGGAGGTAATAGGAATGTCCAGGATCTCGTTCGGGTAAGGCCCGACAAGGCTTTCATTCCTGTAAACCAGGTATGTGGCGATGAATGATCCAAAAAACAGGCAGTCGGACGCCAGGAACACCCACATGAGCATCTTGCGATTGCTGATGCCGGTGTTCGTGTCAGCGACGTGACCGTGCTGTTCTTGTCCTGGTAGGGCGGCTTGCGCCAATTTCGCGTCCCTTAATCTTTACGTGCGTTCGATGTTCGCCCGATTACCCGGGTAACGGGGTGATATTAATGCCCGCCCTCTTCCGATACCGGCTCAAACGTCCAACCCATCAGGCCAAACACGCCGATCACAATTCCCACGGCGCTCAGCCAGGGGAACTGAATATTCGTTCCAGGGAGTTCAACCAGGACATCCATGAATCCGGCCACGCCGATCACGACCCCGATCGATACGATGAAGGGGTAGTAGGACATGCTCGGAAGGTGGATGCTCCCTCCGCCGTGGGTGTCTTCCTCTGCCGGCGCGTCGACTTCCACTTCTTCTCCATCCTCGTCGTGGAGTAGTTCCGGGTGTTTCGTGTACCAGAAGTCGTCCAGCGATTTCACTTGAGGGATACGAGCGAAGTTGTAGGCCGGTGGCGGCGACGGAATGGACCACTCAAGGGTCCGGGCGTCCCACGGGTCGTCCTCAGGTTCCTGCTTGCTTGAGGTGGTCCGAATGAAGTTGATGACGAACAGCAGTACGCCGAAGGCGAGCAGTAGCGCTCCGGCGGAAGAGATGGCGTTGCTCATCTCCCACCCGAGGTCGTCGGCGTAAGTAGCGATCCGGCGCGGCATGCCGTTCATGCCGAGCCAGTGCATCGGGCCAAACGTCAGGTTGAACCCGACGAGCATGACCCAGAATTGCCATTTGCCCAGTGTCTCGCCGAGTCTCTTGCCCGTCATCTTGGGCCACCAGTAGAAGCCGCCGGCGAACAGTCCGAGGATCGCTCCACCGAACAGAACGTAGTGGAAGTGGGCGACGATGTAGTAGGTGTCCTGTTGCTGTGCGTCGGTAGGCGGCGAAGCGTGGGATACGCCACTGAGGCCGCCGACGATGAACATGGCGATGAAGCCGAGAGAGTACAGCATCGCCGAGTTGAGCTGTAACTTTCCGCCCCAGGTTGTGGCGATCCAGTTGAAGATCTTCACCCCGGTGGGCACGGCAATTAGCATCGTCGAGACGGCAAAAGCGGAGTTGGCGGCCGGGCCGAGACCCACGGTGAACATATGGTGGCTCCAGACGAACCATCCCATGAACCCGATAACAGCGCCGGCAAAGACAACCGCCGGATAACCGAAGAGAGGTTTGCGCGAGAACACCGGCAAGATCTCGGAAATGATGCCCATTGCCGGCAAGATCAGGATGTACACCTCGGGGTGGCCGAAGAGCCAGAACAGGTGCTGCCAGAGCACGGGGTCGCCACCGGCTGCGGGGTTGAAGAAGTTCGTGTCCCACACCCGGTCAAGCGCCAGCTGGATCAGCGCGACGGCGATGATCGGCATAGCGAGCGCCATCAACACGCTCGTTACCAGGGCCATCCAGACGAACACCGGCATCTTCATCAGGCTCATGCCCGGCGCACGCATGTTCAGGATAGTGACTACAAAGTTGAATGAAGCGGCCAGGGATGCAACACCCAGGACGGTCAGGCCGAGCGCCCAGAACGTCACGCCGTCGCCGGGACTGTAGGTATTTCCCGTGAGGTTGGCGTAGCCAAACCAGCCGGCGTCGGGCGCGCCGCCCAGGAAGAAGCTCAGGTTCAAGAAGATGGACCCGAACAGGAAAGTCCAGTAACTGAAAGCGTTGAGCCTGGGGAAGGCGACGTCACGCGCTCCGATCATCAAAGGAACCATCCAGTTGAAGAAGGCCGCAGACATCGGCATCACGACCAGGAACACCATGGTGGTGCCGTGCATCGTGAAGAGCTGGTTGAAGATCTCCGGCGAGACGATGTCGCCTTCGGCCTGGGCCAGCTGGGCCCGGATGATCAGGGCCTCGATACCACCAACGAGGAAGTAAATGAACGCGGTGATCCCGTACAGCGTGCCGATGCGCTTGTGGTCGACCGTGCCAATCCAGCTCCACAACCCTGTGTAGCTGGTCGGGCGACTGATCAACGTTGGAAAGGCGATCGTGGTCAACTATGGCCTCCGGTGTTCGGGACTCGGGCGGGCCTGCCGTCGAGCAGGGAGCCGTGTGCCTGACACACCACCAATTTTCTAGAGTGTCTTCAGGTAAGCAATAAGGTCGTTGAGTTCGTCAGAGGAAAGCGTCTCCCCGAAAGTCCCGGTCATTACGGGCGAGAAGCCCTCAACGATGAATGCGGTCGGGTCGATTATGGATTCACGAATATAGTCGTCGTTTTGACGTGTCGAAATACCGGCAAGGCCCGGGCCAATACCGTCGTCCGTTTCAATTGAGTGACACCCTGAGCATCCACTGGAGTCGAAGGTTGCAGCCCCGCGCTCGACCGCCGTGCCCCCTGTGGCTCCACCATCTGCGGGCTCCATGACGGCGTCGGCAGCGGCCGGCTTCAATTCAAGGAGGTAAACGGCCAGTTGCCGGATATCTTCGGACGTGAGCAAGTTTTCTCGGTACGCCCGGGCCAGTTCCTTCATGCGATTGCCTTCCTTGACATCGTCAGGATTGGCAATCCATTCCACTAGATTGTCCTGGTCGAGGGGGATCAGGCCGGCCCCGAGGGTTTCCCGGGTAGCAAAGTGAGTCAGGTTCGGGGCCGCGATGAGATTGGATCTGTCCTCGTCAGCCTTGTCCTGGTCATCCAGATAGGCAGATCGCAGACCGGCGAGCCTGGTGCGTTCATTCCGTGCGATCGGGGCCTGCCACGTGTTGGTGGCATGGCAACTGCTGCAGTTATCGGTGAAAACCTTCTGGCCGGCGATGGCGTCATCGCTGACCAGTTCTGCCGGCGGTCTTCGCATGGAGTCCAGCCAATCCTGGAATGCTTCAGGTTCTTCCGCTTTTACGCGGAACCGCATTTTTGCGTGAGCCTCGCCGCAGAACTCAGCGCACTGGCCAAAGAACAGTCCGCCTTCATCGGCCTTCATCGCAAGTTGGCGGACATCTCCCGGGACAATGTCCAGCTTCCCCGCAAGCTTCGGTACCCAGAAACTGTGGATAACGTCATCCGAGTCCATGGTGAAGTTGACCCACTGGCCGATCGGGATGTGAATCTCGTTCGCCGTGACAACGTCTTCGCCGGGATACTCGACCTCCCACCACCACTGGTGGGCTCGAACCTTGATATCCAGCACAGGACCCTGGTCTGATGGCGGCCCGTCCTGGTCGTAGATGATCTTCACCGTGGGTATCGCGATGGCGACCAGGATCAAGACCGGGATTGCGGTCCAGATCACCTCAAGCTTGTTGTTGCCGTGTGTCTGGTCCGGGAGGGAATCATCCGATCCTCGGCGCCTGAACTTCAAAATTGAGTAGATCAGCGCGCCTTCGACAAGCACGAAGACCGCCACAGCGATCCAGAAGATGAAGATGAAGAGGTCCGCCTGCGTGTCGGCGACAGGGCCACTGGTCCCGAATGTGGACTGGGCGTCCTCTTTGTTGCACGCGAGCAGGAGGGCCGGGACAACAGGGATCAGAAACAGAAAGCGCGAGCGCATGGGGCGCAGCAGGCGACGCAAATTCATTGCGGAGTATTGGGTCCTTCGTCATAGCACTGAACGAAACCGGAAGGAAAGGTTTGGCGATTAGCGGGTTGCCGTTCGTGCTTTTTTGAACAATCGGCGAAAGGATAGCAGGTGACTTTTGACGCTGCAACAGATGGGTATTTTCTGTTTTCAAAGTCGCTGATGGCGGGATTATTATCGAAGGCCGTGTTCCGGCCATCTCCTGACGCGGCGATAACGATGCCTTATGAGATCGGGGCTTTTCCATGGCTGCAACCGGCAACTCCATCCTCGTGATAGCGACTCGCAATCCCGGCAAGGCACGGGAGTTTCGCCTGCTGCTCGAAGGGTTGCCGTTCCGGGTGTTGACGCTTGATGATCTCGGCGTCCAGATCGAGGTTGAAGAAACTGGCGATACTTTCGCCGCAAACGCGAAGTTGAAGGTGGAGGGTTACCACGCCGCAACTGGAGAGTTGACGCTGGCCGATGATTCTGGAATCGAGGTGGATGCCCTGGATGGCCGCCCCGGTGTTTATTCCGCGCGCTACGTCCGGCCCGGCCAGACCGATGAAGAAGGCCGAAATCGCATGTTGGCAGAGATGGCGCACGTCCCGGGATGGAGCCGTCAAGCGCGTTATCGCGCCGTGATCGCCGTTTGTGGCGGCCTGACCGGGAACCTGGTCCACCTCTTTGACGGAACGTGTGAAGGCGCCATCGCACATGAACCTATCGGTGAAGGCGGTTTTGGTTACGACCCGATCTTCTGGGTACCGGCCGAGCGGCGGACTATGGCGGAGCTGTCCGCTTCCGAGAAAGACGCCATCAGCCATCGTGGAATCGCCACGAGGAAGGCGGTCGATTATCTGAAAACCCTGCCCTGCGCCGGCCCCTCGACCCCGGGCGCGAACGGGATATGACACGACGAACGGCGACATCGCACGGCAACACGGTCCGCCCGTCGTACAATTGGACCTCATGACTCTCGATAAAATCGACGGCCCGGCTGATGTCTTCGGTCGTCATCTGCGCGATCTGCGGATATCAGTCACAGACAGGTGCAATTTCCGCTGCCCTTACTGTATGCCCTCAGAGGTTTTCGGCGAGCGGTACGAGTTCCTGCCAAAGCCCGAGATTCTCACGTTTGAGGAAATCGTCCGCTTCGCACGGCTGTTTACCCGGCTTGGGGTTCGCAAGATACGGCTTACCGGCGGCGAACCCCTGCTCCGGGTCGATCTCCCTCAACTTATCGAGGGACTCGTCGCCCTGGACGGTATCGAAGACATCGCGCTGACGACCAACGGATACCTGCTTGCGGACCAGGCGGAAACGCTCAAGAAGTCCGGCCTGTCCAGGATCACGGTGAGCTTTGACAGCGTGGACGAAGAGGTCTACAGGTCGATGAACGGGCGGGACTTCGGCACGGAGCGTGTTCTTGCCGGGATCGCTGCCGCCGAGCGGGCGGGACTCGATCCGATAAAGATCAACGCGGTCGTTCAGAAAGGCGTCAACAATCACACGATCGTCGAACTCGCACGCCATTTCAAAGGGACCGGACACATCGTCAGGTTCATCGAGTTCATGGACGTCGGCACGGTCAACTCATGGGACGCTGACACCGTCGTAACGGCGGACCAGATCGCCGGGGCGATCAACTCCGAATTTCCGATCACGCGTGCAACTCCTGGTTATCCGGGCGAGGTTGCGACGCGCTGGACGTATGACGACGGCTCAGGAGAGATCGGGATCATTTCGTCTGTCTCCGAACCGTTCTGTGGTGATTGCACTCGCGCCCGGCTCAGCACCGATGGCCAACTTGTGACCTGCCTGTTCGCTGCGGGCGGCAAAGATCTCAAGGGACCGATGCGATCGGGCGCGACGGACGCCGAACTGCTCGAGTTGATGCGGGGCATCTGGTCATCAAGGCGTGACCGTTATTCAGAGCTTAGAGCCTTCCAGGCGGGTCGTGATCCTTCAAGCCGGGAAGACGGCGCGCCGCGGACACGGACCACTGGCGCGCCGATCCCGGAAAGCATGCGGAAGATTGGCCGTAACAAAGGCAAGATCGAGATGTACCAGATAGGCGGCTGACGCTGTTTATCTTTCCGTAACGATCTCTGCCCAGTCCGCTGCCGACACCGAGTAAACGATTACGTCCTCGGTCGCCGAAGCACCGTGGTTCACCCGTTGCGGCCGGAAACCAAGCCGTTCTGCGAGGGACCGGGCACGCATGTTGCCGGCACCCGTATGAATCGTGACTCCGTCCAGCCCGAAGTGTGCGATGGCGGCGTCAACGGCCGCACTGCACGCGCGCACCATCAACCCCCTCCCTTCCCACTCGCCGCTTATCCAGTAACGGATGTCCGCCATCGATCCGCCGTCACCCTGGGGCGACGGTTCTACATTCACAGCTCCGACAAGAACGCCCGCGTCGTACACGAACAACGGGGACCCAAGTTCCATATCACGTTGAATCGAAGAACGGATCAAGTCGGCGGCGTCATCCTGCGTCCGGATGCGGGTCGACCAGCCTGACCACCATTCGAGCCGGTCGCGATTGGAGTCCAGCAGCGAATACAACTCCGCGGCATCATCGCCACGCGGTCGGCGCAACATCATCTGGCTGTCTATCAAGATAGGCGGAGCGCCGAACGCGAGCGGCCGGCCCGAGGTGTCCACAAAACCCATTTCCTGGGCCCCGCGCCACTCCGAGGCCAGCATGGAGTACACAGCCATGTCGACGTACCCATCCGGGAGCTTGACGGCCTGTCGTTCCACGCCCTCGTGGACAAACCCGAGTCGCTCCGGGACGGCCCGGGAGCGGGTGTTGTCGACCGCGGCCCGTATGACTACACGGTTCATGCCCCGGACCCGCAAAAGCTCGTCCACCATCGCCGCGCAGGAGCGTGTGGTTATACCCCGACCCTGCTGCCCCTCTGCCAGCCAGTACCCGACCTCGGCGGCGTCGTTTAACTCCTGAAAGTGCGTCCCGATAACGCCGACGATAATTTCATCAACGATGATCAGCAGCGGTTTCTCGCCGCCTGTGTCGTCGATCCTTCCCTGGAGCCAGGCGCGCTCCTGCTCGAGGGACTTCACCGTGATCAGCTCCGGCAGCCACCGGCCCAGGTGTGCGCGGTTGGAGTCGATCAACTCAAACAATCGCTCGGCGTCCGAGATACCCGGCGACCTGAGCGTGATTTCGCTGTCCACTCGGATTTCCGTCATAGGGGTCTAACAAATCCGCTACGGTGATCGGCAAAAACCGGCATGGGGAAGCAATCGAGTATATCCGGGGTTACGGGTTTTCGGCCCGGCACGATAAACTTTCAACCTCCGATACACGATTGCATCCCGGTAACACGCTTCAGGTGATCACCGGCGCCCACCGGACAAAATTACTTTGAGTTATCGACTTTTCACAGACGGTTCATGCCTCGGGAATCCCGGACCCGGGGGCTGGGGCGCGGTGTTGCGTCTTGATGGCGAAGATGACGTGGATCTTTCAGGCGGTGAACATCAGACCACCAACAACCGCATGGAGATGACAGCCGTCATACGTGGACTGGACCAGACTCCTGTTGGCTCTGAAGTGCTTATAACGAGCGACAGCTCTTACGTCATCAACACGATGACCAGAGGGTGGAAACGCAAGGTGAACCAGGACCTGTGGGCGGAGATGGATCGGGCCGTTGGTGAACGGCGCGTGACCTGGCAGTGGGTACGGGGCCACACCGGGCACCCGGAGAATGAGCGGGCGGATCGACTGGCCGTCGGCGCCGCAGAGGCGATCCGGGATGGACGACCGGTTCCCGCACAGGCCTCGCTTGCAATCCCGGAGTCTCCCGATTCAGCTTCGGCCCCGGAGAAGGCCGGTAGTCCAAACGGAGCCGCGGATAACGATGGCGGCCCCCGGCTCACTCACCTGGATGAAACCGGCGCGGCGCGCATGGTTGATGTGGGAGATAAGGCGGATACCGAGCGCGTAGCCGTGGCTGGCGGCTCGATCACGATGCAACCCGAGACGCTGGCGCTGATCAGGTCTGGCGGATTTGAGAAGGGTGACGTTCTCGCGGTGGCGCGGGTAGCCGGCGTGTTGGCGGCGAAGAACACGTCGCAGATGATTCCGCTCTGCCACCCGTTGCCGTTGACACAGGTGGTGGTGGAGTTTGACGACTCAACATCAGACGACCGTATCGATATCACGGCCACGACAAGGACCACGTACAAGACCGGGGTCGAGATGGAGGCGCTAACCGCTGTGAGCGTAGCGGCCCTGACCATCTACGACATGTGTAAAGCGGCCGACCGGGGAATGCGAATCGGGGACGTACGGCTGTTGCGCAAATCGGGCGGAAACAGCGGTGATTACGTGGCCGACTGAGGCCCCATAGAATCCCATAATGGGGTCCAGGCAAGCCTGGGCTCCGGTAAGGCCTGAATATAACCCGCAGATGATGTTGATCAGCACGATGTCCACCGCAACTCCCAGATAAGGTCCAGGCAAGTCCGGGGCCGTTGACGCGTATTCGGAGGCGGGGCTACCATCGAGTACTGGCCTGTCGGCCGAGGGAACCCACGGAGAAATGGCAACATAGCTCAGTCGGTTAGAGCGGGCGCTTCATAAGCGTCAGGTCGCTGGTTCAAGTCCAGCTGTTGCCACCACCTCCCCTTTCGCTCTGAAATGTGCGATCCCGGCTGGCAGTGGACTCCGGGCGGTTAGCTCAGCTGGTTAGAGCGCCTGCCTCACACGCAGGAGGTCGCAGGTTCGAGTCCTGCATCGCCCACCACTCCTAAACCAAACGTGACGAATGTTTGACCAATTGGCCTGTGGATACGGCATGTACACCATGTTGTATACCAACTGAGATTGAAAAACGGCCTCTTCGTACTCCGGAGGGGTCGTTTCGCGTCCATGGATCATGCGATCAACACGCGCCTTCAGCTCCGGTAGTCCGTCACCTGCCACAGCACCGCTAGCTCATGCTCGGTTGGAAGGTCGGGGAGCCGGGATTCGGTTTTGGTTATGTAGACTGTCAGCCATGCTTATATCCATCACGCGTCCTCGCGCGTTCATTTTCTTATCAACCCTGATCGTCCTGTTCCTTGTCGTTTCTTGTTCCGGTTCTGACGGATCAGACGGGGAACAGGGGTCTCAAGGTCTCAAGGGCGACACTGGTGCTCAAGGCCCGGTCGGTGAAGACGGTGTCGGTGGAGAAGATGGAATAGCTGGTCCACCTGGCGTTCAAGGTCCAGCTGGTCAAGACGGCTCAGCTGGACCAGCCGGTTCGGATGGACAAGACGGAGAAGACGGTGAAGACGGCGCAGCTGGACCAGCTGGTCCGGCCGGTCCGGCTGGTGAAGACGGCGCAGCTGGACCCAAAGGCGATGTTGGCCCACCTGGTGCTGATG